>JBGUEQ010000058.1:16030-32234 GCA_041821265.1 Lachnotalea sp. | reverse complement strand
ACGAGGTGCGCATTTTGGCACGTAGTGCCTTTTTATATAATAGGGAAGTTCGTAGAACTTTCCTATTATATAAAAAAGCTAATTAAAACACATTAGTATCCCTTAAGTTTACCAAAATTCTCTATTTTATAATAATTCTAGCTTTTTCAACTAAGAATCGAAAAATCTAATATCCATTTTTGATGTTTTTAAAAACCATTTACATTTATCACACCTTTTATGTATAAATATCATCAGAAGAACGCGCAAAAAATTTTGAGGTTTCAATACGGTTCAAAAAAATAGAGCTACTCACAGCTGATTTTAATCAGCTAGTGCGACAGCCCCTTCTTTATTGTTTCATAATATTTATTTTTAATACACATAAATACTTTACAGTTATACTGTTAAACTTAATATTTCCTGCGAATTTAATTCCATCTCACCTTTCTCTACCCGTTCATAATCTCCATTTGAATTCATTCTTCTCGCTTTACTATTATCAGTTAGCATCACAATAAATATTTTTCTTATTTTAATTTTGAGTTCTTGATTCATAATAGGTACCGCTACTTCAATTCTTTTTAACGTATTTCTTGTCATCCAATCAGCCGAACCTATGTAGATCTTATCGTTCTCATTTCCAAAAATATATATTCTTGAATGTTCTAAGAATCTTCCAACAATACTAATTACATTAATATTTTCAGTTTCACCTTTAACTTGAGGTATCAAGCAACATATTCCACGTATAATCATGTCGATTTTCACGCCATTTTGGGATGCTTCAATTAACTTATTTATCAATTTGATATCTGTAAGAGAATTAATTTTTATTCCAATATATGCCTCTTGTCCTGCTTTTGCAAGTTCAATTTGCTCATTTATCATGTCTATTAATTTATTTTGCAATCCATTTGGTGCAACTAAAAGTTTTTTTTGTGGGCTTGCTACTTCACCTAGTCCCAATTGCATAAAAATGTTAGCTACTTCAGAGCCGATAATGGAATCAGCAGTTATTACGGTTAAATCGGTATATAATTCTGCCGTTTTTTCATTATAATTTCCGGTACCAATCTGTGTTATATATTCCAGTTTATTGTCTTGCTTTTTTATAATTAAGCAAAGCTTTGAATGAACTTTCACTCCGTCTATTCCATATATGACTTGGCATCCAGCATTTTCTAATCTTCTAGACCACTCAATATTATTTTCCTCATCAAATCTTGCCTTCAACTCTACCAAAACAACTACTTCTTTTCCATTTTCAGCAGCTTCTATCAACGCTTCAACCACTTTACTTTGCTTTGCCAATCGATATAATGTCATTTTTATTGAAACAACACTGTCATCATTGGCTGCTTCGTGAATCATATACAAAAATGGTTTAACGGAATCATATGGAAAACATAAAAGTACATCTTTATTTTTTATTTGTTCCATCATACTACTATTTCTCACTAGATAGGATGGCCATTTCGGCATATGTTTCGCATAAAATAATTCACTTCTATCTCTTAGCGTATCTCTTATTTCAGAGACACACTCCATGTTGAGTGGAACATTTGAAATAAAAACCTGTGATCGGTTTAATCCCAAATTGTAACATAATACCTGCACAACTTTCATATCTAACTCACGCGTAAGTTCAAGTCGAACAGGAGCTAATTTTTTTCTCATTTTAATTGCTTCCACCATAACATCTCTGTAATTTAAGTCTTCATCTTCAATGGAAGCAACATTAATATCTGCATTTCTTGTAATTTTAACAAGTGATTTACCTTTAATGTTGTATTGATAAAATATTTTGGTTACAAAGTGAAGAATTACTTCTTCTATGAGCATATAAGTTCCTTGCTTTTTATGTATCGCCACCAATCTTTTTAGTTGACTTCCCCCACATGGAATAATTCCGATTTTTTCTTTACCTCGAATGGTTTCCATTACAACAACTGCATAGATTAATCCATTTCCCATAAATGGAAATGACTGTTTTTTTCCTACAATCATAGGGGAAAGTAATGGAGCGATTTCCATATCAAAGTAGTTTTCTATATCATTCACATCATTTTTTAATAAATCCGAAAATTTTACTAGTTTAAGTCCATATGTATAAATCTGCTCCATAATTTCTTCATATACGCTATCTCGCTCTTTACATAACTTAGTTGTTTCCTCTACAATGGCCTGTATTTGTTCACTACTTGTCATGCCTGTTTTATTATCTTGAACTTTTTCTTTTAATAGCATTTGATCTTGTAATGTCCCAACCCTAACCATGAAAAATTCTTCTAAATTACTTTGGAAAATTGATAAGAATGAAAGTCTTTCGCATAAAGGCACTGTGGAGTCCTTTGCTTCCTCAAGTACTCTTTTGTTAAATTTCAACCATGATACTTCTCTGTTAATATAGCAATTATTTTTTTCCATAAGTCTCCTATATTCTTTTTATCGTTTCGTAGTTTCTAATACTCAATAATGCTTTAGAAATTACTAATATTTTATAACAATTGGATATTTAAAAAATATTTTTATTAACAAATACAATTTATTTACAATTACACTTCTTCTCTTATTGTAATAAATTCATGTAAAGTGTTCTATCCTTTCATGGTTAAATCCATTTAAAATTCACGTAAATTAATATACTTATATGCATAAATACGTTTATTCAGTGTACTTTCTTAATGTAAAAAATAGGGCTAAATTAGATAATAAATGAATTGTTACCATTTATTATGATATCTATTTTAGCCCCACTATATTCAATTATATCAATTTGATTTGGTTTATAACTAAATAGGAAAGTTCTGCAATCAGAAACTTTTTTCTTTATTTAATGATTATCTCGCAAGGATTTGGACATCCATTGATACCATTTTGAATGGATTCAATTCCGCATCTTACCATTGACTCTGTTGCCTCTTCCGTATAAAATGCATAATGTTGTGTGAAAAGAACATTCGGAAATTGTTTCAAATATAATAGCTGTCTATTTTTCACTATTCCTGTTCCCACACGAATATGAATAATACCAGCTTCTTCTTCCAATGTATCTATCCCTGCTCCACCTATATATTCTGTCTCAAGTGCTTCAATTAAATCATCTGTATTAATAAGTCCACCACGCGCTGTATTAATTAGAATCACACCCTTTTTCATTTTTGAAATTGTTTCTTTGTCTATCATACGATAATTATCTTCTGTCAGTGGTGTATGTAACGTTATAATATCACTTTCTCTGTATAATACATCTAAATCAACGTATTCTGCAATACCTTCTATATTGGGATTTTTATACAAATCATAAGCTAGTATTTTACATCCAAATCCACTCAGATTTTTAATAACTGTAGCTCCAATTTTTCCAGTACCAATTACACCCACGGTAAGGTTTCTAACTTCTCTACCTTGAATTCCATCCAACGAAAAATCATTAACCAATGCGCGACAAATTGATATTTTAGCTTTTCTTAACAAAATAAGCATCATCATTACTGTAAAATCCGCCACATTGTTAGGTTCATAATTAGCATGGCTCACATGAATTCCTAGCTCCTTTGCTTTCTTAACATCAATATGATCAAACCCTATTGTTCTTGTGGAAAGCTGTGTAATTCCATACTCTTTTATCTTTTCCAAGATATCTTCAGTCACTTGACTATGTCCTAATACTGATACTCCATCAAATCCTTCTGCTTGAAACACTGTATCCATTGTCAAATGAAACTCTTTACAAACTAATTCATCACTGGTCTGACTTGCTATTTTTTTCAATATTTCTTTTTCAAACTCCATTACATCATAAACTAAAATTCTCATTTTTGTTCCTTTCTCTTTGCAATTACATTGTATTCAATTTTATTCATAACTAGCTAAATTGTTAATCGTTACTACCTATTTATTGTTATAATTGTATTCCTCGATGTTCTACTGAAGAAGAGAATACAATCAGGGTCTTTGTTCTTCCATATGCTTGTAATTCACCAATAAATTGATCCAATTCTACCGTGCTTGGAAACAATACCTCCAATAGCATAGAATAATCACCAGTAACGCAATTACACTCTACCACATTTTTACAGGTTCGAATATATGGATAAAATTCCTTTTTTTGTATTGGTTCCACCTCAAGGTTAATGAATGCTTTAATATGGTACCCTAATAACATAGGATTAATCTGCGCATGAAAACCTACAATGTACCCTTTGTTAATCAAATTTTGGATTCTCGCTGAAACAGCAGGTGATGACAAAAATACTTTTGCAGCAATTTCTTTCAATGACATTCTTGCATCCATTTGTAACATATTTAAAATATCCATATCTATATGATCTAGTTCTTCACTCTTCATCAATCTACCCCTTTTGATTAAAATATCATTTTTTCTGATTGAATCTTTACAACGCTCTATAAAAAGAAATATCATCTTCTATACTTTTTGTCAATCTATTTTTCGAAATATGACATTTGGACTTTCCACTTCACTTAATAATATTAAGTTTAAGTCTAGTTTTAATAGATATAATAACTTATTACCAACGAATTTAGTAAAGTTTTTTTGGATACTCCATGTATTATTGACTTTACATCTAAAATTAACTATGCTTGCATTCGTGTTGATGTACAGCAATACGAACAAATTTATTGTGCGTAAAAGAGAAGGAGAACGATTATGTCAGATCTTTACGATCCATATGAAAATGTAATTAGTGTTATGACCAAAGCTATGGAAATAGGCCATATAAACCAACGAATTTTTGAAATTATTAAAAATCCTCAAAGAGAAGTCAAAGTATATCTTCCTGTAGAAATGGATGATGGACAAGTGAAAGTATTTGAGGGATATCGTGTACAACATTCAAATATTCGTGGACCCTTCAAAGGAGGTATCCGATACCACCAAGACTGCAATCTAAATGAAGTAAAAGCACTTGCTACCTGGATGTCACTAAAATGTGCTGTTGCTAATATTCCTTACGGTGGTGCAAAAGGTGGTGTCAAACTAGATCCATCTACACTATCGCAACGTGAACTTTGCCGTTTAACAAGAAGATACACATTTGCTATTGCACCAATCATTGGAGCAGATACTGATATTCCCGCACCCGATGTAAATACAAACTCTCAAACCATGGCATGGATTCTTGATACCTATAGCCAATTAAGTAGAAAACCTTGTCCCGGCGTTGTTACTGGCAAGCCAGTGGAATTAGGAGGCTCTCGTGGTCGAAATTCAGCAACTGGTCGAGGCGTTGTTATTAGCACAAAACTTTTACTAGCTGAAGCAAAAAAAGAAATTGCTGGCACACGAATTGCTATTCAGGGAATGGGTAATGTTGGAAGTAACGCAGCAAGAATTTTTTATCATCGTGACACTAAAGTAGTAGCAATCAGCGATGTATCTGGCGGACTGTACCATGAAAATGGCTTGGATATTGATGACATATCAGATTTTTTATCTCATGAAAAAGCTTTATTAAAAGATTATAATGCTCCACAAGTAATACATATAACAAATGAAGAAGTTCTTACCTGTGATTGCGATGTATTAGTTCCTGCTGCTCTGGAAAATCAGATTACAGAATCAATTGCGTTAAAAGTGAAATGTTCCTATATTATAGAAGGAGCGAATGGACCAACAAGTGAAGCTGCTGACGTTGTTCTTGAAAAACGTGGTATAACCGTGGTACCTGATATTTTTGCAAATAGTGGCGGTGTTATTGTTTCCTACTTTGAATGGGTTCAAAATATCCAAGAACTTACTTGGGAACGTGAGCGAGTGAATGATATGTTAGAAAAATTAATGACAAAACCATTCATTGAGATATTAAATACCGCGAAGGAATGCAATTGTACACTCAGAATGGCGGCCTATATTGTTGCTCTACGTAAACTTGTGTATGCGGAAGAAATCAAGGGAATTTTTCCGTAAAGAAAATCCATCAAGTTACAAACCTATTAAAGAGAAAGAGCGTCTGCAAGTTGACACTCTTTCTTCTATATTAATGTTGTCAAAACTAACACTCCTGCATAATTGCCTTTACTGCTGTTTTTGTATCAGTCAAAGGAAATAACTCATAACCCACAAAACCTTTGTATCCACATGCTAATAATGTGTCATACATAGAACATAGTTTAACCGTGTCCGATAAATTATCGTAATGGTTAACCACAATTCCACCCTCTCCCAATGCATTTGAATACACCTATTTTGAATTGGGTGTATTTTTCTCTCTTACTTATATTAACGGATTCAACTATTATTCTAGCGTAACTACTCAGTACCTTCATAGTTATATTTTATCTTACCATTATATTTTCCACCTCTAAAAGAGTAACATCTTGATCATAATAATCCAAAATACTATCCTCTTTTTCAATTCGTAAACCAGTGAAATCAATATTTTTGCTATAATTGCAATATACTCCTGATATCTTTCGCTTTATGATGCCCTCTCCTGGACACGGTCTTACATCGTATCCCTCAATTTCCCATTTCGACTTTTTCGATAGGACAACTCTTACATTTTGAAAATGAACATCTTCTATATAATTGTCATCGCTTCCTGATAAAAATATCCCATTTTCTCCTATGCAGCTAATATTTTGAAAGGTAACATTCTTTATTTTTCCCGATTTCACTCCTGGCTTTCGATCAATTGAAGTAAGACAAATTGGCTCTGCCCTTCCCCACCATTCATGTGAAAATCGTCTTGTTTCTATCGTAATGTTTGAAAAAACTACATTTTCTACATTACCACCATCTCGAATTTGTATGGAAATACCACGGTTACTTTTACTAATCGCACAGTTGGTTACCAAAATATTTCTAAAATCACATTCTCCCTCTGTTCCTAATTTAATTGCAGCACTAGTCGAAATCAATGTACAATTGGAGATTACAATATTTTCACACGGACCATATAGTTTATAATCACCTGAATTTTTCAAAACAATGGCATCATCGCCACATTCAATATGGCAATTGGAGATTCGTACATTCGTGCAATGATCTGGATCAATTCCATCTGAGTTTGCCATTTGTAAATTATTTAATATTCGAATTCCAACAATTGAAACATCATCACAACCAACTAAATGTACCGTCCAAAACGCACAATTTTTCATTGTTACATCTTTAATTGTAAGATGTTTAAAATCTTCTAAAAGTAGAAATGGTATACGTGGATAATAGGTTCCCTCAATATGGTAACCAGAGTTCGTTCCATAAAATATTTTATCATTGGCATCTATGGTTCCAAAACCGGTAAGAGAAACATTTTGCTGATGAAATCCAGTAAGAAAAGCATGAAATGGCCTACCTGCATATTCACTGTTTAAAAAAGATGGCAAACCTGATTCATGTGCTACTATTTTTCCTCCATTTGCTAATGGATAGTAATCTTCTAAGTTATCACTTGCTTTTAAAATTGTTCCTCTTTCTATATGAAAATCAACATCTGATTTCAGGAGGATAGAGCCACTGTTAAATATATAATTAGCAGGTAATACGACACGACCTCCTCCATCTTTATTACATGCATCCACGGCTGTTTGAATAGCCTTGGCATCATTGATAATGCCATCACCTATAGCTCCATATTCTAACACATTATATATCATTGCTTCTTCTCCTTCATGTCTATTCGTAATGTTTTTATTTCATATAGTTTTATTTCAAAATATATTGTTCCATCCATACATTCCAATTCTGATTCTTTTTGCTCCATACAATCACATTCCCAAACTTTATTTGCTTTAAAGAATGGGGAAATTGCCTCTACCAAAGCTCGTTTTCCATACCATTTATCATTTCTCCATATAATAAACAATTCAAGTCATATGCTTCTTGAATTACTCGTCCACTTCTAAAATCCCCTTCGTGTGGATAAAGCGCATAAGTAAATGTATGAATCTCTTTATCCGCATCTGGATTTGGGAAAATACCTGATTTAATTAATGTAAGTCGCATAACTGAATCATGAATATCATAACCATACTTGCAATCATTTAATAAACCTACACCATATCCGCATTCGGAAAGATCCGCCCATTTGTGTGCACACACCTCAAATTTCGCTTCATCCCAACTAGTATTTTCATGAGTCGGACGTTCCACATTACCAAACTGCACTTCGTAAGTTGCTTTATTACTAAGAATATCTACTGGGAATGCTACCTTTAGTAAAAGTTGTTGCTGCTTTTAGTCAATCGTTGTTTTAAAATCAATACGCTTCGTATGATTATAAAAATAAATATATTGTTCTACCGTGGAAGATTCAAACTTCCTTTTCAAATAGATATAGCCCTGTATTGGTCCATTTTCTAACACTTCACACTCTTGTAAATCCTCTAAATTCCAACTTTTTTCCTTATAAAACGAATCTATATTCCAAGCATCAAATTCAGCTGGTCGGTCTTCAAAAACCTGTAGATGATTTCCAATTTCCTCCTGCTTTAAAACTTCTCTTTTTGAGGCTTTATCATAAATCGACAAAAATTCTCCTGCTTGGTTAACCTTGTTTGTTTTAATTGCCACTTCCATGCTACATCAATATGAGTATGACCTACGCTGTGAACTACAACATCCGAATTTTCCGGTTTTTTAATATATGCATTTTGTTTGATAAAACGATTTGCTTCCTTAACTGAATCAAAGAATTCTTTACTATCCGTACAACGTAAGTCAAGTAGATTCATACACTGATTTAACAATTCAATGGTTTTAAATGATTGAATTTCATCATCTTTTAATAAACAAACTGCCTCAAACAACACCCTCATATCATAGTAAAGCTCTTCTACCTCAGCGTGTGATACTAAAACCTTTACATCAAAAAAATTACTTAAGTCCGTACTATTGGAATAAGCATAAAACGAAAGCTCAAAGACTTCTTTGGCTATTGTATCCTCAGATAACGTAATTGTATTGTGATTCAAATCCATAGCACAGCGCATTTTTCCATTTACATAAGCAATGAGCTGTGGATTATCCGTATTCCAAATGTCAGTAGCTCCAATATTTAATTGAACTATTAATGTTTCTTTCTGATAAGATTCTGATATCGTTAGAATGGTATAAAACCAAAAATGTCGATCCGTCCCTCCCCAGGTTTCTCCCCTATGAAAATTTCTAAATGTATCTTTCTTTATTTGATAATTTTCTGTAAAAGTGTAGTCTCCTTCTTTCACAAAAATATCTTTCACCAACTCTGTCTGCGTGTATCTCAAATCACTTAGACTGTTCAAAATCGTTTGTATTCTATTTTTATATTGATTCATATTTTCCTCCGTTACGTTTTAACAACATCCGAATGTTATTTATCACATTGTAGAGTAGGTCAGAGGTCGTAAGACCTCTTTCCCCTCATCAAACCGTACATGAGGTTTTCCCTCATACGGCTTTCCGACATCCTTCTTTCTGCTGCTTTACGTCATGCAGTCATCTTTCGCAAACCTTTGTCGTATATGATAGTTCTGACTTTTCCCACCTGTGACAGATAATTCCGTCTCTGATGTTTCTTGTTGTACCATCTTGTATAAGTACAGATAATGTACCAGTCTAGTGCTTGCATCCATTTGCCATCTGTTTTAGTCTGATAGTAATTCCGCCACCCAATGATTTTGGGGTTCATTGTTTTTATCAAATCTTCCTCGTTTGCTACCAACAGACTTCTGCTATTAACATTTGTCCTTATGGCTAATTTCATCTTTTTCATGGCTTTCCTACTTGGGTACTGGAATGTCTCTTTAAATGTTCCACCTCTTCTTGTTTCCGATGTCATTCTTCTGTGATGTAGTCCGAGGAAGTCAAATCCCTCTTTACCATCCCACATACAAATAACTTTCGTTTTTACCCGGTGTAACTTCAAATCCAATTTTTCCATGATATACCGTAATAGTGTTAACGCATGGTTTGCACTTTTCTTGTTTTTACAGATGATGATATTCTTTGTTCTACCAGTTTCATCAGTTTATCCTGATTAACGTTATCAAAGAACTTTTCAATGTCGGCATCCACAACATAATAGCCTTTGTTATTACATGCCTTTCTTACTACTTCAAGCGCCTGCTTTGCACTACGTTTCGGTCTGAATCCATAGGAGCAGTCCTTAAAGTCCGCTTCGAATACGGGCTCTATTGCTATTTTCGTAGCCATCTGTACAATTCTGTCTCTGACTATTGGTATTCCCAATGGTCGTTCGCTTCCATCTGCTTTTGGTATCATAACCCTTTTAACTGGGCTTGGGTGATAGATTCCCTGCTCGAGTTCTTCTTGTATTTCTTTCAGATATTTCTCTACTCCTGCATTTTCTATGTCTTCTATCCTAATACCATCAATTCCACTAGAGCCTTTGTTTGCTTTCACTCTTTTCCATGCTTCAAATGGCACATCATCTCGATATACCTTGTCATACATTTCATGGAATCTTCTACTACTGCATTTCTTGGCTGTTAGATATAGTTTGTTTTGAAGTCGTCGTACTTTTTCTTTGGAGTTGTTAGTCATCATGACATTCCCTCACACTTACCCTCTCTACAAACTTGAATGAAGTAGGGTTCCTTTCCTAAATAATGTTTTGTTCCATTATCATTTTCGGTACTATGAACCCCTCCGACTCCCTCCTGCCATGATTACGATTTCACTTTCGCTTATACGTGTCAATTTTACCTTTGGGTGGCAGGTAGGGTCTCTCCAGTTCCGAACTACACTTTTCATACATACCGTTTCCTATATACCGAGGGATTCCTCAGTGGTGCTTTCCAGTGTCTTCCCACTTTCCATGGTCTTCGCCCATATACTCAAGGCTCGACTTCCCTTTGTTCTCTTTTCAGAGACCTTTTTTTAACGATACGGCAGAATTCACTTAATGTTGCGGTCTGCATGATTGCTCGCACTCCTTACGAAGTTACTTTACCCACTCGCTTAGCACCCTACATTACTGCACCGCACCGAGTTTGGCTACACGGCTCACTGGCGATTACCGTGACCGGACTTACACCGGCTAGTGTAGTCCAGCTTCGCTGGACACACAGTATAGAACAAGTGTCTGCTTGCAGACACTTGGGCGCGTGGGGTGCCTTTTATTTAATAGGGACGTTCATAGAACGTCCCTATTAAATAAAAAATGTGCTACAAAATTTTAATTAACCTTGTAACACATGTAATATTAACCCTTAATACCTGTTGATGCAATACCTTCTACTAAGTACTTTTGCATCGTTAAAAATATAATAAAGATTGGTAGTAATGACAATGTTGCCATAGCAAACATGGCTCCCCAATCTGAACCTGCAGTTGGATCAGCAAACATCTTCAAGGCATAACTTACTGGATATTTCAATGGATCACTCAAATAAATCAAAGGTGATAGAAAATCATCCCATCTCCACATAAAGGAAAAAATTGCACTTGTTACTAATGCTGGCTTGATAAGTGGTAAAATAATTTTTATAAAAATCATATAAATGCTACATCCATCCATAAATGCAGCCTCATCCAAATCTCTTGGAATTCCTTTAATAAATTGTAAATTCAAAAAGATAAAAAATCCTTGTCCAAAAAACTGTGGAACAATAATTGGTAAATAAGAACCAACCCATCCCATTTTATTAAATAGAATATATTGCGGAATCATAATAACTTGAAATGGAAGCATCATAGCTACCAACATGCACCCAAACCAAAAGCCCTTAAACTTAAAGTTACATCGTGCAAATCCAAATGAAACAATAGCAGAAGAAAATACTGCTCCAATAGTTGAAATTCCCGCAATAATAAAAGAATTTTTAAAAAATATTGCAAATGTATATCCTGCAAAACCTTTCCAACCTACTGTATAATTTTCTATATTAAAGGCAGAAGGTAATAACGTTGCTGCTGACTTAAATATTTCTGCTGTATTTTTGAATGAACCCATTACCATCCAAAGCAACGGATAAATCATTACGCATGCAAATAGGAATGTAAACACGTGATAAATTACTCTTGCAATACTTTTTTTAGATATGTAATTTTTCATAGTTTACTCCTTTTCCGATTCATAATATACCCATTTGTTTTGAGTTTTAAATAAAATCAAGGTAATCAAGCCTACAAACAATACCATAAACCATGCCATTGCACAGCCATATCCAAGTTTACTGTAGGTAAATGAATTTTGATACATGTAAACCGTATAAAACAATGTTGTGTCTCTCGGCTTTCCTTGAGTAATAATATAACTTTGTGTAAATGCCATAAATCCGCTGATAATTTGATTAATTAAATTAAAGAATATAGTAGGGGTAAGCATTGGTAATGTTATCTTAAAAAACCGATGAATCCCATTTGCTCCATCTACTGTAGCTGATTCATATAAACTTACAGGCACCTGCTTTAATCCTGATAAAAAAATCAACATGGAAGAGCCAAATTGCCAGATTGCTAATAAAATCAATGTCCAAATAGCCGTATCTGAACGTCCCAGCCATGCAACGCCACTATTAATACCGACAGAAAGAAGCAATGCATTAAACACACCATCACTTGCAAATATTCGTTTCCACAAAATAGCTACTGCTACACTTGAACCAATTATAGATGGTAAGTAATAAACTGCACGATAAAATCCTGATAATTTTGTCGATTTCACTAATAACATAGCAACAATAAGCGCCATAATCAATCTTAGTGGTACTGAGAAAAACACATAATATAGTGTAACTCCAAATGTTTTCCAAAATTTCGGATCACCTGTGAACATATTTATATAATTTTCCAACCCAATAAACGTAGGTTTTTCAAGAATACTGTATCTTGTAAATGAAAATCCGAAAGATAAAAGCATCGGCACAATAATAAAAGCTAAAAATCCAATTAGGAAGGGCAGGATAAATACATATCCTGCAAATTCTTCACTATTTATTATTTGACCTAAAGTCTTTTTTCTTTTCGGAATAGCACTATTATTTTTCAATGTTGTTTCCTCCAGACTTCATACTTTATTATTTTGCAGCTTCTGCTAATATTGATTGTGCGGCTGGAATAAACTCCTCTGATGCGGTCTCGCCATTTAAATCTCCATAGCGTACATATTCAACAGTCGTTTTTAACAATGCTTCTACTTCACCTGAACCAGATGGGTTTGGTGCGTCAATTGGTTCTGCAATTTTTGATACTTCTGCTATATAACTAAATACTTTTGCTGCTACAGTATCTACATCTCCTTTAATGGCTTCTGCTACTACGGTATTAGCTGGAATACCTCTTTCTGCCATCAAAATCTTGTTTGCATCTTCACTATTTACAAACCAATTCAAGAATTTTGCTGCTTCTTGTTTATTTTCTGATGTTTCTGCAATAGAGAAAAACATACTTGGTTTTAGAAATTCTGGTTGTACTGTTGCATCAGCTGTTGTTGGATACATACAAATTCCAAGATCTCTTTCAGCTGCATTTGAAATACTAATAAATTGATTTGAAAATGAAAAATCATTCCAAGTTGTCTGGTCAATAATAGGTTTTGTCTCTACAACATCTGGATTTTTTTCAACTAATAACTCTGGTGAAATTGAAAATTCTGCTTCTGAGAATCTTTGAACGTTATTGAAATGGGTGGTTGCTGTTGTTGTTGTTCCTGCAACAATTTCATCATATAAATGAGAACCTGTTGTTCTAGCAAGAATTTGCATCATATTAACTCCGCCATCAAAATAAGTTTTAACTCCTGTTTTTTCATAAATAGCTTTTCCAATATCATAAAATTCATCAATAGTTGGCTGTGAAGGAATTTCAACACCAGCTCGTTCTACTATTTCTTTATCATATACCATCATTGGTGCATTACTTCCCAAGCTCATTGCGTAACATGTTCCGTCAATAGAACCACTTTCTATTACGCTCTCTGGAATATTCGCAGTATCAATAGTTCCATCTTCGATAAACGGAGTTAAATCTGCTAGTTGACTACTTTCTTGGTATTGGTTTAGATAAGCATAATCTTGTTGGATAATATCTGGAAGATTGCCTCCTGATGCCATAGTAGCCAGTTTATCCCAATATCCTGACCAATCAGTAAATTCTGCCTTAATCTCAACATTTGGGTTAAGTGTCATATATAGATTAACCGCATTTTGTGTCAAATCATTTCTAGTTTGATTTCCCCACCAGCATAGACTTAATGTAACTTTTTCTCCACTGTCTGTTGTTGTGTCTGTTGTTGCATCTGTAGTTGCTGTTTGATCTGTTGAAGCATCCTTTGTTGTATCTGTTTCATTGGTACTCTTACTGCACCCGGATAATAAGCTAGAAACCATAGTAAGTGCAAGTAACATAGATATAATCTTTTTCTTCATTTCAAATCCTCCTAGAAATTTAATTGATATAGTAATTATATTTACATTTTACACATCAGCAAATACAAAAAACGGCTTTTTTTAGGTAAATAAAACGATATATTAACACTTGTTTCGAAATACCTTTATTTTTATTTGTTAATTTTGTATAGCAAAGAGAATAGAGGGCAATATATTTGCACAAAACTAAACAAGTTTTTGCTATATTTCAAAATATAGCACTTCGAAAAAAATCACATTAATTATTTGCTTATCATTCTTATTTATTTGTATCTCATACTTAGTTAATTTACATATCTTTACCAAACAATACGATAGCGATATGTACGAAACAAATGCGCAACTTTTAAATAATGTGATTTCCAATGTGGAATCTGATATGTTAGCCCTTAATAACATATCCAATTATGTAATTTTTAATACTATAATACAAGAAAATCTAATTTATCTTATAGATAATAAGAACAGCAAAAAACAGGCCGTTGCCAAGAGAAATGTTTACGAAGCACTTTATACTTATATGTTTTCCAACAGCTATATCAAGTCCATATCGCTTGTGACGGACGATACTATTATAACCCTGGGAAATAGTTTTACTAGTGATAAAATTGACCTAGAACAGATTAACCAAAAACCAATTGATGATGCTGGACGCGTTTCTTGGTCTTCAGGAGCTTCGGCAAATTATTCAATGTTATGTACAAGAGAAATAAGACAATTGAAATTCTTAAAGCTTCGCAAGTTAGCAATTTTATATATTGATGTCGATATGGATCAAATTATTTCGGATGCTTTAATCGATGCCGGTTATACTCCAGATTTAGTTGAATTTATTGTTTGTCAAGGAAATGAACAAATTTATCCCAATGAAACATCACCATGATTTAAACACTATCCTACAAGCAGATAATGCGAAAACTTATCACATAAATACCATTAATGGTCAAAAAAATTCAAAATCACTTTATTTTTCCGGCAATTTCAGTAAAGAATACTGTTATATTAGTTATAGATGTAGATTCTTTGGATCTTCAGACTTTACTACAAAATACGCTGGAAGAGCTTCAATATCCTTCACAATGTGTATCCTTTCAAACTACTTTTTTACATTTTCATTCTACCTATGAACTGTTTGACTTAATTGTTCAAAAAATATCTCAATTTAGCCAGATATTGTGTGTTGACGCTTCTCTTAGCGTACATGAAATTCGAAACAATTTAACTTCTCCTTGGAAACTTCGCGAATTGTGTAGCGCAATTGAAAACGCCACAAGCGATACAGAATTAGATGAATTACTTCTTACCACTTTTTCAGCTGTTTTAACCCTAGAGTCCACAAAAAAATTGGCGATTGAATTATTTCTAATGTTAAATACTTCGTGTGATACCTTCTAAAGCACTTCAAGTACAGGCTTCCTCAGATAATAAACATAAGTCTTATATTTCTCTATTAAAAACTTATGTTACCAATCATCTAGATGTAGAGTATTTATCTTTGAAATGGATTACTGCAAATTATTTATTTATAAGCGTTGGCTACTTAAGCAAGCAATTTGTGAAAGAAGAAGGAGAACGTTTTTCTGAATATTTAAATCGAATCAGAATGCTTGAAGCACAAAAATTGCTTTTACTCTATAACAATGATAATATTAAAAACATCGCAAAGCAGGTTGGCTTTGAAAACAGTCCACATTATTTCAGCCAAGTTTTCAAGCGATATGCTGGGTGTACACCAAGTGAATATTGGGAAATGAATAAAAATCTGTCTATATAAACGCAAAACAAGAGCAGTCAAGTTTAAACTTGACTGCTCTTGTTTTGTGCTCTTGTTTTGTGCTCTTGTTTTGTGCTCTTGTTTTGTGCTCTTGTTTTGTGCTCTTGTTTT
>JBGUEQ010000058.1:0-15930 GCA_041821265.1 Lachnotalea sp. | reverse complement strand
TTTTGTGCTCTTGTTTTGTGCTCTTGTTTTGTGCTCTTGTTTTGTGCTCTTGTTTTGTGCTCTTGTTTTGTGCTCTTGTTTTGTGCTCTTATTGCATGGCTATTTATATTCTTCCCTAATACTTTCATCTGCATGAATTTCAAAATAATCTAAAATCAATTCTACCATTTCTATATTAATTTCCTTTATCACTTTGCATAGAGGATACATGTGATACCCACCTGCTCCACTTGCTCTATAATTGTTAATGCAAATAGTAAAGATGTCATTTGGTGCTATTATTTTATTCTTATACTTTAATAAAGTGACTCGTTCTCCTATTCTATTTTGGGGATTGATACGATATTCTATTCCAAAATAAAAATCAAAATTATAATGTTCTACTTTAGGTTCTAAAAACTGTTCAGACACTTCAATGTCTCCTGCTTCATTCACATTAAAATATTGGGCGCTATACTCAATTGCATTTTTTAAATCCATACCTGTAATTTCACATACAATTAATGTATTTGAGTATGGATAGGTAGCGATGATATCTCTTCTTGTTACATTTTGCTGAAATCCCTTTACGTCATTGCCTAAACTGGTAGCGGATATTTGTGCACCCGAATAAAAGAGTTGTATTTGATTAAGAAAATCTGCTATTACGCTTCCATCCATTGCCATCTTTATTTTATAATCTGGCAACAAAGGCTTAGACAGTTTTCCAACCTGTTGATCCAACCATTTTTGAACCATTTCCTCGATTTTATAAAATGCAGTATATACTTCTAAATTACATTCGCCTTTCGCTTTTTGAATTTGTGAACATATTTCTAATCTTTTGTCAACAAATAATACTTCTATCATTTGATATTCCATACCATATTCCTTTGGCTGCACCACATATGTACCATGAATTTTTTTTCCTCCCATAGACATATGTTGATGTCCTGTAAGTAACAAATCAAACCCCAATTCTTCACATATACGATATGCTATGTTTTCTGACGTAGTTGAAAGTATTTTTCCTGTTTCAAAACTTTTCTCGAATCCTCCATGGTAGATACAAATTGTCAAATCCACTTTATCTTTCAACTCTTCCAAGGCTCTTTTTGCTGCTTCAAATGGGTTTGTTATAGACAAAGTATCAATATTTTCTTTTTTCTCCCATACATTCACATAGTCGGTTACGATTCCAACGATGCCAATTTGAATTCCATTATCCATGGTTCTAATGTCATAAGGGTACAAGCCTTCACCCTTTTTGTCACTCACATTTTGGCAAACACAGGTTGCATTTAATTGATCAATATAATCTTCAAAATACTGCTGACCATAATTAAAGTCATGATTACCTAATGTTACATAATCATAACCACATAAATTCATTATCTGTGCAATCGATTGATTTGATTGTAACTCTTTTTGACAGTAATAGGTAAAGGCCGAGCCTTGTAAGATATCTCCACCATCCATAATTAAAGTATTTCCATCCTTTTCAAACTGATTTGCACACTTTAGTAATCCAAGTTCTTTTTCTTTTCTATCTGCATAATTAGTAGGATAAAAGTAACCATGAATGTCTGAAGTGAAATATATTTTTATTCTTTTTTTCATATCATTATCCTCTTGCCAATTTCACGCGAATTTTTGTAGAAATCACTTCTATGATAAGTATTAAAACAATAAGACCTGCTAGAATTGCACCAACTTCGTTCCATCGATAGGAACTCATTGCAAAAATAAGTGGTGCTCCAATTCCTCCTGCACCTACCAATCCCAAAACAGTAGCATCTCTAAGATTCATATCAAAACGATAAATAACAGTCGATATAAAATCCGAAAATAACTGAGGAATAATTCCGTATCGAATTTTCTGAAAAGTAGTACACCCTGCTGCATCTAGAGATTCAAGAATCCTAACATCTAAATCTTCGATACATTCGATAAACATTTTTGATACCATACCAATCGAACATAACGACATGGTTAGTAATCCTGCAAACGGGCCTGGTCCTGTAACACGAATGAACATAAGTCCATAGACAAATACTGGTATGGTTCGTATAGACATGATCAATAATCTTCCAATTGCTGCAATTTGCTTTGCCACAATATTAGTTGCCGCTAAAAATGATAATGGAATTGACAAGATAGCACCAACTATGGTACCTAAAAACGCGATACTCATTGTTTCCAATAATAAATAGGCAACACCAGAATTCGTAAAATCAAATAGTAATTCGGTATCAGGATGGAAAATTCCCGCTATGATATTTACCGCGATACTGATACCCTTTGATGTTGTAGTAAACTTCACTGTACTTGAAGACCAAACAATTACAATTAAGGCTACTAATACAATTCCTAATTTTACAATCCACAGTTTTGGTTCTTCTTCATATTTTTCTAATATTTTTTGATTCATTTTATACACCTCCTATGTTAATTTATTTCTAATGTAATGACTCAAAGATTCTATCAATACTACCGTTAAAAATAAGATAAACAATATCATTCCTACACTGTCATATTCCCTCCACCCAATTTTTTCATTTAGTATTAATCCAAGACCACCTGCCCCTACATATCCTAATATAGAAGCATATCTAACATTTCCTTCAAAGCAAAAAAGACAAATCGATATATATGCAGGCAAAACCTGAGGTAAAATGGATGATATAAAAGCATAACTTTTGTTTGAACCCATCGCTTCCATTGCTTCGAAGGCTCCCATGTCAACGGTTTCTATTTGTTCATACAATTGCTTACCTACATAGGAAAATGTAAAGACTAATATGGCAACAGTCCCAGCCATTGTTCCAAGTCCAAAAATATAGGTAGCAATTAAAGCCGTAACCAGAGTAGGAAGTGTCCTCACTAAGCTTAAAAACAAACGTACTATAATTATTACAAATCGATTCGTAACTATGTTACTTGCGGCCAAAATTGCAAAGGGGATGGCTAAAATTCCACCTACCAAAGACCCTAATAATGACATTTTTATTGTATCAAACAATGGTTTCCAAATATTTGTAATATAGCTTACATTAGGTGGAAACATTTGACCTAATATAACAAAAAATTCGTTTCCTCTTTGCAATATTGTTTTGATACTAAAACCTGTTATCTTAACGGAAATATAAGTTGCCGCAATTAAAAGACATAAAATAATTGGAGTTTTCGTAAATTTTTCTTCTACTACTTTTCCACTGGATAATAGCATTTTTTTTGGTTTAAATAAATTATCATAAATTCCCACTATACTACCTCCTTTACCTCTTGACCTTCATATATATTATCTAACACCTCGCTTGTCACCTCATTGGCTGGACCATCGTAAACGATTTTTCCTGAACGTATTCCAATAATCCGATCTGCGTAATTTAGCGCCAACTCTACATGATGTATATTAATAAGAATTGAAATATTCATTTCTTGATTAATTTTCTTAAAATCATCCATTACTTGTTTTGCCGTTACTGGGTCAAGTGCTGCAACAGGTTCATCTGCTAAAATAATCATTGGATTTTGTGCTAGTGTTCTTGCTAACGCAACTCTTTGCTGCTGTCCTCCCGATAATTGATCTGCTCTAATGTATGCCTTATCTAGAATACCTACTTTATCTAATGATTCCAATGCTGCTATTTTATTTTCCGTAGTAAATACTCCAAGTAATACGCGCCAAAATGGCATATCTGGAACATTAGCCGTTAATACATTCTTAATTACTGTTGTTCTACTCACTAAATTAAAGGATTGAAAAATCATTCCTATATTTCTTCTGAATTTCCTTAGTTCATAACCCTTTAAATTTTTAACTTCTTTCTCATTTACAATAAGTTCACCCGATGTTATGTCATGCATTCTGTTTACAGACCTTAATAGCGTTGACTTTCCCGCTCCTGACAACCCAATGATTCCCACAAATTCTCCTTGTTTAATTTGTAATGAAACATCATCTAGTCCCTTCACACCATTCGCATATACTTTAGTAACGTTCTTAAACTCTATCATTGATACTCCTTCTCGTTCACTAAAGTAGGGATAAGTCGAATGACCTATCCCTGCTCAAATGACTACTTTTAGTTTGCAGCGCTTAATTCTTTCAACAACTTCTGTGCTTCTCTTTCTTTATCATAATCAGAAGACTGTGCTTTTTGATAACCTTGATGGCTATAGATAGCAATTACTTCTTTTCCTGCATCCGTATTACCAATATTAATAAATGCATTCGCAATTGCGGTCTTTAGTTTATCATCCATAATTGCTGATGTTTTACTAACACAAACGGTATCATTATAAATAGCATCTGTAACACCAATTACATTTGTTTCCGCCCATATTGATTCCGTACGACCATATTCCGTCGTCCACTTTTCTTCATTGTCTCTTCTTGCGTCAGCATAAGTCAACAATACATCAACCTGTCCAGAAGCAAGTCTTGCAAAAGAACTTCCATATGAATCAGACTGAACTGCATTTGACAAGTCCGTAATACTTTTTCCGTACTTATCCTGTAACCAAAGACTTGGATAGATATATCCTGCCGATGAGGAAGATGACATAACACTCCAGTTTGCACTATCCAAATCCTCCCAAGTAAGTTCATCTCCTGCGTTTACCTTTGCAGCAATCTCTTGACCCTTCTCAGTTGGACCAGCAATAAATAACGAACGATATGAAACAGCCTGTGATGTAGATGCCTCTGTAGGATTCCCATCATTCCAATCTTTTGGATTTTCAAAATCTTTGCTTAAACCAAAACGAGTCGCTGTTAAAATAACCTCTGCCCCATCGTCATAGAGTACGTAGGTTCCACCTGGTATCAATCCAATATCTGCTGTACCCGCTGACAAGGCTTCCCCAACCGCTTCATATGTAGTTCCAACTGAAATTTCTACCTTTGCAACTTCATAACCTTCTTTTGCTAATTCTTCTTTTAACATATCTTTTAAAGGTTCTGTTGCTGTAACAATTTCTTCTGGTTCTCTAGAAGGAACAAAATAAACATTTAATGTGTCAATGGAAATTGGTTCTGCTTCTGTTTGCACTGCTGTTGATGACTCTGTTGTTGTTTCCTCTGTTGTAGTCTCTTTTGTTGGTGCATTCGCCTCACTACTTGCTGCAACTGCTGTACTGGTTGATTCGCTTGTTGCTGTTGCTTGGTCTGCTTTATTTGTGCATGCAGTTAATGAAGCCGCACATAACATCCCTGCTAATACTACTGACATAACTCTTTTCATAACGTTATACTCCTCTTATTTTTTTATATCAATCGTTTAAGCGATTAATTAACTACTGAAATTGATTTCGTTAGTACATTGGTTGAACCTTTTTTGATTCTTAATGAAGCATCTCCTACTATACTTGGATTAATTTTCATTAATACTGTTTTATAAACAGCCCCCTCTGCATCTGCTGTCAATGAAAAAGTTCCTGAATATCCGTAACTACTAGTCCAAGTGGAACCATCTATTGAAAATCGAGCAATTTGGGTTCCGCCTGTGAGATAACTTCCTATCTTCAAAGATGATAGAGTCTCATTTGCCGAAAGATTCCTTATATTAATTGTTACTGCTGTTTCCATTCCAGCTTTTATTTGTGTTGGATAATTCATTTCATATGTTACACTTGATGTGCTTGTTGGCTCTGTTATGGTACAAGTTTGCGTTAATAAATTGGTTGATGATTGCCTTAATCGTAAATTAAATGTGCCTATTGAAGATTCATCTATCATAAAAACTAATACTTTTGAAGCATCACCATTGCTATCTGTCGTAATTGAAAATTTACCACTATATCCATTTTCATTCGGATAGGTTCCATTCAAATCAGTAAATTTACCAATTTGTGTGCCCCCACTTAAATAAGCACCTACTGAAAAATTATCATAGATTGTATTTGCTGTAAGACCTGAAAAATATATGGTTAATGGTAGTTCCTGATCTACCACTATATTTGTTGGAATTGCAATATTGTAAGTCTGTTCCTCTGGTTGATCTTCTCCTCCACTATTTGACAGATAACCATAGGAACCTGATTGAAACGTTGTAGCATCATACCATTTATATCCACTCGATGGTGCAGCCCAAGGCTCACTTTGCGGTTCTGTTGAATTTGCTGGACTTTCATATTCATACAATGTTGTTGCCAAATCAAGCGTAATTCCTGTAGTTGAGAAATTTGTGTAGCTTTCTTGATCTGAGAGCCAATTTGTTAACTGCATTAACAATGTTGCATCATCAGCTTCCAAGTAACCATTATATGTAGTTTTTTTACCACCTGTCTCTTCTTTTAAATATTTAGGAGTTGCATCTTCCACTGCTGATGAATCACCTATAAATGCGGCTTTTCCTTGACCGACTTTCGCAATTGCTACATAAGCACCTTCTGCTATACCTCCACCATTGTATACTCCATTGTCTACTGCATTTGGCCACTTACTACTTGATGTTAAGTTATCTGGTAAATAAACGATTCCTTTTGCTATTGTTGGATCTAATATTGCTATGGTTGAACCCGCATGCATTGCTACCGTATCAATATTTTCTGTAATACCAAAACACTCGTCGGAATTAACTATGTTAGTTGCATCAATATCTCCCAACGCATTATATCGAAATCGAACCCCAAAATTATTTGCAAGCCAATCACTACTAGCAACATCACTCATCGCTTCTGATGTTGCTTCTTCTGTACTCATGCCAGAAGTCGGATTGGAGTACGCTCCTCTTCGATATCCATTAAATACTTCTACCGCATCCCATCTATTTTTATTTCTATCTGCATTGTAATGATCTGCTATAAAAAATATACTTCCACCATTTTGAACGTATTGCAATATGGCTGCTTGCTCCGTTGTTTTATATGGTATGTTTGCTTCTGGAATAATAAAAACATCATAGTTTTCTAGATCCTCATAGGTAATTGGTGTATTTTTTCTCAGTTCCGTTACATAATACCCCTTACTTGCCAAACCATTTGCGTAATCTGAAAATCCACCATCGATGACCCAATCAGCCGCCCCTGCAGTTTGTCCATGCGTATTGTCAAATAAAATATTATGCCCATTTGACTGTGTTGGTTGTATGTAAGGAGCTGTGTCTAAATAATTTTCAGCATATACTGTATTAGCTGGGACATATACAGAAACAACCAGTAAACTTGTTGCAAAGATGCTAAATAATAACTTTGAAAATTTAGTTTTCTTTTTCATTATCTCACCCTCCAAATTTTGCATTACCAATATTTACATTTTTAATTGTAGCACTTGAATGATTTTGTCTCTATCAAGCTCTAGTTAATATTCTGTTAATTTTGAGTAAATACAATCAGTAGTCTCATTTTAAGTGAAATCAGATATATATATACTATATATTCATACAAGCTTCTAGGTATATATGCTATATATGTTTTCCTATTAATAATTATTCCTAAATCAAAAAAATTTGTTATCCCCAATTAATCTTACATAGTTGGGGATACAAATTTTTCAAATCTATACTAATGGATTTTTATCGTACTTGTTATGATTTTGCCTATGGCTTCATAACAACGATTTAGGCGAAGAAATTCTATTTCATATCATTTTGCTACTAATTTATAACCTTACAATTGCATCAAGTGCCAATTCGGAACGTTCACATTCCTCCGCTTTCAGCATAATCTGATAACACAATTTGCTTCCTTTCATGTGTTCAGCCGCATAACTAAGTCCATTGGTTCTTTCATCCAGAAATGGATTGTCAATTTGTTTTGGGTCTCCTAATAGAATTACCTTTGTTCCTTTGCCAGCACGTGTTATGATTCCAGTCACCTGTTTCGGTGTCATATTCTGTGCTTCATCAATAATAAGATAGGTTTGAACAAAAGAACGTCCTCTGATAAAGTTCATAGCTTCCGCAGTTACAATCCCTCTGTCAAAAACTTCTTCTATTTTTTCTTTTAATTCTTTCTCATCTTTGTAGCGTTCTTCCTCATTGGAATCAATAAGTTGTTCTAAGTTATCAATAATTGGTCTCATTAAAGGAGATATTTTCTCTTGTTCTGTTCCTGGTAAAAATCCAATATCATCATCAAATTGTGCATTAGGACGACTTACCAAAATTTTTCTATATTCTGGCTTTGTTGCATTCAATACTTTTTCAAGTCCTACCGCAAGTGAATAGAAGGTCTTAGCCGTCCCTGCCATACCTTTTACAATCACAAGTGGTACCTCTTTGGGATCTGCCATTAATGCCTCTTGCAAGAAATATTGGCCTACATTTCTAGGTTTTACACCATATGGTCTACTTTTTTTATAAAGCAGTGGAACAATTTTTTCACCATCATATCTTCCTAGTTGTGTCTTCTTGTTCGATTGGTCTGCTTTTAACACAATAAACTGATTTACAACAAGATCTACTGGTAATTTGACACCGTCTTCATTCATTAAATATACATCTTCCAAGCTAATCGATTTTTTCTTGAAATTTCCAAAGGCCTCTTCTAATGCAAATACTTCGCATCTTCCTTCATACTGAGAGTATTCACTTGCCACCTGTTCTGTCGTAAAATCTTCTGCTTGTATTGATAAAATTTGTGCCTTGATACGTAGCAAAATATCCTTCGTAACAAGAACTACTTTATCATTATTTTGGGATAAACCTACACACACTTTTAAAATACGATTATCCGATTTATGTTCTGGGAAATCCTCTGGCAATTTTACATCAATATAATTCTTTTCAATTCTAATTTTTCCACCATTTTCAAGTGTGACCCCATCAATTAAATTTCCTTTTTGACGTAATTTTTCAAGATATCGAATCGCCGATCTTGCATTAACACCTTTTTCGCCTTCTGCATTTTTTAAGGAATCTAGTTCTTCAATGACCACAATGGGGATAATGACAAAATTATCTTCAAAACACTCCAATGCATTTGGAGACTGAATCAAAACATTTGTGTCTACGATGTAGTTTTTTTCCATTGGCACCTTTCTTAGCACATTTTATAGAACCATTCAATTTACAACTTCATTATAATAAAAATTGTATTTTGTATCTATCATCTTATTGTAAAATTTATATAAAATTCATGTAACTACAATTCCTTTGATATCAACATTTCCGCTTGCAACCTCTTCAATTGCCATTGGATAGATGTTTCTATACCAAAATACAATCTTAAAAGTTAATTCTTTATCTATTGCATTAGCAGATGAATTAACCTCTAACGTACCTTCACTCAACACCTCAGAATTATCTTTACTGAGTACCACATTACCAATGATTAATGTACCTCCCAATTGACTTATAACCCCACCAGTTGTGTTTCCATTTGTGATAGTAATCTCTCCTAGTGACTGCTGTTTGAGCATAAAATAGGTTACTGTTTTATTATAAGTCCAAGTTTTGTTGTTTAAATTAATTGTAAATGTGCCAGAATTTATAGTCACCATATTCTCTGTAGCCGCATCTTTCATTAGTGTAACAGTACTGTCTCCCATTCCTTGTGCATCAGTAATAGCTTTCTGCTCTCTATAAAAATCGCAATACATATTAGAATCTGAATTTATAATCGTCATTTCATCTGAGTTTGCATCGAAAAAGCATCCAAGCAATGATAGTAAAACATCAAAGTAAACTGGTAAAGTAACCATTACGATGAAAGATATATTTACAGCTTGATCCGATTGCGTATTTGAAAAGACAAGAGGCGTTATCCATGAGGACGCAACCAATAATCCCAATATAGATTTTACACTCAACAAAAAAATACTAAGTGTTTTAGGTACTTTCGCAACAGCACCAGACCAACACTTCCCTACCGAAATTCTGGTCTGTATAACCAATGCAATCGGTCCTATGATTGCGAATGTCTTTGCTGCTTTGCTTGCTGGTGTTCCTTCTTTCATACTTGAATGATTCGAATCCGTCCATAATCCTTCTAATAAATTTTCCTTGTATGCATCCGTTTCCCAGTTAAATCCTACTGTTTTTGCTATTATTGTAAATGGAAGAGCTAGAACTAAGCTTATCATATTTAAAACCGTACAATCCTGCCCCGTAATTTTTTTCCAAAATTACTATGTGCATCTTTCCCCCATTTTTCTACTACAGTATCCAACTGTGATACTTGTTCTAACATAAAAGCATTTGTAGTTTTTCTCATTTCATTATACAGTTCTCCTATATAATGGCTTGCATCCTTTATATCTGACCAATTTAAAATATAGCCTATAAACTCCATTAAATCTTGAAAAAATACTTCTATGCGAATAAATATGATTGTTATCGCATCAGCAACCTGACTTGCTAGTTTTACAATTTCTTCTATAAAATAAGCGACTCCATCTTTTACAAATTGAATCACATGATGTACTGCATTTTTCACCTTGACAATTACTGTTTTTGTTACTTCAATAATTTTTTTTGCAGCAGCTTTCATAACAGCAGATACTTTACTTTTTATTTTTTTAAACAAGCCGTTCTTACGAAGAAATAATTCCCCATCATGACTTTCTATTATGATTTGTTCTCTTATTGATTCCAAATTCTTTTCATGGCATTTCTCGATACTTTTCAGCTCTTACAAGTCCTTTTGCATAGCGGTAAGCAAAGGGCGATAGAATTCCGTCCTCATTTAGCTCTTTTGCTATTGCACCATCACTCATTCCATCCACTTTTCCTTGAAAGATTCTGCGGATAATAGGAGCAGTCTCTTTATCAACCACTAATTTATTTCTATCATTTTCATTCTTTCAATAACCATACGTTGTAAGGCCTCCTATAAATGCTCCCGACATTTGCTTTACTCTAAATGCAGGGGTAAGCTTTCTAGATAAATCCTTAGAATATTGTTCATTCATAATATTCTTAAGGGGCACGGATATTCCATCTTTCTTGCAAGTAATATCAGCACTATCATAATGATCATTTACCAATATAAATCTTATTCCATAAGTAGAAAATACTGACTCTATATAAGCACCTGCCTCAAGATAATTTCTCCCTAATCTTGATCCGTCTTTTACTACTATTGTGTTAAACTTTCCCTGCTTCATGTCTTCAATCAGCTTACTAAATGCCGGTCTTTCGAAATTTGTACCTGTAAATCCATTGTCCGAATACACCTTATAGAGGAACATATCCTCAGATTTGTGTACATATTCCTCGAGCATACAAATCTGAATAGCAAGAGACTCCTGATCATCTAGTGATTTTCTCACATATAGGGCTGCAACTACCTTATTCTCTGTATGATTTTCCACAGCTGAATTTTCAATATCTAATACATCACGAACATATCTAGGCATTGGCAACCTCCTTATTTGGATTCATTATAGCTTTCGCATTATAAATAAATCTAAAACAAGCATCATATTTATCCTGAAACTTGAACCTTACCCCCAAGCTTCCATCCTTATAAATAAAGATTCTGTCAATAAGTTGTGTTGCAATCTTTCGATTAATCTGTTGTACATTCAAATGATTTTTAAAGATAGTAATCCACTGTTTTCTGTCACCACTTCCATTATATATTTGGTCAATTTCAACCCGAAGATGCTTAATTTATAATAATATCATCATCCATTGTAGCTGCATTGATAGAATCATACCCCTCATTTACTGAAATAAAACGAATCCCTTGCTCTGGAAATACTTCCTGAACATATTCGCCAACCTTTAAATAATTTCTACCTACACGTGATAAATCCTTTACTAGCACGCAATTAATCTTTTTTCTTTTATATCTTGTAATAATAGTTGGAATCCCGGTCTTGTGAAGTTGGTACCTGTATATCCGTCATCTTCATGAATTGTATACACTGTTGATAATTTTTCTACAATCCGTATTGTTGATATCAAATAAACGTTCCTACATTTTCTACATCTTACAATTTTCACTGCAATACCTCATTTCATCAGACAAAAAAACATCCAGGTTTTGAACTGAATGCATTTTATACTTCTTATAATAAATTGCGATATTCTCTTCTGCTATCCACAATAGAATATATAATAACAGTCTGATCTACCTCGTTTATTTTATAAAACACAAGATGCTTTTCAACAATTATTACTCTATAACCCTGCTTTTTTAATATAGTATATCTTGGTATACTCCCTGATTCTGGAAACTCCTGAAGACGATTGATTACAGTTTCAATCTTATCCAGATATCCCAGTGCAATATCTACATTACCAGAATCATCTGCAATATAGAATATAATTTCACGGAGCTGCTCCTCTACCTTATCCGTTCGTAAGATTTTGTACTTCATTCATTCTTCCTTTCCAGTAAAGATACACGAAGATCGTCAAACGAATCTTGCATTGGTGCTACTCTTCCATTTTTCACATCATCTTCCGCTTCTGCAAGTGTTCTGAGTAATTCCAGTTCGGATTTCATCTGATAATAATCCTGTAATCCAATAACAGCTGTATCACCGCGTCCATTTACAGTAATAATAACCGCATCTCTTGATTCTTTACATTGCTTAGAAATTTCATTATAATGATTTCTTAAATCTGCTGACGGTCTAATTGCTGCTTCCATAATATCACCTCTTTCTGATGTTTTTGTATAGACATATCATATCATAATATGTCTATACTATCAACAAATTATTCTTCTTTCGTCGTAAAGTGAAGCAAAATATAATCGTACACTGTCTCCGTTTTCGAGCATACAATACCAACCCGTTCCATCTGGTGAGGAATAAACAGTGGAATATGGAAACCATATTGCAGTAGATGTATCCTGTGTTCCATCTACCGATACGCAAACCTTAACAGTATCATCTTCCAGAAATGATGTTCAGGAAGTAGTTCCGTTGTTGGTGGAAGATCAAACACCTGCCATTTCTGAACCGATGACTTCAGTTCGTACGACAGATGCTACAATCCGTCTCAATATTCAGGGAATCTCAGTTGAGATTGCCAACAATGCAACACAGGAAGTGATTCAAAATACATTAGCTGCGTTGCAGTTTATATGTTAGGGGACGTATCCGGAATCGCAAAAATTTTTCTTGTGACCGGAAAAACTGATATGAGACGTAGTATTGATGGTCTCATGGCAATCATACGTGATACCTACGAAATGGATCCATATGCAAATGCACTGTATCTCTTTTGTGGAAAACGGTGCAATGCAATAAAGGCATTATATTTTGACAAAGACGGTTTTTGCCTGCTTTACAAGAGACTGGACAGTGATGGCAGATTTCATGTAGATTTGCACTTTATCGTCACCACTTTTTTGCAGATTATAATACCTTGTTTTTGAAATATCTTTATTATATTTCATCTCCAATAGCACTTTATTTTTGCAACATTTGCACTTTATTTTCGTCTGAATACACTTTGCGATTTTGGGGGACAAAAAAAGCTGCGACATCGTCACAGCTTTTCTATCACATAAATCTTAGTTTAATTGCATTGATAGCCAGTTTTCTATTTTGCTCATCGAGACTCCAAAATATATCACAAACACTGCTCTCATTTTGATCCATACCATTGTATAGGTTAAAACCCAGTTTTACCAGTGCCTTTGCTCCGCCCGATAAATCAATTTTCACTTCTTTTAGGGACTGACGGGGGATAATACAATGATTTTTATTATCATATATTGCATTTCTCTTTTGATATAAATCACCATTTCCTGCAAGAATGTAGAACAGACTTTGTCTCTCCTTGTCACTATCACAGGTATTGTCTTTCACCATTAAATTATGAAATCTTCTTTCATGCTCTTTATCTAAATAATTCATTTTGACCACCTATATCAATTCTGCTTCATTGATTGCTTCCATAATAGTTTCTCGGTCTAGTACCTGGGCTTTTTTGCTACACCCAATCATAAGTGCTGTATGCATTACATGATCCAGTTTCCGGATGCTCCCATTGCTATAACTTCCAATTACCTCATATACTGCTTCCTCCAGAATAGTTTGGCTTACACCACAAAGTTCCAAACGACTCTTAATGTACGAGACAATCTCTGTCTGCTGGATACCCTGAAAAGAGTAATGGATCACCACTCTTTGATAAAGTGCTTCATGAATTCTCATTGATAACGTAGAATTAATAGATGGAAGTCCAGACAGAATCATAATTGCATAGTTCCTGCTATCCATTTCAAAGTTCATTAACAGTTTTAAATCGGCTAAAATAGAATGGTGTAAATATTGTACCTCATCAATCCAGAATAAGGGTGTTACACGCTGTTCGCGATATAGTGTGGAAATTCGGTTTTGAATCTGCTTAAAATTATCTATCTTACGATAACAGGGCTCTAAACCAAGAGACAAGGAAAGATCACGGTAAAAATCATTTACGCCTACCGTTGTTAACTGGATATAGATTACCTGATATAAATTTTTGTTTAGACATTCCACAAAGTTTCGTATGGCACATGTTTTTCCATATCCTGAATGGCCTGTAAACAGTCCGATTCCTTTTACATTTTTGAGATGTTCCAAACGCCGGCCTGCCTCATCGAAATCAGTTCCATGATAATAATCACTGCCTTTTTGTTCTTTATCAAAAGGATTAAATTCCATTCCCCAATAAGTTTTATACATGAGCACTCCCTTCATCCATCTTGGAATAATAATTGTTTACCTGTCGTTTTCGCTGTGTATTTTCAACTTTTTTGACAGGCATAGATTCTGCAATCTTCTTTCCCTCGTGATAAATATAAAGTCTGGATGTTTCAAATGGATTATATCGTAATTCTATTTTTTTACGAATGAATTGCTGTGGAACTTCATATTCTGTATTGAAAACAGATACGGTAGCAGTTGCTGTAACTTTTCTTGTGGTTCTGTTTAAGAACGCAGCCACCAATTGTTCTTTTTCTACAAATTTAATCTGCTTGATATCTCTCAAATAACGTTCTTTTGGCGATATTTCTAAGGAAGAATGTATCGAATTGGTATATTCTTTTGTCAGAAAATTCTGATAACTTTCATTTAATTCGTTTAACGACGACCACTGATTCCAGTTGTTGGCATTCATCCATCCATCTTTCATGGTTCGATGAATCCGTTCAATTTTCCCGTGGCTGGTTGGATGATATGGTTTTGTATGAATGAGCACAATTCCAAGCTCTGCACAGATTAAATCCAGTTGATGATTCGCATAACTGCTTCCATTATCGAGATAAATACGTCTTGGTTTTCCAGATTTTGCGATTGCTTTTTTAAAGCATAACTGTACATTATCTGCATTATCATGTTCAAAAAACTCTCCATGTACAATCATTCTACTGGCATCATCCTGAAAAGAAATGAGCCATGTAGTAACTTTTTTTCCATCTACCATAATAATAGGTCCATGGGAAGAATCGGCCTGCCAGCAATCGCCGGCATACTCAAACTCAAAAGAAAGACATTCTTTTATGGGAATACGGTTCTTCAACTCACTGTTACTTCGTATGTAGCGGTAAACAGAGTCGATGCTACTATCTTTTTTATTCAGGTATCCTTCTTCTATCAGTTTGGTGTATATTTTTTTTACGGTTATGTAGGGCATTTGTTGGCGGTATTCATAAATTTTATCAATTGCACTTGCAGAAAGTTTTCTGCTTCTTCCTAAATCACATCTGGTAAGTGGCTTTAAGGCATCTAACATGTTTCGTGTAATCGCAGTACCATTTCTTTAGGGTACCGGCAGAATAAAAGGTTTTTTCCCCGTTTGGAAAGGTGTATTCTTTTTGTGCAGTTATGCGATAGTATTCTTCTTTGGAGGATTCCATCGAACTTCCGGCAACCAGTGGAGCAATTAAAGAGTACTTAAATAAAGCAATTGCCTGTTTTTCTTCTTCTGTCATCGTATCGTTTCCCTTTCTTTCTAAAATTTCAATCAATGATAGTTACTTGGTTACTGTAACCTTTTTGAAGTGCGAAAGGGAGTTGATGAGCTATGTGGGATAGAAAATCAGGAAAAAACTGCC
>JBGUEQ010000057.1:0-32285 GCA_041821265.1 Lachnotalea sp. | reverse complement strand
AAAACTTTATATTAGAAAAAATGTAAAGGAAAACACGTACCTAGGCTAGCCATCGCGCCAGCGATTTGGTACAATAGGAAATTGTGTCCTATTATATAAAAGTTACTAATTACTATGCACCAAAGTATTAGTGTGATAAAATTTTATTAATTAATAATAGGATACTTGATGAGTGTAGAAATTTGTAACTATTCAGTACCCACTATTCTGCGAAGCTAAAATTATGCATACTGCATAATTTTACGAGTTAATCACATGCCATAATGCCATTATATTTACATCGCGTAGCGGTAACGATGAGGGTACTGAATAGTTACAGAAATTATATAAATGTTAGAAGTTTAATAACAGACAAATGAAAACACAAAATGACAAGATAGTTTTCACTGATAGATTTATGATAGAAAAGAGGAGATGAGAAAACAGTGGAATGGATGGATGCATTAAATAAATCAATTGACTTTATGGAGAATCATTTATTGGCGAACATTACTTCAGAAGATGTGGCAAATAGTGTTCATATGTCGAACTTTTATTATCAAAAGGGCTTTAAAATCTTAACAGGATATACGGTGGGAGAATACATTAGAAATCGTAGGCTGACGCTGGCAGGTATGGAGTTGATGCAGAAGAATCAAAAAATTATTGACTTGGCATACAAATATGGTTATGAAACGCCAGAAAGTTTTACAAAAGCATTTAGCAGATTTCATGGAATTTTACCTAGTCAAGTTAAGTATAAAAGTTACAAACTACAGTCTTTTCAGCGCCTCATCATAAAAATAACTGTGGAAGGTGGTACGATAATGGATTACAGAATTGAAAAGAAAGAAGGATTTAATGTGTTGGGATTGGCGAGGGATTTCGTAAATGAAACAGCATATGCGGAACTTCCAAAGTATTGGACGGAATTTTGTCAGAAATACTGCTCAAAAGAAAATCCTCCAATCAAGGGTATGTTTGGTATTTGCGTCGATGGTGATTGCAAAAGTAATACGTTTAAGTATTTAATTGCAGACACTTACCAAGGGGAGGTGATTCCAGAGGGATTTGAAGTTATGGAAATCCCGTCATTTACATGGGCTATATTTAGCTGTGTTGGCCCTATGCCTGGAGCATTACAAGCAGTCAATACAAGAATTTTCTCGGAATGGCTTCCCAATAATAAGGAATATGAGATTGCCACTGGGATTAATATTGAAATGTATACAGAGGGAGATTTAAGTGCTTCTGACTACCGTAGTGAGATATGGATTCCAGTTAAACCGAAAAACCAATAAGAAATTATGTGAAGCGCACCCAAAATGCTAAATTCTTTTTGAGGTGCACTTCATAAGTTGTTGTCTATTTTGTTATTATTGAGCATTCTCGGCTGAGAGAGTATCTGCAAGCAGACACTCTGTTCTATGATGAGATCAAAAAATATTTTCTTATACATCAAAAAGTGGTATGATGACAAAAGTGTTGATAGCAGATTTTAGATGAGGTAAAATATTACATAACATGCAAAAACAAAATGGGGTAGAAGGGTGAAGGAGGCAACCAATGTCGGTTAAGATATTTACAATGACTCATAAAAAATTTGATGAGCCTGCAGATAAGATGTATATACCACTTCAGGTTGGTAGGGAATTATCAAGTGATTTGGGATATTTAGGGGATAATTCAGGTGAGAATATTTCCAAAATGAACGGTTATTATAGTGAACTTACGGGCGTATACTGGATCTGGAAGAACGATAAATCGACAGATTATGTAGGCGTATGCCATTATAGAAGATATTTAATCAATGCAGAAGGTAAATTGTTTAAGGAGTCAGAGTTTGAAGAGATTCTTAAAAATTATGATATTATAACTTCAAAAAAACTAAAGTATGATTTTACCTATTATGATGGATATGATGATGCTCATAATATAAAAGACCTTATTGAAACTGGTAAAGTAATTAGTGAGAAATATCCTGAGTATTATACTAATTTTGAACGGTTGGTTCATTCAAATGAATCTTACTTTGGAAATATTATGGTTACGTCAAAGAAATTATTTGATGAGTATTCGTCTTGGTTGTTTGACATTTTTGCAGAAGTACAAAAAAGAATTGATACTAGTTCCTACGATGATTATCACAAAAGAGTATTTGGTTTTATTTCAGAATTTTTACTGATGGTTTGGATTAATACAAATGGATTAAAACCTTATGAATGTATGGTAGGGATGTCAGAAGAGAAACATGAGACAAAGGAAATGAAGGCAAATCTCGCAAATTATTTTGAAAATAAAGATATAGAGGGAGCTAAAACCTATTTTATGGAATGTTACTCAAAGAGGCCGGATGTATTATTAGAAGCTTCTGACACAACCGGAGAATTGAAATTATCCATGCAAGTGATTTCAACTTGCGAGAATGAATACAAAAATAATTTGGTTTGTGTATTGGATTCTGTGAATGAATATAAAGACCTAATCCAGTATTTCAAAAACCTAAATAATATAATAAATAGGTATATTAATAATACAATTTTAGAAGAGGATATAGATTATTTACACGAAAATATAGTATCTTATATTGCTATAGATATAGCAATTATACTTTTTTGTGTTGACGCAGCATCCTCCATAAATACTTTGATTAAAATAGCGAAAGACATGGAAAAAGTGCAAGATTATAATATGGAGATTCAATTATTGAATCGATGTCTGGAATATGATTCTAATAATCAAACTGTATTAGAATTACTATCCACTGTGCAAAATAAATTAATATAAAATAAGCAAGAATTTTAGAAAGCTTTTATAGATATTGTTATGTCTATAAAAGCTTTTTAGGTGTGCCAGGCATGGCACTAATCTAGCTAGTGAAAGTCTAGTCACAGGTATTTACCGCCAAGTGTAGTGAACCACAAGTTGGTATTAGTAATGGTATGGATGAAGGAAGTGGTGTAGCGAAATTCTTGAGCCTACGAACAGAAACTTGATAAGGCGATTAGATGGGTGAGGTTGCCTAACAAACTTAAGCCCAAAAGGTAAACGTAAACCGAAGTTGTAAATCAAGAGGTTGTGGAATGAAAGATTAGTGTTAAAGCGATACGTTCTTACAGAACATACCGCAAACCTTACCCTGGGAGACCCTACCCACATGTCATATGATATGGTCGAAAAAGGTTTAGGGAGGGAGTCAGATGAAGTCATAATAGGTGTATAAACTGAGGGACTGAAACGATTTATAGTACAAATCGTTATTCTTAAAATAATACATAAGCTAGAAATCGGATGGACAAGAAAAGTAGGAACGTAATCGAGGAATACTGTCTATATCTAGAGGAGTGATGTGTATAAATTTTACAATAAATAGAGGAGTGGCAGCAAATGTGAAGGTTTTGAATAGCTACGAGTATTGGTCTTGAATTTACATAAAATTTTAGTTAGTACGATTACTTTATGAAGTTGTGGGCACTACTATGTTAGGAGAAATAATTAATTATTACTTGTAGAACGGTTGATTTATGAGTGGTGGTGAGTTGAAAGAAGTAATGTTACTGTGAACGGAGTGAATCAATGTCATTAACTTAAGGTTAAATAGGAACTTGAAGCTCATTCGAGCGTAGTGACGCCTATTAACTTAACGTAAGAAAATAGAAAGACTATTGAAAAATAATAAAAATCAAATACAAATCACGGAAATACAAGCTGACAGAATGTTATTACTGTTATCCTAGTTAAAAAAGAGCATAACAATAAAACGAAATTCAATCTATTTAAAAAAGGGTTTGCTTTCGTCTGAATATGTACTATATTAGAGATAAACTTTTGTTAATTGCGATAGCAAAAGCTTATTGGTAGTTTAAACCTATGCTGGTGCGCAAAGGTTCTACCTGGTCGGATAGGCTCAATATTTTGTGCAATCAGACCTTCCACGTCAAGCAAAGTAGTTTCATTACGAATTCCTAGAAATTCCCTACAGGTTTAAAAACCCTCGGAGAAATTTGCCGGATATTCATGTTTTGTCAACTAATATTTTAACTAAAAAATTTGAGTTAAGGGTAAAAAAGAAGATCTCCACTAAAAGGTAGAAATCTTCCTTAAGTAAATGACATTGGGAGAGAACAGTAACGAAGTAATTGAATACGATTAAAAATAAATAAATAATTATTGACAAAAATTGAAAAAATATATATACTTTGGATATCAAACTATTTGTAAATCAAAACATGTGTAAACTAAAGGAGAAATTAAAATGTTAGAAAGAATGAAAGAAATTATAGCAGAACAATTAAGCGCACAGGTAGACGCAGTTACTTTGTCAACTTCATTTAAAGAAGATTTAGGAGCGGATTCATTAGATTTATTTGAATTGGTAATGGCACTTGAAGATGAATATTCTGTAGAAATTCCATCAGAGGATTTAGAAAAACTAACTACCGTAGGAGCAGTTATTGATTATTTAAAAGAAAAAGGCGTTGAATAATATGAAGACCAGAGTGACAGAACTTTTAGGGATAGAATTTCCTATTATCCAAGGGGGAATGGCATGGGTTGCAGAACATAATCTTGCAGCAGCAGTATCAAATGCAGGTGGATTTGGATTGATAGGAGCAGCCAATGCCCCGGCAGATGTAGTAAGAGAACAAATTCGTAAAGCAAAAAAGATGACAGATAAGCCATTTGGCGTAAATATAATGCTATTAAGTCCTCATGCAGAAGAAATAGCTAGAATTGTTGTAGAAGAAGGAATTTCGGCAGTAACAACAGGAGCAGGTAATCCAGAAAAGTATATAGACATGTGGAAAAATGCTGGTATCAAGGTTATTCCAGTTGTTGCATCAGTAGCACTAGCAAGACGTATGGAGAAATATGGTGCAGATGCTGTAGTTGCAGAAGGTTGCGAATCAGGCGGTCATATTGGAGAACAAACAACTATGACGTTAGTTCCTCAAGTAGTGGATGCAGTTACTATTCCTGTAATAGCAGCAGGTGGTATTGGAGATGGAAGAGGATTTGCTGCAATTACAATGTTAGGTGCACAGGCGGCCCAAATAGGTACTCGTTTTGTTGTGGCGAGGGAAGCCGTTGTACATGATGAGTATAAACAGCGTATTATTAAAGCAAAGGATATTGACTCAGAAGTAACTGGAAGATCAACAGGTCATCCAGTAAGACAACTTAGAAATAAAATGACAAGAGAATATAAGAGACTAGAACAAGAAGGTGCTTCTTTTGAAGAACTGGAATATATGACACTGGGTTCACTACGTAAGGCTGTTATTGAAGGCGATATGATAGATGGAACCGTAATGGCAGGTCAGATAGCTGGTTTAATTAAAAAAGAGCAGACTTGTAGTGAAATTATAGAAGAAATTATGAATGAAGCAAACAAACTTTTAGGGTTATAAAACAAGTAAAATTTTAGTGAAGCGGAGTGAATATTCGTTATGATTCAAGTTCGAATTGTCCGCTTGTACTAAATTTTTTAGGATAATGCTTTGATAATCAAAATAAATGTCGAAATTTCAGGAGATAATGCAATGAGTAAAATAGCTTTTGTTTTTCCAGGACAGGGTGCGCAGTACGTTGGAATGGGAAAAGATTTTTATGATAATAGTAATGAAGCTAAGAAGTTAATTGATAAAGCAAGTGAAATAGGGAATATTAATATGGCACAGCTTTGCTTTGAAGAAAATGATGATCTTAATATTACAAAATATACGCAGATAGCAATGCTCACAGTTTGTAGTGCAATCTTGAAAGAAATACAAACTAGAGGCATAAAGCCACAAGTGTGTGCTGGATTAAGTCTTGGGGAATATAGTGCGCTTGTTGCGTCAAACGTAATAAGCTTTGAAGATGCATACAAAATTGTACAAAAAAGAGGCGCTTTTATGCAAGAGGCCGTACCAGTAGGCGGTGCAATGTCTGCTGTATTAGGAATGGCTGCAGATAAGATTGAAGAGATATGTAGTAATACTCAAGGTTTAGTTCAAATTGCAAATTATAATTGTCCTGGACAGATTGTGATTTCAGGCGAGAAAGAAGCAGTTGATGCTGCTGGAAGTGCTTTAATTGAGGCAGGAGCAAAGAGAGTGGTCAAGCTGAATGTAAGTGGGCCTTTTCACTCAAAGATGCTAGAAGGTGCCGGAAAGAAGCTTAGAGCGGTACTAGAAGATGTCAATATAAACGAAGTGACAATACCATATGTGAGCAATGTTACAGCAGATTATGTTGTGGATAAGGCATCCGTAATTGAATTGTTAGAAAAACAAGTTTCCTCTTCTGTAAAATGGCAACAAAGTATTGAAAAAATGTTAGCAGATGGAGTGGATACATTTATTGAAATAGGACCTGGAAAAACACTATGTGGTTTTATTAAAAAAATTAATAAAGAAGTAAATGCAATTAATATAGATAAATATGAAGATTTAGAGAAACTAGCTAACATTTAGGAAAGTAACATTAAATCATGAAAGACGCAATAGTAACGTGAACTTTAATATTTACCATGACAGGAGTGATAAAATGTTAAAAGAAAAAGTAGCATTAGTAACAGGTGCTAGTAGAGGAATAGGAAAAGAAATTGCGATTGCGCTAGCAAAAGAAGGTGCGTTTGTAGCAGTTAACTATAATGGTTCACAAGAAAAAGCACAAGAAGTGATTGAACAAATAAAATCGTTTGGCGGGAATGCAAAGGCATATCAGTGCAATGTAAGTGAATTTGAGGCTTCGGCTAATTTAATAAAAGAAATTATTGTAGAACATGGAAAAATTGATATATTAGTGAATAATGCAGGGATTGCAAGAGATAATCTTATTATGAAAATGAAAGAAGAAGAATTTGATCAGGTTATTGACATTAACCTCAAAGGAACTTTCAATTGTATCAAACATATTTCCAGACAGATGCTAAAACAAAAGGCTGGAAAAATAATTAATATTTCTTCTGTATCAGGAGTTCTTGGAAATGCAGGACAGGCAAATTACTGTGCATCGAAAGCTGGTGTAATAGGCTTAACCAAATCAGTAGCAAGAGAATTGGCATCCAGAGGAATTACAGTAAACGCTATAGCACCTGGATTTATTAATACTGAGATGACAGTCGACCTACCAGAGTCAGTAAAAGAAATTGCAACTGGTCAGATTCCATTAGGTAGATTTGGTGAAGTAAAAGAAATAGCAGATATGGTATGTTTTCTAGCATCTGATAAAGCAAATTATATTACAGGACAGGTGATTAATATAGATGGTGGAATGGCAATGTAATGGTTTACTCAGTATAAGGTAATGGGTTCCTTACAAAGCAATTTTTTTGTATAGAAAAGGAGTAGGTTATGAGACGAGTAGTAATAACAGGAATGGGTGCAATAACACCAATTGGATTAAATGTAGCTGAGTTTTGGCAAGGCATAAAGGAAGAAAAAATAGGCTTTGGTGAAATTACTAAATTTGATATTAGCGAATTTAAAACGAAACTTGCCGCAGAAGTAAAGGGCTTTGAAGGCAAGAATTATATGGATTTTAAAGCTGCAAAAAGAATGGAATTGTTTTGCCAGTATGCAGTAGCTGCTACAAAAGAAGCAATAGAAGATTCTAAATTAAATCTGGAAGAGGAAGATCCATATTTAGTAGGTGTTTCAGTTGGTTCAGGAATTGGTAGCTTACAAGCACTTGAAAGAGAGCATTCAAAATTATTAGAAAAAGGACCAGGTAGAATTAACCCGTTACTTGTACCATTAATGATTTCTAACATGGCAGCAGGAAATGTATCAATACAGTTTGGATTAAAAGGAAAGAGTATCAATGTTGTAACAGCTTGTGCAACGGGAACAAATTCCATTGGAGAAGCATATAGAAGTATTCAATGTAGTGAGGCCGATGTCATGATAGCAGGAGGAACGGAAGGTTCTGTAACTCCAATAGGTATTGGTGGATTTGCTGCTCTTACAGCACTCTCTAATTCTACTGACCCAACTCGTTGTTCTATTCCTTTTGATAAGGAGAGAAGTGGGTTTGTCATGGGAGAAGGAGCTGGTATTGTTGTATTAGAGGAACTTGAACATGCTAAAAATCGTGGAGCTAAAATCTATGGAGAAGTCGTAGGCTATGGTACAACTAGTGATGCTTACCACATTACTTCACCAGCAGAAGATGGAGAAGGTGCAGCAAGGGCTATGATGAATGCTGTAAACGAAGCTGGAATTAAACCAGAAGATATTATGTATATTAATGCGCATGGAACAAGCACACATCACAATGATTTGTTTGAAACAAGAGCAATTAAATTAGCATTTGGTGACCATGCATCTGATATAAAAATTAATTCAACAAAATCAATGGTAGGTCATTTGTTAGGAGCAGCTGGAGCAGTTGAGTTCATTACTTGTATTAAAGAAATAGAAGAAGGATATATTCATCCGACTGTTGGTTACAAAGTAAAGGATGAGGAATTAGATTTAAACTATATGCCACAGGGCGAAAAAGTCCAAATTGAATATGCATTAAGTAATTCATTAGGTTTTGGTGGACACAATGCAAGTATTTTAGTAAAAAAATACAGTGAGGTATAGAAAATGGAATTAGATAACATTATAAAGTTAATCAATGCAGTATCAGATTCTTCCATTACAAATCTTGTATTTGAGGAAGGCAAAATAAAACTTGTATTAGAAAAAAATACGACAACCAACGTTGTGCAAGTAGCAACAGAAGCAGGACCAAAAGTGGTTCAACAACAAATACCTGATTCAAACACCAAGAAGGTAAATGAAGCAAATTTAGTTAAATCAATTTTAATAGGTGTATTTTATAATGCACCATCCCCAGATTCACCAGCATTTATTAAAGTAGGAGATCAGGTGAAAAAGGGACAAGTGATTGGAATTATTGAAGCAATGAAATTAATGAATGAAATTGAATGTGAATATGATGGAGTTGTAGAAGAAATATTAGTAGAAGATGGTAATATGGTGGAATATGGCCAGCCATTGTTTCGCATTAAAAAAGTATAAGTAAGGAAAGTGTTTCAAATTTAGTATTGGTGCATGCAATTGCATAATAGGAGGAATACATGCTAGGTATAAAAGAGATAATGGATATTATTCCACATAGGCAGCCATTTTTATTGATTGATAGAATTGAAGAATTAGAACCAGGAATCAAAGCGGTAGGTACGAAATGCGTATCTTATAATGAGCCATTTTTTAATGGACATTTCCCAGCAGAACCAGTTATGCCGGGTGTTTTGATTATTGAAGCTCTAGCTCAAGTTGGAACGGTTGTTATGTTAAGTGTTCCAGAAAACAAAGGCAAAATTGGATATTTTGGAGCTATCAATTCAGCTAAATTTAAGAAAAAAGTAGTTCCTGGTGATGTACTTACATTAGAAGTCGAAATAATAAAACAAAAAGGGCCTATTGGTATTGGAAGTGCCAAAGCATATGTGGATGGAAAAGTTGCAGTAATAGCAGAATTGACATTTGTAATAGGTTAAAAAGAGGTGCATGGTGATGTTTAACAAAATATTAATAGCAAATCGTGGTGAAATAGCAGTACGAATTATACGTGCTTGCAGAGAAATGGGAATACGAACTGTGGCAGTTTATTCAATGGCGGATAAAGAAGCGCTTCATACGCAACTAGCTGATGAAGCTATATGTATTGGACCTGCACCAGCAAAAGACAGTTATTTAAATATGGAAAGAATCATAAGTGCATGTATCGCATCCAAAGCAGATGCCATTCATCCGGGTTTTGGATTCCTTTCTGAAAATAGCAAGTTTGTTGACATGTGTTCAAAATGTAAAATAACTTTTATTGGACCATCGGCTAGTGTGATCAATAAAATGGGAAACAAAGCAGAAGCTAGAAAAACGATGATTGCGGCTAATATACCAGTTGTTCCAGGAACAAAAGAACCAGTATATAGTGCAAAAGAAGCTGTGAATTTTGCTAATGAAATTGGATATCCAGTTATCGTGAAGGCTTCCAGTGGTGGTGGCGGAAAAGGTATGAGAATTGTTGAAAATGAAGTGGAATTTGAACGTCAATTTAATACAGCACAGATTGAGTCAGTAAATGCATTCGGAGATGACACAATGTACATTGAAAAATATGTACAACGTCCAAGACACATAGAATTTCAAATATTAGCAGATAAATACAAGAACATAGTTCAATTAGGCGAAAGAGACTGCTCGATACAAAGACATCATCAAAAGCTAATTGAAGAATCACCTTCCATAGCTATAAACGAAGAATTAAGAAAAAAAATGGGAGATACAGCAATTAAGGCTGCTCGGGCAGCAGAATACGAGAATGCAGGTACCATTGAATTTTTGTTAGATAAAGATGGAAGTTATTATTTTATAGAAATGAATACGAGAATACAAGTAGAGCATACTGTAACTGAGACAATAACTGGGATTGATTTAGTACAAGAACAGATTAAAATAGCAATGGGTGAGCCATTAAGTTTCAAGCAAGAGGATATTCGTATACAGGGACATTCAATTGAATGTCGTATCAATGCAGAAAATCCAAAAAAGAACTTTAGACCATCTCCGGGAAAAGTAACAAATTTACATCTCCCTGGTGGAAAAGGGGTTCGAATTGATACCGCATTATTTTGCGGATACACAATTCCAGCAGTTTACGATTCTATGGTTGCAAAAGTAATTGTGCATGATAAAAATAGAGAAATGGCAATAAATAAAATGAGAAGTGTACTGGGAGAATTTGTAATCGAAGGTATTGAAACTAATATTGATTTTCAATATGAAATTATAAGTAATTCAAATTTCAAAAGTGGTAATATTAGTACTGATTTTATAAGTCAAACATTTAATGAAAGTGATAGTAATTTAGAGGAAGTATAGTGTGACTATTTAGCAATTGCGACCGCGAAGTGTTTTTGTGAGCGAAGGTCACAGAAAACCCGAATTTTTTAAGCACGAAATCATGCAGAATTCATAATTTCTGTGCATAGTAACAGTATAGTTGGATAACAGTTGTAAGCCTGGCAGGTATATGAGATTAGGAGATAAACATATGTTAAAGTTTAAGAAAACAACATATATTACAATAAATAGAAGTAATGATCGACCAGTTAAATCAGTAAGAGACGAACTTGTAAATGAACCACATGTTCCAGAGGGAATGTGGAGAAAATGCACGAAATGTCAAAATATGATATATACGGAAGACATTGTAAATGGAAATCATACTTGTAATAAGTGTGGAAACTATTTTAGAATAGATGCCAAGACAAGAATCAGCATGGTAACGGATAAAGGAAGCTTTACTGAATGGGACATCGGTATAGAAAACTCTAATCCACTCGATTTTAAGGGTTATACGGAAAAGATAGAAAGTCTCCAAGAGCGAACGAATTTAGATGAATCTGTAGTCACAGGTGAAGCATTGATTCATGGACAAAAAACCGCTATAGGTGTATGTGATGCAGGATTTCTAATGGGAAGTATGGGATATGTGACCGGCGAGAAAATCACTAGAATGATTGAAAAAGCTACTAGTGACAAGCTTCCAGCAGTTATATTTGCATGTTCTGGCGGAGCAAGGATGCAAGAAGGAATTGTTTCTCTTATGCAGATGGCTAAAACTTCGGCAGCTCTTAAGAAACACTCGGATGCAAAACTTTTATATATTACAGTACTTACAGATCCAACTACGGGAGGAGTAACTGCTAGCTTTGCTATGCTTGGAGATATTATTTTAGCAGAACCGGGAGCTTTAATTGGTTTTGCTGGGCCTAGAGTAATTGAACAGACGATTGGTCAAAAACTTCCAGCAGGATTCCAAAGAGCAGAATTTTTAGTAGAGCATGGATTCGTAGATAGAATACTTAAAAGAGAAGAAACAAAGGATGTTCTTGCAAAGCTAATGAAGGCGCATACTTCTACAAAAAGTATTGATAGTAATCAGATTAGTAATTTCGATAATAAGAAATTTAAAGAAAATACTGCAAAACAGGAAAAGAAAACTGCCTGGCAACAGGTTCAAATAGCAAGAATGTCTGATCGACCAACAGCACTTGATTATATCAATGAAATTTTCGACGAATTTGAAGAATTTCATGGAGATAGATTATTTGGTGATGATAAAGCAATTGTAGGTGGAATTGGAGTTATAAATGGCAAAGTAGTAACTGTGATTGGAGAACAAAAAGGTAGAAATACAAAGGAAAATATAGAAAGAAATTTTGGTATGCCGTCTCCAGAAGGTTATAGAAAAGCACTTCGTCTTATGAAACAGGCTGAAAAATTCAATCGACCTATTATTAACTTTGTTGATACCCCGGGTGCCTTCTGTGGTTTGGAAGCAGAAGAACGAGGACAAGGAGAAGCAATCGCTAAAAATTTAATGGAAATGTCAGGTTTAAAGGTTCCAGTACTTAGTATTATTATTGGAGAAGGTGGAAGTGGAGGAGCCTTAGCATTAGCAGTTGGAAACGAGGTATGGATTATGGAAAATGCTACATACTCCATTTTATCACCAGAAGGTTTTGCTTCTATACTTTGGAAAGATAGTAAAAGAGCAGATGAAGCAGCGGAAGTGATGAAAATAACAGCAAATGATTTGGAAAAACTTCATATTGTGGATAAAGTGATTCCAGAACCAAAGAAGCTAGATGTAATCACGTTAAGCAAGTTAAAGGACTATTTTGACTATAATATTAGTGAATTTTTATATAAATATCAACAATTAACCGAGGATGAGATAGTAGAAGAAAGATATAATCGCTTTAGGAGCATGTAGTGGAGGGGAAAATATTGGAAATTAAACCGTTAAAAATTGGAGAATTAGTTGCTAAAGTTCCAGTAATTCAAGGAGGCATGGGTGTTGGTATTAGCCTTTCAAGTCTTGCCGGTAATGTTGCATTAGAAGGCGGGATAGGTATTATTTCGACAGCACAAATAGGATTTAAAAATCCAGATTTTGATAAGAATCCGTTGGAAGCCAATCTTAAAGCAATTGGAGAAGAAATAAGAAAAGCAAGAGACATCGCTAAAGGTGGAATTATAGGTGTCAATATTATGGTTGCAACCCAAGATTATGATAAATATGTAAAAGCAGCTGTAAAAGCAGGTGTTGATTTAATTATTTCAGGTGCGGGACTGCCTACTATTTTACCTAAGCTAATAGAAGGTTCAAAAACAAAAATTGCACCTATTGTGAGTTCATTAAAATCAGCAGATGTAATTTGTAAGTTGTGGGATAGAAAATTTCATGAATCTCCAGATTTAGTGGTGATTGAAGGTGCAAGAGCTGGTGGACATTTAGGCTTTTCGCTGGAACAATTAGAGAACTTTAACCAAAAGGAATATGATATAGAAATTGAGAAAATCATAAATTTAGTGAATCAATATGGTGAAAAGTATGAGAAAAATATTCCCGTCGTTGTTGCAGGCGGCGTTTATACAAGAGAAGACTTAGAATATTATCTTAATCTTGGAGCAAGTGGGGTACAGATTGCGAGCAGATTTGTAACGACACATGAGTGTGATGCAGATATTAAATATAAACAAGCGTATATCGATGCAAAACAGGAGGATATTGTTATTGTTAAGAGTCCAGTAGGAATGCCAGGTAGAGCAATAAACAATCCATTCTTAGAAAAATTAAAACATACGCCAGAGAAGATTACAAATTGTAAAAGGTGTTTATCAGCTTGTAATCCTGCTACGGCACCATATTGTATTACGCAAGCGTTGATTAAAGCTGCGCTTGGAGATATTGATAATGGTCTTTTGTTTTGTGGTGACAATGTGTATAGAGAAGAAAAAATAGTACATGTTAAAGATATTATGGATGAATTTAGATAAAATGTATGTGAATTGCCTAGTGGTAACTATGACGGTATTGAATAGTTGCCAATTACTAATAGAGTATTAAAAATCAAACGATGAAAGAATAGTCGTTTGATTTTTTGTTGTTGTTTATTTTGTAACAATACCGTAAGTAGAATTAACAGGATCCCTAAATAACTCAATCATAGGTGGTTTAAAAGTAAATAAAATGAACATAAGCAAGATAACAATTAATAGGAGTATGGAAGTAGTGGAAGATACTTGCGTAAATAAATTATTTGTTAAAACGTAATAACTTATATATTGAGTAAGAATTACACTAACAATAAAGATTAAAATATCCATGATAAAAATATTATATCCAATGATTCCGGTATAAGTATAGTAAATTACGATAATAGATAATAATCCAATGATTAGACCAAAAGCGATAGATGTAATATAATTAGAATAATTTTTTCCGACTCTATTGTATTCTATGATTGAGTATAATAAAGTAGGAAAAAATAAGAGCTTTAAGTGTTCCCAGATGGATTCATTGATTGGGGCAACCAATGCAACAATCGTATTGTAATTAGACCATTCATATACAAAATGCATGAGAGTACCTAAAAAAATGATGAAAATAATACCTATTATTTTACTTGCTTTAAGTTGATTATCCATTGTAACCTCCAAGCTATTTCGATGTGAAAATAGATTTCCTTTAATAAGAATCTATGAAATACAAGCCAGATTTATTCATCTAACTTTGTTTCAAACTTAGTGAATTCATCATAGTATATAGTAATTAGCCAGATGGAGAACTCAAGTGAATCATGTAAGAAGGAAGATGAACTATAATTATGCATTAAAGGAAAATATAACAGGTAAAGGCATTACGATAGCCATTATGGATACAGGTATATGTGCTCATCCTGATTTTGAGAATAGAATAATAGGTTTTAAAGATATTGTTGGAAATCGAGTTGGAATTTATGATAATAATTCACATGGTACTCATGTGGCGGGTATTTGTGCTGGAAGTGGTAGATTGTCAAATTTAAAATATGCTGGAATGGCTCCTAGATGTAATATTGTAATGATTAAGATTTTAGATGAAGATGGTAATGGCGAAACAGAATCCGTGGTAAAAGGAATTGATTGGATTATTAGAAATAAACAAAAGTACAACATAAGATTGTTAAACATATCCGTTGGTACCTTACCACGAACTGGAGCAGATGAGAAGTCAGCTATTATTGAAAGTGTTGAAAATGCATGGGACCAAGGCATTGTAGTAGTTGCGGCAGCAGGAAATAGTGGGCCACAAGGATGTACAATTACAACTCCAGGAATTAGTAAAAAGATTATAACGGTTGGATCTTCAGATGATGGGAAGCAAGATGCTTTTGGTAGAACAAAGATAAATTATTCAGGACGTGGGCCTACCATGTCATGTATATGTAAACCAGATGTAGTAGCTCCCGGGTTGAATATAACTTCATGCAACTCCATGAATACAAAAGACAGTAGGGCATATTCGGTAAAAAGTGGTACTTCAATGTCTACGCCAATTGTAACAGGAGCTTTAGCACTTTTATTGGAAAAATATCCAGATATGGGAACACGCGATGTCAAAATTCGATTGAAAGACAGAGCAATCAATTTAGGATTACCCAGAAATAGGCAAGGTTGGGGTGCAGTTGATATAGAAAAATTATTGATGTAGTTAAAAGTTTAAAATTAGATTTTTAAAACTTAATAATATTTAATAAAGTTTATTAAAAAGTAAGAAGTTGCAAATTATTGTAAGTTGTTATAAGTATTTCATGAGTATATAATTCTATTCAAGTAACAAAATAAAGTATAACAGCATTTTGTTAAATAATTGATATGAGAATGATGGACGAATGATAATATCTGTTTCACATATAATAGTTATGAACAAGTATAGAAATGAATAAAATGGAGGAAATTATGAAAAAAACAGTGCTAGTAGCTCTTGGTATTGCAATGTGTGTATGCTTAGTTGGATGCCAAAGCAAAGAAACATCGGAGAGTGCCCAAGTAAATGAGGAACAAAATACACAAGTAGATACAGACACACAAGAAGATGAAAATGCAGAGGCGCAAGAAAATACAGAAACACAATTAGATACCACACAACAAGATGCAAATGAAGGTATAAGTGAAGAAGTAGAGGATAGTAACCCAGATGTATCTATTACATTTGAAGATAAATCACAAGAAAAAAAAGATGTCAACAATACATTATTACTAACAGTAACAGGAAATTCACCTACGGTGACAATTGCAGGAAATGTGGTAGCATCAGATAAGATTAACGCCTATTACATTAATGCGCAAAAGCAAGAAGAGGACTTAATTCAAGAATATATCAAAGATGCTCAAGATAATATTGCAATGCCAGATACAGATTTACAGTATTGGAACGGATATGGATTAGGAAATGAATATACCAAACGTGCAGTCACTGATTCTATTATAAGTATAGTTCAAGATGGCTATGAAGATATGGGCGGTGCGCATCCTAATGCATATCGCAATGCACAAAATTTTGATATACAAACTGGAGAATTGTTGACATTAAAAGATATATTAACAAATGTTGATCAAGGAACAACACTTATAAATGATTACTTATTAAAATTAATGAAAGAATCAGAACAATCGTCAGGTTTATTTGATAATTATGAAGATAGCATAGGTGATGTCTTAACAGATACGTCCTGGTATTTATCGGATGAAGGGTTAGTTGTAATTTGCAGTGAAGGCATTGTGTCACCACATGCAGTAGGCATACAAGAATTTGTGATACCATATAAAGATTGTACATTTTTAGTAGATAAATATCAAAAAAATTAATATGGAATTAAAATACCTCTATTTTTAAAAGTGAAATAGAGGTATTCTATATATTAAGATAAATTATTGTAACAATAAATGACTGGATGGTTACAACAAAGAAGGGAATACAGAGTTAAATGCAATACAATTATAGTGAAACAATCAAATATTTATTACAATGGTATGACAGTAATGCCAGAAAATTACGTTGGAGAATCCAACCCAAAGCTTATTATATATGGATTTCAGAAATTATGTTACAACAGACGAGGGTGGAGGCCGTGAAAGCATATTTTGATCGATTTGTAGAAGCACTGCCAGATATAGAAACGCTGGCAAATTGCGAAGAAGATAAATTGTTAAAATTGTGGGAAGGTCTGGGATATTATAATCGAGTTCGTAATTTACAAAAAGCGGCTCAAATGATTATGAAGGAATATAATGGAGAACTTCCAGCAGATTATGAAGAACTGCTTAAACTTCCGGGAATAGGTTCTTACACTGCTGGCGCAATTGCTTCTAATGTTTATAAAATTCCAGTACCGTCGGTGGACGGAAATGTGCTTCGAGTTGCCAAACGATTAGAAGGAAGCTTTGATGATATTACAAAAGCTTCTGTTAAAAAACAATTAGAGAATGATCTAAAAGAGATAATGCCAAAAGATCGACCAGGAGATTTCAATCAATCTTTAATGGAATTAGGAGCTGTCATATGTATACCAAATGGTAGACCACTCTGCGAAACATGTCCTATTATGCATTTGTGCAATGCCTTTAAAGAAGGAAATCAAATGCAGCTTCCAGTTAAAACGCCAAAGAAACCTAGAAAAATAGAAGAAAAAACAATTTTATTATTTTCAGTCATAGAGAATAGACAAGATATAGTTCCCGTGATTGAATATAATGTGATGAACGATAGGAAAAATAGACTTACTAACTATTTTGCTATTCAAAAACGAAATGCGAAAGGGTTATTGGCAGGTATGTGGCAGTTACCAGGTTTAGAAGGTAAGAAAACGACTGTTCAAATAGAAGAGGTATTGCAAGCAATAGTTAGTAACAAGAAATATAGTTTTGATATAAGAGTGGAATCGCTAGAAGAAGGAAAACATATATTTTCTCATATTGAATGGCACATGAATGGATATAAAATTTGTATTTTACCAAAGAAGAATGAAGAAAAATGGTTAAAGAAACATTTAGCACAAATAGAAGAGTTAGTTCAAGAAATGGTGCAAAATCAATCGCAAGAATTAAAATGGATTACTGTAAAACAGTTAGAAGATTTTGCATTACCATCAGCATTTGATTTATATCGTGGATACATTCAATAAAAAGAAATATGTTAAAAAAATATGTGAATCGGAAGGGCTGCGTTGCAACCTACATAATAGAACCAAGTGTCTGAAAGCAGACACTTGGTTCTATTATGTGGTAAAGTATTTGTTCTTCTTTAAATAATGACAAAAATTTAAATAAAGAGTATACTCGGTTAGGAAACAAAGGAAATTAAATTGATTTGCTTTGTAAAATAGATATATTGAGGTTAAATGAATGAAAAGTGATTTTACGAAGGGCAGTGTAGTTAAGAATATCTTAAGCTTAGCACTTCCAATGACAATGGCACAGTTTATTAATGTTTTATATAATATAGTGGATAGAATTTACATAGGAAAAATCGCTGAAAATGCAACTTTGTCGCTTACAGGCTTAGGGTTGGCATTTCCGATTATTACAATTATTATAGCGTTTGCTAATTTGATTGGAATGGGAGGGACACCACTTTTTTCAATTGAAAGAGGAAATAAAAATGAGGAAGAGGCATCTTTTATACTAGGAAATTCTTTTTGTGTCTTATTACTTTTTGCTGTTATATTAACAGTGCTTATCTTTATTTTTAAAAGACCTTTGTTATATCTCTTTGGAGCAAGTAATGCAACCTTTCCATTTGCAAATTCCTATTTAACTATTTATTTATTTGGTACTATGTTTGTACTGATTGGGCTTGGAATGAACGGGTTTATCAATGCGCAGGGATTTGGTCGAATTGGTATGTTTAGTGTGGTGATAGGCGCTATTACTAATATTATTCTTGATCCAATCTTTATCTTTGCATTACATATGGGAATACAAGGTGCAGCGCTTGCAACTGTTATATCTCAGGCATTGTCAGCAATTTGGATCATTCGGTTTTTGACTGGAAATAAGACAACAATTAAAATTCAAATAAAATATTTCAAATTAAATACCTGTAGAATAAAAAAAATTCTTGGATTAGGTTTGTCAGGATTCATTATGTCAATTACAAATGGTGCCGTTCAGATTATGTGTAATGCAACGCTTCAGAACTATGGTGGAGACTTGTATGTAGGTGTTATGACCGTTATTAATTCTATTCGCGAAGTAATCTCAATGCCTGTAATGGGAATTACAAACAGTGCACAGCCTATCATTGGATATAATTATGGGGCGAAGGAATATGACAGAGTAAAAACAGCTATCAAATTTATGTCTGCAGTCTGTATTTCCTATACCTTACTTGCATGGGGAATTATAAATCTATTTCCTGAATTTTTTATTCAAATATTTAATAGTGATACGGACCTTGTCAATGCAGCAATTCCTGCATTGAAAGTATATTATTTTGGATTTTTTATGATGTCATTACAATTTTCAGGACAATCTGTTTTTGTGGCTTTAGGGAAATCGAAGCAATCCGTATTTTTCTCACTACTTAGAAAAGCAATTATTGTAATACCATTAACATTAATACTTCCAAAGGTATTTCATCTTGGAACAACAGGAGTATTTCTTGCAGAACCAATTTCTAATTTTATTGGAGGTTTAGCTTGTTTCACAACAATGCTAATTATTGTGATGCCCGAATTAAAACAGAAGAATTAATTGGTTCATTTAATATATGATAAAAGCAAAACAGCACGTGCAATGAATCAGATCAATGAATCAGATCAATGATTTGCAGGTGCTGTTTTGCTTATCGTCTATACTGTTAAAAATATACGGTTAGTTTGGATAAACAAGACGTGTTTCATCAATATTGTAAAGTACTTCGTTTAAAAATTTGTTAGCAAGATAGTTTGCCATTGTTAGGTTCATATCCAAATAGTTTCCACAATCTTTCGCACTAGCACCAGGAATTTCATCTTTATAATCTCTGATAAATTCAAACATAGCTGTAAGTAGTGGAATAATGTCTTTTGATTCGAAATCACCGGCAAGAAGTAGGTAGAAACCAGTTCTACAGCCCATTGGTCCAAAATAAATTATTTTGCTAGAATAGTCGTTATCATTTCTAAGATAAGTTGCAGCAAGATGTTCAATTGCATGCATTTCGGCAGTATTCATAACGGGTTCCCCATTCGGTTTTGTCATACGAATATCAAAAGTAGTAATTAAACTATCACTAACAGGATCTTTTCTTGATACATAAACACCAGGTATTAACTTAATATGATCAATTGTAAAACTTGTAATTTTTTCCATAGTAAACGCTCCTTATTTGTAATAGAAAGATTATTTTAAAATTTCTATAATTTTATAGTTTGAAATATTATACCATATATTGTATTATGAAGAAAGTGTATATGTTTAACAGTTTGTTACTGTTCACTCCGTTCACAGTAACGTATAATTTCTGCATGCAAATTCGCTACGCGAAGCAGAAATCATTTGTCGAATCATTTTCTTACGTAGCTTAACAGCTAGTGTTAAGCTACTGTATGAACAGTAACAACAGTAACTATTTGATACAAGCAAGAATAAATATATAATTGACAATTATTGTTCTAAATAGTAAACTAAACATAGACAAAGTCGTAGAACAAAAATAGTACTTAACATTATGGATTTACAGAGAACTGGGTAGGTGAAAACCAGTATGAAGTGGTTAAGGAATGGATTTGGGAGATGCAAGGTGAACACAGATAGTTAATGTTATCTGAATAAGTATCCAAGCCGTGACCTCACGTTATAGAGGATAAAGAAATATATAGGTATGATATATATATTTAAATTTGGGTGGCACCGCGTAGTACACGTCCCTTTACGGATGTGTCTTTTTTTTATTTAAGAAGAAAGTTCGAATTCCGAATTAAATAAAAGGCACTACATGTCCAAATACGCAACTTATGGAAAAAGCTTTTTGCAATGTAATACATCAGGGAGCACAGAATAGAAACATACATTCAATGAATGCAAATAATGTTTTAAGTAAATAAATGGAGGAATTAAAATGATCGGTGATAAGAAAGTACTTTTTAGTGGAATGCAGGCAACGGGTAATTTGACCTTAGGTAATTATTTGGGTGCATTAAAAAACTGGGTAAATTTAAGTGATGAATATGAATGCTTTTATAGTGTTGTTGACTTACATTCCATCACGGTGAGACAAGATCCAGTAGTTTTAAGAAAGCGATCAAGAGAACTTCTTACACTTTATATTGCAGCAGGACTTAATCCAGAGAAAAACTGTATTTATTATCAATCCCATGTATCCGCACATGCAGAGCTTTCATGGATTCTTAATTGCTATACTTATATGGGTGAACTAAGCAGAATGACGCAATTTAAGGATAAATCGGCAAAAAATGCTGATAATATTAACTCAGGATTGTTCACATATCCAGTATTAATGGCGGCTGATATTTTGTTATATCAAGCTGACGTAGTTCCAGTTGGAATTGACCAGATGCAGCATCTTGAAATGGCAAGAGATATAGCAGAACGATTTAATGGAATATATGGTAACACTTTTACTGTTCCAGAAATTTATATGGGAAAAGTAGGTCGAAAGATTATGTCGCTTCAAGACCCAGCTAAGAAAATGTCTAAGTCAGATGAGAATCCAAATGCAAGCATATATTTAATGGATAATCCAGATACTGTTATTCGTAAATTTAAACGAGCAGTAACAGATTCGGGTAGTGAAGTAATATATTCAGAAGATAAAGCAGGCGTAAAAAATTTAATTGATATTTATTGTGCAGTAACAGGGAAATCAACAGCAGAAGTAGAAAAAGAATTTGATGGCAAAGGTTATGGAGACTTTAAATTAGCTGTAGGCGAAAGTGTCGTGGATTGTTTGAAACCAATGCAGACAAAGCATGCAGAACTTTTAACGGACAAAGACTATATTGATGGTGTAATTAAAAATAATGCAGAGAAGGCCAATTATTATGCCACTAAGACACTTCGTAAAGTTCAGCGCAAGGTAGGCTTTCCAGATAGAGTGAAATAGTTACCTATGTGTAACTATTCAGTACCCATAAACGCGAGGTGTTTTGCTAAGCAAAACCCGAGTTTTGTAGTGCCAAAATGCAATTTCATGCATTTTGTGTGCATCGCGTAGCGGTAACTATGAAGGTACTGAATAGTTACTAATAATCATATAAAGCGAGGAGGAATACTTATGAATTTAACATTGGATGAAGCAATTAAAGTATTAGAAATGCAAGAAGAAATATTACAATTTTCTCATTTTACAAATGATGATGCGTGGGAGCTTGGTAATATTATCGTTACAGCAGCAAAGAAGCTTGATGTAACAATTGCAACAAGTATTAAACTAAACAGTGGTTACACCGTATTCCAGCATGGATTTGATGGAACTAATTTAGTAAATGAAAAATGGATGGATCGTAAATTTAATATTGTTAAAGTAACTGAAAAAAGTAGCCTTTATGCCGCTATGTTATTACAGCGATCAGAAGAAACATTAGAAGACTGGGGACTTAACGCGAAAGATTATGCAGCTTGTGGTGGTGGATTTCCAATTCGTGTAGAAGAGGTTGGGGTAATTGGTGCAGTTGTTATAACTGGTTTGGATCATGTGACAGATCATGATTTGTTAATAAAATGTATTAGTAAATATCTTCATGTTGATGAAGTTCCTAGAATAAAAGCAATGTAATTTGTAAGTTTGCGACCTGCGTGGGAGCAAAAGTGTCTTCAAATTTAGATTTGTTCTTAGTCAATAAGCAATTTTATATCAGAAGGTAATGGAGCAGTGAGCTCCATTATTTTTTTGCTTATAGGGTGAATAAAGTTAAGTTTGTGTGAATGAAGTGCCTGTCTATCAATATGACTATAATTTGGATTATAAATATAATCACCAGGTAAGGGATGCTCAAGGTATTTCATGTGTACACGTATTTGGTGGGTACGCCCAGTTTCTAGAATAATGGAAGCTAAAGAGTAATCATTATTATATTTTATAAGTGTGTAGTGAGTAATTGCAACTTGACCATTTGAGAAATCTATACAACGTTCTATAATGGAGGATTCTTTTCGTGCAATGGGAGCATTGATGGTTCCGCTGGGATCTAATTTTCCCTCCACAACAGCTAGATATTCACGGTGAATCTCACGGTTTTTAACCATAATAGATAAAATGCAGCTACTGTACATATTTTTAGCAAGAAGAACAAGACCTGTTGTATCACGATCAAGTCTATTGATACAACGAAATACAAAAGGAAGATTTTTTTCTTTATAGTAATAAGCTAATCCATTTGCTAGTGAATTATCATAATTATTTTGAGAAGGGTGAATTGGCGTATTAGCAGGTTTATTTACAACGATGATGTCTTCATCTTCATATATAATGCTTAAATCCATTTTGACGGGAATAATATTTTCAGAAGATGTTTCTTCAATCATATTCAGTATTAAGGTATCGCCAGTTTTTAAAATAACCGTCACATAAGCCCATTCACCGTTTAATAAAATGCCATTTTCCGTTTGCTTAAGGTGCACAATAACATGACGTGAATAACCATTTTCTCTAAGAAAATCACCTATTTGAAAGTTATTATATTTTAATTCTATTTTATAAGTAAAAGTTCTATTCATTTATCTGTTTTCTCCAATAACCGTTTGTAATTATTATTTGATATTATATAAAAATATACGAGTTCAATTATAGCATGAACATAAATAATATTCAGTAATTAGTGTGAATTTTTATAGAACAAAATCAAATATTTATAGGAAAAACTGTTCTTGACTAAAAATTTTATGTAACGTAAAATAGAATGAGGTCTTTTTTCGACAAAATAGGAGGAACTACTTAATGGATAAGCAAGTAGAAGTACAAGAAAACAAAATGGGCGTAATGCCTATTAACAAATTATTGGTATCAATGTCGTTACCTATGATTATCTCAATGATGGTACAGGCTATGTACAATGTTATAGATAGTATATTTGTTGCAAAGTTAGGGGAGAATGCGTTGGTTGCAGTATCCTTAGCATTTCCAATTCAGAGTCTTATGATTGCAGTTGGTGTTGGTACGAGTGTTGGTGTTAATGCACTTTTATCAAGAAGTTTAGGTGAGAAAAAGTTTGGACAAGCCAACTTAACTGCACTGAATGGTATTTTTTTGGCCATTATGAGTTACGTTGGATTTGCGATTTTCGGGATAATATTTTCAAAAAGTTTTTTTGCAGGACAGACGAATGATGCTCAAATAATGACTTATGGATCACAATATATGTTTGTGTGTACTGTTTTTTCAATCGGGATATTTATGCAAATAATGTTGGAAAGATTGTTGCAGTCTACAGGCAAGACTTCTTATATTTTGATTACACAGGGGACAGGAGCAATTGTTAATATTATTTTAGATCCTATTCTAATATTTGGATTATTTGGAATGCCTCGATTAGAAGTAATGGGTGCGGCTGTTGCAACAGTCATTGGTCAGACGGTAGGAATGAGTCTGGCATTCTACTTTAATATAACCAAAAATAATGAAATCATATTAAATTTCAAAGGATTTAGACCACATCTTCCAACGATTAAAGGTATCTATTCCGTGGGACTACCATCAATCATTATGCAGTCAATCATATCTATTATGACTTTTGGTTTGAATGCTATACTACTTATGTTTTCAAGTACAGCAGTTTCAGTCTTTGGAGTATATTTTAAGGTGCAAAGCTTTATATTTATGCCTGTATTTGGATTGAATAATGGTATGGTTCCTATTATCGCTTATAATTATGGTGCTAAGAAAAAACAGAGAATTATTGATACTGTGAAACTAAGTCTTTTAATAGCTTTGGGAATTATGGGTATTGGATTATTTATATTTCAGGTATTTCCGGTACAAATTCTTGGCATGTTTAACGCTTCAGACGAGATGCTTTTAATCGGTGTAGTAGCATTAAGAAGAATTAGTTTAAGCTTTATTTTTGCAGGAGTTTGTATCATATTACTTTCAGTATTTCAAGCATTGGGACATGGTATGGTAAGTTTATTTATAGCTGTGATTAGGCAGTTGGGCATAATTCTTCCAGTAGCATTTATTCTAGCTAAATTTGTGGGATTAGATGCCGTGTGGTTTGCATTTCCGATTGCAGAGTTCGTTTCAGTAACTTTAAGTATCATCTTTTTTAAGAAAATTTATAAGTCGACAATTAAGGATTTAGCATAACTATATTGATATTTTATTAACAATATGTTATTATAGCTTCAACAAAAGAATTTGGAACGTTCCATTCGGTTGTTAGCAGTTTAATAAAAGGGAGTAGTTAGCATCAGATATTGATGTTATGCGAAGGCGTCAGAACGATTAATTTTAATTAATCCGCATCGTGTGAGAGAATAACAAGACTTTTATTACAATATTAATTTATTGTAATAGGAGTCCTTTTTTATTTAATAGGAAAGTTCTGCGAACTTCATTATTAAATAAAAGGCACTTTACAAAGAAAATCATACGTTACTGTGAACGCAGTGAACAGTAACAGTATCGTTTTTGTAAGTAATATGATAGCATTGAAGCGGTTTACACATGTATATGATAGATGTTAATATGGTAAGAGTAGTGTCAGTATTCGCATAATTCAATTATCATCCAAATTAGCTATTTAAAATGAAAGGAAGAGAGATTATGGATAATCAAATGAACAAAGAGACGTTTAAAAATGGTGTTAAAAACATGAAAACAGTAATTAAAGGGGTTGTAATAGGAATCATAGTACTAATTTTGTTTTTTGGTTCTACTTATCAAATTAAGGAGCAAGAGCAAGCAGTTCTAGTTACATTTGGAAAAGCCAAAGCGGTGACAGAATCAGGTCTTCACTATAAAATACCATTGATTCAGCAGGTTACAAAAGTAAATACGACAATTCAAGGATTTACAATTGGATATGATGTTAATACAAACGAAACGATTGAATCAGAAGCAGTTATGATTACATCAGATTATAATTTCATTGATGTAGATTTCTTTGTTGAATATAAGATTTCAGAACCAGTAAAAGCGTTATATGCATCAGAACAACCACAAAGGATTTTGAAAAATTTGGCGCAAAGTTGCATTCGAACGGTGATAGGTAGCTATAATGTCGACAGCGTATTAACATCTGGAAAGAATGAGATACAGGCAGCAATCAAAGAAATGATTTTGAAGAAATTAGAAGAACAAGATATTGGAATTCAACTTGTGAATATTACGATTCAGGATTCACAGCCACCTACAACAGAAATATTAGAGGCATTTAAAGCGGTTGAAACAGCAAAGCAAGGTAAAGAAACAGCCTTGAATAATGCTAATAAGTATAGAAATGAAAAACTTCCAGGGGCTCAGGCTGAATCCGATAAGATTGTGAAAGAGGCAGAAGCTTATAAAGCAGAAAGAGTAAATGAAGCGACAGGTCAAGTAGCAAGATTTAATGCAATGTATGAAGAGTACATTAAGAATCCAACTGTAACGAAGCAAAGAATGTTTTATGAGGCAATGGAGGATATTTTGCCAGACCTTGATGTTGTTATTGATAGTTCAGATGGAGTACAGAAAATATTGCCATTGGAACCGTTTGTTACAACACAAGAAACCGTAGCTGATACAAGTGAAACTAGTACAACACAAGATAGTGATCAATAATTCATAGGGAGAGTGAAATTACATGAAAATTAATAAAAAAACAATCATAATAATATTGTTAGTTGTTATTGCAATTATAGGTTCATCCTCAATTGTTGTTACCGCTGAAAACCAATATAAGCTTATTCGACAATTTGGTAAAGTATATCATGTAGAAACAGAAGCAGGAATTAGTTTTAAAATTCCATTTGTGCAAAGCGTAGATACCTTACCAAAACAATTATTATTATATGATCTAGCTCCATCAGATGTTATTACAAATGATAAAAAGACAATGATTACAGATAGTTATGTATTATGGGAGATTACAGATCCGTTAAAGTTTGCTCAATCACTGAATTCATCTATTACCAACGCAGAAAGTAGAATTGATACTGTAGTTTACAACTCGACTAAAAATGTAATTAGCAGTCAAGAACAAGAGGAGGTTATTTCAGGAAGAGATGGTGCACTTACAGCTGCAATCATTAGTAATATTGCTGATACAATGGAACAATATGGAATACAGCTTGTTACAATAGAAACCAAAAGTTTGGATTTACCAAGCGATAATAAAGAAGCTGTATATCAGCGAATGATTTCAGAAAGAGGAAACATAGCAGCTACATATACAGCCGAGGGTGAGTCAGAAGCGCAAAAAATTAAGAATACAACTGATAAAGAAGTAGCCATACTTTTATCAGAAGCAAGCAAGCAAGGTGAAATTTTAAAAGCAGAGGGTGAAGCAGAATATATGAAAATTTTATCCCAGGCTTACGCAGATGAGAGTAGAACAGATTTTTATTCTTTTGTTAGAAGTTTAGATGCTGCGAAAGCTTCCTTAACGGGAGATAATAAGACCTTAATTTTGTCAGAAGATTCACCAATCACACAAATATTTAATGGAAACTAATTTTAGCTTAAACTAATACATTATATATGTTAAAATACGAACAAAGAGCAAGAATATGGAAAACTCTTTGTTCGTATTAAAACTAAATATAATGTAATTTTTTATTAACCGGGAAAGTTCTATTTACTTCCCTATTAATTAAAGGCACTACGTGCTAAAATGTGCACCACGCGGATAGAAAGTGTGTTTTAAAGTAACCCACTGGGTTCTAAAGTGTTTGCATTTAGATACTTTATTCTTGAGGAAAAGGAGAATGAAAATGGGATTTAGAGAAGATTTTGTATGGGGAACCGCTACTAGTTCCTATCAGATTGAAGGTGCTACCAATGAAGATGGTAAGGGCCTTAATATTTGGGATGTTTATAGTAAGGAGGAAGGAAAAGTATTTTGTGGTCAGTCCGGAGATATCGCTTGTGATCATTATCATAAGTACAAAGAAGATGTACAACTTATGAGAATGTTAGGAATTAAAGCGTATCGTTTTTCTATTGATTGGTCAAGAGTTCTTCCAAGTGGAATTGGTGAAGTAAATGAAAGTGGAATTGATTTTTATAATAAGCTAATAGACGAGCTACTTGCAAATGATATTGAACCTTATATTACACTTTATCATTGGGAATTGCCTTATGAACTATATAAAAAAGGTGGATGGCTTAACGAGGAAATTGTAAATTGGTTTGGTGATTATGCAGCGTTAGTTGCGAAACGTTTCTCGGATCGAGTAAAATACTTTTTCACCCTCAATGAGCCACAGTGTTTCGTGGGATTGGGGCATGTTACAGGAGATCATGCACCGGGTCTTAAGATGGGAATGCGTGATACACTACAGATCGCACATAATGCGCTTAAAGCACATGGACAAGCCGTTATCGAATTAAGAAAGAATGCAAAAAGCGATATTATGATAGGATATGCACCAACGGGTGGCATGTGTTATCCAGAAACAGACAGCAAAGAGGATATTGAAGCAGCTAGAACAGAGTTATTTTCAATTCCAGACTGTGGAGAAGGATGGACGTGGAATACAGCCTGGTTTAGTGATCCGGTATTTTTAGGACATTATCCTGAGGAGGGTTTAATAAAATATGAAAAATATCTTCCTCAAATCACAAAGAAAGATATGGAGCTGATTTCTCAGCCATTAGATTTTATGGGGCAAAATATATATAATGGTGGAATGGTAAGAATGGGTATTCATCAGAAGCCAGAATTTGTACCTAGAGCGGCGGGGTATGTTCGCACGGCTAATAACTGGCCAGTTACGCCAAAATGTTTATATTGGGGGGCTAAATTCTTATATGAAAGATACAAACTACCTCTTTACATTACTGAAAATGGGATGTCGTGTCATGACAGTGTGTCACTTGATGGCATGGTGCATGATCCAAATAGAATTGATTTCTTAAATCGATATTTGTTAGAACTTAGAAAAGCTTCTGAAGAGGGAGTACCAATTCAAGGATTTTTTGAATGGTCATTAATGGATAATTTTGAGTGGAATTTTGGATATTCAGAACGATTTGGTTTGGTTTATGTAAATTATGAGACACAAGAGAGAATTATTAAAGATTCCGGGTATTGGTATCAAAATGTAATTCAATCTAATGGAGAAATACTATAACACTAGAACTAAAAATTTTCATGTTGACATTTCGGACATACGCCAAAAAATTCAAGGTTATGGCCAGTTATTTTAAAATTGGTTTCTCTACTTAGGTTGGCTTCTAAGCTTTCTAAAGGGCAAGCATCAATGGAGATACATTCATTACATTTGGTGCACTTTAATACATGTTGGTGGGAATGCGTAGGTATTTTGTAATACAATTTCCCATCCTGATGGATTGTCTTCGTAACAATATCTTTATCTGCAAGCGCATTTAATGCTCGATATATGGTTGAAAAACTCATTTTGACTTCTTTACAAGAAAGCTCCATTATTTCCTCGGCAGTTAGAGGAGAAGTTGCACTTTCCAAAATGGATATAATAAGATTTCGTTTTTTCGTTTGTTTCATATCGGCTGATTTTAAAACTGAATTATTCATAGGTCATGCTCCTTATTTGTGATATCAACTAAATCATAGGATAGTATTTAAAAAAAGTCAATATAAATAGTAAATGAACTGTTTTTATGATTAGAACTTGACAGCTGTTCCTATTTGAAGTATAGTAAATGCGAATGAATTGCATTTGCATTTGTTTTTGCTATGTAAATGTATAATGATATAAGTACAAAATAGGAAAGGACAGGTGCAGTAACTAGGATTAGTTTTAGGCTATATATAATAGTGATGCGCGAAAGAATGAAAATGAAAAATTATTTTATTAAAATAGGAATAGCTATTGTAATGATGTTTGCTCTAACAGGATGTGCTTCTAACAACGTAAAGACAGATGATGGAAAGTTGAAAATATATACAAGCTTTTATACGATGTATGATTTTACAAGCAAAATCGCAGGAGATAAGGCTGATGTCGTAAATTTGGTCTCAGATGGGACGGAACCACACGAGTGGGAACCATCCACTTCTGACATGATTAACCTAGAGCAAGCTGATATGCTTATCTATAATGGTGCTGGAATGGAACACTGGGTAGACAAGATAACAGAGTCACTTGAAAATGACCTTGTATTAGTGGAAGCAAGTGATGGTATTACATTAATAGATGATGAGTTATCACAAGGAAATAGTGATCCACATGTGTGGTTGGATGTTGAGAATGCTAAAATTGAAATGGAAAACATAAAAAATGCATTAGTGAAGGCGGATGAAGCTAATGCTACTTATTACGAGGAAAATTATGAGAAATATGCTCAACTGTCTGATGAACTTAATACAGAAATGACCACTCGAATTGAGGCACTTGATAATAAAAATATTATTGTATCACATGAGGCATTTTCTTATTTGTGCAAGGCATATGGGTTAACACAAACGGCAATAGGCGATTTGGAAGCGGGTGCTGAACCAGATGCTAAGAGACTGGCGGAGATTGTATTATTTGCTAAGGAAAATCAAGTGAAAACTATATTTTTTGAAGAATTAGTGAGTCCAAAGATGGCAAATATAATTGCAGATGAAATTGGAGCTGATATAGCAGTGTTAAATCCAGTTGAGGGATTAACACAAAAACAGGTAGATGCGGGTGAAGATTATTTTTCTATTATGAGAACCAATCTTGATACACTAGAGCAAACGATGAATAATAAATAGGTGGTCGTATGAGTGGTATACTAATTGAAAATATGAGCTTTGGTTATGAAGATGGCGTAGTTCTTGAAAATGTTAATATTCAAATTGAAAAGGGTGACTTTGTAGGAATTATAGGCTCAAATGGGTCTGGTAAAAGCACCCTTATTAAACTGATTCTAGGATTGCTTCCACTAAAAATTGGAAACATTGTGACGGATTATGATGACATTGGATATGTACCACAGGTGGGAATGGCAGTAAAAGCTGATTTCCCAGCTACCGTAAGAGAAGTGGTAATGCTTAATCTATATAAAAAAATCGGATTATTCAAGCGTCCTAATAAGAAACATATGAAAATGGTAGATGAAATACTAGAGATGGTGGGTATGCTTGATCAAGCGAATAAGCAGATAGGAAAGTTATCAGGAGGACAACAACAAAGAGTCATGATAGCAAAGTCATTAATATCTGCACCAGAGATTCTAGTGTTAGATGAACCAATGGCGGGAATTGACGCTCTAAGTGAACAGATGTTATTTGGTCTACTAAACAAATTAAACAAAGAAAATGAATTAACGATAATTATGGTTACACATTCCGTAGAGAGTATGGAAGCATCTATGAATAAGATTTATGTAATCAAAGACAAGATGGTGAGCAGGAGGAAATAATATGTTACTTCAATATGATTTTATGAGAAAAGCATTTGTAGTTGGAATATTACTTGCAATCATTGTTCCCTGCATAGGTCTTATTGTGGTGCTTAGACGACTTTCTATGACGGGTGATGCGTTAAGCCATATGTCACTTGCAGGTGTGGCATTAGGATTAATTATTGGAATTAATCCAGTTCTTGGAGCAACTATTGCATGTATTATAGCAGCATTTGGAATTGAAATTATTAGAAAAAAGTTTCATAAATATGCGGAAATGGCAATTGCTATCATTATGTCAGCAGGAGTTGGTCTTGCCGGCGTTTTATCTGGATTTGTTAGTAATACTTCAAACTTTAATAGCTTTTTATTTGGTAGCATTGTTGCCATAACAAATTTTGAATTAATTATGGTAGTCGTGATTAGCATTATTGTCATTATTACATTTATATTATTGTATAAAGAACTAATGTTTATGGCGTTTGATGAAAAAAGCGCAAAGCTGGCAGGTGTTCCAGTGAGGCCAATCAATTTTATCTTTACTGTTTTGACTGCATTAACCGTGTCGATTGCTTCACGAACGGTGGGTGCACTGATTATATCTTCGTTAATGGTAATACCGACGGCGTGCGCCATGCAGTTTGCGAAGAGTTACAAACAAACATTAATCTACTCAATTCTATTTGCATTAGTATTTACATTAATAGGATTAACTGTTTCTTATTATCAAGGAATTAAGCCAGGCGGAACTATTGTGCTTACAGGTGTAATATTCTTAATCATTACATTAGTAGTGAAAGGAAGTAAATTTGATTAGATAGATGGAAATGAAAGAACTAAATTATGAAAAATTAAAAGTAGTATTATTTGTTGATAGACAAATATACTATTTTTTTCATATAATAGGAAAGTTCTCCGAACTTCCCTATTATATAAAAAGGCACTACGTGCCATAATGCGCACCTCGTGGATAG
>JBGUEQ010000056.1:5560-32829 GCA_041821265.1 Lachnotalea sp. | reverse complement strand
ACTTAATACTAATTTCTGTTGTTGTTCAATCATAAAAACACCGCCTATACTTGATATTTATATTTTATCAAATATAGTCGGTATTATCTACTTTTTCAGTGCCCTCTAATATAGCAGAGAGGTTATTTTAAAGTTATATAGCAAATATTTAATTGAATTATAAATTCAACTACTATAAATTATCATTTACTCTAGAATAAAACTTTACATAAGGATATAAAAAAGATATATTTACCATATATGATAAAGGCATAAGGAGGGGAATTTATGAACTATCAACTGTTATTAGTAGAGGATGATTTATTATTGCAAGAAGCGGTAGCCGACTATTTCAAAAGTAAGAAATGGGATGTTACTTGTATTTCAAACGGAAGTGATGCTGTAGATACAGCCCAAAACCAAGATTTTCACTTAATTCTTCTAGATATTATGCTTCCAAAACAAGATGGGTTTCAAGCTTGTAAGAAAATACGTCAAGTAAAAGATGTACCTATTATTTTTATTACTGCAAGGGTATCGGAAGAAGATGAATTAAACGGATATGCAAAGGGAGCCGATGATTATGTAACAAAACCATTTTCCTTACCGGTTCTTTATGCAAAGGCAATGGCTCATGAATTAAAGACACCACTGAGTGTCATTCGATGTTTTAGCAAAACTATAAATTCGCTATAGGGCAAACTCCCTACATGAATAATGTGCCACTCTATTACTAAGCGGATTGGCGCATTTGTATATTCTAGCACATTATGAATAGTATGGCTGAACGGTTACAATAATTTAGTAATATAAAAATCAAAGGCTTTTACATTTATACACTTGAATGATATTATATTGGTAATATATAGTAACAAATATTAAGGAGGGCTTATAAATGTCTATTAAAAAAGTAATCAGGGATTTAATAACGGTAATTGTGGTCATTATTGCTTTATTTTTAATATCACAAATCAACAAATTTTTCGAACAACAGTCGACATCATTCACAAATATTATCTTACATATGATTTTACCTAGCATTTATTTTATTATATTTGGGATTTTTATTGTGATAGTATTCCTTCGAAGTTTGAAAAACAATGTATCAATGGCTATCGTAGAATTTATGATTCTAGGTCTATTGGGATTATATTTATCATTTCAAATGCTTTATTATTATATTTTAGTTTTGGATGTGGTTCCAAAGTGGATGGTGTTTGACCCTGAAATACCTATGTATTTTGGTGGATTATTATTTGGAGTAGAAGTAGTGCAATTAGTAATAAATGTAAGGAAATATAAAAGAAAGAAAGCTAATTTATAACTCAGTATTTGCAAATTATTTCAAAAAATCATAGGTGGTGCAGGAATGACAAAATATAATATAAGTGAAAAATATGCCAAATTACAAAAAAAGCTTAAGATTGACTGTGAAAATTGTAGTGGATTATGCTGCGTTGCATTATTTTGTATGAAATCGGATGGCTTCCCAGCAAATAAAGAGTCAGGTGTACCGTGTCAGTATTTAATGAATGATTTTCGGTGTAATATTCACTCCAATCTGGCGAGTAAAAATATGCGTGGGTGTTTAGCTTATGATTGCTTTGGCGCAGGACAAAAAGTAACACAAGGTTGTTACCCAAATATAGATTGGCAATTAAATACAAACAAGGCGGAGGAAATATTTCAAGTATTCCTGGTAGTATTTCAACTTCATCAAATGGAATGGTATTTGATTGAGGCATTGTCTATGGCTTCAGATGAAACGCTCAAATTGGATATTGAAAGTCTTATTTCTGAAAATGAACAGATGACCAAACAGTCTCCCAATGAAATACTGCATTTAAACATCGAAAAGTATCGATTAAATGTAAACCAAAAACTCAAAAAAATAAGTGATTTAATTGTAACAGATGCATTTTTTAAAAAAAATAGTGATTTCTTCGGAAAAAACTTTAAATGTGCCAACTTAGACAGACAGGACTTTAGTATGGCAATATTGATTGCAGCAAATTTAGAAGGATGTAGCTTAAATGGCACAAGCTTTTTAGGTGCCGATTTGCGTGATACAAACGTTAAAAATACGGATTTAAGCTCTAGTATTTTTTTGACACAAATGCAAATTAACGCAGCTAAAGGGAATGAGAATACAAATCTTCCTAATAATTTGTCTCGTCCGGCATCTTGGCAAGGCTTATGACATAATGAAAAATTTGGAGCGAAAAAATGAGATTAGATGGTTTTGGAATTTTTGTTGAGGATATGCCAACAATGATTAGATTTTACAGAGATGTATTAGGCTTTGAAATAAAGGGCGATGAAAATCCATCCAATGTTTACCTAGAAAAAGATGGTACATTATTTTTATTATATCGAAGAAAAGATTTTGAAAAGATGACTAAAAGAACGTTCAACTATGCAGCCAATATTAATGGGCATTATGAGATTGCACTTAGTGTAGAAAATTATACCGCGGTTGATAAAGTGTATAATGAAGTAATACTAAAAGGAGCTAAAACTGTTCTTGAACCAACCACAGAGGAGTGGGAACAAAGAACTTGTTATATAGCAGACCCAGAAGGAAATTTAATTGAAATAGGTTCATTTAATAAGTTGGATAATATTGGACAAACATAAGTATTAAGGAAACATCACTAAATATGATTAAGGAGAGAGTTTATTATGAAGTTTGGATGTACTTATATTAAAGTTAAAGATATGGAAAAATCTATAAATTTTTATGAGAAATTAACTGTTACGCAAGCAAAATATTCTGAAAGAAAACGATGGGTTGGTTTTCCTTGCGGTATTTCACTTTATTGTTTGGATTATGATTTACATAATATAAATACAAAAAAATTCAATGAGTCAAACTACAACCATGAGTATATAAAATATATACAAGAAGAGAGTACAATTTCATCTAAAAGTATAGTATTTAATTTTATAACTCAAGATCTAGAAGCTGAAAGAAATAGAATAATTAATTCGGGAATTGGGAATGTTTCGGAAGTCATGTTTGTAAATATTACTATGCCATATTATTTTTTTATTGTTGAAGATCCAGACGGCAATGAAATTGAAATAACAGGACCATATAATGTAAAATAAGAATTAGCTAAAGCTAGAAAAATCTAAGTTGTTGAACACTGGAGTTCAGGTTACAGAGGAAAACAAAGAACGAGTATATCGTATCTTGAAAAATTTGATCGTAACAGAAAAACTATTGATGGTATTGGCATTTAGCTTTATTAGTATCATTTCTTCATTATCACTAGAATTACCTATGTGGTTTCTTCCACTATTTTTGATTTCAATATTTGGCTCAATTATATTATATGCAGTCAAGTTAGTGAAAGCATAATGAGCGCCTCGTTGTCTGTTAGTTGGTAACTTAAATTATGATTTTAAATTCTTATTAGGTATGTGTTATGAAAAAATTCGATATTTATGCAATACAAAATCAAAAAAGATAAACCTAGAATGACAGTTTTACGAGGTGAAAATGAAAATTGAAACATTAATAAATGAATATGGGGACTACATTTTTAAATACGCATTAAAGTTAACTTGCCACCCTCAAAAAGCCGAGGATATTGCACAGGAGACTTTTATTCGTGCATGGAAAAACTTAGAACAGTTGCAAGAAGACAAAGCAGTTAAGAAGTGGCTACGAACAATATGCACGAATTGTTTTCTTATGGATTATCGAAAAAATGTTAAAAAGAAAATAGAATATATTAAAGATTTAGAGATTCTAGAACAAGAAGGAAAACTAATAAGTCTATTGCCAGAACCGGATGAAGAAGTATTTGTGGAAGAATCTATTAAGGAGTTACAAAATGGCTGCTTCTATGCTATGGTACGGAAACTAACATTAAAGCAACGGATAGCCTTTTCTTTGATTGATATGTTTGGACTACATCTAGAAGAAGTGGCAGAAATACTAGAAGTATCTGAAATGGCTACAAAGGGACTTTTATATCGAGCGCGATTGAATCTGGATGCCTTTTTTAGTAATCATTGCAATTTGCTTGATTCAAAGAACCCTTGTTCTTGCAAAGCGTGGATAGAATTTAGTAAGTCCAGGGAAAAAAACCAACTTAGTACAAGAAATATAATAGAAACGTTGGATCAAAAAGCTGTAAATTATAAGTTTGATTCCATCGTTAGGGCTAAGATTCATTATCTCTATAGCAATATGCCAGATAAAAAACCAAACAAAGAATGGTATCAAAACATAATACTTGCTTTAAAATAGTAATCGTTAATTAAAATAAAATATTTTTTGAAATTTCATATCTTTTCCTTTCTTTATGCATCTATATAAATGAGACTAGTTGCATTTACAAATAAATGTGAGTACAAGTCGAATAAAATAAAGATATGAAAAGGAGAAAATAAGAATGTATGAATCAAGATGTGGCGTATGTTGTAATTCGTGTGAACGTAAGGAGAAGGTAAACTGTAAAGGCTGTTTATCTATGGAGAAGCCATTTTGGGGTGGAGAATGTGAAGTGAAAAGCTGCTGTGAACGTAAAGGATTGAATTTTTGCGGAGAGTGTGATGAATTTCCGTGTAATATGTTAGCTAATATGGGAAAAGAACAAGGGTTTGATCCAGCAATAAAGATTACACAGTGTAGGAAGTGGATGCAGGAAATATTGCAAGAAGAAAGTAATACTGTAAAGTATGGAGTATTGTACAATAACGAATGAAGGCTGGTAATTTTAAATGGTTTCAAAGTTTATAAAGAAATATAAGAAACAAATAATAAAGATAGTACTAATTGTTTTATTCATTGCAGGGGTTTATGAAATTACTTCGAATGATTATAGATTCTATAATGCTCCGATTGCCACTGTAATCGATGAAAACTCGGAATATACTAACTCAGTAAACTGCAATAATGGTGAAGTGGAAAAATATTATAGGCAGACGCTTACTTTAATAATAAGAAATACAGATCAAATTGGAAGAGAAGTTGAATTGATAAATGATTACGCTTCATCACAGATAGATTCAACTAAATATAAAAAAGGTGATGATTTTTTTCTCTATATAAGCAAAGAGGATGACGGAAATTTACATACAAGTATTTTAAATGTAAAGAGGGACAAATATACAATACTTCTAGTTGCGATATTTCTCGTTGTAATGATTCTGATTGCGGGTAAAAGAGGAATTCTTATTCTTGTGACGATTACTATAAATATACTTATTTTTATTATTATGTTACGTGCATATATTTATAATCAAGATTTTGAGAATAGGATATTTCTTCTTTCGGCCGTATTTGCAACTTTGACACTATTAATACTAGGTGGCATAAAGAAAAAAACAACAGGTTCCATAATTTCAACGATTGCAACAGTTTGGATTGTTATTATGATTTATCGTATTGTATATGGGATGTCTGATGAACTGCCGTACGTGCTGATGAATTATGTTAGTGGTTTAGATAATCTTGAAAAACTTTTTCTAGTTGAGGTTATATTGGGATGTCTTGGTGCTGTTATGGATATAGCGGTAACAATTAATTCTTCCGTTCATGAACTCGTGGAAACAAACAATTTAGTATCTCTTAAGGAAATTTATAAATCTATCTGCGAGATTGGATATGACATTATGGGAACTATGATAAATGTGTTGTTTTTTACATTTATCAGTGGAGGTATCCCTTTGACTATACTAAAGATTGTCTCTGGCTATACACTTTTAAATATAATACGATACAGTCTCGTATTTGATATTATAAGGTTTTTAATGGGAGCAATTGCAATTGTGATGGCAATACCCATTTCATCGTTAGTTGCTATTTTTTTTGTAAGGAAACGGTTGGTGAAGAAAAATGATAATTAAACTTATCGTGATTTTATTTGTTTTAATGCTTATAATTGGGCAAGAGAGAGGTTGGATCTCATTTATAGCACTTTTTATTAATGGTATTATAATGATTGCTTTGGTATATGGTATAGCGAGAGGAATAAATCCTTATGTTGTATCATTTGCAGCATCGACTTTAATTACTTATATAACCTTGGTATATCAAAATGGAAAGAACGTAAAATCAATATCCTCCGTAATATCCGTAATATTTGTTATGGCGGTACTTACGTTTGTAATTCAATGGATTGTAAATAACAGTCATATTGGCGGTTATAGCGAGGTTGTTATTAGTGACGAATCCATGTATTTTTCAACTGAGGTGGGATTGTCTATGAATGCAGTAATGGTATGTGTCGTTCTTATTGGACTATTAGGTGCGGTAATAGACACTTCCATTACCATTACAACAGCAGTATATGAAGTCCACCGTACTAATAATAACCTGGGCATAAAAGAACTTGCGCAGTCAGGAAGAAATTTTGGAGAAGATATCCTTGGAACAATGGCTAATACGCTACTTTTTGCAGGTATGGGAGAGGTGCTAATGCTTTTTATTTGGATTAGTAGAATGAATAACTATTCTTTTTCACAGTTTTTAAATTCCAAGGCATTTCTTCAGGAAATGATTGTAATAATTGTTTCAAATATTGGATGTGTTATTGTTATACCTGTTTCAGTACTAGTGATATGCTATATGTTGAAAAGAACAGAAAACGAATAGCAAGCAATTACAAGTAGTATCATTAGCTTGAAGAAAATAAATTATGCTACGATTTGCTAGCCTACCATTTTTAAATAGTTGGAATAAGGTATTCTCGGTATATGAATCATTGTAGGTGTTAATATTCTATTTTTATTTGTTCAATATAGAAGTTATAGTTAAATATTTTATTTATGGAGGGAAGATATTTTGATAAAAGCAGTTTTTTTGGATTTCTATGGAACAATAGTTTGTGAAGATGGGGAAGTAATAAGTATTATAACTGAAAGATTATTTGAAACTGGAACAGTAGAACATAAATCGGATATTGGATCTTTTTGGTGGAATGAATTTCAAACTATGTGTAAGAATTCATTTGGGGATAAATTTCAAACACAAAGGGCGTTAGAACAGCAATCGCTGATAAAAACAATTCATAAATTTCAATCTACTGAAAATGCGAATGAATTAAGTAATCTTTTGTTTGAACATTGGGTTAAACCGCCGATTTTTCCAGAATCAAAAGAATTCTTTGAAAAATGTCCTGTCCCTATATACATAGTTTCCAATATTGATCGGGAGGATATTTTGGGAGCAATTCATTTTCATGATTTAAAACCAATAAACATATTTACAAGTGAAGATGCTAAATCATATAAACCAAGGAAAGAATTGTTTGAATTGGCATTAGCGAATACGGGATTGGAACCTAACCAAGTGGTACATATAGGTGATTCTATGAGCAGTGATATCAAAGGTGCAAGCGAGGTGGGAATCAATACTATTTGGGTTAATAGAAGTAAAAAAGAAGTTCCTCGAAATATTGTAGCAGTGACAAATTTACTTGAAGTATTCGATTCGGATTTTTTTAACTGAATTTATTAAGTAGCAACTTTAAAATATGTAAACTACAAAATATGATATTAAGTTGGTAATTTTTGATTAAAGTAGACTCAAACGAGGTAGTTACTAGATACTCTAGTACTATGTTATTAAATAAGTTTTTATAGGCGGTCGGACATGAGTAGAGTAGGAAATGTCAATCATATTATTGATAAATTTGTTTGGAAAGATAAAATAGGGCTTATTACGAAAGAACTAGGAAAATCAGTAGGCAGTCAAAAAATTTATATTAATTTGGATAGTGTTCCACCAAAGGGTTTTAGTACAAAATATCATAGTCATTCACAGCAGAAAGAATTTTTTTACATTGTTTCGGGAAATGGAATTCTTCGCTTGAATGATCAAGAAACTACTGTTACATTAGGAGATTTCTTGTCAAAACCTGCTGGTGAAAATATATCGCACACATTTTACAATTCGGGTACAGAACCACTACTCATCCTTGATATTGGGACTACCGAAAAAGAAGATACTTGTTATTATCCTGATGAGGATATTTATTTGTATAAATCAAATGGAAAGAATAATGCTTTTAAAGGAGAGGCTTTTTTGAAAAATTGGTTGTCTGATCCAAATTAATAATTTTTATCTACGAGAGCTACTAACTAAGTTTGTAGTTTTTTTCAATTATTTTAGTTGACTGTACTAGGATTTAAGTTAGACTTTAGCATGTTAAAGCGGAATTTAGCGAGGTAGTAAAAATTGACAATTTAATATTGAAAGTTAGTGGTATTGTGGTAGAATCAAAATATAAAAGAATAACAAATTTGAACTTATTAAGGGGACAAACTATGATTATTAAAGCAATTGAATTCGAACTAAAAGATGGCAGAAATGCGTTGATTCGTAGTCCGAAAGATGAGGACATTCAGGGAATGCTAAATTATCTTTATATTTCAGCAGGTGAAACGGACTTTATTTTGCGATATCCTGAGGAGTGTAGTGAATATACTGCAGAAGATGAAAAAGCTTTGTTTGATAGAATAAATGAATCCGATAACGAGGCTATGCTTGTATGTTTGGTCGAGGGAGAAGTTGCTGGTAACAGTCAGATTTCATGGAGTAAGGGTATTAAAACAAGACACCGAGCCAATGTTGCAATTGCACTATTAAGTGAATTTTGGAATCAAGGTATTGGAACAAGATTTTTCCAAGAGTTAATACATATAGCTGAGGAACACAAAAATTTAATGCAAATAGAACTCGAATTTGTAGAAGGGAATAGTCGTGCACGAGCATTGTATGAGAAAATGGGTTTTAGAATAACGGGATTGAAACCCAATGCAATTCAATTAAAAGATGGGACTTTACTTAATGAGTATTCAATGATTAGAGAAATCAAAAGATAACTCTTATTATGTGAAAAACGACAAATTTCAATTTGTTAAATTACCAACTACTAACTAAATTAAGTTGGTAGTTTTTTGCGCATTTTAATTGATTAAATAAGATGTTAACACAGTAACACATTGACAATTAAAGATTGATAGTTGGTAGAATGTGTATTATTATACTTATAGAAATAAAAAAGATTATTAAGTTGGAGGAATCATGCGGGTATTGTGAAAATTATAGAAAAGGCTGAATCATATAACCCTCAAATTTGTGTTGGAGGATATTTTATATCTTGCGTTTATTTGCAAGTACTGCAAGGAAATCAATAACAAACTATTTTATACTTACATTAGGGAGGAGGAAACGTATGGGATGGCTTGAAAATATGAACTGTGCAATGGATTATATTGAAAATCATTTACAAGATAAAATGGATTATGAAAAAGTTGCTCAAGTTGCTTGTTGTTCTGTATATCATTTTCAACGTATGTTTACTTTTATGACCGATATTACATTATCGGAATATGTAAGGCGCAGAAAAATGACATTGGCTGCTTTTCAACTTCAAAACAGCGATATGAAAATCGTTGACATTGCATTAAATTTTGGTTATGAATCTCCCGAAGCGTTCACAAGAGCGTTTCATAGCTTGCATGGTATACCACCTACATCGGCGCGCAGATTAGGTGCAAACATTAAAGCCTTTCCTCGTATATCCTTCCAATTAACTATAAAAGGAGTGAGCGAAATGAATTACAAAATTGTAGAAAAGGAAGCATTTCAAGTTTACGGAATAGAGGGAATTTTCGATACAAAGGACGATGAAAACCTCAAAACGATTCCGAAATTCTGGTTGGAAAAACTAGATAACGGTGAATGCAAAAAACTGGAGAAATCAGTAAATTATACAAGCGGAATTAATTCTGTGTGTGGATATCGTAAAATGGAGGGTACATCCTTTCCTTACATGCTATGTGTGTTGAAAAAACCACATAGTGACACAACTGGTTATACAGTGGTGGATGTCCCAAAATCTACATGGGCAGTATTTACTAATGAACCGCATAGTTTGGAAGAGACATCGGATAAAGTGCAGGAATTGGTTTCTCGTGTTTACACAGAGTGGATTCCGACTGCAAATTATGATCTTATCGGGGGTTATGAGTTTGAAATGTATTATTCGGGTGAGAATAGCAAATATTATGAAGAAGTATGGTATAGGATTATTCAAAAAAATAAAAACAAAATAGGAAGTTTAGGTAATTGAATATTTATACCCTTATACTACCAACTATCTTTAGTTGGTAGTATAAGGGTATTTAACAAAAAAAAAAAATAGTGATCTAAACTAAGATTTTTCTCAGTAGTGAACCTAGATAATTTTATATTGTGAGTTAGTAGCATTGTGTTAAAATATTAATGGGAGTAAATTATAAATTTGATTTTTTAGGAGGCAAGATTACATGATATTTGATTTTAAACCGTGGAAATTAGATATAGATGTTGATGCAACAAGAAAGCAGTATTGTAATAATGAATGTAATAGGAATATAAAACTTACGAATAAAGTAATGCAATTGCTATCAAAAGATCAAAAAGATTTTTTCACATCGTTAAGCGTGGATATATCAAAGGCAGAAATTAAAGAAAACATTTATGATTTTCCAGTAGATAATCCACCAGACAAAATACTTAGAATACAGATTCTGTTTATGATGTTTGGAAGATTCCGTGCGATTCCTGAATTTCAGAATGAACTATATTGGGAAGGAGATGAAAAAATTTTCATTGATCGGTTCCCAACAGATTTAAATGTTGTGAATGCATCTAATGGCGAATACTTTACAACATATAATGTTGATACTATGGCAGTAGTTTTCAAGCATCCATATCTTTCGATTCAGAATGAAAAATTCAAAAAATGGGAATGTGGGTATGTACTTGGTGCGGCTGTTATTAAAGTCGAATTATAAATGACAAAATCCAATTTGTTGGATAGCACCTACTAACTACAATATGAAGTTCATAGGTTTTTTATAGAAATTTATATGCGAACCAAACTTTAGTGGTGTTAGCTAATGATACTGTTAATGAAATAGAAGTTTCAAGCATTTAATCAATCAACTATCAATATTTGTATTGATATCTTTTGATGGACAAAACCAGAAGGAAAAGATAATATAAGTTAATAAATAACGTAATGTAATAAGTTACATACGCTTAAGATTTGTCGAATACGACGTAGGGAGGATTATCATGGAGTTTACGATACGTAATGAAGAGGAAAAGGATTATTTCGAGGTTGAAAATGTCATAAGGGAAGCCTTTTGGAATATTTATCGACCAGGATGTAATGAACATTTAGTTACTCACAATTTCAGAACAAATGCTTCATTTATAAAAGAACTGGATTTTGTTATAGAAAAAGAAGGTGAGATTATTGGTAATATTATTTATTCATATGTGAAACTAAAATTAGATCATGGTGGTGTAAAGAAGTTTATTTGCTTTGGTCCTATTGGAATTAGACCAGATTATCAGGGAATGGGACTTGGAGGAGATTTAATTCGATATAGTCTTGCAGAAGCTAAAAAACTTGGATATACGGTTGTTTTTATTACAGGAAATCATAATTATTATCATAAATTTGGATTTGAATCTGCCAGTAAATATGGTGTTTATTTGGACGAGAAGAGAGAGGGAGAATCTACATATTTTATGGTTAAATCATTAATTGATGGTGCGTTAACTAGTGTGAAGGGTATATTAGAATTTGATTGCTGCTTTGATCCATCTAAGGAAGAACTAGAAGAATTTGATGAAAAATTTCCACTAAAATTAAAGGAAAAACGAGAGGGGCAATTTGCATAATAGTATTATTATACTGGAAGCAGAGCAATGTGCGCCTTTAGCTAAAAACGTGTAACCTTTGCATTTTAATGTAATTCAAAACAAGGAACTACTTAACGCGTTGAATGAAAGCATCATACTACCAAATTATGATATGATTGCTTCTGTTGCTTTTGGATACAAAGCTAATTTAGAGACTGTTTCGATGGTTAGTAAAACAGATAATGTAACTTATTTGATGTGAATTGAATAGGGTTCTTAAGAAATAAATGCAATTAATCCACTGTGATTTTAAAATGGGAAACATTATTAGACCAAAGTGTCTACTTGCAGACAATCTCGCATTAGTGGGTTCTGAATAATTACAATAATATTATTTATAAACGATATGGAGGTAATAATGAGGATTGGAGAAGTAGGATTATTAACTAATAATGTTGTAGGGCTTGCTGATTTCTATAAAATGTTACTAGAAGCTGACAATGGAAGTAATGATAATGTACATCAAACAATAATTGCAGAAGAAACTATGTTAACCATATATAATGATGGATCTGTTAAAAATAATCATAATATGAATATATGTCTTGCTTTTACAGTAGATAATGTTGATGAAGAATATAAGAAATTAGTAAAAATGGGCGTAGAAATTATAGAAAAACCAACTACCCGCCCGTGGGGAGCAAGAAATATGAGTTTGTATGATCCAGATAGCAATATAATATATTTAAGAAGCTTTAAAAAATAATATATACGTATATGCTCTCATCTATTAACATCTAGTTGGGAGTTTTCGCGTACTATGTTAATCATTAATATATTTGTGAACTTTTAAAACTAATATTATGTGCTAATAGTCCTTACTATGTTAAAATATTAGTGGAAATAAATATAATGAGTATTATGTTGTTGTTGCGTTTAATGTAAATCTATTGTCTCCATATGACTTATATTATTATGATAGAAATAATAATGAATTAAAGCTCCTATATACTTTTGATGGAGAAGAAATTATAGGTTTAAAAATGAATTAAGGAAAAATTCCAATTTGTTTAATTGCCAGAACTACTAACTTTCGTATTAAGATTAGTGGTTTTTTGCGCCCCAAATAGATAGTTTAATTAAACTTTAGCAAGTTAAGGCAGTATTGAACGTAGCAGATAATCCTTAATAATTAAAGATTGATAGTTGGATGAATATGTATTATTATACGTATAAAATAAAAAAGGTATATGTATAAACAATGGATATGGAGGATAAATATGCGATATATAAAAGGAAATGATGAAGTATTTGGTAGATTAGTAAAAGGCAACAATGAGATTTTATTTAATTTGTTTTATTCAATTCGAAATAATGAAAACGCATTTATGGTAACAGATGATAATTTATATATAATTGTTCATAGCAATTTAAAAAGTACGATGTGGATATTTTTAAATAAAATACCAGATATTAAGGAAGAAAATGAAATATGTAGCATAATCTACGAGAGATTAGAAATAAATAATAAGCTAAAGATAAATGCATCTGAATTATATATTAAAACAATATTAGATAAAGTTTCAAGCCATACTGGAATTAATTATTATATGAATATGCCGATGAATGTTTATGCATGCTATAAAATTAATGCACAAGAATTACTCGGACATGTAATAATGCCACGAATTGAACATAAAGAAATAATGACTAAATTTATTACAGAAATGGTCTATGATGCCGAAAATATTACTATGAGTGATTATGATGCTTGTAGTTTTGCGAACGCTATGGTAGATTCAGAAAATTTATTTTTATGGAAAAACACGAATGTGGTGTCCATGGCAATGATTGCGCATAAGACGGCTAAATATGCTAGAATAAATACTGTTTTTACAGATAGAAAACAGAGAGGAATTGGATATGCGGGAATGCTGGTGGGTGAAATCAGCAATCGACTGCTAAGTAAGGGGACGATTCCAATGTTGTATGCAGATGCACGAAATTTATCATCGAATGCGGTATATCAAAGAATAGGATATGAAAAACAAGGTGAAATTACAGAGTATATATTTTGCTAGACATTATTTTATTATAAGAATAATATTACCTAATTAATTAATTTAAAATTTATACTTTTAAACTAACAATTAGCATTATTTAGTGGATAGTTGCAAAAATCGAACCACTACCGACTAAAGCGGGTAGGTTCATTTTGCAGCTAAAGCAACCTAAAGTTTTGCAATATCAAAATTATCGGATTTCATTTTGTCTTCCATATCCTGATTTATGATATATTCTCCAATTATTTCATCTGTCACATTTCCACTTCTAGCTACAAAATATCCTCTTGCCCACAGATGTTGTCCCCAAAACGGTTTACTTGACTCTTTATATTTCATTTTTATTAACACAAGTTTAGTATCTCTACTTTCACCTTTTTTAAACTTCCGAACTTGAAGATATGAGGTTGACCTAAAGGCGATGGTTTTAATCCCATTATATAGACAATAATATATACCTATATGCTTTACCTAGTTGGGAGTTATCGCGTACTATATTAGACTTTAAACCAGAAATGTACATTGCTAACTAAAGATTGATAGTTGGAGGCATCTGTATTATTATACTTATAGACGTAAAAAAATTATATATTTAGTATTAGCAGGAGGTAGTATTATGAATTGTAATATAAATTCTTTGTATCTTTGTGTGACAGACATGAATCGTGCAATAAAATTCTATGAAGATTTTTTTGAAAAACATGTAGATATTTGTGACGATATTTATAGCGTATTTACTATTAATGGCTTTCGATTAGGTTTATTTGCATTTGAGAAAATGCAAGAAAATCATAAGTTTGGAAGTAATTGTCTCCCGAGTATTGACGTGGAAAATGTTGAGATTTTAAAGGAAAAACTAAGTAAAGTAGAAATTGTATTTCCACTTAAACAAATAGGTGAAAACTGGGTTAGTGAATTTAAAGATAGCGAGGGTAACCATATAGAGATTACAGCTCCAAGGAACCCACTAAAATGCTAGAGGATTATGATATGAATGATTGGGAAAAAATGAATTTATTAATTACAGATGAAATTATGGAAAATGATAAGGACGATATTTTTAAAGGATTATTAGAATTTAATTTGGCTAGAATAGAAAATAAGAATCCAAAAGATTTAGGTATATATCTAGAAGATGAGACAGGAATAAAAATAGCTGGATTAATAGGTAATACACATGGTAATTGGTTAAAGGTAGAATATTTATGGGTAAGTAAAGTGCTAAGAGGGCAGCATATTGGCAGTAAAATTCTAAAGAAAGCAGAAGAAATCGCTAAGGAAAGAGGTTGCAAGTATGTATTTTTAGATACTTTTAGTTTTCAAGCGCCTGAATTTTACAAAAAATATGGATACCAAGAAGTGTTTACTTTAGAAGAGTATCCAGTGAGTGGAAAAAGGCACTATTTTACAAAGATATTATAGCAGGAAATTTAACTTATAGTTGTAACTTTAGATGAGCATAATTTTACTTATAAACTAATTGGGGCTCTCAACTATCAAATTTAGTTGCTTGTGTTTTAATACGAAATAAATTGTGCAAAGTAAACCTTATCAAGAATTATTATATTGGTAAGAGAGAGTGGCTTATGAATGAACATTATAAATAACCAAAATTTTATTACAAATATTCAGTTAACTAAAATCTTAGCATTATTAAGCAATCAGTATATGCCTCATAATTTAATTATATGCGAATGTAGAAAAGATGTATTTCGGTTATACAAATTTATCAAGCCGATCGACTATCTATTAACTATTTTAGATATGACTATATTGTTTGGTAAAGTGGAAGGAATCAATTATATTGAACAAGATATTATTATAATTTATATATTTGCTCAAGATTATGAAGAGTATGATAACCAGGATAAACAATTATATTCCTTACATGCCTTGTTTCATGAAGCAAGGCACAGATGGCAAAAGCTTACAAACTATGTTGGTGATGAAGAAAAAGATGCTGATTATTTTGCTACTACATATATTAACAAAAATAGTAAAAAAATTAGCAAGATAATGAATTGGGCAGACGAATGGGAAGTTGAAGAAGAAGATTAGTTGAAGAAATAGAAAAATTGTATTAGAATTTGATTTCTGTCTTGATCTTATTAAAGTTCGCAAGATAGGAAATATATTATCAGCTTTAGTTTTATTATATATGTGTAGCGTACAAGCACAAGGAATTCGCTTTATACAAGTAGAGGAATATTGGGAAATTTTAATGGATTATTAGTATTTTTTAAAAATAGTAGGATATAACATATTTGTAAACGATGCCAAGGCTGTTTTACAATATGTTATATCCTATTTAAATGAAAAATTAATAATTAAGTTTCCTATTGACAGTTAGATAAATATTATTTATATTTAACTTAGTTAAACTATGAAATTAGGAGGCACTGATGAATTCAGATAAAAAATCATCCACAATTAATTTACTGATGAGTGTTGCAAAAGAAATAATAAAAAAAGAAGGATATGAGGCGGTTACTGTAAGGCGAGTTGCTAGTATGACTCAATATTCATATCCGTTGTTATATCATTACTTCAAAGATTTAAAGTCATTTCTATGGCTTGTTCGAATTGAAATGATTGAAGATATGATTACGGATTTGCCATATATTCGAGATAATACTAAGAATCCCATAGAGGAAGTGAAGGATATGTTTAATCAATATATGAAATATTTTTTTAAAAACCCAACTATATTCAAATTTTTCTACTATTATCCGTTTATCAAACCGTCTGAGCACACAGATTATGATGAGTTGGAAAAAAAGCTTAGAGGAATGTAGTATACATCATTTAATAGACTATTACAACAAGGTTATGTAGGTGCTGAGAACTTAGAAATTATAGTTAAGACTATCATATATTCCACAAATGGATTAATTATGTTAATGTTGTCGGCTAATGGAAACTTAGAAGAAGAAAAATGTGAGCTGGAATTGAGCCAAATTATTGATAATATATTCAGAAATGGAGAAGAAAAATGAATTTGATAAGTAATGAAAGTACGCCAAAATGGAAGTTGCTGAATCGTGTTACTTTTTCGCTATCCGTATTGATGCTATTGATAATACCGATACAAGTTATTGTTTATATAATTTATCCACCGCCAGTTACGGTTCTGGGATTTTTTCAACTCTATAAAGACTATCCATTATTAGGACTTATTAGCATGGATTTATTACTCCTATTTAATAATATTTTTATGATATTTATCTATTTGACTTTATTTGTGAGGTTATATGATGAATGGTCATCAGGTGCCGTGATGGCATTAACGATTGGAATAGTAGGTATAGCAATTTATTTTCCTTCTAATCCCGCATTTGAAATGTTAACGCTAAGTACAAAATATTTTAATGCAGTGGGCGAACAGAATATGACTTACATTGCTGCGGGTGAAGCTTTACTGGCTGGATATACTGGAACAGCTTATAATATTTATTATGTTTTAAATGCTGTTGCATTATTAACATTTTCGTTTGGAATTTACAAAAGCCACCATTTTAGTAAAGCACTTGGCGTTTGGGGACTGTTTGCAGGCATATTGATGTTATTTCCCCCTACGATTGGTATAGTCGGTATGATATGTTCCCTATTTTCACTGATACCTTGGATTATATTTTTAATTCTTTATTTGAAACAACTTGCTACGCTATGTAGAGTTGACGGATATAAGAAATAAAGTTCAATTCTTTCTCTTTTCAATTTTCATAAAAAGTTTTAATATTTGTTACAAGTGTATCAAAATAAGTGTATATTGTTAAAAATCTTTTAATCTGTAAAGTAATAACTTTATTTTGGAAATAAAGTTATATTTTTACAGATTTTTGTTGATTTATGAGATAAAAGAGGATACAATTTATATAATGGTGTCTAAACATGTAGATTATTTAAAATGTGAAAATATGTAACGAATCAGAATCTATTAACGCGAGGTGTTTTGCAAAGCAAAATTCCGAGTTTATAGCGCTAGAATACAAGTTTCTTGCATTTTATGTGCATCATATAGCGGTAATTGTGAAGGTACTAAGTAGTTACGATAATATTTTCATTCATGTCAAAGGTAAAGATCATGTAATGAAGCCCCAACCAGATTACTAAAAGTATTTTATACATGCAGCAAACATAATCATAACATTATTTTACAATAAAGAGGGGAGACATAATATGCGATTTTCATTAATTTTCAATGTAGCGAAGAAGGAATTAAATAGTGATATACGAAGAAGATTTATCGCATTTATTAAAACAGCGTTTGAAAATCATGATGAAGCTGTTTTTAAAACTTATTATAACGATAAAGATGCAATCGAGAAGCCGTATACTTTTTCGGTTTATTTTGGACCATCAAGATTTACGAAGGATCGAATATTCTTGGAAAATAATCGAATTTATTTAACCTTCTCAACCATTGATGCTGAAATAGGAATTCACTTCTTCAATGCAGCATTAGGAATGCGAGGACAAGAATTTTATCTAGAAAAAGGAAATTCAATGACACTAGAAACGATTCAATTAGTAAAGGAAAAACCAATCACTAGTAGTCATGTGGTGTTCAAGACATTATCTCCAATTTTAATACGAAACCACATTAAAGAAGACAATAAAGATTGGTACTATTACGCAGAAGACGAAGGAAGCCTTGCCATTTTGAAAAATAGTATGATGTGTCAGGCGGTGAACTACTTTGGGAGTGTTGCAGAAAAGGACATGGAAGAACTGGTGATAACGCCAAAAGATACAAAAAAGTTGGTCATTAATCATTATCAGGTTTTTGTAACTGGGAATGTAGGGACGTTTGAATTACAGGGTAAACCGTATTTGTTGGAGTATTTCTATAAGGCCGGTATTTCGTCTAAAAAAAGCGAAGGCTTCGGCATGGTGGATTTAATTCGCGAGGAAGTGAGGTGATATTTTGGAAAATAATATGATTAAGCTAAGTCTAGGAGACTGGTTATATAATGCTGGCGTAGTTGGCTTAGTAAATATATTAGAACATGCAAATAAAAATAGTGTAACATATGATGACGATAATGCAAGAGCAGTATCTTTTTCGATTAATGAATTAGAAAATTTTGATAAGAAATTTTTTAATTATTTTATAGATACATACGAACATACACTTGCATGGTCTAAAGTAGTGTCATACAAAAATCAAATTGAGCAATTTGAAAGAGAGAATTATACTAATTTTAACGAACAATCTTTAAAAATTTTTAATGTATATATAGATGATTTGAAAAAATATTTAAAAAGCCACAGTCATGTTTCAGCATATAAATTAATTGATTTTAAATTTCCAGCATTAGATAAGGAAAAAGAAATAAAGAAGGTTATTTTAAAGAAAAATGAAAAGCTTGAGAATAAAATCGACGAAGTAAAGGAAATGGCAAATAAAATAAAGGAAGTAATCTCATTTTATTCTCAACCAGATTCTAAAAAATATATAGCTGGTAAAAACGTCATTTACACGATAATTAAGAATGCATGGAATGGTGTATCTATACTAAATCCGCAAACAAAAGAAGATGATATTTATAAAGACTATAACAACTATTTTCCAGAAGATGCTATAAATTATTTATTAACAGATAGGAAAAAAAGTAAATTTAATTGTTTTGTTTGCGATAATAAAATTGACAATCTTAATACAGAAATGGGATTTTTAAATGCTACAGGCTTTGATACAAGTAGAAAACCTTCACACGTATGGAATTATGATAATGATATAGCCATCTGTCCAGTTTGTAAATTAGTATACTCGTGCGTACCAGCAGGTTTTACCTATGTATATAATAGAGGGATATTTGTTAATGACAATACCTCGGTAGAAAGAATTGTAAATATATCAAATAAGATTAAGTTTGAAGTGTTAAAAAGTGACAATATGAATGCCAATACAACATATAAGAGCATCATAACGGCTATACAAGAAAAGGAAAATGAATCCTTTAAATATGAATTAGCAGATATTCAGGTAGTAAGATATGAGGATGAATCCTATCGATTTAATATTTTATCAAAACAAATATTAAAGGTATTTCGTGAATCTGAGAAGGAATTAAACAGAATTATAAAGGCAAGTTACAAAGAAGCAGACATATATTTTCAAATTTATGAGAATTTAGTTAAGAAACTATTTAATAATGAGAACTTGTTTTTGCTTATACACAAACTTTTGATTTATAAACTAAGTAAGCCAGAAAATGTATTTTATAGTGTAGGGAATATTAAAGATGTGATACTAGTAAATTTAAATTACTTAAAAGGAGTTGGTTATATGGATAAAGAAAAAGATGTTCTGAAAAGTTATAGCGGTGCAGGGTATTACCTTCGAGAAGCGTACAAGAAAAAAAGTTCTGAAAACAAATTGGACGGTATTTCTTACAAATTATTAAATGCACTCAAAACAAACAATCAAGGAATGTTTATGGATACCTTGTTAAATTGTTATTTGTATACAGATAAACAAGTTCCCTCTTTTTTTACAGATTGTTTAAAGGGAAAAGAGCTGTTTAAAACAATTGGATATGCTTTTGTAAGTGGTTTGATTGATGGAGAAGAATATGTAAAAAAAGATAATAATGAGAGCAGAGAGGTGTAATTATGGAAAATAAAGGTTTAATGTTATCGATGATTTTTGAAGCAGAAAGCGCAAATTATGGAGAAGGAATTGGGAATGTTGCATCACTTAAGAAAATGTCTAGAGGCGGTGGGGAACAATATACCTATATATCGAGACAAGCGATTAGATATAATATAATTGAACAATTGGGAGAAGAAAAAACTCCTACAAGAGTAGATAAAAGTGTCGTCCAATTTGCTCCAACTGCAACAATAGAGGATTATCCAGAAATTGATTTTTTCGGCTATATGAAAACAGAAAAAGGCTCAGACAGTAAAACCCGCTCAGCTGTAGTTCGTTTATCCAACGCGGTTTCATTGGAAACTTTTAAAGGTGACTTGGATTTCTTGACAAATAAGGGCTTAGCAGACAGAACACCCGATATGAAGGGAATGAATATTGCTCAATCAGAAATTCATAGATCCTATTATAGATATACAGTCACGGTTGACTTAGAACAAATTGGAATTGATGGAGAACTTCAACTAGCACAGAGTGAAAAAGCAAGAAGAGTAAATAAATTGTTAGATACTATATCGCTACTTTATAGAGATATAAGGGGAAGAAGAGAAGATTTAAAGCCGTTATTTGCGATAGGTGGAGTATATGATGTGAAAAATCCGATTTTTCAAAATGTTTTGGAGATTAGAGATAGTAAATTAGTAGTAGAGGCTATTAAGGGAGTTATGTTTGATTATATTGAAAAAGATACTATGTGCGGTTTGATTCAAGGTAAATTTGATAATGATGAAGAAATTAAAGCGGAATTAAAAGCAATCAGCATGCCAGAACTATTCAAACAGATAAAAGCAAAGGTAAGTGAGTATTATGAAAGCAATTAGATTTAAAATTGAACAGGAACTTGCTAATTACAAAGTACCAACTAGTTTTCAATTGAAAGAAAGTTATCCTTTGCCACCATATTCTACAGTAATAGGAATGATTCATTATTTGTGTGATTACAAAGAGTATAAAGAGATGCAGGTTAGTGTTCAAGGATATTATCATTCGAAGGTTAATGATTTATATACCAGATATGAATTTAAACCTGGGTATAAATTTGAAAAGGGAAGACATCAATTAGAAATAGATGGGTATGGTATTGGAAAAGGTGTAGCCACAATTGAGCTGTTAAGTGAAGTTGAAATTCTTATTCATGTTATTCCAGAAGATGAAAGCTTATTTGATGAAATAGAACATAATCTAAGACTTCCAAGAGCATATCCGTCTCTTGGGAGACGAGAAGATTTGGTTGTAATCAAAGATGTAAAGATAGTAGAAATTAATTGGAAAGAAAAAGGAGAAAGAAGAAAGATTCCACGTAATTATTCTGCTTACATTCCTCTAGATTTAGAAAATCTAGTCCCACCCCAAAAAACAGATGGAGTCAGAGGAAAAGGAACAATCTTTAAACTTAACAAATCATATGTACTTGAAAATTTGGGAACTGATAAGAAGCCAAAAATGTTTCGAAAGTGGGTAAAAAAAGATGTGCTTTATAGCTCGGAAGTTACAGCATCTAGAAAATCCGAGATATTAGTGGACGAAGATCAAAATATTTTATTCTTAGCTTGAAGTAAGACTAACTAAAAAGATAAAACACTTAACAGAAGTATTATAAATGGTTAATACTTTGTAAAAGAATACTTTTTAGTTAGTCAAATTTTGTGAATGTGCGAGGTGAATCAGATGATATATTTGGCTAAAACCAATCCAGAAGAAACAATTCAGGAACATACGGATAATCTTTTGATTAACTTGAAAATATTAAGAAAACTTTATCCTGATTTGAAAGTTAATTGGGATTTATTATATTATGCTTGTTTATACCACGATTTAGGAAAGATGAATTCCAAATTTCAATTACATATCAGAAATGGAAGAAAGGTGAAAGGCGAAATACCTCACACTATATTAAGTCTACCATTTATTAATGTTAACCATCTAGAAAAACAAGGATTTAGTGATAGGGATATTTCGTTGCTCTTTGAAGCGATAGCATATCACCATGATCGAAGTACAGATTTTTCGGATGACGAAATTGAAGAAGAAATTAGTATTATGCAAAAGGAACTGAGTCAGTTCCACTATGAACAATTAGAAGGATTTAAATTTTTAGATGATTGCATTGATGAAGATTATTATATGTTAAATACAAGAACATATCAAAAGGACAAAGACTTTTATAAATATGTTATGTTGAAAGGCTTATTAAATCGGCTAGATTATGCAGCCAGTGGTCATATTGAAATCGAAAATGAAAATAATTTTCTTGATAATTCTCTGAATAATTTGCTTTTAAATTGGAAAAAGCAAGATATTAATAGCGATTGGAATGAATTACAAAAGTTTATGGTTGAAAATAGAGATGAGAATATTATTACTATAGCTCAAACTGGAATGGGTAAAACAGAAGCGGGTCTTTTGTGGATTGGAAATCATAAAGGTTTCTTTACACTTCCTATTAAAGCAGCGATCAATGAAATATATAAGAGAATTACAACGGGTATTGTTGATAAGAGAGAAAATGTTGGCTTATTACATTCGGATACGTTTAGCAAGTATCTTGAAAAAGAGTCGGAAGTGGAGGACATTCAAGACTATTATAATAAAACAAAGCAATTATCGTTGCCATTAACGGTTTGTACACTAGATCAATTATTCGACTTTGTGTATTTATACAGAGGTTTTGAACCTAAACTTGCCACTTTGTCATACTCCAAAGTAGTAATTGATGAAATCCAGATGTATTCTCCAGATTTGCTGGCATACCTTATACTTGGATTGGAACATATTACAAAAGTAGGGGGTAAATTTGCAATTCTAACAGCTACGTTTCCAACTTTCATAGAAGATAAGTTGATAGAACGAGGAATCTTTTTCAAGAAATCATCACGACCTTTTATTGATAAAGATATGCTTAGACATAGTGTAAAGATAATTCAAACACAACTTAATACGGATAAAATTGTTGGAAAATTTTCAGAAAATAAAATTCTAATTGTCTGCAATACGGTAAAAAAAGCACAGGATATTTATGAACAACTTAATAAAAGTGGGATTTGTAAAGAACATCTAAACCTAATACATTCAAAGTTTACTAAACATGATCGTGCTGAAAAAGAAAAAGAAATTATGAAATTAGGGGATGCCAATAATACTACGGATTACGGAATTTGGATTGGCACTCAGGTAGTAGAAGCTTCCCTTGACATTGATTTTGATTTATTATTTACAGAGCTGTCCGATATAAATGGACTATTGCAACGAATGGGTAGATGCTATAGAAAAAGACAATATATTGGTAATAGTTATAACTGTTATGTTTATGTTGGTGATGAATATCCTTGTAGTGGCATTCGTGATAGTGAAAATAGTATCATTGATATTCAAATTTTTCAATTCTCTAAAGAGGCATTGCTTGAGGGTAAAGTTAATGGTTTCCTAACAGAAGAAGTTAAATTGAATTTAGTAAATCAAGTATATTCAACTGATAAAATAAGAAGTACAAAATATAATATAAGACTTGAAGATACTTTAAATTATGTGAAAACTATTGATCCTGGTGAATTAAATAAACATGAAGTAACAAAAAGATTTAGAAATATCCTTAATGTGAACGTTATACCACAGCCTATATACGATCAAAACATTGATATAATTGAGAGAAGCATAATAGAAATAAATCGTGAGCTGAAAAAAGGAGAAAACTATCAAACTAGAAAAAAAGAAAGATACCAATTATTGGACTTAATAAGGAGTTTTACGGTAAGTGTTAGTTTTAGAGAAACTAAATCATACCATTCTCATAGTAAGGTAATTAAATTAGGAAAATTTGAAGAGATTATAATTTTGGACTGCAATTATTCCTATGAACGGGGCATAATTTTACAAAAAAATAAAGTTGAAAAATTATGTACTAGTATAGACGATGTTATGGATGCACAAATATGGTGATAAAGTTTTTATTTTCAAATTCATATTTTATATTGCAATATTATTTGACACATAACTAGGGAGGATCTATGGATAAGCAAATTACAGGCGTTATGGTCTATTATTATTCTGTATGCAAGAGAAAACTATGGTATTTCTATCATGAAGTAACAATGGAACTACATAATGAAAACGTGCAAATTGGCAAAATTATAGATGAAGAAACCTATATGCGTGATGAAAAGCACATTAATATCGATAACGTGATTAATATTGATTTTATTAGAAGTAGAAACGTTCTTCATGAAATTAAGAAAAGTAACAAAATAGAGGAGGCCTCTATTCTACAGGTAAAATACTATTTGTACTATCTGAAACAAAGAGGTGTCGAAGTAAGTGCTAAGATTGATTATCCTTTGTTAAAACAATGCTTTGAGGTTACGTTAAATGACGAGGACGTACTAGAAATGGAAACGGTTTTGCTAGAGATTGAACGTATTGTAAATCAAGAATATCCACCAAGTCTTGAAAAGAAGAGCATTTGTAAAAAATGTGCGTATTATGATCTTTGCTACATATAGAATAGGGGTGCATAATGAAAAAAAGCCTATATGTTTTTAACAATGGAACGCTAAAACGAAAAGACAACACATTAAGGTTTATCGACGAATCAGATAATAGAAGAGATATTCCGATTGAAAATATTAACGAGCTTTATATTATGTCGGAAATGAATTTTAACACAAGTCTCATTAATATTCTTGCTCAGTACGGTATCGTGACACATTTTTTCAATTATTACAGTTTTTATATTGGTAGTTTTTATCCAAGAGAGCAATTAGTGTCAGGTAACCTCTTGGTGAAGCAAGTAGAGTTTTATTCTGATCATGAAAAACGTATTGTAATTGCGAGAAAATTTATTGATGGTGCAGCAGATAATATTTATCGTAACCTCCGTTATTATAATTCCAGAGGGAAAGATGTGCAAAAGGTGATGGGTGAGATTGATCAATTACGAAGCCAAATTCTTTCTTGTACAAGTATTCAGGAGCTGATGGGATATGAAGGGAATATTCGAAAAAAATATTACTCCGCATGGAATGAAATAGTGAATCAGGAGATTGATTTTAAAAAGCGTGTTAAAAATCCGCCCGACAATATGATTAATACTTTAATTTCTTATGTAAACACATTAATCTATACCAAAGTTTTGGCAGAAATATATCAGACGCAATTGAATCCGACCATTAGTTATTTACATGAACCAGGGACAAGAAGATTTTCTTTGTGTTTGGATATAGCTGAAATATTTAAGCCTATTATCGGAGATCGACTTATTTTCTCTCTATTAAATAAAAATCAGATAACAGAAAAAAGTTTTACCAAAGAACTGAATTATCTACATTTGACGAAGGATGCTTCCAGATTGATTGCTTCTGAACTTGATTTAAAACTTCAGACTACGATTAAACATAAGGATTTAAACAAACAAGTGTCGTATCAATATCTGATGAGACTAGAGTGTTACAAACTAGTAAAGCATTTGCTAGGAGAAAAGGAGTACGAACCTTTTAAAATATGGTGGTAGACTGGAGGTCGCATGTACGTTATACTTGTATATGACATTAGCGGAAACGAAAATGGACAAAAGGTATTAAACAAAACATTCAAAATTTGCAAAAAATATTTAAGCCATATTCAAAATTCTGTTTTTGAAGGGGAACTTACTGAGGTTCAGATTCTGAAATTACATAAAGAATTAGACTCGGTGATTCGAAAAGATATTGATTCTGTTATACTATTTCAAAGTAGGAATGAAAGATGGTTGGAAAAAAGTATGTGGGGAGTGCAAGATGACCTCACGTCAAATTTCTTGTGATTTCTGTCGACTCCTCATAGTGTAAAATAAGCAGGGTATCGACAAACTTAAGGTTTGCAAGTGTTTTATTGGCAAAATCTTAAAATTAATAGTAATATAATCTGGAATTTTACATCTGAAATAAGAGGTCGACAATATTGTGGACTTGAGTAGTTGTATTTACTGGGGGTGTAAGAGGACGGATATAAGTAGAACCATAGTGGAATGTAAATTATAAATATGAAACACAAAGCTCTAGTGAAGAATGGATATAAGTAGAACCATAGTGGAATGTAAATCCATTTGCAATTTTTTATCCGAAAGCAACCACAACAAATATAAGTAGAACCATAGTGGAATGTAAATATTAAATAAGTAACTTACTAATGAGCTGAAAGGCATATAAGTAGAACCATAGTGGAATGTAAATATACCATTAAAAAGCGTAGATAAATGGGAAAATCTTGCATATAAGTAGAACCATAGTGGAATGTAAATTAACAGGCATGGATATTAAATGTTGGTTCAATCCCATATAAGTAGAACCATAGTGGAATGTAAATGATGGAAGCTCAAAGCGGAGCATCTCGTATTGACTATATAAGTAGAACCATAGTGGAATGTAAATAGAAGGACCTATCCTTGGGGAAATGAGGACCATGAATATAAGTAGAACCATAGTGGAATGTAAATAAAACAATTGCAAATAAGATCATTGAAACAGTGAAATATAAGTAGAACCATAGTGGAATGTAAATGGAGTTAGGTCTTAAGGTTGCAAAAAGACCTAACGTTATATAAGTAGAACCATAGTGGAATGTAAATACGGATAAGACGTGTCAAGAGGCTTTAAATATTGTAATATAAGTAGAACCATAGTGGAATGTAAATTACTATACTTCTATATGTCGATGATGCAGCCGCAATATATAAGTAGAACCATAGTGGAATGTAAATGAAGAATTTCAAATAATTGATGATAGAACAGTATTGCATATAAGTAGAACCATAGTGGAATGTAAATGATTCATTAATAATTTATAACGATTGCACGATAGCAATATAAGTAGAACCATAGTGGAATGTAAATGAAGAATTTCAAATAATTGATGATAGAACAGTATTGCATATAAGTAG
>JBGUEQ010000056.1:0-5460 GCA_041821265.1 Lachnotalea sp. | reverse complement strand
AACCATAGTGGAATGTAAATATTTATAATATTACTGGTGAAGGAGTGTTGACATTAGATATAAGTAGAACCATAGTGGAATGTAAATGAAGAAAAGCAGAGAAGGTATTATTTGAAACAGGTATATAAGTAGAACCATAGTGGAATGTAAATAAAGATGCGGAGAGATACAGATTTGATGCAGAGGCAATATAAGTAGAACCATAGTGGAATGTAAATTGGGTTGCATTAAATAAATGTTGCGAAGGTGCATGATATAAGTAGAACCATAGTGGAATGTAAATTGAAGATAACATACAAGCCTACTAAGCAGACTATATTATATAAGTAGAACCATAGTGGAATGTAAATGTGGTAATTGAAGCAATACAATTTTTTGATGATACATATAAGTAGAACCATAGTGGAATGTAAATGCGCCTAAGCCAACAACACTAGGCTATCGTATATTATATAAGTAGAACCATAGTGGAATGTAAATACGGCAATTGCTTGGCTCGTAATTACAATTTGCATATATAAGTAGAACCATAGTGGAATGTAAATTTATTCCATGTTTCATTACCTTTTCTTCAACTGCTCATATAAGTAGAACCATAGTGGAATGTAAATAGTAAACCTGAAATATATTCTAATGTTTCTTTATTCATATAAGTAGAACCATAGTGGAATGTAAATTTGTAACTTTCGTACTGGCATGTTTATATAACATCATATAAGTAGAACCATAGTGGAATGTAAATACGAATTAAATACCTTATCTGTTAAAATAAAACTGATATAAGTAGAACCATAGTGGAATGTAAATACTGATGAAATCGATGGAGACGTAATTCCTGCAACTATATAAGTAGAACCATAGTGGAATGTAAATCCATGCCCTCACATGGTGGTTTGAATTATAAGTTAAATATAAGTAGAACCATAGTGGAATGTAAATGTATAATTGCTTGAATCTCTACTTTTTCTATTGCATATAAGTAGAACCATAGTGGAATGTAAATTCATCACTTCTAATAGTGTTAAGTTTATTGCAGCATATAAGTAGAACCATAGTGGAATGTAAATTTAGCATTTATTGGTCTTTTAGGTGGGTATTTTTTCATATAAGTAGAACCATAGTGGAATGTAAATAAATACACTCCGATTCCTTCAACATGATTTAATGTATATAAGTAGAACCATAGTGGAATGTAAATTATTGTGGAACGTTCTTGGGATTTGAGAATGAACACATATAAGTAGAACCATAGTGGAATGTAAATTAAACATGTTCTTTTTTTAAACGGATCACCGAAAAAAATATAAGTAGAACCATAGTGGAATGTAAATGTATTACCTTCATCTTTATTTTTATGAACTGTAAATATAAGTAGAACCATAGTGGAATGTAAATATGTCAAGCGGAGGTGGCTATTTGTCTGGTAGTGTTATATAAGTAGAACCATAGTGGAATGTAAATATAAATGCTAATGGTGTTTGTTATACAGATAAACTTATATAAGTAGAACCATAGTGGAATGTAAATAGTAATAAAGAAAAGGTTATAACTCGTTGGATTCCATATAAGTAGAACCATAGTGGAATGTAAATGAAGCTAACGCAATAGTATTTCGTAAAGTAGCAGGCATATAAGTAGAACCATAGTGGAATGTAAATAACGCAGGACCTTTTTGGTTTGAAGAGTCCAAGGCATATAAGTAGAACCATAGTGGAATGTAAATCCTAGTACCACAGCTGCGTATAAGTAGAACCATAGTGGAATGTAAATGCATTTGGTATAGGTAGTGTTCCAATCGAAACAGTATATAAGTAGAACCATAGTGGAATGTAAATGGTGATTTGGTTCAAATCAATTCTAGCGCAAAAGGTATATAAGTAGAACCATAGTGGAATGTAAATTTGGTTTGGACGGATGGCGGAACGTATGGAATTACGATATAAGTAGAACCATAGTGGAATGTAAATTCAGTGTTATACCATTCTGTTACATCTGTTTCTCTATAATATAAGTAGAACCATAGTGGAATGTAAATTATTGAATTGTAAACAACCTATCTCCTACTTTACAATATAAGTAGAACCATAGTGGAATGTAAATAAAAACAGTTTGACGGCAGTTTCTTTAGGTATTAAAAATATAAGTAGAACCATAGTGGAATGTAAATCTACTTGCTAACTGTGCGGAATATCCACTACTTGATATAAGTAGAACCATAGTGGAATGTAAATAAATTATCGACATAGATAGAATTCATAGTATCTTTATATAAGTAGAACCATAGTGGAATGTAAATATAGAAATAAACTACTTTGTATACTGGGTTTCAATATATAAGTAGAACCATAGTGGAATGTAAATATTTGTATTGAAATATGTGGAAGAGATGTTCAAAATATAAGTAGAACCATAGTGGAATGTAAATTGACATAGTAAAATGGCTTGTACGATCTTTGCAGTATATAAGTAGAAACATAGTGGAATGTAAATTCGTTTTTAGTACTGCGGATGCTTTATATAGTGGAATATAAGTAGAACCATAGTGGAATGTAAATCAAGGAAGTTTAGTTAATCATGCTTGCGAAGCTGATGATATAAGTAGAACCATAGTGGAATGTAAATTTTGCAATTGTTACACCGCTTACAGGAGTAGGTGCGATATAAGTAGAACCATAGTGGAATGTAAATTCATTTCTGTTGTTATTTCATCAACTTTGCTCATTATATAAGTAGAACCATAGTGGAATGTAAATGCGAAAGAAGCTATTCAGGTACATTCTCATATTTTATATAAGTAGAATCATAGTGGAATGTAAATTCTATTGATTGTCTGTGTGATATATAAGACTTCCTTACATATAAGTAGAACCATAGTGGAATGTAAATTAATATGCGACATGCCTATCCTTTTGTGACTCACAATATAAGTAGAACCATAGTGGAATGTAAATTTGTTTAGTTTTACTGTTTTAGCAGCACGTAAATCAATATAAGTAGAACCATAGTGGAATGTAAATACATGAAACACTCTGCCTTTGCCCTCACACTCAAATATAAGTAGAACCATAGTGGAATGTAAATTTTATTAAAGGAGGTACGAACCGTCTATGTTTCACCATATAAGTAGAACCATAGTGGAATGTAAATATAAATGTAACTGATCCATCCCTTAGATTAACATTATATAAGTAGAACCATAGTGGAATGTAAATTTATATCATCACGCTTATCCTGCCATTCCTTTGTCATATAAGTAGAACCATAGTGGAATGTAAATGTCATTGCTAAAATCTTCATGATTAAATATGTATCATATATAAGTAGAACCATAGTGGAATGTAAATATTTTTACCTTGATTACATGGTATTTGTAAATCCATATAAGTAGAACCATAGTGGAATGTAAATTATGATTTTGATAGTTATTGTATATACCTTGAAAAGATATAAGTAGAACCATAGTGGAATGTAAATATGGAAGCGTTTACTGATCCAAAGCTACATAGAATTATATAAGTAGAACCATAGTGGAATGTAAATATGCACGCATTGCCTAGTGTGAGACCGTACAATATTATATAAGTAGAACCATAGTGGAATGTAAATTAGAGTATTTGAACATGGGAGCAGACGACAACGGAAATATAAGTAGAACCATAGTGGAATGTAAATATGGATAAAACAGATTACTATACAGTGTGTTCAGGATATAAGTAGAACCATAGTGGAATGTAAATCTTGTTTGAAGTATTGGGTATATGAAGACATCGAAATATAAGTAGAACCATAGTGGAATGTAAATTTTGTTAATGCGTTCAATTCAGCTTCTGTATAGATATATATAAGTAGAACCATAGTGGAATGTAAACACTGCTATAAAACCAATTTTATTTTTCATGCTTCATATAAGTAGAACCATAGTGGAATGTAAATTAATTTCTCGTTGATAAGGTGCTCTATTTGTATTCCATATATAAGTAGAACCATAGTGGAATGTAAATGATTTAGAAAGTGGCACTCCCATAGAACCTGCTATGTCTTATATAAGTAGAACCATAGTGGAATGTAAATTTGAATCGAAAAAGAAGACCACAACTTGCAAAGTCAATATAAGTAGAACCATAGTGGAATGTAAATTCTATGTACTCTCGCATAATTTCCATCTTGAAATTCATATAAGTAGAACCATAGTGGAATGTAAATTTAGTATACTTTTCAATATACTTTTCCGTTGTAATCTATATAAGTAGAACCATAGTGGAATGTAAATACATTTGGTGATCCATTACCTGATACCGTAGATTTTGATATAAGTAGAACCATAGTGGAATGTAAATGTATCCATCACTATCTTTATATATTTCTCTTATTCTTATATAAGTAGAACCATAGTGGAATGTAAATTCAATTGCAGACACATTTAATGTGATTTCGCAATGATATAAGTAGAACCATAGTGGAATGTAAATTTTTTTTCTGCAAACTCGCGTATTGCACGTCTTTGATATAAGTAGAACCATAGTGGAATGTAAATGAAGATGAAGGAATAAGACCAATTTTAGAAACTGAATATAAGTAGAACCATAGTGGAATGTAAATAATGAACCGCTTGTTTCTCCACTTTCAGATATTGCATATAAGTAGAACCATAGTGGAATGTAAATATATAAAAGTCGAAGTCGGAGTTGTGTAATTACTAATATAAGTAGAACCATAGTGGAATGTAAATTTGTGTATCTCCCATTTCTTTGGTGTACCGCTTTGATATAAGTAGAACCATAGTGGAATGTAAATGAAATACCAATTTCTTCAAATACAAACCGTTCATCTAATATAAGTAGAACCATAGTGGAATGTAAATCCAAGAATAGTAAATGGAGATATTATAATACCGCAATATAAGTAGAACCATAGTGGAATGTAAATTATGTTCAGCTTCGCTCATTCCACAGTATGCACAAGATATAAGTAGAACCATAGTGGAATGTAAATTAGATTGTATCAATAAAAACAACAATCATTTTTTATATAAGTAGAACCATAGTGGAATGTAAATATAACTCTAATTGTTGGCGGAGTATTTCTTTTTCCATATAAGTAGAACCATAGTGGAATGTAAATTCAATAAGAAAAACTGGACAATACGAAACTAAGCAGAATATAAGTAGAACCATAGTGGAATGTAAATTAGTGTATGATTTATCTTTTGCTTCTTCTAGGCTATCATATAAGTAGAACCATAGTGGAATGTAAATTATTTCGGCGATATAGGAGAATCTATAATAGAAGAAATATAAGTAGAACCATAGTGGAATGTAAATTCATGGGTATATTCACAGGTTTATTTTATACAACAGGATATAAGTAGAACCATAGTGGAATGTAAATGATAACGAAGATGAATTGGGTTCACTCTTGGACAATATATAAGTAGAACCATAGTGGAATGTAAATTATAAG
>JBGUEQ010000055.1:0-32974 GCA_041821265.1 Lachnotalea sp. | reverse complement strand
AAAAAAAGCCTCTAAAATCAAGGCTTTCAATAGTGTGTTAAAATTTTTATATTCCATATTTCTCTTTTGAATTACCAAAAGATTTTATTGCATCCTTCGTTATATAGATTGGCTCTTCTGCTACATGGCACATTTCTGAAATTTCTGATGTATTTTTTAAATCCTTTCATTGTTCTAACAATTTCAAGATTTCTCTTTTATAGTCCATAAACGCACTACTTACAACAAATTCTTTTCTTCTTGGTTTCGGTTCTGTGATTTTTATTTCTTTTACAATCTTACCTGGTTTTCCAGTTAAGATATAAATCCTGTCAGATAAGAAAATCGCCTCATCAATATCATGCGTAATAAATATTGTTGATAGTTTAATCTGTTCCATGACATCCAGATACCATTTATGCATCGAGCTTTTTGTAATGGCATCCAACGCACTAAAAGGTTCATCTAGTAAAGCTACTTCACCTGAAAATAGATAGGTTCGTAACATTGCGGCCCGCTGTCTCATACCTCCAGATAATTGGTGGGGATATTGTTTTTGAGTTCCTTCCAATCCAAAATCACTAAAGTATGTACTTGCTTTTTCACGGGCAAACCTTCTCTTCTCACCCTTAATAATGAGAGGTAAGGCTACATTGTCAAGAACTGTCTTAAATGGAAGCAAAAGGTCTTTTTGCAACATATAGCTTATCTTGCCTGCTTCTCCTGTTATATTCTGGTCATCAAGCAGGATACTGCCGGTATCCGGCTCTAATAATCCGGATATTACATTAAAAAGAGTTGTTTTACCCGCTCCACTGACTCCAAGCAGGCAAACTAGTTCTCCTTTATTTAATTCGATTGAAACATCATCAATAATCTTTATTTTATCGTAATTCACAGTAATATGATTCACCGTTAGTTTTTTCATATTCAAATCATCCTTTTATTTGGCTGGCAAATATTCGTCACTAAATCCGTAACCAGATGGAATTTCTCGTTCAATAAGATCATTTTCATATAGCCATGAATAAAAAGTGTCCCAGCGATTTTTATCAATATATCCCCATTGCACTACTTCTGACTTATATTGATCCGATAACCATTCCTGACTTTTGACAACCAAATCTCGGTCTAGTTCTGGAGCTGCTTTTAACAAAATATCGGCTGCTTCATCTGGATTGTCGATTGCGTATTCATATCCTTTTCTTATTGCGTCAAGAGCTTTTTTAGCCACGTCTGGTTCATTTTCTAAGAAATCATTATTTGCAACTAGTACTGGTGTATAATAATCAAATTCATTTCCGTAATCTGCAAATTTCAAGAAATTTGTTTCTAGTCCTGCATTTACAGTGGCTATGCCATCCCAAGCATAGTAAACCCACACAGCGTCAACATTGGTTTTGAGTGCTGTTATTACATCGGTTACACCACTGTGTATCAGGTTAACATCATTATAATTTCCACCATCATCTTCTACTGCCTTTTTAATAATAGCTAGTTCAATTGGTGTATCCCATGTAGCATATGAATGACCTGCCAATTTTCCTGGACTGTCAATTCCTGTTTCTTTAAGGGATATTAGACCCGAGGTGTTGTGCTGAATAATTGCCGCTACCGCTGTAACTGGAACTGGTTCGTTGGATGCAAAAGAAGCTGCCAATGAATCCTGAAAATCTATACCAAATTCCGCTTTACCAGCACCAACTAATGCAGTTGCACCATCTTCTGGTGGCTGTACAATATCCACTTCTAAGCCTGCATCTGCGAAATAACCTTTTTCCTGTGCCACATAAAGGCCCGTATGATTGGTGTTAGGAGTCCAATCTAAAACAATACTTATTTTTTCTAATTGATTTGCATCATCTTTTGTTGTAGAATCTACCACTGTTTTATTATCTGTAGCTGTGTCTGCGGTCGTTGTTGCATTGTCATCCGTTGTCACATTTGAATTATTTTCTTCCTTTGCACAAGCGCCTAATGTCAATAAACTAATAAGAACTAAAAGGCTTACTACTCTTCTTTTCATAATCTCTCCTCTAACGATACATTTGTCATATTTTTTCTTTTATATTTTGTTCCCAAGGCATGCTGATATACTGTAACTTTTTCACTCCATACATAAGTAACAGACTAATTGCTGATATAAAAAATATAACAGCAAACATCTTATCAAAAGCATAAGATTTCCTCACCCTTGTCATATAGACACCAAGACCGCTCTCTCCACCTAACCACTCTGCGACAACTGCTCCAATCATTGAATAGGAAACTGAAATCTTCAGTGAAGAAAAAAAGTGCCCCATGGAACTTGGTAATTTTATATGTATAAAACGCTGAATCTCATTTGCTCCCATTGCTTTGAGCAACTTAACTGCATCAGGATCTGCCGAACGAAATCCTTCGAGCAGACCAATGGTAATAGGAAAAAATGATGTGATGATAATTAATGTTATTTTAGGCAATATTCCATATCCAAGCCATAATACTAGAAGTGGCGCGATTGAAACAGTAGGAATTGTCTGAGTTATTATGACGACTGGATAGATGGCACGATATGCCGTTGCAAACTGATCCATAATTACTGCAATTAAAAAACCTAAAATGATTCCTAATAACAATCCTAAGAAAGCTTCTATCAAAGTTGTTTTTGCATGATTCATTAACAAACCAAAATCGCCTAAAAATGCTCTTATTACATCAAACGGCGATGGAAGCATAAATTTAGGAACTACATCCATACTAGACATAATCTGCCAAACTACTAATATTACTCCAAGTGCAAGGAAAGGAATACACTTATTGATGATGTTTTGTAATCTTTTTATCAATGGTAAGCACACCACCTTCCGGTGCGAAACTGATCTTAACGTAAGAAGCAACTTTAGGGCAACCTGCCTTAATAGCAATATACTGGCAATTTTTAACAACTTCCATTAATTGCTCATATTCTCCTTCGATTGCAGTTTCACAAGGTCCAACATAATAAGCCAGTCCTGTGCTTTTAATATAAGCAATTACCTCGTCAACGATTCTTATTACTTCCTCATCAGTATCAACATGTGGTAAAACCTGAATTGCAACATTAGCTTCCATTTTAATCCTCCTTAAATATAATTGAGTCCTAAGACTTTCCTATTAATTAAAACAACCCCTCCAGTATCTGGAAGGGTTGTGAGTTTCATTTATTCCTTCCCTCCGCCAGCATTATCTGGATCAGGTACGAAACAGTTAGACTGTTTCAAGGGTCTTAAACATTAGAATAGTTTACTCTCAGCCTGATTCATCAGGCTCCCCTAGCGTTATTACTATAACTCATATATTTAAATCTGTCAAGATTTCTTCGACGTAGAACGAAGCATTAACCGGTTTCATTCCACCACGGGGAAACTTATATTCCATCAACATAACCTTAGTTACCTTCATTTTCAAAACGACAACCACAAATTTTGCAACTAGAATCATATTGGTTTATTTCTCTATTTCCACATACTTGACATTCATATTTATTTTCTCTTATTTTTACTTTGTTTCGTTGTTCTTCCTTATAAAAAGAGTTTAATCGCCTGTCTTGGTGGAGTTCTATTGCTAGAAAAATACCAAATCCAATTAGAATGATCAGTCCACAGATAATGGAAAGACTTGATAGTGTAGTAAGTATTTTACTTTTAATAGGAAATAAGCTAATACCTAAAGGCAAAATAAATGCGAATATACTTCCAGTTAAAATTATTTTTCCACCATACCAGATTGAATTGATTTTTTTCATATGCTACCTAACATCTTAAGTTGATCCTTTACTACACGGGATGAGATTAAATTTTGGTAGTAACTGCTACATAACTGCATTCTATCATTTACAGATAATACACCGATTGCCATAATTGTTGCCGGGGACGCGGGTGGAATAAAAGTTGCATCAATTATGTTATTATTTTTTATACCACCTAAATTGGATATACTAATGCCATCTCTCTTTGTGAATCCAAACATGTTCCCACCAACAAATCTTGCAACTTTACTCTCAAACTCACCAAGAGTAGCTATTGCAGCCGCATCGATTAACCCCGCATCCATTTTCAAGTAGCAAGAAAGTACTAACATTAATTTTTTATTACTTCTCAAATGTATTTGTACTAATTTATGTATTTCTTTTACTTTCTTTAATATATCTGTATTTTTACTTTTGCATACAATTCCCATAGCAGTTGCGTAATTACCGCATGCGCTTTTATGATAGCAGGAAAGCTTTGATCTAATATCGGCTGCTATGATAATCTTACGAATGTCCATTCCTATATACAGCTTTGCCATCAATAAATCATTGATTGTTACATTATTCTCTTTACAAAATATTTTCATTAATTGTAACTCATTCTGATTAATTGTGCTTGTTTCATGTGAAACTGGATTTTTTATTGCGAACTGATTCGTAAATTCTTGAAATTTCTCATAAGATACATGCTTTTTTTCTTTTCTCCACTTCTGATTTAGATTTCTTATCAAATATTTGCTTACGCCTGTTAATTCACTTTTGGAAGGCAAATCTTTTATCTGCTGTATCAATTGCTCAGAAACATAGGCCGGTTTAACTGACTCAGCATACAAATCAACAAATTCATTCACCAAGTCTAAGAGACATCTTCCGTCTCCAAGTAAATGATGTGAAATAAATAATAGTATCACACCTTCCGGCACAGGATAAACAAATAATTTGAGCAGTCCATTTTGTAAAACATTCCACTCGCTTGTACCAATACTACGGTAATCATCCCATAAAGTATGTTTGGATTCTCTCTCAATAATTTCAATCATAGAATTCTCTGAAATTTCATAATATAACCTTATGCTATTATCTTCATACTTTATTATACTCCGAAGAAACGGATGAGATTTAGCCATAATATCACAACAATTCTTTATTCTATGGATATTATGATTTGCATTAACAGTCGTAAAAATACCAAAATGCATATTAGGACACATAAAATGCGCTCTTTCTGAACAAATATATTGCTTTTCCTACCTGAAAAAAGATTATTCTGTTAAGTTAAGTTACATTCCGTTTAAGATTTTATCAATTTTGCTGTTAGTTACACCATCTGAATATTCTTAGTATTTAATCGTATTCATCTCAATTGTACCAAAATGTTCCATTTTATTGAAGCATAAATTATAGTATTTTTTAATAATTACGCACCAAAAATAAACGTATCTTCCTTATTGATAAAATATTTCGAAATTAGTAGAACAATCTTATATATTTTTGATTATAATACGATCAATGAAAAATATACAAGGGGTTATCGTACTAGCAATACGATAACCCCTTGGTAAAAAATCAATTAATAAACATTAACAAATAATTACTATCTTCGGTAATTACAATTAGATAAGTAGAACTATTCATCCATATACTTCACTGAAATATTGATAAATAATTGTTCGATTTCTAAAAATGCATCCACGATGTCAGCATCGAATTGTTTACCTCTATCCGCTATAATAATTTGCTTGGCTTCTAAATGGGAAAATTTAGGTTTATAAACTCTCTTACTCCTCAATGCATCGTAAACATCAACTAACGCAACAATTCTTGCAGATAAGGGAATAGCTTCTCCGATTAAACCTCTAGGGTAACCACTACCATCCCACTTCTCATGATGGCAATAGGCTATTTCTTTTGGGAATCTTAAAAAATCTTCTGGACAATCCATCATTTTTTCTGATTTTTCAATTGCTTCTTTTCCTATTGTCGTATGAGTTTTCATAATCTCAAACTCTTCAGGCGTTAATTTCCCTGGCTTTAGCAAAATAGAATCTGGTATTCCTACTTTACCTATATCATGAAGTGGAACTGCATTTATCAAATTTTTAATTGTATTATGATCAAATATGTTTTTGTATTTTTCTTTTTTTGCAAGATATTCACATAACTCCTGCGCATACAATTTTGTTCTTTGTATATGATTTCCCGTGTCATTATCCCTGATTTCTGCCAAAGATGACATAGCCATAATGGTTACCTCTTGCAGCATAGTGACTTCTTTGGTTCTACGTTCTACTTCTTTTTCTAAATAATAATTTTTGTCTTTTAATATATCACTTGAAGTTTTCGCGGATAACTGTGCTTGTATTCTTGACAAAAAAATCAATGGATTTACTGGTTTTGTTATGTAATCAACTGCACCTAACTCTAATCCAATACTTTCATCCTGCGCTTCACTTTTGGCTGTCAAAAATATTACTGGAATATCTTTTAACTTCTTATCATTTTTTAAAATACGGCAAGTTTCATATCCATCCATCACTGGCATCATCACATCTAGTAAAATAATATCGGGTGGATCATCATTGATTAATTTAATCGCTTTCTTACCATTTAATGCAATTCTCACATGATACTTATCTCTTAAAAGTTCACTAAATAAAGCTATATTATCAGGTGAATCATCTACAATTAAAACTTTAGGCTGTTCGATTTCTTCCTTTAAATTATTATAAATCATTCTAATTATCTACCTCCAATTTCTCTAAAATACGGACTGCATCATCAAAATCAAATTTTCCAATCTTAGATACTAGTGCTTCAAATATGTCCTTATGCATTATCTTTTTTAATATAACTTGTTGTTTTTCGAAATATTGGTTTGCTTTTATATCTCCCATTTCCAATAAATGCATTAGATGGTAAACAACTTCTTTTATATCAACATCTGAGTCCCCATTGCTATCAAGTTCTATATTTTCATCAATATTATTTTCTAATATAGAATCTGAAACAACTTCAAATTCTAAACTAAGCTGCTCTATAAATGGTTCTATCTCACTTATTTCAAAACGATTACGAACCATTTTTTCGACAATTCCACTTATTTCAAAGAGTTTGGTTGCTCCAATATTACCGGCAACTCCTTTTAATAAATGAACATTATGTTCAAGCTGTTTGAAATTTTCATGTTGACTATTTCTAATGATTTCTTGTATATTAATTTTTTGTTCGACTGAAAACTGCCTTAATAATTTCACATAAAGCTTCTCATTTCCTCCAACTCTCATAAGACCTAGTTTCATATCAAGACCATGAATAGCCGGGCTTGTTTGAGAATAATTTGATAACTCAGATCTTATGTCAATTTGCTCATATGTATTTGCTTCCCGGTTTTTCCATTTTGCAATAGTGGAAAACATAGTATCGGGATCAATCGGTTTTGAAATATGATCATTCATTCCTATACTAAAGCATCTTTCTTTTTCTTCATTCATAGTTCTAGCGGTCATCGCAATAATTGGTAGTTCGCGTGATACCTCTCGAATTCTCTTGGTTGCATTAATTCCATCCATATGAGGCATTTGTAAATCCATTAATATCATATCATATCCTGTTATATTATTCAGAAACATTTCCAAAGCTTCTATACCATTATTAGCAATATCAACCTGCACACCTTGACCTTCCAATAATTCACATGCAATTTGCTGATTGATACTATTATCTTCTGCTAATAGAATTTTTGTCCTTGCAATATTGTAGTTATATTCAACTATCTTTCTACTATCTGTAGGTTTAACATTATTAGCAAAAATAGTAACGATAGCATCACATAAGCAGGATTGTGTAACCGGTTTTGTTAAAAATCCATCCACATGGATTCCTTTTGTATGTTTTATCATTTCTTCCTTGTCATATGCAGTAACTAATACGACAGAGGGTTTATTTAAAATAGTTTTCATTTTAGATATTTTTTTAACCGTTGCTACTCCATCTAAATGAGGCATCTTCCAATCAACAAATAGTAAATCAAAGGGCTCATCTAGATCTCTTTGTTTCAACATCAAAATTGCCTGTTCGCCTGACTTGGCTACCTCTGCTTTAAATCCCATATATTCCAAATATTCTTGTAAAATTTCTCTTGATGTATTATTATCATCTACAATCAACGTCCTAAGATTTTTAACTTCTTTAACAATAAATTCAGATTGCTCCACTTCATTTGAATCAATTTCAAACCATGCTGTAAAATTAAATTTACTTCCCTTATTTAGTTCACTTTCTATCCATAAGTCACCTCGCATCATATTGACGAGTTTTTTGCAGATTGCCAAACCTAGTCCAGTTCCACCATACTCTCGGGTTGTAGAACTATCTGATTGTGTAAATGCATCAAATAGCGACTTCTGGCTCTCTGCTGAAATACCAATACCTGTATCTTTCACACTGAATTTAAGACAAATCTGATTTTCTATACGTGTTTCTTCTACAACATCGATACATACTTCACCACTTTGTGTGAATTTCACAGCATTGCTCACTAAATTAGTGATAATTTGCCCGAGTCTAAGTGGATCACCTATCAGATGCGTTGGTATTTCACACGAAAGATGGTAAATAAACTCTAAATTTTTATCACTTGCTGTTTGAACTAATAATTCGATGGAATTCGATATAATCTGATCTAATTTAAAAGTGATGGATTCCATTTCAACTTTACCTGACTCTATCTTGGAGAAATCAAGAATATCATTAATAATACCCAGAAGTGACGATGCAGCGGTATTAATTTTCACTACATAATCTCGCTGCTTTTTTGTTAAATCTGTTTTGAGTGCAAGATAAGACATACCAATTACAGCATTCATCGGTGTTCTAATCTCATGGCTCATATTTGCTAAGAATAAAGATTTTGCTTCCGTTGCTGCATTCGCACGAATTAAAGCATTTTGTAATTCCACTTCTTTTACTTTTAGTTCGGAAATATCGGTCATCATACCAATATATCCACCAACTGCTCCATCGGCATTGTAGTATGCATTAACACAATATAAAACAGGTGTTACTTGGCTCCCGATGATTCTGTTAACCTGACGTGTGACTGGAGCATGTGTTCTGACAGACTCTTCTCTCATCAATACAAAAATCTCATATTTGTAAGTATCTGTCCAGGGTAATATCGAAATATTCATACCTTGATATAGCCCACTATCTACTCCATAAATACGTTTGAATTCTGCATTTGCTCCAAGAAAAGTATCATCTGTTGAAACATTAAATACAGAACTTGGAATAAGATCGGACAATTGCACAATATACTGACTTTGATTATCAATCATATTTTTCATTTTTTTTGATTCTGTTATATTTTCTTTAATTGCAACATAATGATTTATTTTTTCATCTTCATCAATAATAGGTGATATAACTACTCTCTCCTGATACTCATGACCATATTTATCTTTAGCGACAACTTCTCCAACCCATTTTTCACCCTTAGTTAAATGTTCTTCTACATTTTTATAACTTTCCATTGAGTTATTATTTGTTTTTAAAATCTTTGCATTTTTTCCTACTATTTCTTCAAATGTATACCCACTCACTTCAGTAAAATACGGATTGACATATTTAACATTACCCTCTAGATCCGTTATCATAACAGATAACATAGATTGCTCTATGACATTTGAATATAATTTCAATTGAATATTTTGCCCTTTTTCTGCAACAAGCAATTCACCTGTAATTGCTAATTGTTTCACATATAGGCATCCCACTAAATAAAACGCAAAAATAAATACAAATAAAATAAGTTCTGCACGTAGCCCAACAAAGAAAATTGCCATAATAGGATATGTTACTAAATATGCGATATTTTTCCAGGCCATCCCCATTCTTGCCACTTCATTTAGTGGCATTATAAATAAGGTCCTTCGTGGACTTTTTTCATATAGCACGCCACCTAATGCAATTAAAATGATTGCCACTTTGTATATCACATCCGTTGACAATGCTTCCACAAGTGGATTATAGGACGAAACTGCAAGATCCATTCCTGCCATCATGGTTAATCCTATTAAGACAAATCGTTTTCCAATCGTCATCAAATAATATTGAAAATGAAACCATGAAATTAACAATGATCCTAATATCAGCATAGCAATCACTTTATAGATTTCAGAAAAAATTCTGGAAAAATCTAGATTTAATATTGAAGTTATAGATGTACTTGTATCAACCGCAAAGAAAATAATCCATAGCGTTGAAATCATACAACATAAAATTGTAAATATATCTGTAAATCGTTGAAATTTATTATATTTTTTCGTTAGTTCAAAGTATATCTGCAGTGATGCAATTAATATCATGATTCTTACAAATAAATACAAAAGCACTTCTATATTGAATATCACGTTGAATTGCATATTTGAATAATAGGAATTCAATTCTCCCACAACTCCAATCATATCAATTATAGTCCATAGTAAAAAAGCGTTTGTTAAGGTCTTATAAGCTTTCTTAAAATCACCGGATATAGAATAAATTGTTTTAAATGAAATATAAGTAAGTAAGGTAGCCACTGGTTTCAGTACCGTTGTCAATACAAAATTATGCATTAAAATCGCAGCAAGATAAGCAAAAATATAGACAATAATCATACTACTAAACAATAATTTATTGTTTTTCCTCACTATATACCTCCTCTAATCGCGCTATTACTTCATCAAAATCATATTGTTTCATTTTAGATTCAATAAAATCATAATCCTTTTTAATCAGTTGAGATTTGATTTTATCATTTAATAACCAGAACAAGTCGACTGCACCACTTTCACCTTTTGATAGTAAGATGATTAATTTTTTGATTTCCTTTTTTAAATCAATAGAATCTTCTATTTTACTTATATTTTCAATATTTGCATCACTATTTTCGTTATATTTGGTATTGGTATTGGTATTGGTATTGGTATTGGTATTGGTATTGGTATTGGTATTGGTATTGGTATTGGTATTCATTTCATCAAGATAAGAAACTAATATTTTACTATTATCACTCACGAATGAAAGATTACTTGATTTTTCTTTGTATTTTTCTACTTTTCCAATCTGAAACCATGCCGTAAATAGAAATGTGCTACCTTCTCCTAATTTGCTATTTACCCAAATTCGTCCGCCCATAATTTCAACCAATTTTTTACTGATTGCAAGTCCCAATCCTGTTCCATTAAAATTTCTTGTAGTGGAACTATCCGATTGTAAAAAAGATTGAAAAATATTTTTCTGATTCTCAAGAGAAATTCCAATTCCAGTATCTTTCACAGAAAATTGTAGGCAGATTTCGTCTTTATTTTTGTCAATAATAGCAATTTCTATTTCTACTTCACCGTTCTTTGTGAATTTGACGGCATTACTAATTAGATTCATCATAATTTGTCCCAGCCTTGTTGCGTCACCAATCAAATCATTAGGGATTTGAGCTGGTAAATGATACGATATTTCCAATTGTTTGTCATTTGACTTCGATATAAATAGATTGATTGAGTTTGTAATAATACTTTCCAAGTCAAAATTAACTTGTTCTAAAACCAACTCACCAGAATCAAGTTTTGAAAAATCAAAAATATCATTAATTATAGAAAGTAAAGAATTTGAGGCTGTATTTATTTTTGTAATATAATCGCTAAGCTTTGTATCCATGTCTAATTTCATTGCAAGATAAGACATTCCAATAATCGCATTCATAGGTGTTCTAATCTCGTGACTCATATTAGATAAAAATTGATTTTTAGCTTCAACAGCAACATTTGCTTGCGCTAATGCCATTTCAAGCTCTTTACGTATAATCTCTAACTCAAACTCTCTCGCTTTTACTTCTGTAAGATTAGTAATAATACATACAATACCAACAATATCTCCCCATTGATCATATATTTTTGAAAAAGATAGAAGAACAGGTATTTTATATCCTTTTTTTGTGTAAATATTTACTTCTTTCCCCTCAACATTATAATCCAACATTTCATTAACCAATTGTTTACTGGCTACTTTTTGCTCAATAGTAGATAATAAAATATCCAATGGATTACCAATTAGTTCGTTCGATAAACATCCGGTTAATGTTTCAGTGGAATGATTGACCATTAAAATGATGCCTTCTTCATCAAGTAAAACAAATCCTTCATTCATTTTAGCAAGCACATCTTCTGAGATATTTCCTGCGGATAGAGTCATTAATCCATATTTTCTTATCGAATACCAAATCGCAGTAATTGGAATTAGTAAAAATAAAATCCCCCACTCTGGCATTACAATTCCGACATAGTAATCTAAAATAATATCGGTAATGCTTCCAGCTAAAAGACTCAGAAAAAAAGATATAGTTATCAATTTTGCCTGTCTTCGTTCGCGTGTTAATTTACTCTTTTTTGAAAAAATAATTAATAGAACGATTCCAAGAGAACTATAACTTATGTAATAAAGGTTGAAAAAATTATCCCACAGACTTTGTACTGCAATATTTTTCCACCCAAACTCTGTTTTAATCAAGTAATAAAGACTAGTTGATAAATTTGTTGAAATTCCATATACATATATTATAATAATAGCTGGTACATAGAGAATTAAATATGCCCATCCTATTTTTCTCTTTTTCCCTTTATTTAAACTACTGTTTTGAAAAAGCGCACAGATATATCTCACCATGATTGCATAGAATGATCCCCATCCAAATGATGCAATTCGCCTCCAAAATAGTGCGTTTTGTATATTTGGTGCCATAGTAGCCATTGCAAATGAAAATGCCCATATAAAAAGAGCTATCGTTACAACTAAAAAAATGCGGTTTAATGTTGCCTTACTGTTTGAATATATAATGAATCCGCCCAGACACATATAAATAATGCCTGCAGCAAGAAATAATGCAAATAATAATACACGTATCGATATCATTTTGTATTCTCCTATGCTAACTATAGTAATATTGAATCAGTACGTTTCCTTCATATTTCAAAATATAATAATTACGCAATTTAATGACATATTCTGTTGTTAGGTTGGGGTGAATTGGTTATCAAATAGTAATAAATAATTTTGTTCAAAGTCCATACATCATTATAAAATATATTATATCGCATAATTATAAAATTTCTATCAAACTTTTCTAAAACTTGCCAGTATTCTGTAAAAAATTATCAAAATCACTAATAACAATATTAAATTCATACATGAATTTCTATAGATGTTCTTATTAATAATTTTGTTGATTTTCTTTGGAATTAAAAAAACAGCCTATTACAGCTGTCTCATTGTATTAAATATCTCATATTCTCACTTCTATATAATAATCCCTTCCAGATGATCCACTTCATGCTGAATAATCTGTGCAGTCCAACCTTCAAATTTCTGCTTGCATTTCTGAAAGTTCTGGTCTTCATAACTCACTTCTATCGTTTCGTAACGTTTTGTCTTGCGAACACCAGTCAAAGATAGACAACCTTCTTCCGTTTCATAAGGCTTTAACTTTTTCGTGATAACAGGATTCACCATAGGTACAATGCTAATTCCAACACTGAATACAATAATTCGCTTTTTAACACCTATCATATTAGCAGCCATTCCAACACAATGCTTTTCATTTGCTTTTAACGTATCTATTAAATCCACAATAATAGCTGCATCTGCTTTTGTTGCAAATTCAGACTTTTGCTTCAGAAAAAATTCATCTCTTACGATTGGTTTTACCATTTATTTTCATTCCTTTTCTGCTGTCCTGTTCGAATACTATAAATCTTCCATAATAGTGTTTACCAGTGCCTCCACATGAATATGTAATGTATCTAGACAAGGAACTGGGGATACGCTATCATTTAAGAGGAGAGGAAGTTCCGTACAGCCTAGTATAACAGCCTGAATACCATTTTCTTGTTTCAAACGTTCGATAATTTTTTGAAAGAGTTCCAACGTTTCGTCCTTTACAATTCCAAACTCCAGTTCACTGGATATTTTTTCATTAATCAGTGTCATTTCTCGCTCGTTTGGAGTAATGATTTCAATCCCGCCTCGGATAAACGGTTCTTTATAAAATGCTCCAGTCATAGTGAAAATGGTACCTAGTAATCCAATCTTTACTAAACTTCGTGCTTTTGCTTCTATATACACTGCGTCAATTATGCTAACGAGAGGTATTGGAGACTTCTCTTGTAATTCATTAAATACAATATGTGGCGTGTTCGCTGTCAAAGCAGCAAACTCTGCTCCACTTGCCGCTAAATTATTAACTGCAAGTAACAAATAGTCAATTAGCTCCTCAAACTTTTCTTCTTTGCATAATTCTAGAACTTTGAATACATTAACACTTTCGATGGTCAAGTTAGGGAAGTAATTGCCATCAACTTTCTTCTGAACTCCATATACAATATCATGATAATAAGGAATTGTAGACTCTGGCCCCATTCCTCCAACTAATCCTAGTTTTTTCATTCTTTTATCTCCTATAATAACTACGTGTCTGCTTACACACTCTTTCACACTCAGGTGAATTGCGTAGTAATAAAGTGTGCCATTTATTAAAATGTATCACAACACCCCATCAATCTGAATATTTAAATATAATAGGCACCTTCATTAAATGCACATAAATTTTTATTATACTACTTAATTCTTTTATATTAAAAAACCATATTGAAAACATTTCCCATATCATAACCCATCCACCAATTAAAAATCCTTCAGAAATTAAATTAATGATGATTGCTTCCCCAGTAAAATGACTTATAAAAGTTCCTAATAGTAAAAATATTGTTCCTATTAATAAAAAATAAAACGTATCTCTTATCAGTCTAAGTCGTTGATTCTTAATCTGCCTTATTTTATAATTGAAATAATTATAGATTCCCTCTTTTGTTCTATTTTCTCTTGAATCATCTCTGATTTGATGTAAAATATGAAACGCAATAATTATTTTGTTTTTAGTCTTTAGTTCATATATGCACTCTAACAAATATTTCATCAAATCATCATTTAAATCTCGGTTATTTAATGCAGAATAATCCCAATCGCTATATGCATCTCTATAATTTTCAAGTTGGATATCAATATAATAGGCTTCTAATTCTTCGTCAAATCGATATAAGCTTTTTAACTCAATTTTTTTCATTGTTCCTCCCACTTTTAATAAATAGGAATACAGCACATTCTGTCCCCCTGTGTTGCTCGCTAATATAATACCTAATTCACGAATGGCGTACTAACATAACAGTTTATTAATGTCATGCCTTTCTTTTCCAACGTAATTTCCTATAACTCTATTATTACTACTAGCTCAAAATACATTAACCCCATAATGCGCTAGCGTCACTGGAACTTCTGTTGATGCGGGAGAAATCTGTATTTTGGAAGGACTTCGTCGCTAGTATAATGAAAAACATTCCCATTAAAATGATAATCAAAAAAGAAAGAATCGGTGTAACAATGAATCCATTAATACTAATTGCCAAGCCTTCTTGTACAAGTTCTGCATTTGATAAATCTGTCTTTTCCAACACTATCATACGAAAAAATGCAGTGGCATAAGTCATTGGGTTCAAATAGGCAACATACTTTAATGCATTAGGTAACATAGACAATGGAATATATGCTCCTGAAATAAATGTAAGTGGCATTGTTACAGCAGTCTTAATGATTTGGAACGTTTGTCCATTGTGGACTTTGGTTGCCATAAATAATCCAACTCCAGAAAAACCCATTCCAATGCAAATCATTGCAAAAAGAATGTAAACAGGTGTAATCCAAGATGTAAATTTAATTCCAATAAATAGTCCAATTATTAAAATTAAGATTCCTTGTAATGTGGAAACCGTTGCAGCTGATAAAAGCTGACCGATTGCCACTTCAATTCTTCTTGCCGGAGATACTAGTACTTCTTTCATAAATCCACTTACCATATCATCAACAGTCGATGATGCTAAGTTAAGTGAGTTTTCAAATACGGTGGTAATGATAACACCAGATAGCATGTATGCAATTGGATTTTCTATATAATCATTTTTAAAAATAGCACCAAATACATATACAAAAAATAGTGGGAAAATTAGTGAAAAGATTAAACCAGTTCTGTTTCTTACAAACGCTTTCAATCCTCGTTTCCATAATATAACTATTACACTCATTTTATGCCTCCTCCCTAATTTTCTTACCTGTTATCTCCAAAAACACATCATTAAATGTACCTTTTTTAATTTCAATATCAGTAATATTTTCTTTTTGTAAACTAATTACTTCCAACAATATATCAATTGGTTCAGCGTCAACCTTATAATATCCTTCTTTTTTTACATAGCTAAGGTTATGCTTTGACAACAACTGCTCTAATTTCATACCATCTTTTGTAGTGATAAATGCTTTATCTCTCGTAAACTCTCGTTTTAGGGCATAAGGTGTATCATGAGCAACAATAACCCCATGATCGATAATTGCTATCTTGTTACATATTTCTGCTTCTTCCATATAATGTGTTGTGAGAAAAATAGTAATATTTCTCTCTTTTTGTAGTTTTAAAATATATTCCCACATATGGGCGCGGGTCTGTGGATCAAGTCCAGTTGTGGGCTCATCTAAGAATAAGACTTTGGGATAATGTATCAATCCACGGGCTATTTCTACACGACGTTTCATTCCGCCTGATAAGGCTCCAACTAATTTTTTTCTCTCACCCACTAAATCAACTAACCCTAAAACAAACTGTATTCGTTCTTCCACTTCTTTTTTCGGAACATGATAGAAAACACAGTGCATTTTAAGATTTTCTTCAATTGTCATTTTTGCATCTAAAGTGGAATCTTGAAATACCACACCGATTGCTGATCTCACTTCACTTTTTTGTGTTGTAACATCTTTTCCATCAATAAGAAGTGTGCCTGATGTTTTTTCAAAAATTGTACACAACGTATTAATAGTAGTACTTTTTCCTGCGCCATTGGGTCCTAGAAAAGCAAAAATCGATCCTTCTTCTACTTCAAATGATATATTATTTACTGCTGTAAAAGCACCATACTTCTTACTGAAATTTTCCACCTTAATAATTGAATTCATTAAATACACTTCTCCTTTGGGATTAAAACTTTTGTCTCTACGCTATATTGCTTAAAATCATCCGTAATAGCCTTCCAATCATTACATATTTATCATATATTTTGCTTTGCAAAACACCTCGCGCACTCTCGGTACTAAATAGTTACGTTTATTTCACCTATTATACTACAAATCATATATTCATTCTATTAGTTATTATGTAAAATTTTGTTAATATTATTAATCATTTTCCATTCTTTCATTCTTTTAATAGGGTAAACTTTCTTTCGTTTCTTTGTGTTTCAACTTCCTAAATTTCATTCAACACCTATCAAACACGTACTAAGTATAATAAGTGTGCTCTAATTCTTACTACTCACAAATGATTTTATAGCCATTGCCATAAATTCTGCCGTGCCCTCACCATTTTTATCAATATTTGTTTTAAATCTTTCATCATTTACATACATTAATCCCAATCCGGCTAATATTTCATTGGTACATTGAAAGAAATTTGATGTGATAAAGTTTTGCCATTGCTTTACAAGTTCTTGCGCAGTCTTACTATCCGCATTAATATTGCGGCACTCTCCAAATTTTTGCAATAGGAAGGCACCTTCGCCATTTAACACATCCCATTGTTGTTTATTATAAGTACTTGTTTTTTTCTGACTTTCGGCGTAAGCGTCCGTTTTCCCCCAACGTTCTTTTACTTCAGCCGCATATTGATTCTTATATTCTTCTATTTCACTCATACCAAATTCTTCAAAACTCATATTTAATTCTCCTTCTATCGTACAGTTTACAAGTGATATCAATTTATCAAGTCTATCACGTTTTTTCATAAGTAACTCTTTATGTTTGTGAAGCGCCTGCCCTTTATCATAATTTGGATTGGACATTATCTCTTTAATTTGAACTAATGGGAAATCCAATTCTCTAAAAAATAAGATCTGCTGTAATGTTTCAAGGGAATCTTCATTATAAATGCGATAACCTGATTCGGTCGTTTCAGCAGGAGGAAGTAGGCCTATTTCATCATAATAATGTAGTGTTCTTACTGTTACTCCTGTTAACTTTGCAACTTCATTAATCTTCAAACCAAAATTCCTCCGTTTCTCTTAAAATGTTTTCTGTTGGTGTTATTGTAGCTTCATATATGCTTTTGCCTGTCTTATTAAGATAGAATTTGATTAAAGCATATCCACATGCGTATCCTGCGCAGTAAGGTATTCCAGCAGATTCTATTCCACGCATTGCCATAATTTCATCTCCATAAAGATATAATGATATCTTTTCGAAATCCGTTTCATATAAGTTGTTTTTAATCAACGGTTTAATTATATCTCGCAAGGTTTCCTCTGATGTTGATTTTACCCATTTACCAACTTTATCTTCACCAAACATAATGGTAGCAAAGTTTTCTGCAAGACCTTCACTTATTATCATATCTGCCAACGTTATATTAGAACTCCATTTTATAAACTGCCATCTAACATTATGATTTGCTTCATGCGCTAAGGCAACTGGCAACATCTTAATTGATCTCTCGTTTGGAATAATTGTACCAATAATAAAACCGGGGATGCCTCCATCCCCACAATAATCTCCGTTCATAACAGACATAGGATGTGACGGATCATTTAAAAGCACAGTAAATATATAATCTTGTGTTGGCAAAGAAATCCCGTTATGTTCAAAGGATTCAAATGTATTTCGAATGCTCTTTTCACAATCATTCCAAAAGGATTCCTTACTAATTTGATTGACTTCATCAAAACGACTCTCAGTTATTTGTGTAGGATGATAACCACCGCCCATTGTGCTAGCCATTATAACATCATATCCACCCGCTTGCTCAGAGTTCAAGGGAACTCCGATACAGTTCCACTTAAATTCAAATGGTTTCATTAATTCATAACGATAAATTTCTTCTTTCTCTTCCTTTGTTGCAAGAATCATTTTTTTGTAGATGGTATCAGAGCGTAATACTGTAATATTCATATTCTTAAACCTCATTTCTAAATTGTTTTTGAACTACAAATATTACAGTACATTATTACGCTACGTTAGAGTCAATATAAATATGAGTTATTTATGACAAAGTAATTAGGCTTGTTAATAATTGGTAACTATTCAGTACCTTCCTAGTTACCGCTACGCGATGCAAATGAAATGCAAAAACTTGCATTTTAGCGCTATAATACTCGGGATTTTGCTTTTCTAAACATCTCGTCTTAGTGGGTACTGAATAGTTACAATAATACCATATAATATTTCGCATCACCAGTTAAATAGTACTGATACCAAGCCTCTATTGTTGCAAGTTCAATCTTGATATAGTTCCATTATGTTTGTACAATCATCCTTTATCCGATGAATAAGCTCAATCGGGGCTATCACCTTAACATTTTTACCAAAGGAAAGAATCACTCCATACCAAAACTGTTCATTTTCAGGCACCACCATCTTATATTCAAAATCACCATTATCATATTCCTTTGTAATTTTTCTAAAGTAGCTTCTATATCTTTGTTTGCGTAAGCAGATGCAAGTCCTTGCAATGCGCATATTACATAGTTATAATCTATCGCTCCTGCAATCGGGCGTTGCATCTTGAACGTATCCATGATCTCATAACCACCGTCAACTCCGTAAGTTGATCCTACCGGAATTCCCGCTAAACATAACGTATCGATATCTCTCATAATTGTTCTAGTCGACACTTTAAAATGCTCGGCTAGAAAATAGGCGGAGGTTCGCCCATGATTTAATAGATAGATTGTAATTCCTAATAGTCGATCAATTTTCATTCTTAAATACTCCTCACTATTTGTTAAAACACACCCAATATCCTCCATACTCCGTCCCATCATGGCCTACCAAATTATATTCTGATTGCATGAACCCCTTATGTTTTAAAGCTTGAATCCTTTGGGTCGCAAATGGAGCTGCTTTTGTCGCAATTTTATTACAATGAAATAACTCATAAGTAGGTACAGTTATAATTTCTAATATCGCCATGATACAATCTTGATTCTCGTAATCGCTTCTTAAATCCATTCGCAAGAGTCCACACGACTTAAAATAATCATTAGAAACTCTATGAAATAATTCAATTGTTCCAATTGCTTCTTTACTTATCTTATCAATAATTGACCATCTCACAAAGCCCTTTCTCTCATACTCCCAAATCCAGTACTTGACCGCTTTGTTCATTCGTTCCAATGTTTTATAATAAAAATCGTCTCCATTACAATTATCACTATTAAAATATGGAACCGCCTTTTCATCACTATACACCTTAAATAAATCCTTTGCATCCTCCATTTTTATTAGTCGCAATATATATCTATCACTTTCCAATACCGGGCATTCTTCATAGACTTCGTTCATAGTTTTAACCTCTTTCTCTTTTTATAAATTATAGCAAAATAACTATGACAACTGTATGTCATAGTTATAAAACGATTATGTATATCCAATCTTTTTTAAATTCATTTCTCAAAATTAAATATCTATAATTAATATTCACTTATCTCATATGCCAAATATTCATGGTCATAATGGTATCCCAGCTTTTGGGCTAAAGCTACGGACCACATATTTTGTGCATCCCAACTAGGATATAATTCTCGTTCAAGACATTCTAAGATTAATTTTGCTCCACATACGTATGCCAAGCTTTTTCTTCGGTGATTTTTCTGAGTATCTATCTCTATTTCAATTCCATCTCTATATCTTGAGTAAGCCGATGCACCTGAAACAAGAGTCCCATCTTTCAAAATAGCGACACCTATTCCAAGTTCTTTGTACCTATCATAATCCGTATATTGAGATACCAAATCCATGCTCCAACTACTATTCCTACACAAATTAAAAATCGATTCATCTATCATTTTCAGCGAATACTCTGGGGACAGTGAATCCACAACCTTTTGTAATTTATCCTTGTCGAATACATGTTGCTCCTTTTTAATTGCGTAACGCTTTACTTGTTTTGCTTTGTCTCTATAGAGTCGACGAATCATCTCAGCCCACTTGTCATTTTGTGGAACCATAATAATAAAATCATTCTTACAATCATTTGGCTTATATAAAACCAATTCTTCACTTGGTTGACCAGAAAAAAAACAGAAATCACCAAGAATTGCCATTGCAGAATTTGGATTTTCCAAACAGTCTACATAAATGTCTCCCATAATGTTTTGTAGACAAGACCATATTAATGTTTCTTGCCAATTACTAAATAAGGATTCTACCCTCTTTGTATCATCAATTTTTACAATCATTGTTCGCTCCTTAGAAGATTCCTTTCACTCATTTGTCCGCTATTGATGCTTCTCCCCATTTAATCCAAACACTTAATAATAAGCCACTCGCATTTGCCAACAAAGTAATCAAAGCAAACATAAACCTTTTTTCCTCATACAGAGAATAAAAAAGAAATCCAATTATTAAATAAAAATATATTAAACCCGCGTTAATTATATTCCCTAATTACTATTATTCCACAGCTTTTTTGTAATGAAATTAATATGTTCTGTTCTAACATCATTCATAAGTGGCCATTTTTTATCAATTTCTGTATGGTGATATAAGAAACCACATTTTTCTTGCACACGCTTTGATTTCTCATTACCATCAAAGTACCCGCACCAAAGAGTTTCAATACTACATTGATTAAAGGCAAAATTCATAAGTTCATTAACAGCTTCAGGTATATAGCCCTTTCCCCAATAAGGAACACCAATCCAATATCCTATTTCTGCTTCACAATCCGTAAGATTTAAGTTGCTTTTTTTTCCGACTTTTAGACTAATACTACCAATTGCCTTATCTTCTTCTTTTAATGTCACCGCATAGGTATCTTCAGTCGACAAAACATCTTTAATGATTTGACGGCTGTTATCTACATTTGTATGTACAGGCCATCCTGTTATCGGGCCTACACGTGAATCTTTTGCAAGTTCGTATAAATTTTCGGCATCTGCTTCTGTCCAAGGACGCAGAATTAGTCTTTTTGTTTCAAAAATCATTTTAATTTCCTTCCCTTCACTAGTTGCCTTTAGTTTTTGAATTCCTGTATCTGAATACTTCGATTCGTTTCACAAATTTTTGTTAAACTACTATCTTGAACCAAATATGCTTCTCCATATAAAGTTAATTTATTATTTTCCACAAAAATGTACGAGCCATCAACCAATGCATAAAATGGTCTTATTTTGCTATCCGGTAATGAAATGTCTTCCACTATGCGAAGTCCATCTAATGTTTGCCCCTTGAGTTCCTGAAAATGAGGTAAAATATTTATTTTTGTTAAATGGAGTCCATCCAAATATTTATTATATGCGAGATTGGTAGCTTCACCCTCTAATTCTGGTTGTGCATAAACAACGTCAGCACAGTTCATTGTTCCGGCGCTTATACCAATTATAATACCTTTGTAACTGTTTAAAGCTTCTTTCAGGTGAATTCTGTTGAAAAATGCATTTTGCGTAGGAACGTGACCACCTGCAAGTACGATTACATCATAATTATCTAAATAATTAGTAATTGCTTTTTCATTTCTACTATCACAAATATCCATGCCTGATATTGAAAGATTACTCATCTTAAATGCTTCAATAAATATGTTTTGAAAACTATTGTTAATTTCTATATTATCTGGTGAAGAACTGATGAAAAGACATTTTGAATTGATGGACCAATATTCCTTAAGACGGTCCAGAAAATGATTTGCATTATCTAATGCACAGGGAATTCGTTTCCCGTCTTGAATGTAACTTCCACCAATACTACTTGTCAAAAATAATTTCATTATACACTCCTTCTAAATTAAATAAACTCGTTTCCATTATCATCTCAATTTGTCTTCATACAAAGTTACATAGGAACAACAATTATTAAATTTTAAACCTTTTGTCTGTTAATGCAAATTACTAATATCATTTAAAAAATAATAACATTTTTTTCCTTAAAATTCTAGTAAATTATGATAGTCTGTTTGTTACTAGTGAAATTTGTTGAATTCTCCTAGTAATTAAAAAAAGCCTTGAAACATGGCTTTTTATTTAACTATTCTGGATGCTTGAAAGCAATCGTTTATTTACTTATTGTATCACTGGTCAGTTACTTGTTAGTTACCTTAATTTATCCTAAAAAGAACTAGCTCTTCTACTTCTTCTTTGTTAATCTCTAACGGTATTGCGAGTTCACCATACAAGCTATCTTGTGCAAGTTTTAAATATTTTTCATCACTAACCGCCAATTTCTTGCCTTCTGCGTGCCTTGTTTCTTTCACATTATATACAGTTTTAATAATTCTCATTAATTCCTTACATTCACATGTTTTCATAGATTCTTTATAAATAAATTCTCTATTTTTCTCATTTTTCACTGGAAGTATCTCAATATTTTCAATATCCTCAATTAATAAATTAGCTTCTTTTTTCGAAATGATCCCTCGCATAATCACATTATCATTATCAACAGGAGTAAATACTTTACTTCCACTTATATATACTGAAGTTAAAATATAATATAGTCTTTCTTTTGGTACACCTGTTGCTTGTATTGAGTTAATATCGTCAACCTTACACACACCATTGTTTGCATAAACAACATAGTCTCCTACTTTAAACATATTATCATTCTCCTTCTTTTCCAATTTGTGTTTCTGTGCATGATAAACATTACATTATTAATAACAATTCAGTACCTGTATAGTTACCGCTACACGATGCACATAAAATGAAGGAAACTTGCATTTTAGCGCTATAAAACTCGGGATTTTACTTTGCAAAACACCTCGCGTTAGTGGATTCTGAATATATACTATTATTCTTCTAATGATATTTTACTTAACTGCATTTTATGGATACTTATATCATACCACTTAAAATCATGTTTAATCAAGCTTCAATATGTTTTTTGTACAATTTTTATTTCTGTACTGATAATTTATTTGTTAATTTTGCCTAATTAAAATCAAGAATATTAATATTTTATTTATTTATTGATTCATTTCTAATATTTTTAAGCTTACTTGGGAAATATATAAGAGGAGGTGATTACTATGATAGTAAGAGATATTATGTCTACTGATGTAGTAAAAGTCAGTACGTTAGATACCATTGAAAAAACCGCACAATTAATGAAACAACATAACATTGGTTCCATTCCGGTATGTGATCATAATTCAGTGGTTGGAATTGTTACAGATCGAGACATTGCATTAAGATCTGTAGCTAGTGGGCAAAATACGAACAAACAACAAGTGAGTTCGATTATGTCAACCGATTGTACGTTTGGAAAACCAGATATGGATGTAAGTGATGCTTCTCGAATTATGAGCGAAAAACAAATTCGAAGACTCCCAATTGTAGAAAATGATAATTTAATCGGTATTGTCGCATTGGGTGATATTTCACTGGAAACTTCTACTCAGGATAATGCAGAAGATGCATTGAAAAACATTTCCAAGTCTTAATGAAATCCAAACAGCTACTTTGCGTGTGAGTGATTCATAAAATGACGTCTATTTAAACAATCCCCATTGAGTATTTTCATAATACCCGATCGGGATTGTTTTCTTACTTATTTAATAAATCATTCAAGCTGCTTAGTTCACTCCAGTAGTTTATTCCAAAAAGCTCATCATTACCCCAAACAAATAGACTGTGAACCATTACAATCGGGTGATTATTATTCAATTTGGATAATTATTTACTTACTACTGACATATAATATAGGTTAATTGAGTCTGCCTTACTAATTGTATGTGCTCCAGATGCAAATTCTATTTCTAGCAAACCATTACTTATACTACATTCATTTCCATCAATCATTATATTTTTATTACAATCTTCATTAAATATCAATGTTAAAGTAGATGCTATACTTGTGGTAAACGAAATATTAGTACTGCTCTCTATTTTTAATGCTGTTGTTAATGCTAAATTATTATAGGTAATAGTCCCTTTACTTGTTGATAAGTTTCCACTAATTGTAAAAAAATCACTATTCAAACCACTTTCAGTAAAGTTTTGTATATTAGTTATTGTTTCAACTGTTGATGATTCATCTTGATCATCGGTATCGCTGTTATCATTATTATTGGTATTGCCGTCATTATTACTATTTACGGTTAATAGTGTTGAAGCATTATTAGAAGAGAATCTTGCACCTATAATACTTCCATCTGTTGAAAATGTTGCATAGTCACTTGAAGTAGAAATCACAGCTACACCATTTGTATTGAGAGTTCCATCTGAATTTCTCCATAATGTGTCAAAGTTTGTACCTACTGTTGGTACTGTTGCATTTATAAAATCAGATGAGGTAATGCCTGTAGAAATTGCTGTCCCTCTTGAAGCGGAGGAACCTGTATTCATAACTTGTAAATCAGTAACCTTGTACCACTTACTACTGTTAAAGAGTACTAGATACTCCGCGGATAAATTTACAAATTTATCAGATGTATTGTTTGTTGTATAAGATAGGCAATTTGCTACATACGCATCGTTGCAACGATATAAGCTGAAATTATTTTTTGATCCACCCGTATTATTATTAAATGCGGTACAATTTACTACCTGAAGTGCACTTGGATTATTATTATCGGTAAATCCGTGATGTAAATTCTCTATTGATAAGCAGTTTGTAATTACATGTGGAGTGCCTACTCCTGAACCACCAAGTTTAAATCCATTTCCATCACAAGAAGATTTTGTTGTTCCATCTTCTGTTACACCATTTCTCATAGCAATACAATTTTTAATCGTTACTACACCAATTGGTCCTGTGGCAGTTTTTGCATATAAATCCCATCCATCATCACTATTATTATGAGATAAGCAGCCATCAAATACATTTCCATCTCCGCACGTTAACTTAGAAGCAAAACCATCTGCATTTTCATAGGATGCGGGGTCACAATTATTTTTTGAAGTACAATTTATTATATTGTTATAACTTGGCCATTCATCATAATTGGTTATTGATGAGCTAGATCTGCTAATTTGTAACCCTGTATCCCTATTAGAATCAAAGATACATCGTTCGATTACATTATGACTTCCTGATAGCATCATTCCATTATCGGCAGCTCCCGAAATTGTGATTCCTTCCATATACCAGTAATCGCCATTAAGTTGAATACCTCTTTGATTTACAGAAGTATCACTAGAATTATAACTTTCACTTGAAAAGTCTAAAGTAACATTAGCTCCTTTACAAGCTTTTAATATCTTGTAAGCACTACTTGACCCATTATTATCTGTACCAATGGTAATTACATTGATTAACGAATAAGTTCCCTCCTTTAGCAAAATAACACGGTTATCCGTTAATGCGGTTTGTTCTATCGCACTTGCTAAATCTATTGGATTACTTTTTGTACCGGTTGCATCACTACTTCCATCTGCGGAAACATAGATTGCATTACTAAATGCTGAATCCTCTATATCATAGAGATTTGTATGTATTCCTGTCGAAGCCAAACTACTGCTTGTACTGGCTAGATTAGCCAGTGTTAATAGGTTTTCTGATTTACTAAGAACATTTTCCCCACTAATTGATTGAACCGTGCTTTGTTCCTTTGCTTGTACATTGTAAGCGCTTACATTTATGGCCATTGTAAAAGCCAAACTAACACTTAACGCTGTTGCCAAAATCTTTTTGTTGTTTTCCTTCATCCTTTTCCCCCCATATTGAAAAAATATTTATAGTCACATTATAATTTTAGCATATTATTACCATTTTGCAATATTTTTATTTTATTTTAATAATGAATAGTCAAAATATTTTATTGATTTACTTGTAACTATTCAGAACCTACTAACGTGAGGTGTTTTGTAAAGCAAAATCTCGCGTTTTGTTGCGTTGACTATGAAGTAAGTGAATAATTACTATTAAAATATAATTAAAAAGCGATACATGTTTGCATACGAAAAAAGAAACTAATTAATTTAACTAGTCTCTTTCGTCTTATAAATTTCATTATAATTTTTTTGATTTTCTAAAATAAAAATGCGATTTTTCTTCGGAATTTCCCCCAAATTACAGCCAAAAAATACTCATATGCTTTATCAAAAATCAACCAACCAACTTGACCACCTACTATAATAATCAAAATCACAAGATTACTCATGTTTACCGAAACTAAAAGTTGTGGAAATAAAAATATGCTTGATAAATAAACTATATTGAAAAATATAAGTTTTGCTAAGAAAAACGAAATTTGTTTTAATTTTAAATTATGCATTTTGGATAAACGCCAATAAGCCACCTCATACCAGACGATATAGAGTGAAAATCCTAAGTAGGTTAATACATAGAGCTTATTTGGTGATAGTAAAAAGCCAAGTACAGTACAAGCTACAAAAAATCCAGTCCCAATTCGAAGTCCAAACTCTTGTATTGCAATTCCAACCAAATAAGAGGCGGCGACAAGAAGAAACAACGTATTGCTCTCAAAAAGAGAAGCAAAAAATATTAAAATAGAATTGATTGCGGCAAGTAAACCGAGAAATGCCACTTGTCTTGCTTTTACATGCATGCGCACAAATCGCCTCCCATACATTCACATAATGAATCAGCGCACCATAAATCACAGCATATATTCCCTGTTCCACAAGGAGATTGATTGTTACCATATCCCTGGCTGTTATTTTGATATCGACGTCCTCCCCACGAAAGTCGGCTTAATAAGTCATTGAATTCTGTATTATTCGGCTCCATATTGACAGCCTGACGTGCAAAATTCAAAGCCTCCATATTATTTCCAAGACCCGCGTGTGCTAAAGCATTAAAATAATTCCAATATCCCGAACGACTATTTATATCCGAAAGCGCATTGAGTGCTTCTTTATAATGTCTGGAATTCAGATAATTAGCGACTGCAACCATCTTAGGATCACTTTGCCAAGTATTCGTACCTCCTGAATTAAATTGAGATGAGGAATTTGCTGAACTATAAGATTTCTGACTGCCATGTTCGCGGTCATCCATAATTTGTTGATATGCCTCCTGTACCTCTTTAAACTTTTCTTCGGCAAGATCAGCCAAAGGGTTGTTTGCATTCGTATCAGGATGATATTTTCTGCTCAGTTCTCGATATGCTTTTTTTATTTTGTCGTCAGAGGCACTTGATGGTACTCCAAGTACTTGATATGGGTTTGTAATCATGGTGTTATTTCCTCTCTATCTTCTGTTTCTTTGCATTATATTTGCTCCAAACACCGCCATATAAGATGTTTCGAAGAATCTCTACATCTATTACGCAAGGGAGTTTTTCAAACTCATTAGCGGCCTCAGAAATCATTAGTGTAAGCATTTCATGACAAAATTCTTCATAATCTGCTCTATCTTTATAAAAAATCAAAGGATTATAACTTTTGTTTTTTATATCTTCTTCTAAATCAAAATATGCGTCTATTAAATAGATATATTTCCCTAAAAAGAAGCCAAATTTTTGTAAATTATCTTTCCAAACATCATCTTTCAGGACAAATAACTCAGCCATAAGTGTTCCAAAGCATCCACTTACTAAATCAAGGCTCTTCTCGTTATTTAATTCGTACTGCTGCAGTTTTGATAAAGAAGAAGCAATCACACGGCATTGACGGGGATATCGTTTTTGAATTATTTTATATTTACGCTTTAAAACGGCAGCTCCCGCCAGTCCGTTTAATTTTTTCTCATCGTTCCAATCATCCATAAAGTGATGATAGGCCAAAGCAATATTCATATCTGCTGCATATGCACTGATTGCATTCAACAAAAGATCGTGTTTTTTCACTGGATGAACAATACAATGTTTTTGCATATGTGCCGTATCCGATTCATACAAAGACGTAAGTAGCAATACTAAAAAAGTCATATCGTAGGTCAACGTCATTTGTCCTAAGAAACCGTGACGCTCTTTTAATGTATGACATAGTCCACAATAATAAGCATGGTAACGATTGTACTCTTTGATTTTTAATTCTTGTTTATTTATAGTTACGTAACCAAACATAGGTTTTTCTTTTGTTCCTTTCGGGAATAAAAATGGTAAAACTATAGATTTTATTATAATTCTATTCCAAACTTTCTCCTAACATAACGGTAATATATCTAATACTAATAAGTACACGCTGAAAAGTCAATGAACAATTGGTGATTTTTTAAAAAGATAAGAAATTTGGTGCTTTTTTTGTAATAAATAAGCTTTTATAGTAACCAATTTAATACTTTTGGGTTCAAATACCTAGGAACGGCATTATTAAATGCCACGACGTGCCAAAAGATTTATGGTGTTATTCTATTTATTTTCTCATTACTCTCTAAATCATACCAATAACCTACAAACGTACTTGGATCTCCGATGATATTTGTTACTTTTTTGGTAGCAAGTTCCGTAACAATAATACCTACCGTTGTTTCATTTGTAACGGCGTCATATTGCTGATACACTTCATAGTTATATCCTTGATTATCAAAGGAAAGCGAATTGTACTGTAATCCACTGTTAGCGGCACCACCACCGCGGTTATAATTGGAATATGTGAATTTACTCCATGAATCGTTCTTATCCTCTGGATATTCCAAATCAATATGATCTTTTGTACCAAAACGATAAACAATATAATCCTCGTTTTTCGCAGAGCAAACAGATACTGTTTTTCCAGATTTCTTTATTTTAAAAGAAATTAATAAATTTTCGTTGTTTAAACACAGATTAGAATCGTAGGTATGATCTGATTCAACTGTGTTATGATCAGGTAGTAACACCAATACATAATCACCTGCTGCATGGCTTATATATAGACAGATTCCTAATGAATCATCTGTTACATAAAAATTATTTTCACTACCATTTTCTAAGCTCCAAATCATACTGCTTGAATCTTGATCTTGTATATCACTCATTAGCACCTTACGGACTTCATTCGCCTGCCCCTCATCCTCATAACTTTTGACCGCTACATTCGTAACATTTTCCGATTGTTTGATCTGTTGAACCAAATCAGTATTAATATCTGTAAAGTCAGAGAGATACAACCTCTTTTGATTTTTCAAGTCAATGGTGATACTATGAAATATACTGTTTGGATGCATACCTCCCTCAATATATCCACTGCCTTCATATATAATGCTTAGAATATCATCTGTATGACAGGTAACTTGATATTCTATGTCTAAACTCAAGTTAATCTCGCTACTATCCTCTTCATATTCTTTATATACGTCTTCCACCTGACTGTTCCAGATGTCATCTTTCAGCATAGTGTTAATAGTTGATTCTTGTGCAGCATCTGTAAATCCTTCAATCTGGGGATATTCAATGTTAATGTTATCTTGATTAATGGAAGTTGTCGTGATATGATATGAAGTCTCATCTGTGTCAGCTGTTTGTGCTGACGTTGGTGTTTCTGCCTCTGCCTCAGAAGAAGTGGGAGCGTCTTGCGAGTTTTCATCATTCTCTGAGGTTGTTGTCTCGCTAGATACTATATCCTTGTTATCCGTTGTATTCTCTTTCGTTGTACTGCCACAACCAGCTAATAAAAGACTTAATAAAACAGTTACTAAAATTCCCTTTGTTGAAAATATTAATTTCGGATCTATCTTTGTTTTCTTGTTATATATACTCAATCTGGTAAAATGTTTCATGAAATGTGCTCCTCTTCTTATCATTGTAATGTATATTGTTGCAGCTTAAGAACATACTTTAGGCTAACGTTAGAACAGAGCGTCTGTTTGCAGACACTCTGTCGTCCACGGGGATTGTACTGAAATACACTTCCAATCTGCGTGGTGTTCAATTTAACACGTATTGTCTTTTATGTAACAGGAAAGTTCATAGAATATTTCCAATTATCTGGTCAATTCTTTTTAACAAATTCCTCACACTAAAATAATTTTATCACTTTACAGTTATCATTGCAAAATATTTTATTCACTATCCTTTTAGCCCGTTAATACTAGATGTATATGAGGCTTTGCTAGATCGTAAGTATTTACTACCTTCATCGCTACCTCCATGGCTTTACTTAGATGGAATAGTAATGCATAAAATACCAGACTTAATGATGTAAATTTATATTCCACTATGGTTCTACTTATATGTATTCTCTTGTTCGACTATAAATCAATGATCTCGCTCAAATATGGCAATGCTTCCGTTACTTGAATACCAATAATTGGCATAGGAATAAGTATAGCAGTCTTTATTTCGGCTTTACTAGCGCCAAGTTCTGTTGCCTGTTGAATGTGAAACGGTAATCCCGTATACATTTTTGCAGTTACAAGTACCGAAATATATGCTAATTCATATGTTTTTTTATCTAGAGCACTTTGCTCAGATAACTTCAATATACTATCCATAAAAGCTGGTCCTATCCCCTCTGTTTCTTTCATTAATATTTCAAATCCTTGTGATACTTTTTTCATAATTTTTTATCCTTTCTTAAATTGTTTCTATTATTTAGTTACATTAATAAAGACAAAATAAGAATTAAAAAGATACGCCTATAACATATTGTCTATAAATTATTTTTATTAGCTGAAATTAATATCGTCAAAATATTTTGATACCACTCAGCAGAAGGTTTTTGTTCTGGCATATGACTATATAGATAAAGTACTCTTTTTCTGACCTCTGCATTGTAAGCATAGTTTTTCGATTTGTAATCTAATGCTTTCATTAATTGATTTGCTTGATTCTGAAGGTTAGAACGATTCAACGAAAATGATATCCAGGCTTTGCAAGAGCACGGGTTCTTTTCATAAATAATACTACAATGATCTGCAAAAAATGAATCTATATTCATTCGTGCACGGTATAATAAACCTTTTGCTGCACCTTTATTTATTTCTAACATACTTGCTACAAACTCAATTGGAAGTCCATACATATCTACCAACGAAAATGTAATTCGTTGATTCAATGTCAGTCTTCGTACCATTGCTAAAAAACAACCATTTTGCAATTCCCTGATTTCTTCTTCCACAATAATTTCATCTTCTGGCAAAACTAAGGGATTGGTAATAAAACCGTCTTCCTCCAATAATATTTCCCAGTTAGCAGGCTCAACTAAATACTTATTTGGCTCTTTTTTTGTTTTATTGATAAATTCATGAAAACATATTGTTCTTAACCAACTTGCAATTGCGTTTTCATGCTCTAGTGTATCTAACTTCTCAATTGCTTTCATAAAAGTATCTTGTGTAACATCAAGTGCATCTTCTGGATGACACGTCAATTTCAAAGCATAGTTATAAATATATTTGTAATAATTATCATACACATCTCTAATATCCATCTTATCAACCTTTTCGTAGTAATATTTGGTTCATTTACTAAAGTATTTTATTCGGAATGTCATAGCTCATTTTAATACAATGATATATTTCTATTATAGTTTGCTTTTCTTAGAAAACACAAATTATTTGTTTGAATAACAAATTGTCTGTTTGTGCTGACATTATGCGCTAAATTAAAAGTTAAAAAACTGGATTATTTTTTTTATTCCATCTAATGCATTTTCATCTTCAATGGCTGGTCTTATATTAGTGGAATGACTAAACACCACTGGTAATATATCACTTGCATTCATATGATGTAATAATGTGCAAGCTGTTTCATATGGTTTACGAATCGAACCATCTCCACCGCCTATTACTATAACTGCTCCCTTTTTAGATTTTTCTATAGGAGCTTCGCTTCTAAAATGCTTTGCACAGAAATATGTCTGTAATCTACTACCCACATTCAATAACGTACCCGTTAGTTCGGAAAAATATATCGGTGAAGCAATTAGGATATTATCACATTCCTGTATATAGTCATATATTTCCTGCATCCCATCATGAATAGAACATCCCTTATTTTCCCAACAATGTCGGCAATCTATGCATGGTTTAATATCCAAAAAATACGTATCTACAATTTTATATTCACCTTGTAGCCTATCCATAACTTGTTTTATTAAAGATACATTTACATTCCACTATGGTTCTACTTATATAATTTCTTGAACTTTATTTCCTCGTCTATTACCCTCATTTACATTCCACTATGGTTCTACTTATATTTGCTTCAATTTCTTTCATACTCTTCCCCCCTTATAATTTACATTCCACTATGGTTCTACTTATATATTGTCCAAGAGT
>JBGUEQ010000054.1:0-34607 GCA_041821265.1 Lachnotalea sp. | reverse complement strand
GTATTCCTTTATAATAGGTCTATCTTTTTTGTTTACAAAGATAGCCTTAACTGTGGACGATCCGCTGAATATTCTGGCGCATAGGTTTACAATTTCTTTTTTTGCATTATTGATTCCAGTATTGTTTGGATGGATAAAATTGAAAAATAACATTATTTTTTTCCCCACCGACACATTTCGTCAATGATTGGAAACATAGATAATCCTTTATCGGATAAAGAGTACTCTCCTTTCGGTAAGTATACTACTAAAAAGTGCATACTTTCTTTATTGAATTATTGTGATTATAATATAAAGGTGAATGAAAAACAAGGATCTATCTATAGCGTGAAGGAGGAGAGCAACATTGAAAATTATTTACAATGGAGGTGGATTGCGTAATTTGTGATTTTAATGAAGTGGAATGTGAGGACGGGAACAATGCTACTGGAAAAATGCCAAAGATATTTGAACCAATTAGAATAAAAAATATTGAGTTTCAAAATAGAATTGTAATGGCACCCATGGTTCCATTTAGTTTGCCATCAGGTAAAAAGGGCATTATGAGCGATGAGGTACAGCATTATTATATGCAAAGAGCAACGGGTGGAATGGGTCTTATGATTTGTCAATCTCTATCGGTAACTTCAGAGAAAGCGCTTGATGGTGCTGCAGGAGTATATTCAGATGACCATATCAATTAATTCAAAAAGATAATAGACAAATGCCATAATAACGGTACTAAATTTTTCGCTCAGCTTGCCTATCCGAGTGTTGGATATCAAATGAACGAAAGGATGAATATGGAGGAGATCTTAATGGCAGATTATGTTTCGTGAAAAATATTATGAAGGGAATCAAAATGTTTGCGGATGATGATTTTATTATTTCTTATCGCATGGGCTGGAATAGTGATTTGAATATTGATATTCAAACTGCACAGGAACTGGAACATATAGGTATAGAGTTACTGCACATCTCATCTGGAATACCTGTTCATAGAAAAATGGAAATGCCAACTGACTTTCCATTTAACGAAACTGTATATACTGGGGTTCAGATAAAAAAGCATATCGATATACCAGTAACTGTTGTAAATGATACTAAGACAATAGAGCGAGGAAATATTTTGTTGGAAAATAATTTATGTGACTTTGTGGCATATGGGAAGCCGTTTTTAACCAATGAAGCCTTTTTGAAAAATCATGATAGGAAAATAAAATTCATTACTGCCATGCGGGAAATAAAAAAACCGCATTAATGGCAGAAAATTTCCATACAAAAATTTTCTGTATATTAAGCAATAAGCGGTTTTGAGATAACAATCAAAGCCGCTGAATTCTTTATAAATAATCAATTTGCAGAAGGGGTATCAACTATATTCTTTTTAATGATATGGTGTCTCTAATCACATGAAGCTACAGTTCATAATTTCATTATAAAAACTAAATTCTTTATCATTCAACTAAATAATTAAAAGTCGTACAGACCGCTTATTTTCAAGCTTTTTGAAGATGAGAGGTCTGTACGACTTTCAGATAATGGCGTTCATGCCTTTCATTTTAGTAGAATATGGAGTATTCTTATATTATAATGTGCGATTAAAGGGAATAGTATGGACTAACAGAGGTTAATTAATAATTATAGGTGGAAAATATTTAAAAAAAAAGATGGATTTAAGTTATATAAAGACTTGAGTTAATGGAGGATTAATATGGATGATGAAAAGAAGCGAGCATTAGCAAAAAGAAAAGAGCTTGCAGATAAACTAAAAAAAGCAGAAAAAGAAGCACGCGGTAAAGCAATAAAAAATAGAAAACCTTTCAAGGGGTTACAAATAAGACCTACAGTGTCACTGTTTGATGAAGCGAATCGTCAAGAACCAGGAGAAAATAATTGGAAGGGATTTGGATTTGACATACATCCCCAAGTAACTTTTATTTCGGTAATATTTTTAGTTATTTTTATTTCGGCAACACTTATATTTCCTAAAGGCGCAGAGACGTTATTTAATACTATTTTAAGTGGTATTACAAAAAATGCAGGGTGGTTCTTAATAACAGTAGCTAATATTTTTGTTGGTGCAGCACTGTTTTTTGCTTTTGGACGATATGGGAACATCAGATTAGGCGGTGCAGAAGCTCAACCGGAGTTTACGAAAGTTGCTTGGTATGCGATGCTTTTAAGTGCGGGAATGGGTATTGGACTATTATTCTGGAGTGTTGCTGAACCAATCTCACACTTAAATGCACCATCACCCATGTTTGGGAACATAGTGGCTAGTTCTCCAGAAGCTGCACAAGCAGCTATGGCAACTACTTTTTTTCACTGGGGGATTCATCCTTGGGCAATTTATGCCATTGTTGGATTAGGATTAGCATTTTTTGCATACAATAGAGGTTTACCGTTAACCATACGCTCAGTTTTTTATCCGATAATTGGGAATAAAATCTATGGGTTTTGGGGAAATTTAATTGATGTATTTTCGGTTTTGGCAACATTAACAGGATTAGCAACATCTCTTGGACTTGGTGTTGCTCAGATTAATGCAGGTTTAAATTATCTTTTCGGTATTTCTATTAGTGTACCAATCCAAGTAGGATTAATTATCGGTATAACCGCTCTAGCTACGATATCTGTTGTTCTAGGACTTGATGGTGGTGTTAAACGACTCAGTGAGATTAATATGATACTTGCAGGCTTATTCTTGATAATTATTTTATTTGTGGGCCCAACAGTTTATATTATGAGTGGATTCACACAAAATATGGGCTATTATATATCTAATTTTGTTGAGATGAGCCTTTGGACAGAAACATTCAGAGATACTAATTGGCAAGGTGCTTGGACTATTTTTTATTGGGCATGGTGGATTTCGTGGTCACCATTTGTAGGTATGTTTATTGCTAGAATTTCTAAAGGTCGCACAGTTAGGGAATTCATTTTGGGTGTTATGGTGTTTCCTTCGCTACTTTCATTTTTTTGGATGTCTGTATTTGGAGGGACTGCTATTTTCTTGGAAACAAATGGTTTGTCAAATATAATATCTGCTGTAAAAGAGGATGCTTCAATTGCACTATTTGCAATGCTTGATGCATTGCCACTTAATAATATTTTATCTGTTGTAGGTATTATTCTCGTAACAGTATTTTTTGTAACGTCTTCCGATTCTGGTTCTTTGGTTGTAGATCATTTAACATCAGGTGGAAAGTTGGATTCTCCAGTACCTCAAAGAATTTTTTGGGCTGTTATGGAAGGGGTTGTTGCAGCAACGCTGTTAGTAGGTGGTGGGTTGACTGCTTTACAAACAGCATCAGTAATAACAGGACTTCCATTTGCAATTATTTTAATATTAATGATTTATTCGATTAATGAGGGATTAAAGCAAGAATTTGAGATAGAGGAAATTGTTTGTAAAAAAGTACGAGAAGTACGAGAAGATCACATTATCAACGAAGTGATTAATTCAGCTGTTCATGATCATGCATTAATTGATAAAGATCATAATGAAACTAACAATTAATTTAAGGAGGCAATTAGGTATTCTTTCTACTATTTATCTAAATTCTGTTATTTCCAATACCAATATTATGATTGGTGATTATACAATGTATAATGACTTTGTAAATAATCTGTTTGATTTTGAAAAGAATAAAGTATTATATCATTATCCTGCCAATATCACTAAATGGGTTACATTTTAACAGCCCTGCGATTTCTGCTTCCTTATTGCCTACTTGTATTTTATCAGGCAGTACACTGTCTATGGAATTTGAGCTGTTATTACTAGAAATGTTGATGTCAGAAGTATTCGACAACTGGGGCATAATATAGCCGATAAACTCTATTAAGACTGAAAAGCTCAAAAACAGGATAATGCCGCTTCCGTCGTCTTTTATTATGATTTGAACAACAGATGCAAATAGTTTCCAGTCAATACGGGCATTTTGATTTCCTGAAATATAATCTGTAATCTGTATGACAGCATTTTCCATAAATAGACATAATAATTTATACTCACTTGCTGTTAAGTCAAGTTGTTCTCCATTTTTATACACTTCTCCTTTTAGACGTTGTACTTTTATGCCATTAGATTCTAATTCAGTATCTGCTTGATTAAAATTGTCACTTCTACGAAGCAAAGCGTTTATCCTCGATAGAAAGACTGCCAGTTTGAATGGCTTTGTTATATAATCGTCACCGCCTATATCTAACCCCATTATTATATCCATTTCTTCATCAGCAGCGGCAAGAAATATAACCGGCACCTTTGATGTTTCACGAAATTTTTCACATAAATCATAACCAGAGCCATCGGGAAGCGACACGTCCAGAATTACTAAATCATATGTTACGGTGAACGGAGTGAACAGTAACTAGAAGTTTGTAAAAAGGTGGTGTATAATATGTTAAACTATATCATCTTCAAGGAGGTTCGCTAAATGTCGCAGACAACAAAAAGAGCTTTAGAAGTTTCTCTCAAAAATCTTTTGCTACAAAAACCGCTTAACAAGATTACCATTTCAGACCTAGCGGAGGATTGTGAAATTAATCGTATGACCTTTTATTATCACTTCAAGGATATCTACGATTTAGTTGAATGGATTTGTATTGAGGAAACGAACAGAGCTATTAATGGCATGAAAACGTATGAAACTTGGCAACAGGGATTTTTACAAACGTTTCAAATGGTTCTAGATAACAAACCATTTATTATAAATGTTTACCATTCAATTAGCAGAGAACAAATCGAAACCTATTTTTATGCAATTACTTATGACTTGCTGATTGGGGTTGTCGAAGAAAAAGCCGCAAGCATGATCGTTTCAGAATTAGACAAAAAATTTATCGCTGATTTTTATAATTATGCTTTTGTAGGTTTGTTGCTGGATTGGATCAAAAAGGATATGAAGGAAGAACCACAGGAAATTATCCAACGGCTTAGTATATTGGTTCATGGGGATGTAGAGAGAGCTTTAACTAAATATCAATTGAACAAAACTAATCAAATCCCCAAAAATGATTAAAATTCTTACAGTATTGCCGACATGATAATACTTTTATCAAAATCATTTTATTGATTATTGTAGCAACTAAAAATAATTAATATAATGATACACATACAAGAAATAAAATAAAATTGTGGAGGTAAATATTATGTATTATTCTAAAGGAAATTTTGAATCACTTGCTCGGCCTGAAAAGCCACAAGGCGTTGAACGCAAATCAGCTTATTTAATCGGATCGGGTCTTGCTTCACTTGCCGCTGCCGCGTTTCTTATTCGTGACGGACAGATGGATGGAAAAAGAATCCATATTCTTGAAAAGGATGCTATTCCAGGTGGCGCCTGTGACGGATACAAATATGACGACCTGGGATACGTAATTCGAGGAGGCCGCGAGGTGGATAACCGCTATGAGTGCTTATGGGATTTGTTTCATTCCATTCCGTCCATAGATACTGAGGGTGCCAGCGTGCTGGATGAATTCTATTGGCTTGACAAGCATGACCCTAACTCTTCTCTCATGCGTGCAACTATCAATCGTGGCGAAGACGCCCACACAGATGGCAAGTTTACTTTGACAGACAAGGGCACGCAAGAGATTATGAAACTGTTCTTCACACCAGATGAAGCACTATATAACAAGCGTATTTTGGATGTGTTTAGTGACGAGGTTTTAAACTCGAATTTCTGGTTGTACTGGCGTACAATGTTTGCTTTTGAGAATTGGCATAGTGCATTGGAAATGAAACTATATATCAAGCGATTCATTCATCATCTTGGAGGTATGCCTGATTTCACAGCGGTTCGCTTTACAAAATATAATCAATATGAGTCCATGATTTTGCCATTGGTTAAGTATTTGAAAGAGCATGACGTACAGTTCCATTACGGCACCAAGGTGGAGAATATAATTTTTAATACGCAAACAGATAAAAAAATTGCAACACGCATTGATATCATTAAGGATAATAACGAGGATCATATCGATTTGACTGAAAATGATTTGGTATTTATCACCAACGGCGGATGTGTTGAGAATTCTTCTATTGGCGATCAAAACACCCCTGCATCTTTCAATTATGAAATAAAAAATGGTGGCGGATGGGATATGTGGCGCAAGATTGCGGCTCAGGATCCGGCCTTTGGAAACCCAGATAAATTCTGTTATGATGCAGAGCAAAGCAACTGGATGTCTGCGACGGTGACGACCTTGGACGACAGCATTCCACCTTATATCCAAAAGATTTGCAAGCGTGACCCATTTAGTGGTAAGGTAGTTACAGGTGGTATTGTTACCGCTAAAGATTCAAACTGGCTTCTTAGCTGGACGTTTAACCGTCAGCCACACTTCAAAAATCAGCCAGAGGATCAGTTGGTTGGCTGGATTTACGGCTTATTCACTGATAAGCCTGGTAACTTTGTTAAAAAAACTATGCGTGAATGCACAGGCAAAGAAATCTGTATGGAGTGGTTGTATCACCTTGGTGTACCAGTTGATGAAATTGAAGCTATGGCAGAGAACAGTGCCAACACCATACCTTGTATGATGCCTTATATTACTGCTTTCTTTATGCCACGTGAAGCAGGCGACCGTCCTAACGTTATTCCAGAAGGCAGCGTAAACTTCGCTTTTATGGGTCAATTTGCTGAAACGGTACGCGATACAATCTTTACAATTGAATACTCTGTCCGTACCGCAATGGAAAGTGTGTACACACTTTTAAACATTGACCGTGGCGTACCAGAAGTTTGGGGTAGCACATATGATATTCGTGATTTGCTTAATGCTACCGAAAAATTGGGCGATGGTAAAAAGATTACCGAGATGAATCTGGAGCCAAATGTAAAAATTGCACTTCAGGAAGTGTTAAAGAAGGTTCAAGGAACTGATATTGAAAAACTGTTAAAAGAATATAAGTTGATTTAAATATGAATAAATAACATAATATGAACCTGATGAGAAAACCGTAAAACAAATTATTCAGGGTGAAAGTTCCTTTGAAGCTATGGACTGGCTTCAAGGGAGCTTTTTTTGTTTAATAGGAAAGTTCGCCGAACTTCCCTATTAAATAAAAAGGCACTACGTGCCAAAATGCGCACCTCGTGGCGAGGAAGTTTATTGCTACGCAATCTACTCGGGCGCGAGAGTGTCTGCGAGCAGACACTCTATTTAGAAATAAAAGGAAATGATTGAAAAATGATGATACGATGAAATAATTGAGAGTTACTGTTCACACAGTAGCTTAACACTAGCTGTTAAGCTACGTAAGAAAATGATTCGACAAATGATTTCTGCTTCGCGTAGCGAATTTGCATGCAGAAATCATAAGTTACTGTGAACGGAGTGAACAGTAATAATTGAGAAAATACAATCTATTTGTTTGCAGGGTTCTATTTGAAAAAACAGCAAAAAAGTTATATAATGGATTTAAAAGCAGCATCGAGAGAAAAAGATTCATACAAAATAAAACGATTAGAGCACTTTAGGGGATATGATGAAGAAAGAAATCAAAACGGACTACTATGACACGTTTACCTGTATTGCAGACAAGTGTTCGGTTACTTGTTGTCAAGAGTGGAAGATTGCAGTAGATGATGATACTTATACAAAATGGAATCGCTTAAGCTTAACAAAGCAAGGCAATAATTATTTAGATCAATATGTAGAACAAAAAGATGGCACACGTGTCATTGCATTGAATGAACAAAAGCACTGTCCTTTCTTAAATGAACAGAAACTTTGCAACCTGGTTTTGAATTTGGGAGATGAAGTGCTATCTGAAACCTGTGCGATTTTCCCAAGGCAGATACATGAATTTGCAGACAGAAAAGAATATTCGTTGGTATCTTGTTGCCCAGAAGTTGTGGATTTGATGAATCAACAGGACAAAATTAGTTTTACGCAGAATAAGGTTGAGATGGATGAAGACATTTTGTTGCAGATTCGAACAATGATGATTACTATTATGCAAAATCAGTATTTTTCTATTTCAAAGAGTGTGATGATGATTTTCTATATTCTTCTGGACATTCATCAAAAGGAACTTGTATTAAAAAAAGAGATAGACGAATATATGGGAGAAGCTGTTTTAACAGAATTATCAGATGCCATAGATAACATGCAATTTCAAAGTTTAGATACTTTTGAAGAAAATAATGAACTTTTTTTAGACATGGCTGAAAATTATCAAAAGCAAGATATATATACCAGTTATTTGGAACCAATAGCTGTGATGGCGGAAAACTTAGCGAAAGACTATGATAAAAGTAAAATGGCCGTTCAATTACAAAAATTCGAAAAGCAGTTTTCTTCATATGAAAAGTTGTTTCGTAATTACCTTGTTGTAGAAATTTTTACAAATAGTCTGGTGCCAGAATCAGATTTGGAAAGCATAGTTGTTATGATTCAGTGGATTGCGATAGAATATGCAATGATAAGGCACTCGATCTTTCTAAGTTGGTTACTTGATGAACAAGAAACACTGTCTTATACGGTGGTACGTAATTATATTGTTGTTATATCACGAATGACGGGATATGACCAAGAAGATATCTATGAATATCTGGAAAAAAGTTTTGAAAACTTAATATGGGATTGGGGATATCTGGCTTTGCTTATTGGACCTGATATAAGGTAAATGATCTGATTATTCTTTCGTTATCAGTCAAAATGGTAATAAGTCTCATTTCGGCTACAATATTAGATTCATATTCCACAATAAATTAAAACTTTAATAAATATGCTTGACTGTAAAGTGTCTTTACACTTTAAGATACTGTTATCAGAAGTTGAATTATAAAAAGTAGGAGAAAGTAATATGAAGGTAAAAGAGGTGGAAGAACTTCTTCAGATTACAAGAGCAAATATTCGTTTTTATGAGAAGGAGGGATTACTAAGCCCCGAACGAAATGAAAATGGATATCGTACTTATAGTAAAGAGGATGTTGAGCAGCTAAAGAAGATTATATTGTTTCGCAAGTTAGGGATTTCTATTTCGGATATTAAGAAAATATTCGATAAGGAAGAAATAATTTCAGCTATAATTAGTCAAAATATTCTATCATTAAGTCGTCAATTGGATGAAATAAAAGGTGCAATTGATGTTTGTAAACGGATTGAAAAGGATTCAGATATAGATACTTCCTTTGACTATGAAAAATATTGGAATATAGTAGAACAAGAAGAAGTCGATGGAAATCTTTTTTATGATACGTTGAAAGATTACCTTGAGTTTGAGGGCAATATATTTAAGAAAGTGTGGGGTAACGTTTTTTTCTATGATATGGAGAGCAGTGTAAAAAAACGAGGATGGATTATTGCGATTGTTATTATATTAGGGATCTGCATCATGCGTGGACTGGCTTATCAATATGTTTGGAAATGGGGAAGATTTTGGTATGGATTTTCATATCCATTTGTCTTATTTATAGTAATTAGTGGAATCACTTTACCTATTTATATCCTTAATTACATATATAATAAAAATGAAATACTAGAGGAGGAGCCTTTAAAAGTAAAAAAAAGTAAGGTATCACTCTTAGGCTTATGGAAAGTAATTGGAATGATTCTGTATTTCATTATGTTACTGCTTGGCATTCCGATATTTTGGGATAGGATTATTTTTATGAATATAATGGGAAAGGAAAAAAATTATATTATTACTGGTTCACCTTTTATTTTGTATATTATTGTAGCGTTATATTTGTTTTGCTTAACTATTTGGTTATATTCTAAGAATGGTCTGTTTGGAAATGTTTTCGCAAAAGAAAAAGGGTTTAAGTCGTATCTACCAAAACGTGTAAAAAAGAAAGTTCTAGTAGTATCTGTATGTATTTATATAATAATGATCATTGTTTATGGTACTTGGTACAATTGTATAACTGAAGAAGGGATAACAAAAAGACACTTTTTTTGGACAAAAAGCTATTCGTGGGAAGACGTCAGTTATTATATATTATCCGCTAGGTTTGATGGGACTCTGCAATATACCATTATAATGAATGATAAAACCCCCATTTCATTAATGGGTGATAGCAGTTCTTCAAACCTGAATGAGAACGAATATCCAGAAGGTGAAGATGATTTTATTCTACATTTGACAAAGCAATTTGTGGCTCAAGATATTCCTATAAAAGTAAATAGCTGGGAGAAACTACATGAGAAATTGAGCTATGAGTATTGGGATGAATATGCAGAAGAAATTCGAACAATTGCAGAATAATTGGTGTCGATGCAAGAGATTGCAAACTCAAGTGAAAATATGGCTAAGATTGTAATGGAACTTAGAGCATTATTACAGAATTTTACTCTAGAAAATGATAGATGTTGCTATGGTCTAAATAACTCCATGGCAATATCTATTTTTGTTTTATGATTACAGTACGCTTCCAATACATTGTAAAATAAAGAATTTCTTCCATGGTGTGGCTGGAAACATGTAATGAATAAATAGGAAAAATACATATTATAACATTTTGCAAGACGATGTGTACATTTGCACACAATTTAGTTATAATAGACTCGAGGAGACGCAGTATGGATGGAAAATTAAAGCCCATTATCTTTGTGAAAATTAAATGTTTAATTTCAAAGAGGCTGTTGTCAACTTTATTTCATTGCATGTTCTAAGAGTTATGATATTAGATGCTTAATGCCTTGTCTATTTAATAGGAAAGTTCTGCGAACTTCCCTATTAAATAAAAGGCACTATGTGCCAAGATGCACACCACGTGGAGAGGAAGTGTGTTGCTACGCAACCCGCGTGGGCGCCAAAGTGTCTGCTTGCAGACACTTTGTTCTTATGGTATTTGACATAAACGAAATTGAGAATGCAAAGACAGATGAATATAGACCTATTTTTTGTAAGTAATTTAACCCAATGAAAAATTTGGTAAAGTAATTGAAAGGAGGAATGCAAAATGTCGATGAAAGATATGGAAAGAATAAAAAAACTTTTAGAAGAGAAAAAATCTAAAGGCAGTTTTCTAAAAGATGAAAAAAAGATTGGTTCTGGTAGAGTTGAAAAGATGAATAAGAATATAGGAATTGATTCAACAAGAACAAATAAAATATCACAATAGATGTGAGAGTAGATCACAGAAAACCAGAGTATAGGAGCGCCAAAACGCATACATTGCGTAGCGCGTTACTGTTCACAGAACTGTTGCTTTTTCAGTGCTGCGAATAGTAACTATCTGTTTGATTTATGATTACGTACATGGTAATTATTTAAAACAGTTAGACATTATCCTTTACACATATATATATTGTTAATCTCAAATAGTTTTCTAACAAATTCGAAAGTTTTATAAGCAACATATCATTCGTTTATCCATTTTTCTTAGTTTTGTCAAGGTGATTTCTGCATTTGGAATAAGGGCAGAAGAACTATCCAGGTAAGATTTGTAAATCTTTTCTATTTCCCTACCATCAACAGTTACATCATATAATTTAAAAAACTCACTGAAACGCGTATTAAGAACAGCTTCTCTTATATAAAAAGGTTGTTTGGTTATTAAAGTTACCATTATAGTGCTAAACAAAAAGAATATATCAAATCCCATACGAACCGTTGTTAATTTACGATTAAACTTCTGACCTAATACAAGATACAAACGTTCAAGTGGAATATGGTTGTATTTGTGGGATTTCAAAGTGGAGGATTGAAATGAGTGGAATGGCAATGGCGCAACGGTAACGATTACCTGATAACAAATGAAATCTAATATTGCTAAGAAACGCAAAATGAAATATACTGTATACTCTGGATAAAAAAGATAGTCCGATAGGAGATATACAAATATGCGTACAAAAATAAAAGAACCATTTGAATATAGTAGCAAAGAAGACTTTCAAGTAAAATTAACGGAATGGATTGGTGACGTTTTTTATGACATCCTTCCAGAACACGGATATGACATTCGCGACGAACAAATATATACAGCATTCCAGTTTGCGGATGCATTTTGCAATCAAAAAGTTCACTTAGCTGAGGCTGGACTCGGTACTGGTAAAACATTTGCTTATTTACTAACAGCCATAGCATTTGCTCGATTTAGCGGGAAACCAGTAGTAATTGCGTGTGCCACCACAGCACTGCAAGAACAACTTGCCGGATATGAGGGAGATATTAAAACGATTTCAAAGATACTTGATTTAGAAATAGATGCTCGAATGGCAAAAGATCCACGCCAATATATTTGTGATATTAAAGTAAGTGATATGACAGAAGAAGTGAGCACTTTGTCTGAGGAGATTAATAAGTGGATTTATCAAACAAAAGCAGGTGAACGTTCAGAAATACCAAACATACCAGACCGCGTGTGGAAGTGGATTGGGTGGGATGAGTCTATGTCTTGCGATATTTGCACGAACCGTGGATTTTGTAAATTAGTGAAGGCAAGGGAATATTATAGACCTACAAAGGATTTGATTATTGCGGATCATGAGATATTTTTTAATGATTTATGGACACGTGAAGAACGCATTGCAAATAGGAAGTTGCCAATACTTCCAAGCTATTGCGCTGTTATTTTCGATGAGGGGCATAAAATTATGCTACCCGCAGCTATGCAAGCAGGACATAAAATCGACCAAGAAGAAATTGAGAATATGATTCGCTCCATAGAAGAAATAAATGATTCCAGAGATTCATTTGTGTCGGAGACGATTGCAATGGAACTAGCGTTTCAAACATTTTTTACATCGTTAAGTCAACATCTTATTACCGATAAAGGTTCAAAACGACTATCCATTAGAATTACAAATAACCTGTTGGAAACAGCAAGTATATTTCGTAAGAAATTGGATCATCTTCTTCTGGAGTTTCAAATTGAGCAAGAACTTTATATAGAATCTTTATCAATCACTCAAATACAAGCATACGAAGGACAAATTGAAAGAGCAATCAGAGCATTGGACAGATTCTGTAGAAATAAAAGTAGTGATATCATTGCGTGGGTAGATCAAGAAGATGGAAGCTTTTGGGTTGTGCCTAGAAATATAAGTGAATTGTTAAACAAGAATTTATATCAGAAGGGATTACCGGTCGTTTTTACTTCTGCAACGTTAAGTAACGAAGGTGATTTTGACTATTTCATAAGAACACTTGGACTGAAAATGGCAACTAAATCTATGGTGGGAAGTCCTTTTGATTTAGAGAAACAAATGGTTGTCTATCTAAACGAATCTTCTAAAAGCATAAAAGATGCATTTAACCACAAAATAGAAACATTAGCACATTTGTTAAATCAAAATGGTGGCCGAGCTCTTGTTCTAACAAATTCAATGGAAGAAGTTCAAAAAATAAGAACAAGATTAGGCAGATATCAATTACCTTTTGAAGTTTTATGGGAGGATAAAGGAGATCGAGGCTATCTTGTTCGCAAGTTTAAAGAAGTGGAGAGCTCGGTATTGATTGGTGCAAATCTATGGGAAGGAATTGATGTACCGGGGGAGGCATTAACCATGTTGATTGTATGGAACCTGCCTTTTCCAAGTCTAGATCCATTCATTGAAGTGCAACGTAAGGAAGCAAGAGAACAGGGATTGGATACCTTTGTTACAGTCGATTATCCTGAAATGGGAATTAAATTAAAGCAAGGTTGTGGCAGGTTAATTCGAACTCAAAATGACCATGGAACGATTGTTGTTTTGGATTCTGTAACAGGAACCCCTTGGGAAAAAGTTGTTTTAGGTGCACTGCCTTCCAAAGCCAGAGTGGAAAAAATGAGTCACAATTCACAAACTTGAAAAAATAGTGGGCTTGTGAATTTAAAGCTACTACAAGGTGTATGCAAAACGTGTATTTTAGTGCTGTTTTACTTGGGTGACGGCTACTGAAACTGGCAAAGTAGGCTGGGTGTTGAAACAAGATTATGCGGATGCTGTAGCAAAGGTATTTTCACAAGAAGGTCATGAAAATACAATATATGAACTTTAAGGAAAGCCGTCTCTTAAAGGGGGGGCCCTTGTATTAAAATGGTTATAGTGTTACACTGTAAGTAGCATCACTTATTTATTATTGCGCTGTTTCGTAGGGCAAATTCTTTTTTATCGAATGTTTGTATGACATATAGCTCATTAAGACATCTCAAATATAGTGCTTATGGAATCCGTTTTCGGTTACCTATTTCAAGACAGATCTAAACAAATCCTCAACTAAATTTTTTTGATATTTTCAATACTTCAATGGGATACTTTATTTCATTGTTTATTAAAGCAATGAAGCAATAGTCCGTTTATATAGTAAAATCATATTTTGAATTGTTAAACACAAACAGAGTTTCGCGATGTGTTAAAACAAATTTAATATTCCGATAATTCCCAAAATAGATAAGAAGAATATAACTTTTAAACTTAAATTATCCCGATTTTTAATCTGATAAGGAGGATTAATCATGTCTAAAAAATATAATAAACTTTTCGAACCTATTAAGATAGGTAAACTAACCCTAAAAAATCGTATTGCTATGGCCCCGTTGGGGATGGTAGCGATGGCAGATCCCTGTGGCGGATTTTCAGAAAATGCGCAGGAGTATTACCTTGAACGTGCAAAAGGTGGTACAGGATTAATCATTACAGGTGTAACAAATGTAAATTATGATGAGTTTGTACCATTAGTAATGCCTTGTGCTTCATATAAACCGTTGTTGTTTGCAAAATCTTGCGTTTCTATGAATGAGAGAATTCATGCTTATGATTCTAAAATCTTTCTTCAGCTTACAGGAGGATTTGGAAGAGTTATAATTCCAAAACTAATGGAAGATGGAATTGCCCCTTCAAAACAGGAAAATAGATGGGACCCATCTATTATGCACAGAGAAATGAGAGTTGATGAAATTAAGAAATTAATTGATTCTTTTGTAACGAGTGCTATGGTTGCAAAGGAATCTAAATTTGATGGTGTTGAGATTCATGCTGTTCATGAGGGTTATCTTTTAGATCAGTTTGCTATTTCGCTCTATAATAAACGTACAGATGAATATGGTGGAGATTTATTAGGTCGATTAAAGATTACAACCGATATTGTAAAAGCGATTAAGGCTGCTTGTGGAGAAGATTTTCCAGTTTCGCTACGTTACAGTTTGAAGAGCTTTGTTAAAGAAATCCGTAAAGGTGCATTGCCTGGTGAGGATTTTATTGAAAAAGGAAAAGATATTGAGGAAGGTATTGAAGCTGCTAAAATTTTAGTGGAGGCCGGCTATGATCTTTTAAATGTAGATGCAGGAACCTATGATTCTTGGTATTGGAATCATCCACCTATGTACTTTGAAAAAGGAATGTATCGTAAATTTGGAAAAATTCTAAAAGAAAATGTAAAGGTTCCGATTATTCTTGCAGGAAGAATGGATGATCCGGAAATGGCTTGTGAAGCACTTGGTACATCTTGCGATATTGTTGGATATGGTAGGCCGTTACTTGCAGATCCTTATCTACCAGAAAAAATCCGTACTGAAAAGCTGGAGGATATTCGTCCCTGCTTGTCGTGCCAACAGGGTTGCTTAGATAGACTTGCTCATGGATTACCAATTTCATGCGCAGTTAATCCAGCCTGTGGTAGAGAGAAATCATTTGCAATACTACCTGCGGTAGAGAAGAAAAAAGTATTGATTATCGGTGGTGGTCTTTCAGGCATGGAGGCAGCACGAGTAAGTGCTATGCGTGGTCATCAGGTTATGCTTGTGGAAAAAGGCAACCAATTAGGCGGCAATATTATTGTGGGTTCTGTACCTGAGTTTAAGGAAGATGATCGTGCACTTTTGAAATGGTACATGGTACAACTTGAAAAACTTCCGGTACATATTAAACTCAACGTTAATGCAGACAAAAAAATGATTGAAAAATCTAACGCGGACGTTATTATTATTGCAACAGGTTCAAAACCTATTAAAATAGAGTTGGGTGATAAAAATAATATATATACGGCAGATGAAGTATTAAAAGATAAAGACAAGGCAGGCGACAATATTGTATTTGTTGGTGGTGGTTTGGTGGGATGTGAAACAGCATTATGGCTACGCCAACAGGGTAAAACGGTAACAATTGTAGAAGCAAAACCACAGATACTTGGTGGTGGAGAAGATATGTGCTTTGCAAATTACGATATGCTTAAGGATCTTTTAGTCTTTAACAAAGTTGAAGTGTGTTGTAACTCATTCATAAAAACGATAAAAGATAGTTCAGTCTCAGTGGTAACACCAGATGGAGAAAAAGAAGTAAAGGCAGATACGGTCATCGTTGCAGTGGGTTATGATTCACAAAGGGAACTATATGACACAATGGTTGATTCGGATAAGACTGTTTACAATGTGGGAGATTCCCGTAACGTACATAACATTATGTATGCAATATGGGATGCGAACCAAATTGCAAGAGAATTATAATTTAAATAGAATCAACAAAAATGAAAAAGAGAGGAGTTAATATATGTTAATACAAGCTAAAATACTAAAGAATTATAAATTAAACAGCCTTGACGGTGTAATTGGAAAGGTAAAAGACTTTTATTTTGAGGATGAAACATGGACGATTCGTTACTTGATCGTTAATACAGGAAACTGGTTAACGGGTAGACAGGTGTTAATCTCGCCTAAGTCAATCGTATCTATTAATAAAAATGAAGAGTATATTACAATTAAGTTAAGTAAAAATCAGATCGAAAACAGTCCTATGTTAGAGTGTGACAAGCCAGTTTCAAAACAATTCCAGGAAGAATTCTATGGATATTTTGGATTGCCAATGTATGCGAATGGAATGCAATATGGAGCAGCGCAGGGAATTCTTCCCTTCTCGATTATTGGTACTGATAGGAAAAGTATAGAAAATAATGCAAGAGATGAGAATGAACGAGATCCACATTTACGCAGTACAAATACGGTGAACAGTTATAATATTAGAGCCATCGATGATGATATAGGTCATGTAGATGATTTTATTATCGATGATGAGACATGGAAGATTCAGTATATGGAAATCGATACAAAAAATTGGTTGCCAGGGAAAAAGATACTTATCTCACCAAATTGGATAGAAAGTGTTAGCTGGAGTGAGTCCAAAGTGATTGTAAATCTTCACTGTGAAGAAATAGAACTGGCACCAGAGTACACGAAAGAAACTTTGCTAGATCGCGACTATGAGACAAGACTATACAAACATTACAATCGCGAGGGATATTGGCTTAATAGAACAAGGGTAAAAGAGGCTTCGATTACATAAATATGAAGTGAAACAATAGGATTTATCAAATTACATATTTAGTTAGGCAAGAAAGTACAGGGGTATGGGGTTTTAAATCCAACATCTCTGTACTTTTATTTATATTAGTGTTATAGGTAGAGTGTAAATTCTAACAGGGAAGTTCATTATCTAGCAAAGAGAAAAAGTCCGTAATAGTTTGACGATCTTGTATACTGCCATATAAGTTACTGCTAAAGGTTATTTGGTTTTTAAAGCTACTCAAAGCTATTTGAAAATGAGGACGGTATTTTATTGACCCACACATAAAGGCATCTGTAACAGGAGAACCTTCAAAAATAAGCTTTTCAGAATCCACAATACCGATATTGGTCATGCAAATATAGGGATTTTTCAAATTTTTTTTAGTAATAGAGTAGCTATGAGTATTGTTGAAGAGTTTAAATACCAAAGCTAATTTGACAAATCCATTCATACCCATTTGTGTGGCTTTCATCATATTTATTTCTTCATGAACCTTTGTCAAAGTTTTCTTAAATGTATCATTGGGGTTTACAACAATATGAGTAATGACAGTGGAGGAAAGGTTAGTAAGTGAATGGTTACTTTTCTCAGGTAAATACCTTCTCATATCTATCATAATTGGAATATATAATGGTTTACCTTCCATAGACATTAATTTTGCAAGAGCTCGATAATATGCGGCAAGTACGATATCATTAATTGTCACGTTATTTTGTTTACTGTAGTCGTGCAGAACCATATATCTTGTCGCCGATATCGTATGAGTAAGAATAAATGGTGATATATTTTTGTCCTGACTCATCGGAAATTGGTGGCTTTTTCTTTGATTGCTTTCTTTGTTTTGTAATAGAAGAGCTTTTATTTTATTGAAAAAACCAATTTGTGAAGTTATTATTTGAATACTACGATCCCCATTAAACGCATAGATAGAAGAAAATCCCACATCTTTTATTAAATTCGAATATAAATAAGATAGAAGGTAAAGGCATTGCTTGAACCCTGCAGCATCGCAGACCATGTGGTTCATTATAATTGAAAGTGAGTCCTTAGTAGAACTATGTAAACAAGCCTTAATTTGTGGACCAGTTAGTTCATTTGTTTTGGAAGTGGTAAATGTATGAAAATCTGTTTCGTCAGTGACTACAGAAAAAAGATCACTAAATTCTGAATTACTTGCAGCTTCCCAGTATGAATTCCCTTTGTTATATTTATAAACACAGGATAGTAAAGGCTCTGATTTTAGTAATAAAGTCATAGCTTTTTTCATAATATCAGCATTGAGCTTGTTTTCAAAGTGTATTACACAATGCAAATGATGATCGTTAAATTTTGTTTCTTCAAATAAGTATTGAAGTTTGTCGAATATTTCTGCTTTATATTTCATAAACATTACCTCGGTTTTCGAATGTTTTAGGATTGTGGGACAAAATACCTTTTAACCCCAACATCATTATATAATAATAAACGTAAGAGGTAATTGACCTAGGTCAATTTTAATTTTTTACGTATTCTGCTTAATGCTTCTGGTGTTATACCAATGTATGATGCAATATGAAATTGTGGAACTCTACTTATCAATTTGGGGTAGCTACTAGCGAAATTGCGGTATCTTTTTTCAGCATCATCACAAAGAAATTCGAGTTCTCTCTTTTCTTTTTCGACAAAAAGATATTGTGAATATTTGGTTGTGATGTTTTGCCAGCAGGAGTGTTGTGCAGATAACTCCAGATAATCTTTTATCGATATATATAATAATACGCTGTCTTCCAAAGCTTGAAAATAAAACTTTGAGTTGGAATTTTCTAGGAATGAACTATATGCAGCAAGAAACTTATTTTCATCTCTGAAAACAAGAGTATTTTCTTTGCCAGATTCATTTAAATAAAATATACGAAATAAACCAGCTACAAGGAAAGCTATTTTGTCAGGACGGTCCCCAGCTTTAATAAAATAATTATCTTTTCTAATAGTCTCAACATGTATTTTTTTTTGTAAATAAATCCATTCACTATCAGGAATTGTATTATATTCACAAAGTGAGTGGTACATTTGAAGTATCCATTTTTCTTTGTTTGTGTTTATACCCATTGCGTACTTTATACCTCTCTATTCCATAAAACGTGGATCACAGCCTAGTTTTAGTTATTAATAATTGTAACTATTCAGTACATTTATAGTCACCTTAATTTTATAATAGCAGATATGAAATTTAAGTACAACGATATGGTTATATTTGTTGGATTAATCACAGTTGACATAAAAACAGTTAACTACCAATTTTAATATCTTTTAATATAAAAAATAGTAGTTTAAGAGAAGTTTGATAAAAATATAAGAATTATAATATATAATATTATTTAATAAGGTGAATGTACTTGAAATTTACAAATTTTGTATATTGGAGGAATCAATATGTTTATTGCAAGACAACCAATTTTCAATAAAGATATGAAGGTGTACGGTTATGAGTTATTATTTCGAGCAAAATCGGTAGCAACTTCATTTGGTGAATTTGATTCTACAATTGCAACTGCAACAGTAGTTAACAATCTTTTTGAAACGGGAATTGATCAAATTGTTGATAGGACTAGAGCATTTATTAATTTTGATTATAACTTTATTTTATCGGATGCAATTGAACTAATTAATCCGAAAACTTTAGTTATTGAAGTATTAGAAAGTGTTGGCGTAGACGATTTGTTAGTTGCTAGACTAAAGTATTTAAAAATGCTTGGTTATAAAATTGCACTAGATGATTTTGTTGAAGATTTTGAAGAATATCAGTTAGTGCCTATTACAGATATTATAAAATATGATATAAGACAAACTCCCCTTGAAAGTATTGGTAATGAAATAAATAAAGCATTAGAACAAAATAAGATTTTGTTAGCAGAAAAAATCGAGACAGAAGAAGAGTTTATTCAGGCAAAACAAAAAGGATTTCATTTGTTTCAAGGATATTTTTTTAGTAAACCATGCATTGTCAGCAAAACGAATGAAAAAGCATCCACTAAAACACAATATTTAAGATTACTTAGCGAACTTAAAAAAGAGGAATCTTCATATAATAATTTATCTGAATTAATAGAGACAGATTTAAATTTTGCATATCGTTTAATGAAAGTTGCCAGCACAAAGCAGAGTGAAGAGCTTGGCTGCTCTATTAAGAAAACGTTGATGTATATGGGATTTAAAAATATTGAAAGATGGATTAATATTTTAATGCTACAGGATTTAGCAAGTGAAAAGCCAACAGAATTACTAAAACTATCATTAATTAGATCGAAATTTGGCGAGTTTATAGCAGAGAATAGTAAATATAAAAAACAAAAATCAGAGGTTATAATGATGTGCTTATTTAGCGTGATTGATGCTATATTAGATGTAACGATGAAAGAAGCTTTATCAGAAATAGCATTAACAGATGAGGTGAGAAATGCACTTATTCATCAAAGCGGAGAATTATTTCACGTTTGCGAACTGATAGGTTGCTATGAAAAAGGGAATTGGGAGCAAGTAAAATTTATATCTAATCAAATCGGTATTGCTAATGAAAAGTTAGCGTCAGGCTATTTGCTATCATTAAGATATGTGGATGAAATATTTGATATGTTTTGACGATACATTAAACTCCTTGCCTATATTACTTTGTGTCCGATTTGTCCTATTATATGACGAGTTAGTTAAGGTTGAAAAGTGTATTTCCTTTTATAATAACAATATATAGAATGAAAATCAACGGTACAATAAATTAAGAATATCAGGAGGTTATTAATTGTGAAATTTAGTAATCCAGTTATTAAAGGTTTTTATCCAGATCCTAGTGTATGTAGAGGAAAAGATAGATTTTATTTGGTATGCAGTTCTATGCAGTATTTTCCAAGTGTTCCTATTTTTGAAAGTACAGATTTGATAAATTGGAAGCAAATCGGCCACTGCCTCACGCGAAAGAGTCAAATTCAGCTGGAGAAAGTAAATAGTTCAGGAGGAGTTTTTGCACCTTCCATACGTTATCACAATGGACGCTACTACATGACTACTACAAATGATACAACACATCAGAATTTCTATGTTTGGACAGACGATATTTACAGTGAATGGTCAGACCCTATTTTTGTAAATCAAGGAGGAATTGATCCATCACTTTATTTTGAGGGTGAAAGAACATATTTTATGAGCAATGGAGAAGATGACGAGGGTATTAATGGTATTGTTCAGTGTGAGATTAATATTGAAACAGGCAAAAAGCTTACTGCCAGTATAACAATTTGGCAGGGAACTGGTGGCAGATTTATTGAAGGACCACACATGTATAAAATAAACGGTATGTATTACCTTGTGGCAGCAGAGGGAGGAACCGAATTTGGACATATGGTTACTTATGCAAGAGGAAATTCACCTTATGGACCATTTGAATCCTATTTGCATAATCCGGTTTTAACAAACCGAAATCTCGGAGGTTATGAAATACAAGGCGTAGGTCACGGAGATTTAATTGAAGATGACAATAGTAATTGGTGGATGTTACATTTGGGCTTTCGACAAAGCGGGCAGTGGATTGCTTACCATCATCTTGGTAGAGAGGTATTCCTTACGCCGGTAATTTTTGATGAAGATGGCTGGTTTTCGGCTGGTTATAATGGCACTACGATAAAAAACGTTACGATTGATAATACTGACAGTTCGGTTATTCAAAAGGAAAAATTTGTTTATACTTTTGAGAATACACAATGGGATATAGACTGGTGTTATCTTCGATTTCCAAACGTAGATAATTACATCTTCGAGAAAGATACAGTAAAGCTTAGAGGTACAGACATAACGTTAGATCAGCCTGATTCCCCTACATTTATAGGTATTCGTCAAAAAGACTTTAATGCAGACATTTCATGTGAGATAAATATGTTAGAGGGTGAAGCAGGTATTACCATATATATGGATGAAGATCACCATTACGATTTGGCGATACGAAAAAATACAAATCAGTATGAAGCAATCGAACGTTTAAATATTGGTGATATAAAAGCAATACAAAAATCAGTGGATTTGGATCAAAATAACAAAATTAAGCTTATAATCCATTCAAATAATGAATATTATGAATTCTATATTGAAAAGGAAGGTCAGAAGGTTTATCTTGGCAAGGCTAAAGCAAAATATCTTTCTACAGAGGTGGCAGGAGGATTTACAGGAGTTATAATAGGTTTATATACGCAAGGGAAAAACGGCAGTGACTATGCAAAGTTTTCTAACTTTAGATGCCAATATATTTAAGTGTGGATGAAAAGTTTATAGAAATCATACGAATACATACCTTAAGGTCGCCAACAACAATTAAAAATCCGTCTGCATAATAGGAAGGGCACTAAAAGTTTCAGTGCCCTTCCTATTACAGACGGTTTTTATTTCACAAAAATTAAATTGAACTAAATAAGATTTGACACAATATAAAATTGGTGCTATGATGATGGCATAAATAAATATTATAAATTAAAAATTTTAAGAAAATGAAAGGTGGATTGACAATTATGAAAAAAGTAAAAGAATTTTTGAAGAAGATTATCGGAAATAATAAAATAAACTGGAATAGCAATGGTTTTAACAGTTATAAACAGGTTGAATTGAAACCTGCATATGTTGCAAGAAAAGTACGATCCTTTGATGATAAATAGATTTCAAACAAGGAAAAGGAGAAATCAATGAAAATAGAAATTTGGTCAGATTATGCATGTCCTTTTTGTTATATTGGGAAAAGAAAATTAGAATTGGCAATCCAACAAGCTTCCATAAAGGAACCAATCGAAATAGAATTTAAATCTTTTGAACTAAATCCAGATTCACCAAAAGAATACAAGGAAAATATTCATGAGATTATTGCAAGTAAATATGGAATTCCTGTAGAAGAAGCAAGAGCAACGAATGATAGAATTATAAGTATGGCGAAAGAAGTTGGATTGAATTATAACTTTGATGATTTAAAACCAACCAATACGTTTGATGCACATCGATTATCTCATTATGCAAAAGCAGAAGGGAAAAATAAGGAATATTCAGAAGCAGTTTTGAAAAGTTATTTTGTAGAGTCAAATCTGATATCGAATCACGAAGTATTAGCAGATTTGGCAGAGAGTATAGGATTAGATAAACAAAAGGCTCTCGCAATACTTTCATCAGATCAGTATGCAAAAGAAGTAAGAGAAGATGAAAAGAAAGCACATGAATTACGTGTAGATAGCGTTCCATATTTCTTATTTAATGGAACAAAGGCAATATCGGGGGCATTACCGGTTGAATCATTTTTAGAAGTATTTCAGAAAATAAGTTAGAATTAGAAATTGGATATAGCCGGTTTTACTGGAATTGGAAAGATAGGCGGTTATATTTTAGAATAAAAAGAGGCTGTTGAAAACTGATGTGATTAGTTAGTTTTGCAATAGCCTCTTTTTAATAGAAGGCACTATTTTTGCCGTTTGCTCTTGTACATACATTAATATCTAAGATTTTAAGACAGCCAATTATTTCGTTTTAAATTAGATATTTTATACAAATTGAAATTATCTATTGACTCTCACACTATGGTACACTTTATACTGTAAATGAGCTCAAACAACATATATATATATGAGGTAGGATAAATGTTAAAAATAGGAGATTTTTCTAAACTTTCAAGAATTAGCATACGCATGTTACGTCATTATGATGAAATAGGACTGTTGATACCTGCCAGTACGGATGACTTTACAAGCTATCGTTATTACAGCGAGGCACAATTGCCTGTGGCAAATCGCATAACATCACTAAAAGACATGGGATTTAGCCTAGGTAGCGTGGTAGAAATACTGAAAAATTATGATGATCCAGAAGCTCTTTCACGATTCTTGTCTATAAAACAGGCCGAAATAGAGGAGCAGAAAGAGCAAATAGCATATCGTTTGATACTTCTTGAAACAGCCATAGAACGGCTGAGAAAGGATAGCACAATGATGAAATATGATGTTACATTAAAAACGATACCCGAACGATATGTTGCAAGCGTAAGGAGGGTCATTCCAGCGTATAATCAAGAGGGAATGTTGTGGAATACGCTGATGCAAGAAACCGCACAAATGAATTTACAACCCGCTGACCCTTGTAGTAGCCTTGCCATTTTTCATGACGAAGGCTTTAAAGAAAGTGATGCAGATGTAGAAATACAGTTAACGGTAAAAGGAAACTACTCAAATACTGAAAATGTTGTCTTTAAAACTGTTCCAGCGGTTCAGATTGCATCTGCTACTTATAAGGGAAGTTATGAGCAGCTTACCGCAGTGCATGAAGCAGTTGCTAATTGGGTCAATGATAATGGTTATGAGTTTGATAGCCCTATGTTTTGTATTTATCATGTAAGTCCGGCTCAAACGAGTAACCCGGATGAATTGGTCACAGAAGTTTGTTATCCAATAAAAAAGAAATAGAATAAACGTATAAAAGCCGTCTGCGTAATTTAAGGGCACTAAAATTTTTAGTGCTCTTGAAAAATTACAGGCGGTTTTTTGTTTACAACTCACTTAATCAAAATATAAAATTATAATAGTCCCTGTATTTAGATTATAGTGGTATAATGAATAGCAAATAAATAAAATACATTTCAATGACGAGGTAAAATGAATAATAACGATATTTTGATAAGATTAAGATATGCACTAGACATCAAGGATACAGATATGATAGATATATTCAATTTGGGCGGTGTTACGGTAACGAAAGAAGAATTACAAAACATTTTGATGAAATCAAAGATAAAAGGTGATACTGATTTAGAGGAAGATGATTTTGATGCGAATGAAGACATGAAAAAATGTAATAACTTTATGCTGGAATCCTTTTTGAATGGCTTTATTATATTTAAGCGTGGAAAACAAGAACCAAAACCGGGTGAACCTGCAAAGCCAGTATTTATGATAAAAGACATTAAAAATGTAAATAATATTGTAATTAAGAAGTTAAAAATTGCGCTATCTCTTACCAGTGATGATATGCTTGATATTTTAAAGGATGCTGGAACAAAAATATCCAATAGTGAATTAAGTGCAGTGTTACGAAAAGAAGATCATCGTAATTATAAGGAATGTGGAGATCGATATTTGAAGAATTTTCTGAAAGGCTTGGCAATTAAATATAGAAAAATATAGTATCAATCTAGTGCGCATAAAGACAGGTCGTTTTTCATGCATCGCGTAGCGGTAACCATGAGGGAGCGAATAGTTACTAAAAATAATAAGATAAACAAGGAGCATTTATGCAATTTAAAGAATTAAATATAATACCAGATATTTTAAAAGCGTTAGAAGACGAAAAGTATGAAGTACCTACACCAATACAAGAGAAAGCAATCCCGTTTGTATTAAGCGGTAGAGATGTATTAGGCTGTGCCCAAACAGGTACGGGTAAAACAGCTGCATTTGCAATACCGACCATACAATTGCTAACAGAAGAAAAAGTATCCTATACGAAAAAAAGAAAGATAAAAGCTTTAGTCATAACACCAACGAGAGAATTGGCGCTTCAAATATATGAAAGCTTTTGTACGTATGGAAAATATACCAAATTAAAATATTGTGTAATTTTTGGTGGAATATCACAAAAACCACAAGAGCTTAAACTTCGACAAGGTGTTGATGTTTTGATAGCCACACCAGGGCGTTTGAAAGATTTAATGAATCAAAATATTGTGGATTTGAAATATGTTAAATTATTTATTTTAGATGAAGCAGACCGCATGCTGGATATGGGATTTATTGATGATGTTAAAAAAATTATAGCTACAATGCCAGAAGAAAGACAAACCTTATTCTTCTCAGCTACGATGCCAGCAGAAGTTGCAAAGCTGTCGAGTAAGATATTAGATAATCCAGCAAAAATTAAAATAGCATCCAAGTCTTCCACTGTGGATATCATAGATCAGTATCTGTACTATGTTGATAAACATAATAAAAAGGATTTATTAGTACATCTTCTTAAAGATGAATTAATAGCATCAGCATTAGTATTTACCCGAACAAAGCATGGAGCAGACCGACTCGTTTTGCAATTATCAAAGGAAAATGTGATTGCGAAAGCAATCCATGCAGATAAATCGCAAGGAGCCCGTCAAAGTGCATTAAATGATTTCAAAAGCAAGAAAATACGTGTGTTAGTTGCAACGGATATTGCGGCTAGAGGAATTGACATTGATGAACTATCACATGTTTTTAATTTTGATATGCCAAGTGATCCTGAAACGTATGTACATCGCATTGGCCGAACAGGACGTGCTGGACTTGGAGGCGTTTCAATTTCCTTTTGCGATGTAGACGAGAAAAATCAACTTGCTGAAATAGAAAAGTTGATACGAAAACATTTAAAAGAAGTGAAAGATCATCCATTTCCACTTATGAATAATGTTCCAACAGTAGTACCCACTAAAACCAGAAGAAATGTATCAAAAGAAACTGATTCCAACCCAAGTAAAAGAAGATATGGATCAAAAAAAATATCTGCTTATGATAACAAAAGGAAAGATGCGTCAAAAAAGACAACTTCTTACGCTGGAAAAAAGAAAATTACGTCTAAATCAGCCATGTCACCGAATAAAAAATATCAGATGACAGCGGATGGAACGCTAAGAGAAAAACCAAAGTATACAAAATTTACTAAAAAGGATAAAAGTGATAAAAAGGATTCAACGTATTCTAAAAAGAAAAATTATAAAGGGTAATTATATACTGTTTGATTAACGAGTATAAGTACGTAAAAAATAGTTGACACAGTCCACAATAATTGTTATTATTTATTTGTGGACTACGTCAACTATTTTGCGATATAGGAGGATATGAACGTGAAGGATAGTTCAAATGCCATTACTCAAATTAGAAGTTTTAATCGTTTTTATACGAAAGTGTTAGGTTTGTTAGATCAACATATACTAGAAAGTGCGTATTCGTTAACAGAGGTTAGAGTATTACATGAAATAAGTAGGACAAATCAGTGTACTGCTATGGTCTTAGGCAATCATCTAGAAATTGATCGCAGTTACATGAGCAGAATTATCAAACATTTGGGTAAAGGCGAGTTGATTACCAAGGTACAATCAAGTCTGGATAATCGGATTTATTATATCGCGCTTACACAAAAGGGATTAAATATTATTGAAGAACTTAATGAAAAGTCAGAGGATCAAATTAAAAAGTTATTTGAATACATAGAACCAGAAGAGTTAGATAGAATTTTAGAAGCTATGAATGTTATAAAAAGCAGGATTACAGAAAGTATGTATCATGTTACTATTCGTAATTTTGTGCAAGATGATATTGAATATTTGATTTTGCGGCATCAGAGTTTATATCCAGTTGAATATGGATTATCCTCTATTTTTGCTGATAGTGTAAAGCTAGTGGTACAACAATTTGTAGAACATTTTGATAGTAATATGGAATGTATACTAATTGCAGAGGCAAACGGTTGTAGGCTTGGAAGTATTGCAATTGCTAAAGCAGATTCAAAAACGGCGCAGTTAAGATTTTTTCTTCTTGAACCAGAAGCAAGAGGTAAGGGAATAGGGAAAATGCTTATTGAAAGCGCACTGCAATTTAGCAGAGAGAGAGGTTATTTGCATATCTTTCTTGAAACAATAAGTAAGCTAAAAACAGCAAGATATCTCTATAAAAGCAACGGATTTGAAATAACCCACACGCACGAGAAGCCAGAATGGGGAATGGATGTGATAGAAGAACGTTGGGAGATGGATTTATAATGTATTTAACTATTAAATAATGTTCTTTGGAATTGACTATATTATTTCAATAAAATGAAAGACCATCACAAATGCGTGATGGTTTTATTTTATTGAATAAAGGAAGCAAATTGCTACGAAAAGCGGGTGATATACTATTACTAAAATACATTTTTCAGAGTCTTTCGATTCACCTCACTTAAAAATACATGGAATTTATCAATTACGGAGAGGGTGTAGAAATTACCTCACAATTTGTATATTTATAGAAAATATAATAATAATATGTTATAATTTTGATATAAATCTAAATAATCAAATGAATGGATTAGTATATTTTTATACCTATGATCCAATTATTAGAGAGGAATAAGTTATGGAGAATCGTGGGAAGAATAATGGTTATGCATTTTGCTTGTTGTTAATAGGATTTGTTTTTGTCATTTGTTTCGTTCATTTTGATAAAGTTTATGCATCAAAGATAGAGAAGAAAAATGTTTTGTTTATCAGTTCTTATAGTGAAAGTTTTATAACCGTTCCAGACCAACTAAAAGGGTTGCAAAGCGTGTTTGATAACAATAATGTATATCTACAGGTGGAATATATGGATACGAAACGTTTTTCAGCGGATGAAAACGTTGCGAATTTCTATACAAGTCTAAAATATAAACTAGAAAATGGCTCAAAATACGATGCTATTATTGTAGGGGACGATACAGCGTTACAGTTTGCAATGGACCATCAGGAGGAGCTGTTTTCAGGCTTACCAATCATATTTTTTGGGATCAACGACATAGAGCGAGCCGAAAAGGCGGTTTCCAATCCATATATGACGGGCATTATTGAAGAAACATCTTTGGTGGATAATATACAAATAGCATGTAAATTTAATTCAAATGCGACTAAAGTGAAAGCAATCGTTGACGATACATTAGCGGGACAAGGCGATCAAAAACAATTCGAAAAAGCCAGTGAATCATTTTTAGATTTGGAATTTCAGACTATAAATGTGTCTCAGTATTCTTTTGATGAATTTCAAAGTGTATTAGAAGGAATTGGGAACGATACCATACTCTTATTTCTTAGCATGAATCAAGATAAAACAGAAAAATATATGGATTTGGATAAACAATTTCAGTTTATTAAGGATTATACTAATGTTCCAGTTTACCGCGCAAGTGTGGGCGGTGTTGGCGCGGGATTAATTGGCGGCAAGATGATATCTTATGAGAAGTTTGGAAACATGGCAGCTGATTTAGTTTTAAACGTATTTTCTGGAAAATCAATTAACACAATGAAGATAATTGAAAATACACCATATTATTACTTTTTTGATTACAGTATAATTCAAAAATATAATATTAATCCCAATTTGATTCCAAATGGAGCAATACTAATTAATAAGAAAATAAATCCATTAGAAAAATATTTGAAATATATTATTATGATTGGACTATTAGTGGAATTACTGAGTATTGTTGCTGTGGTGCTTAGTATCGATAATTTAAAAAGACGAAAAATGCAAAAAGAACTTCAGGACAGTCATGAAGAACTTACCTCAATATATGAAGAATTGTCAGCCTCTGAAGAACAACTGAAACTACAATATAACATAGTGGAAGAACATGCAAAAAAGGTTGATTTGTTATATGAAAAATACGAAATAGCGATAACAGCTACCAATGGTGCAGTATGGGAATTAGATGTAGACACAAAAGAACTAGAGATATCTAAGAGTATGGAATCTGTTGTAAACAAAACAGTTCCTGAATCAGAAAACTACTATATCATACTAAAATACCTAGTTCACCCTAAATATAGAAAACGTGTCGTAACAGAATTTAAAAAATATTTAGCAGGTGAGAATGATGAAGTGCATATTCAAGTGTTAGCAAATGTTGAAGACGGTAAGAAGCGTTGGATATTAATTAGAGGAAAAGGAATTCGAGAAAACAGCGGTAATTATAAAAAGTTATATGGTATTTTGTTAGATATTACGGCTATGAAAGAGCAAGAAGAATACATAGAGTATTTTGCCAACCATGACTACTTGACCCATTTACCAAATCGAATGAGATTTATGGAGGTACTAACACGAGAGCTAGATATGAAAGCTAGTGGCGCAGTACTGTTATTTGATATTGATGATTTTAAAAGCATAAATGATACAATGGGACATGTTTATGGTGATGAGTTGCTTAAACAAATTGCAAAGCGTTTGGAGATAATATGTGATGAACGGATGTTTGCTGCTAGGATGGGAGGAGATGAATTTTTAGTATTAATTAAAGATGTTACTACAAATAAAGAAGTAGATAAATATGTGGAAAAAATAGACAGTGCATTTGTAGAAGTTTTTTCTTTTGAGGGAATGGAAGATAGTATTAATTTCAGTATGGGTATTACCCTTTTTCCAAAAGATAGCGATAATATAAATCAGTTAATTATGAATGCGGATACAGCCATGTATAAAGCAAAACGCAATGGAAAAAACAATTGTATGTATTATCATGAAGATATGCAAAATGAAATAAGATTCAAGAAGGAAATTGATGCAATTTTGCGTCAGGCAATGAAAGAAGATGGATTTTGTTTAATGTACCAACCACAAGTAGATGCACATACAGGCGTGATTGTTGGATTTGAAGCTTTACTTAGATTAAAAGGCTATTCCTTGAGTCCGGCAGAATTTATTCCTGTTGCAGAAGAGACCGGTTATATTATTGATATTGGAAGATGGGTGGCATCAGAAGCAATCAAGCAAATGGAGGAGTGGAAGAATAAGGGATTACAAGAAAAAACGGTTGCGATTAATTTTTCAAGCAAGCAACTTCGTGATAAGGGTTATATCGACTATGTAAGACAATTATTGAGTGAGCATAAAATAAGTGCAGAATTTCTGGAAATCGAGATAACGGAAAGTATACTGTTAGAGAATAATATACAAACGATGGAATTTCTTCAAGAACTCAAAAAACATGGCTTTAAAATTGCGCTAGATGATTTTGGAACAGGATATTCCTCATTGAACTATCTAACATATATTCCGGTGAATAAAATTAAATTGGATAAATCAATCAATGATAAGTTCTTGGAATATGAAAATAGTAAGGTCATGGAGAGTTTAATTTCTCTTGCACACAGTTTGAATTTAAAAATTACAGCAGAAGGAATTGAAGACTGGAATAAGTTCATGAAGTTACAGCGAAGTGGATGTGATTATATCCAAGGGTATTTGTTTAGTAAACCACTGGATAAGCAAGATGTAGAGAAAATTTATGATAAACATTTTTTGGAAAAATGACAATAAATGGTTAATATTTCCATGTTATGACTACAACGTATTTTTTGTGAATATAGGTTATAGAAAATTAAAAGATTTAAATATAAAATTATACAGAATGCATAATTGTTGGAGCACAACCGTAAGGCAAAATTGTAACATGAACAGACAATATTTTTATATAAGAGCTTGAAGTAAAAGGATAACTATGATTTAATAAAAATAGAATAATATTAATGATCTGATGTAATTAGAAATATTACATTTAGAAAATATGATTAGGAGAGATAAATATGATATTCAAGAAGAAAGCCCCATGTTCAGAGATGCAATGTATTATGTCTTATGTAGACAACACAATTAAAGGACAGGAAACCGTGCCACCTTCCAGTTCATATGAGATTCATAATGAAGTAATCAATCAATTTCAGAAATTATTAACAAATGAAAAACGAATGTCTTTGGCAGCAAAAGAAGTTTTGGAAATAGCAAGTTCTATCAGTTCTTTTGATGTGGGAATGACACATATTTCACAGCAGCTAATGAGTTTTGCTCAAGAGATGGCAAGTTTAAGTGAATCAAACCTTGCAATTGTCGAAGAGACAACAGCTACCATGAATCAAGTAACAGAAACAATAGATATAACAGCTACAACCCTTGATGATTTGGCAAACGAATCCAAAGAGCTGGAAAGTAAAAATAATGAGAGTATTAATTTATTATATGAAGTAAGTGGGTTGAAAGAAAACGTGATAGAAGATGCAAGCAACATGAATATAAAAATAGAACAATTGGTTGAACTAGCGACCGAGGTTGGAAAAATTGTTGATAGCGTTCAAGAGATTGCAAGTCAAACGAATCTGCTAGCGCTAAATGCTGCCATAGAAGCTGCAAGAGCCGGGGAACAAGGAAAAGGTTTTTCTGTAGTCGCAGAAGAAGTACGAAAATTAGCAGATGATACAAAGGTTAATTTGGACGGAATGAGGACATTTGTTGAAAATATACATGAAGCAGCAAGTGAAGGCAAGGATAGTATGAATCGAACAATGGATTCAACCAATCAAATGAGTTTAAAAATTGATTTAGTATCCCAAACAATGGAATCTAATATTGGAATGTTGCAAGGTCTAACCAGTAAGGTGGAAGACATTAATGAATCAATGAAAGGAATTAAAATAGCGGCCAATGAAATAAATAAAGCTATGGACGCCTCAAGTTCAGATGCGCAAAGATTGAGCGAATTAACTCAGAATATTCAACAAGATGCAGTCGAAAGTGTTCAATATGCTAAAAATATTTCCAGCATTGATGACAAATTATCAGCAGTGGCGAATGAATTGTTCAAAGGGTTGAGAGAAGGAAAACATGCAACTACAAATCAAGATGTGCAAAATGTAATTAAAAAAGCAGAAAATGCTCATATAGAGTGGGTACAAAAAATACATACCATGGTAGAAAATATGAATCTTATGCCAATTCAAACAAACTCTGCTAAATGTGCATTTGGACACTTTTATCGTGCACTTGATGTGACACATCCGGATTTGTTGAAAGAATGGAAAGAAATTGATGTATTACATCATACATTTCACTCTATGGGAGATGAGATTATTGATGATATCAAGAATGATAATTCAAATAGTGCATTAATACACTATAATCAGGTTGAAGAAATTTCTAAAAAAATGCTTTACTTATTAAATGAAGTAGATCGGAAAATAGTTAAAATGACTTCTCAGGGAATTAAAATATTTGAGTAAAGCCTTGTATTTACACGGCTGATGGGAAAATATGTATGTGTATCTAATATTTAAATAACTTTATTCTTAAAAAAAAATTAAATGTATGTTTTTTGCTGAATTTCATGATAGTATTAAATGCATTAGTAATAAAATACTACTATATTATATTTGGAGGTTTAATCATTCGATGGAAAAAGTAAAAATAGTAATTGTTGATGACTCACCTTTTTCAATTGCTTTATTAAGAGACATACTTAATGACAATGGATATGAAGTTGTTGGTGACGCAAGTTCACTAGAAGAAGTAAAAGAAGTTGTAAAAGATAAAAAACCTACATTGGTAACAATGGATATGACGTTGCCAGGTACGGATGGTCTTGAATGTACTCGTGCAGTACATGCAATCGATCCAAATATTAAAGTAATTGTTGTAAGTTCCATGATGGATGATGAAATAGTAAAAGAAGCAAAAGAGAACAAAGTATCAGCTTACGTTCAAAAACCAATTGATCCAGATGAACTGATTACAGCAATAAATAGAGTTATGTCTGCTGACGAACTATATCAGTTACTGTTGACAGAATCTTTTGCAGTATTTAAAGAATCGCTGTTAGATGGTGTAAATAAAATGACTAAAACGCTCCTCACGTTTAAGGAGGAATATTCTACCACGAAAGAATATGAGTCAAATGGTATGACTATTATTATTGGAATTATCGGTAAGTTTTCAGGTAGGATGTTGATTGATTTATCAAAAGAAACGGCTAACAGTATAGCAGCCGCTTTATTAAGAAGAGAACCTAAAAATAAGGATGAGATGATGGCAGCAATGTCTGAATTTACTAATATTATTTCTGGAAATGCGTGTTCTGTATTAAATAGAAAAGATAAAGCGTTAGGACTTCGTGTAGCGCCACCGTCTTTACTATATGGAGAAAGTGTATATATTTCTGCACCGAGTTTTAATACTACGACTACGATAGCAGAGACAAATTTTGGTGACTTATTACTTAATGTAGGGTTTACGAGAGGTGAGGAAAAATGGATGTAAAATATGTAAATCCCTTTGTAGACTCCTTTGCAACTGTAATGCCTCAGCTGGGGTTTACTACTATTAAAAAAGGTAATTTGAGTATAAAAGGAAAAGAGCTTTTAAGCTCAGGTGTAATTATTATTGTTGGTATCGTTGGAGCAATCAAAGGAAATATAGTGTATTCAATTGACATGGAAGATGCTAAGAAAATAGCATCCAAGATGATGATGGGAATGTCTGTAAGTGAACTTGATGAGTTAGCACAAAGTGCGATATCAGAATTAACCAATATGTTGGCAGCGAATGCGGCAACAAGTTTTTCAACTATGGATATTATGATAGATATTTCAACACCAACCTTACTTCATGGGAAGAATATATCAGTTAAGATGAGCTCAGCGCAAGTTTTGTGTGTTCAACTTTTAGCTGATGATATTCCAATTGAAGTTAATGTAGCTTTTGAAAATTAATGATTAAAATTGATTTTTGTAACTATTCAGTACCCACTAAGGCGAGGTATTTTGCAAAGCAAAATCCAGAGTTTTATAGCGCTAAAATGCGAGTTTCTTGTATTTTATGTGCATCGTGTAGCGG
>JBGUEQ010000053.1:0-35484 GCA_041821265.1 Lachnotalea sp. | reverse complement strand
ATCATATAGTTATTACACTATTTTGTCAATTATTATTGATTTGCATGTACAATTCAATATTTTCATTTTATAATTCAAACGTTTCTAAATCGTAAGGAACATATAAATTACCCTGTAAATATTGATTTCCTTCTTCTATATATAATTCTTTTCTATTCTTTAGGTTCACTTCCTCCTTATGATACAAAATCAGATTTGGAATATCCAATTGATCTGCCACCTGGCAGGCATCTTTTACTGTACTGTGATGTTTTTCATAAGGTTTAAATTTATCTGCTTCTTTATATAGGCAAAAAGCTTCGTGCATAAGCCAATCACTGCCCTTTACATATTCATAATCCTTTTCGTTGTATGGCTCATTTCCAAGACATGTGAATTTTTTTCCATTAGCTAAATTCATTGTAAATCCGTACTGTTTGGCTTTCGTTGAATAGATATCAAAAAATGTGTTCTCACATCCTCATGTGTAATAAACATATCATGAATATTCTCGATTGCAGTATGAGTGTCTTTCAATACCTTCAATGCTCAACCTATTCCTTCACTTTAAAATACGAGGATGGGGAAAGTAACTTACTTCCTCTTTTCCAGTTATATCTTTTAATTTTACAAATTTATTCTGCCAAAATCTAGAATCCCAAGAATCATTTCGATTATCTCCCATCATAAAGTAACACCCCTTTGGGATCCTATATGGTCCAAAATCATCCTTAAATATTTCATCCGTATAATTGTCTTTTAATCTGTCACCATTTATATAAATGACACCCTTTTTTCCTTCTATCGTTTCTCCTGGCAATCCAATGATTCTTTTTAAATATGGTGTTTTTCCATCATCTGGGTAAACAAAGTCGACAATATCTCCCCTTTGTGGTTTTTCCTTCAAATACGCCAAGCGATTGATTATGACTCTATCACCTGTCATCACAGTAGTTTCCATTGAGCCCGATGGAATTTGAGCATTCACTATAATATAGGTGTTGAAAAAGTAAACAATAATAAAGGTAGCAATAATTGTTTTTGAAATCTCCCAAACATCTTTTAAGAATTTATTTCTTCTCTCTTTTTTATTCATACTCTTCCTCCATTGATGCAAAGCTAATTCCCAAGTTTCATAGTACATAAAAGCTAGTTTCTTGCATTTTATGTGCATCGCGTAGCGGTAACTATGTAGGTAGAGAATTGTTACGATTGAACATACTGTCCACAAATACCTGCGCTTCATTTAACCTGTCATTAAACTGAATATAGAAGTTAATATCCGTTACATAAGGTTTTACATAAAACTGATTTAACACATACATATTTATATTTTTTATTTGTATATCATCTTCCATCGATTTCAACATACCTTGTAAATCTTTTAGAAAGTAGTGCCATTCTTTAATAAATGGTTCGTTGTTCTTTATATCACAAGTATCAATCCACTTACGTACTTTAATTTTTGTCTTATTATCCTTTTTACATTCATGAATTTGAAGAAAATATTTAAAGCTTTCTTTTTCATAATATCTTCCAAGTGGAAACAACCTACAAATACCTGGTCTAAAAGCATGGATACTGCATCTCCCTTCACTATTTAGAAAAGAACATTGTTCTGATTCTGTCACCATTTTTAGGTTTGGTACTATCATTCCATCAACTATATTAAGTTCTATTTTATCAATCAGCAATTCTTCAAAAGATAAGCTTAGGTTAGTAATTAATCGATAAATGTCTAGTGGATCTAAAAGAATTGAATTGCCCATGCCTTGGCAACACGCAAAGCATCCTATACAATCATTACATCCTACTTTTACCAAATCATTTAAATCATACAGCTTACCATCTGATATTTCATTAAGGCTAACATTTCTTTCCATTTATATCCCTCTCGTGATTCGTGATTATTATTTTCCAAATTTACTATTTAGAAATAAATTATATCATATTTTAAGCTTTTAAAAATGTGTCTTTCTTAATTTTTTTTAATATTATTATAACGATTTTATACCAGGTGCTACAAATTTCCTTAAGCCCATTGTTATATTATTCTGTCAATTAACATTATGCAATGCAGTAAAAACTCAACTTATTCACACGCAAAGAGGACAGTTTTCTTTTAGAAAATCTGCCCTCCTACTATTTATTTACATTTTATGTCCGATATTCTATCTGCAATGTTAAATGGCAATCTAATTTTTTGTCATGCCCTATAAACAGCTATTTATTTCTCTGAAGCAACTTCAAGTGCAAAGGATAAAATTTCAAATGGTTTGTATTCCATATGATCCGTTTGTTTTCCTTCAACATCTTCTAATAAATTCACCGGTTGCACCAAACATGGTAATGTTAATTTACCACGTGTACCATCTTGCTCGGTAACACGAATAATTACTTTCTTTTTATCTTCGCTTAATTTTAATGCTTGTAAATAAAGTGATTTCTTCTGAGAAATACAGTTTAAAATTGCACTCAATGATTCATCTTTTTTCTCTGGTATATTTACTTTTAACAATGGTACATTGTACTCATATGCTATACGGTTAATCTCAGCATTGATGTGATTTCCTGCATGAGGAACAATTTTATAACAAAAATCATGATGACCCATATCTGAAGTAATATCAGGTCGGATGGTTGCACGTAATAGGCTTAACGTAATTTTATTCTCATCTACACCAACACCATATTTACCATCATTAATGATTGCAACTCCACCATCGGTTTCTGACATGTCACACCACTTATGCATACACACTTCAAATCTTGCCTGTTGCCATGTGGTATTTTTGTGTGTTTCGCGCTTGATATATCCAGCACTTGTATCACAAACCAATTCTCTAGAAACAACATTCATACCAAATTCCATTTTAGCGAGCTTGTGCTTTTCCTGCCAGTCAACAATGTTTTCTACTTCAATATCACGTGAATTAGCAAACAAACGAATTTGCATGTTCCATTTACTTACTTTTGTGCCAAGCAAAACCTCATAAGTGGCACAATTATTATCTATGGATACAAGGTGTAATGGTTCTTCTATATTTAATGACAATTCTTTGTCCTTATAATTAGGAAGGATATCCCACGCATCATACATACCTGGAAGATCTTGAAAGATATGAAGTTTATTAAATGCACCATCTACCCATTCACGATCTTGTTCTTTATCAAAAAGACTCTCAATGCTTCCGTCTTCTGCAAACTGAATTTTGTAATAAGGTGTTTCTACCTCTAAATCATGTTCAACAAGCCAGCTTTTATCTCGTGGCTTTTCACAAGAATCCAATACATCTATTGTTGCAAATGCAGCTAAATCAGGTTTAATAAAATAGCCTTTTTTTCCACAACGAATTATTTTTCCGTCTTCCTTTTCCACAAATGTTAATGAATTTCTTGTGAAATTAAGTGAATTGAAATAAGTAAGTCCTTGTCCAATAAATTGATTCACTGCTATACGTACTTCTTTATAATCATTCATCGCATCTTCGTAAACAGGATGTATGTGGCTTCCTGGTAAAATATCATGAAATTGATTAACAAGAAATTTCTTATATGCATCACGCATTTCATCTGCTGGATATGCTTCTCCTGAGAGAAATCTTAATACTTCTAAAACCTCAGCTTCACGAAGTGCAAATTCCAACTGACGGTTTTCACGTTTTAGATTTGACTTTGTTGTAAAGGTTCCACGATGCATTTCAAGATAAAGTTCACCATCCCAAACTGAAAGTTGCTCATTACCCTTTAAATTATCTTCTAGGAATTTCGCTCCGCTCACTTGTTCTGTCTTTGGCATAATGGACAATTTATCAAAGCGATTCATCATCTCCATCATTTCTTCGGTCGCGCCGCTTCCACCGTCACCATAACCAAACATAGAAAGAGTTTGTCCACCTGTTTCTTTATCTTGATAGGCTTCCCAATTTTCCTGAATCTGGCTTGGCATGTTCCAAGTAATGAAATGAGTTGGAGGTACACATGCATAAATTGGAGTACCATCAATTCCTTTCCAAATAAAGTTATTATGTGGAAAACGATTTGTATCATTCCAAGTTGACATCTTGTTGGAAACAAAATACTCTACTCCACTTTTTCTCAAAATCTGAGGAAGTATCCAACTATTTCCAAAAACATCTGGTAACCATGCATTATTAACCGTTTTATTAAACTTTTCTCTGAAGTATTGTTGGCCATACAGACATTGACGAATCAAACTTTCTGCTGATGGAATATTACAGTCAGGTTCGATATACATTGCTCCAACTGGCTCGAAATTGCCAGCTGCTATTTTTTCTTTTAATTCTTCGAATAGTTCAGGATAATATTTTTCTAACAACTCATACGTATATGCTTGTGTATGGGTGTAACGAAAATCTGGGTAACGATCCATCAAACGCATTTGAATTAAAACCGTACGTGCATTTTTTTGCACCGCATGGATTTTTCTCCAGTAATAGGCAATATCTAAATGAGAATGGCCTACTAACGCAACGTTTCCACTTCCTTTAAAATCCGTATTGCTATAAATTTGTGCTTCGATATAATGGATTGCAGCTTGAATTCCTACGTTTATTTCCTTATATTTTTCAGCATCCTTACACAGGTTGTTAACATCTTCTTCGATACACTCTTTGATTGCATCAAAATCGACCTTGTTTAATGCGTGATTGATTTCCTTATTTAAGAACTTACGATAATCTTCATTAAAATAATCTGACTTTGCTATATCAAGCAAAATTTGCAAATCGTAGAACAAATCCAATGCCTGATGATTTACTGTTGATAGGTAAAGCCCTTGAAATTCTTGTCTACAGCCACGAATCATCATGGCATCGGGGTTTCTTTCATCATCTGGCTTCGATCTATTATAACCTTCCATTTCAATGACTAATTCATTGCGATCAATGTATGGAGAAAGTAAAGTACGCTCCCTATTTGGATCCATTCCTCCAACATATTTGCCGTTTACTTTAGCAATAATTTCGGCTGCTGTCCACATAGATAGCCATACTTCTTTTCCCTGCATAAATGTTGGAATTGTAACGTTTGCTTTAAAAAACGCTGTTCCATCTGGTGTAAAATAAATATCACCCTTTTTTAAAACTCTATATCCTTCTGGATAATAATCAAATTCGTTTTCACTAATTTGGCGAGCGTCACGTACCTGAATATCTGTAATTTCATACTTACTCTCATATAAAAAACGCTTCAGCCATTCAAAACGTAAATCTGTATACTCCTCTGGTCGCATACTTCTTCGAACTACCTGTACAAATGCCATATTTTACTCCTTTTACCCTATTTCAAGCATCCCAAAAGAATGGTTTCTTTCTTTCTATACTGATATTAATATCCAAACCTAAATCGCGTTTCACTTCATACGCAACCCACTTCATACATCGTTCTGCAATTATACATTTAGAACACTCACCTTGTAATCGCATAGTTGTTTTTTCTCCTTCACTAGAAACGAGTTCAATCCAACCACCATCTCCTTGTATCTTAGGTGCAATTGTTTTTGCAATATACGTTTTAAGCTTATCCATAATAAGTCCTTATCCTTTCACGGCTCCTGCTGTCATACCATTAATAAAATATTTACTTGCAATAATATATATAATAAGAATCGGAACAATCGCAATTGTTGCACCAGCAAACATAATATTCCATGCTGCAGCGCCATCCCCTGAGTTTTTCAACATTGTTACACCTACGGTCAATGGTCGTTTTGCTGCATCCGTCATTGTAAATACCAATGGAAGAATATATTCATTCCAACCACCACGGAAAGACAACAACGCAACCGTTGCTAAAATCGGTCTCAATACGGGAAACATGATTTTATAAAAGGTCTGAAAGAACGTACAACCATCAATTTTAGCTGCTTCATCTAATTCTTTTGGAATAGAATTCATATACCCTCTAATCAAGAAAATATAAGTAGCCTGTCCCGTACCTGCTGAGATAAAAACAACACTTGATAGAGATGTATTCATTTTCAATTTGATTGCAAGTTCAAATAATGGGCGTAAGGTTACAGATCCCACATTAACAAACATGAAGGCAACAAACAATCCATAAAGTAATTCTTTTCCCTTAAAATTCTTTCTTGAAAAAACGTAACCTGCCATACTTGTTGTGATTAATGATATAATCATAACGCCCGTAGCAAGATAAATACTGTTAAACGTATATACTGCAAAATTTGCTGATTTCCAAGCTTCTACAAAGTTAGAAACGATCCACTTTGTAGGTAAAATATTAGTTCCACCTGTTAGTAACTCTTGATTTTCTTTAAATGCACCAAGTACTACATAAACAATTGGATAAAGTGTTAAAAACCCTATGATTGCCATAACCAGAAGTAGTATTCCACGAGCAATTTTTGTGCCAGTCGAATAGACTGCTGTATTTTTATTTTTTTTCATCTCATATCCCCCTACACTACTTCATCTAATTTTCTGGCAAAAAACAGGTAAATTGCTGTTACAATACCAATAATTAAGGCAGCTACAAGACTTAATACAGTAGCATATCCTATCTGTGGTGGTTTTCCTACCGATGTGCCAAAAATCAACTGATAAATATATAAAAACATAACCTGTGTACGACTATTTGGTCCACCTTGTGTTAATACGAGAATAGATTCGTAATCTTTAAATGAGCCCGTAATCGCCAGCATTAAAATTATTTTCAACATTGGACTAAGCATAGGAAGTGTAACCGAAAAAAATGTTTGAACACCATTTGCTCCATCTATCTTAGCTGATTCATATACATCCTCTGGAATACCTGACATTCCCGAAATAAAGTAAATCATATAATTACCAAATCCTGCCCAGACTGCAACAATTAGAACAGACCACATAGCTGTTTTGGTATCACCAAGCCAGTTAATATTTTTTCCAATCATTCCCGTTGCTTTCAAAACTCCATTTAACACACCATTATAAGCAGAAAAAATAAAACCAAATACTAGACTTGAAACCGCTGCCGAAATAATGGTTGGCATAAAATATACACCTCGAAAAAACGAGCTGCCTCTTAATTTTTGATTTAAAAATACTGCCATTACTAATGAAAGTGGAATAATGATTACAATTTTAAGTGCTGCATATTCAAAAGTATGTACTACACTTGACCAAAAAACAGTGTCATGCAACATACGTGTAAAGTTATGTGTTCCAGTAAAATAAGAAGTCATACCATTATAATCATAGCAAATATAACGAAAGAGCCAGAAGAATGGATAAATTGAAACTACTACGAGCAAAATCACTGCCGGAATTAACATCAATGCTGCCGCAATATCACCTTTACTTTTTGCACGCTTTATTTTTTGGCTAAAGTTTAACTTCACTTCCATACTACCTGTTCCTTTTTCTTTGCTCATAAAGAACCTCCTTAGAAAATAGGAGGTTGTTTTAAAATTCCAAACAACCTCTTATATCTTAATTTTAAATTATTATTCAGTTTCGTATGTTACTGTTCCAGCGGATGGATGAAGTGAATCGTAATCTGCAACGACTACTCTCTTACAACTTCCGTTTGCTAAACCACTTTCTAGCGCTGCATTGTAACGTGTATTCAAGTCAGCAATTGCATCATCTGCAGTTGTAAATCCAAGTACAACATTCCAAAATACTGCGCGGAAATCATCCCCTTCAAGCGTGATAGATGGTGTAGTTGGATAAACATCTTCGTAGTCTTGTAATACAAAATCTGCAAGTTTTCCAACGTTAGATGTGTCAACGATAGAAGTCATGTAATCTGATAATGCAATACTGTATCCGTTTTCAAAGTATCCTTTTAAGAATTCTTCGCTTGAGAAATAAGAAATTACTTCCCATGCAGCATCTTTGTTTTCACAAGAGCTTAATAACGCATAACCACAGTTTGGTGTGTAGCTTAATGCACCCTTTACTTCACCTGTAAGTGTAGGAAGTTCAGCAACGCCCCATTCAAAATCACATGGGAACTGATCTGTAAATACTCCAGCTTCTTGTGATGCATTTCCCCAAAGAGCAAAAGCACCTTGTGCAAATAATGCACGGCTATTATCAACTCCTTGTGTTTCAGAGCCTGGTAAAGCAGAAGCATTCGCATTTAACTGTGCAGCTGTCTCTAATAGTTCTTTCCAATTACTAAAATCATAAGTACCTGTTGTATAATCATATCCGTAATGATTACATCCACTCATATCGCCAGCACCTTCAAGCCATCTTGAAAATGGACTAGATGATGTGAAACCAACTCCATAAGTAGAATCTGTTGTTGCTGCCTTCGCAAGATCAACAACGCCTTGTAATGTATTAGGAACTTCTGTATATCCTGCTGCATTTACTAACTCTTTGTTGTATTCAATTCTTGTTCCAGTTCTAACACCGTTTGGTACCCAATAAATTTCATCCCCAAGTGATGTCAATCCTTCAAACATATGCTCATATGGTTCTGTTACTTTTTGAAACTCAGTGTCAGCTGCAACATAATCCGTGATAGGACTAAACATTCCTGCATCTACATAAGTCTGTAATACGATGGGATCAGAAGCTTGAATACTGATAATATCAGGAGCAGTTCCTCCTTGATATGCTAACTGAATTGCATTAGCCCAGTCGTCTGTCAAAATTGTGTAATTAATCTGAACATCTGTATGGCTAGAATTGAATGCATCAATCATTTCAGTCATATACGCCTCATCATGACGATTGTTTGTCCAAAATTCAATTGTTGTTACATCTCCTGTTGCTTCTGTTCCTGATGCTACTTCTTCTGTTGCTGAATCGCTTGATTCGTTTGTTGAAGAACTAGAATCTGTTGATCCACATCCCATTAATGATACTGCCATTCCTGCTGCTAGTAATACGCTTAAAATTCTTTTTTTCATGGTAAACCCCTTCCCTTTCCTTTGTGTTTATTTACATTTTTATTATGCAATATAACGTCTTTTTCGACAATGGCACTTTCCACTATCAATGTAACACTTTCTAATATTTCTAGGTCGAAATAATGTATCCTGTCCTTTTTATTTTGTATCCTCCATGTTAATATATACAAGTAAATAACTTATTCTATTTATATTTTATATATAATGACACTCCATTCTATAATTCGAGGTAAAAAAATGTACAATAACATTGCCATTTCATTGGTCATCGCAGATGATGAAGACTTCATTCGCAAGGGACTTATCGAAATTGTTACAAACGAACAGTTTAACACCCAAATTGTTGGCACCGCAGCCAACGGCACTGACGCGCTCAATTTGATTCAAACGTTACAACCTGATATCGCTATCATAGACATTAAAATGCCTGGAATTGACGGTCTTGAGGTAATTCGACAAGCCCAAGAATCTGGATGTACAACACGTTTCCTTATATTAAGCGGTTATAGTGATTTTTCCTTTGCTCAAAAAGCAATTAAATACGATGCGAAGGAATATTTTCTGAAACCACTCAATATTCCTGAATTTAAAGAGACTCTATCGAAGCAATGTCAGCAAATTTTGAGTGAACGCATTAAGAAAGAAAATATAAGTTCCGAGGATCTCAATTCATTAGTAACCATTTCTCGTTCTTATTTTTTAAATCAATTATTGCAAAACGACTCTTCTTTAAATAATATTAACAATGAGAAACTAGACTTTTTAAACTTAAATATAACGGCAGATTCCTGCTGTGTAATCGTATTTCTTCCAGTATCAGACATTGAAAATGATGATATTGATTTTGACTCTATTATAGAAGAAGGACTTTCTCCAATTCTAAAGAATTTCTCTTTTGAATTCTTCGTATATAAAGAGACACAGCTTATTTGTCTTATCAATATTACAAAAGGAAAAAAGGATTTTTTGCTTCAAAAATTGAGTTCTTGCATTGGTCATGTTTACTTAAAACTAGGTATTCGTTTAATAGCCGGTTTCGGAAATATAGTGCCTACACTACAACAATGTTCTTCTTCTTATCAGTTTGCATTACAAGCTTTATCCTATCGTATCTATGAAACAAAGCTTTCTATTTATGACAGTAACATTATTTGTCAACAAGCTCCTTCTGATACGGCTCGCAATATTGATTTTTCACCTTTAACATCTGCTATATTAAAAAATGATTTAAATGAGATTAGGAACTATTGCAATACATTTTTCAACTCACTATTTTTTGTACAGATGCCACCACCAAACTATATTAGAGGTATGTGTATGTACTTAATTACAAATATTCAAAAAGAAGTTGGATTAAAACAAATCACAGTAAATGAGGTTTCATCTTTTACCTTTGAAGATTTAGACTCTCTAATCTCCATCCGACACTTAAAAGACTGGCTCATTGACTTTTTTATTAATTTTAGTAATCAAATTAACGAAATTAATTCCAATCATGATAAAATCATTCAAGTTGCTAAACAATACATCAAAGAGCACCTTAATCAAACTATCAAAGCAAACGATTTGGCAATTCAAGTAAATTTAAGCGAAGCATACTTTGCTATTTATTTTAAAAATAATTCTGGTATTAACTTTCGTGACTACGTACTTAGCGAAAAAATGGAGCATGCAAAAGAACTAATCGCTTCCAAACAGTATTCTATATCAGAAGTATCTTATGCCGTTGGATATAAAGACTACCGCTCTTTTTCCAGAGCTTTCAAAAAGATTGTAGGCGTTTCTCCATCTGAATACTTGAATTCATAGTGTGGTAGCTCTAATAAGGAAAGGATAATCATGCAAAACTTATACATTTATAAACTATTCAAAACAAAACTAGCTGTTAAAATTTGGCTCTATCTTACCATAATGGTACTTTTTCTTATACTTTTTATTGCATTATTTATGGAACTTTATCTTAGGCAATATGTCACAAACAGAGAATTAAATGCATCTTTACGCAATACAAGTCATGCTGCAACTGCGTTTTCCTCTGAATATGTAAATATGTTAGATCACTTTGTATCCTATACTGCATCTTTAGATTTTTATAATGTTTTAAAAGAAATTCAAGAATCAAATTCTGATCAGTATATTGCTATTAATACCGATCTACAATCCTACCTCGCCCAGTATTCCGATATTAGTCCTTTGATCAATGCTTCTATTATTACAACAAAGGATAACCGATTGTTCCACTCCTACAAATTCAAAATGCGTGATGAAACTTCCTCCTTTACACTACAATATGATATGACAAATACCTCCCCGATTGCGCTTCTCCCTTCCTCCGAAAGTCCATTTCGTAAACAATCAAATGTAATTGCAATGACTTTCATGTTACAAATAGAAACACAAAATAAAATGGTTCTTTTGTCGGATAATTTGGAAGATACCGATGTCATTTTATATTTTATTTTAAATACTGACAAAGTAAAGGATTTTCTTAAATTATATTACAATAGCGATATTGGTGGATTATTATATCTTTCAAATGACACCGGACAGCCCATTACTTATTCGCCTTCTGATGCAACATACGATACTATCTCCGATACATCCATCGTTAATTCCATCACTGACTTGGCTTCCTCAAACGAAGCTTATAAAAAGGTTGATGACCGTTATGTGATAATCCAAAAAATAGATAAATCTGATTTATATTTAGTGAATATTGTTCCTCAAAATGCGTTGATTTCCAAAATTCGAGAATTGGATTTGATTTTATTTTACATTGTTTTATTTACTGCTTTATCGATACCTTTTTTAGGACTATTAATTTCTATATTTGTTACGAAGCCCTTGAAAAAATTAATGTCTTCTGTAAAGAAAATTGAAAATAACACCTATACCGCTTTACCTAATATTTCGAAAAGCGACGAAATTGGACAGCTCAGTCTTTCTATCGACTCTATGTATCAGACTATACAGCGCCAAATTAAAAGAATCAAAAAAGAAGAGCACGAAAACTTCAAAAAAGAAATAAGGTTGCTTTCCGAGCAAATAAACCCACATTTTTTATACAACACATTAGAATGCATTAATATGGAAATTTATAACCGCCATAACGATTCGGCTTCCTCTATGATTACTAATCTTGGTGGATATTTAAGAATCAGTTTATCCTATGGAAACAATCAGTTAATGATACAAATGGAGTTAGAACAAGTAAAAGCTTACATCAGCATCATGAATTATCGTTTTCATCATAGTATTCAATTAACACTCAATATTGATCAAGGACTCTTCGATATGCTTATTCTAAAGTCTATATTACAGCCTTTAGTCGAAAATTCAATAAAACATGGGTTTTCAATTGACAGTAGCAATTACTTTCCAATCTCTCCCCTGATTGATATATCAATCTGTCGAGAACCAGAAGATTTATTAATTGCAATCACGGATAATGGTGCAGGTATTGATGTTGAGCGTGCAATAAAAATCATGAAAAGTGAAGGTATCTACGCTGAAACCAATCATCACATAGGTTTGAATAATATCTACAATCGCCTAACTTCTTTTTATAGCAATGTCACAATATCATTTTCTTCAATTCCATTTTATGAGAATAAGGTAATGATTACGATTCCTTATTCTGATTTTGAAGCAGCGCAGAAGGATAACAAGTAAGCGCCAGAAAAGGAAAGGTGATGTCTCACATTTATGAGCCATCACCTTTCCTTTTAGTCAATTTCTATTTTAGAATAGAGTGTCTGCTTGCAGACACTCTCGCGCCCGAGTGAATTGCGTAGCAATAAACTTCTTCTCCACGAGGTGCGCATTTTGGCACGTAGTGCCTTTGATTTAATATCCCATTTCCTTCAATACTTTATCTATTGTTCTTCCATTTGCTAAAGAAAAAGCATGGCTAACATATGGTTTTTCTCCATCTGTGATACAACGTCCCAACTGTTCAACTTCTAATTTATAGTTATTAGGAACCTCCACAGTATGCTCTTCTTTTATCTCATCAATAATAGTATAAAACGTTAAGGTTCCACTTTGATTAAAAGGAATCGGGGCTTCTATCATACCTTTGGTTCCATATAGAAAGAATCGATCTGCTCTTTGTGTACAACACATTCCTGTTGAAAAACATGCTTTTACCCCATCTGCAAACCCCATATATGCTGTGGCAAAATCATCTATTCCTTTATCAGTAAAATGAGCCAACGCCTTCACATCTTCTGGTTCTTTCCCTAACAATGCCACCGTTAATGATATGTTATAGCAACCCAAATCATAAACAGATCCGCCTAGGGTTTCTCGATTCATACGTATATTTTCCGGTGTGTTTGCTGGTGTAAAAAAAGTACTTTCCATAAATGAAACAGTTCCAATTACGCCAGAATCTAGAACTGATTTAATTTCTTTGATTACTGGACTATGAAGGTATGCAAATGCCTCCATAAAGACAACACCTTCTTCATCACAAACACGAATCATTTCATCAATGTCTTCCGCATTTTGAGCAAGTGGTTTTTCGCAAAGAACGTTTTTCCCTTTCTTTGCTGCTTTAATTACCCATTCTTTATGCAAATGGTTTGGCAACGGAATATATACTGCTTCTACCTCTTTATCTTCTAACATATCTTCGAGACTATAAAAAGCTTTCAAAAAACCAAACGTATCTTTAAATTGATCTACCTTTTCCTTATTTCTTCCTGCAATACCATACAAATTACAATTCTCAGCCTGTAACATAGCTGGGATTGTCGCTTTTTTTGCGATATTGGCCGTTCCCAACACGCCCCAATTGATTTTTCTCATTCTTACGCTCCTATTCTGCTTCTTCACTCATAGTTTCTTCTAATGTCTGAAGAATTTCATTCATTGACTTCTCAAATTCCGCTTCATTGTTATTATGAAATACTAACAAATCATCTTTAATTTCTGGATCATCCAAATTTTCGGGAATTTCAAAATTACATCCCGCAATATATTCATCCCAATTTTCCAATTTCCAAGTATCCCTATCCGAATTTCTTGCAATCATTCGCTCATGTACAATCTTAGGTGTCGTTTCTACCCAAATTACCACAAGTGTCGCATCTTTTTCTTTTAGTTTCTTTTTTAACTGATTCATATAATTCAAATCTCGTATCTCACGTGTAAACGGTGCATTAATTAATACAATATCATCGTATACCAATGCCTCTAGAGCAAGGTCCACGACACACTCATATTCATAATTTCTAATATTTTCTTCAAAGAAATCACTGCTACGGTTATAAGGTTCTCCCGCCACTGTAAAAATACGTTTTGACAAGCTGATTAATGTATCTTTATCTAAATATACAACATGCTTCAGGCACCTTGCCAGCTCTTTTGAAATGTAAGTTTTCCCACACGCTGGTGGAGATGTCACTAAAATAAGTTTTTTTACCATTGTATTCCTCCTTGTTTATTTCAATCGTTTCCAGTAACTATTCAGTAGCTACAAATCTCGGTGTTTTGCAAATCAAAATCCCTAGTTTTATAACGTCAAAATGCAACTTTCTCGCATTTTGTGTACATCGCGTAACTGTACATCATGCTATTAACAGAGCTTTTCATATACTCTAAACCAATCCAACCCATACTGACTCAACCCTTCATCTATTGTGGCGAGGTAATGATATCCACACTGCTCATACAAACTAATAGCTGGCATATTTTTCACAAATACATCAAGACGAATGGACTTCATCTTACAAGAATGCGCTTGTTCTTCTGCAAACAACATTAGTTTTTGTCCAATTCCTTGTTTTGCATAGAGCGGATGTACAACTAGTGTGCGAATAACAAAAACTTCTAGATAATCAGCATTGCAAAGCCACTTCACTGTATCATAACCCTGCTCTGGCTCGTGACTCAGAATAATTGACCCAACAATTTCACTTCCCAATCTTGCAACAAACAAACTTTTGTCTTGAATACCCTTTTGTGCATCCTCTCGCACCGGATACACCCCTTTCATCCATCCAGGATAATTGATATGACTGTCTAGTGCATCATTTAAGTCGTTATATAATGTCTCGACTTCATCTATGTCATACAATTGTCCAAGTTCAATTTTCATCTCCATATAATTCCTCTTTCAATTCCTTTGAAATTCAAAATAATCTTTAGTTATATTTAAATTTATATAAACTTCTGAAATTTTTATGCTTATCTCTATAGTACCATACCTATTATAGGCTTGCAAAATATTTTATATTTTTGTAACTGTTCCGCCATGCAGATAATAATGAAACTAAATTTTTTTGTATTTTCAACTTTTATAATCATTTTGTCAATCCCCTTTAAAGCCTTATGCCATTTCTTTCATAACTCGGTTCTTGTTATGATAATCCTTAATACTTTCCCATATTTTTTCTATTGATACTGGTTTTCCATCATGTGCATCAACACCTACTTCATAACGTCGAATCGGCTCATAGATAGGGCTTAGACGGTGTAAGTGTCCGTGTAAATGAATTCTGTCTTTGAGATAACCCGTCCACGCTTCAATCGGAAAATGAAATAATATAAATTTTGTGTTCATGGTATGTAACTCATAATACGGTCTGTACCAAGCATAAAGACTTGTATCAAAGTTAGGATCATCAAGATATTTATCATTATTTCCAATCACAAGATACTTCGTTCCATTAAGCCTTTCGAGCACTTCGTTGGTTTCAATCCCCGTTCCATCAGAGACATCTCCTAACAAATATACTTCATCCTCTGGATTGACCGTCTTGTTCCATTGGTTCATCAAAAATTCATTCTTTTCAATATTTGAAGCAAACGCCCTATTTCCAACAAATGGTTGCTTTTTACAATAGAAATGTGAATCTGATGTAAAATAAATCATTTTCAAATTACCTCTTTCCGCTATAGATACAATTTAAATTTTTTCACCTTATTATAAAAACTAATCTTTTCCAAAAATCATTTTACACCTAATGCCCACATACTTTTTATTTGGTCACTCAGTTGCTCATAATCCCATGTTTGTCCACTTCGATAAATACAAAATGGATCATTTACTTGAAATCCAGTACTATCATAACCATAAATTACAATAAAATGGCCATTAGCAGTAAAGTCCCCAGGTCCCATAGAACAAATAATAAAATCACCTTTATCTAATCTCTGCTTCATTATATTCTCATCTATATCTATTGTCTGAGAATCAAGACCAAAATGACTAGCACCTTCTGACATAAGACTCCATTTTGTCCCAGTACCATACATATAGTAATCATTGTCCAATGCATACGAACCAACATTAGCTGGTGTTGCTTTCTCATTATGTGTCAATCCCACAATTACCATGGATAATGCAGTCGGTCCGCATCCACTGACTGCCAAAATGTTATCGCCATATGTATCATAACCCCAACGCTCATCCCACTGTAAAAACAAGGGACATGTTGCCGCCAGTTCTTCTTGTGAAAGTGTACCCTCATCCGTTGTTTTTTGCTCTGAATAATCTTGTACAAATTCTAACATCTCTGGGTTATTGGCTAACTGTACCATTAATGCTTCAGGATAAATCCCTATATTTGAAATGACATCAGCGTATTGAGAATCCGCATCTGCAAGATAGGTCAAATTAGCTATAGCCTCATCATAGGACAGCTTTTGCGGCTGTGCTACAGCCATAATACTATCAGACTCTATAGAAACGTCTTCCGTTGTTGGTACGGATTTTGATTGTTGTCCCGTTATTTCATTTATCGCCGCCTCTATATAACCAGCACCCACCACAGATTCCTGCTTCTGCCCTAAGACAAAACCTAATAAAAACGCTATGCCAATCGCAATTCCTGTCCTAATCCGTCTTCTTTTCACTCGCTTTTTATGTATGGTCGCTTTTTGTTTCGCTTTATTTTGACTTTCCTTTGGCTCTTTTGTATACATATTTTCCTCCATAATTTTCTCTTAATGCAACTTATATGCAATTTTAATTATTACTGCTTCGCATAAATTACACTGATGCCTACACCAAAATTGTAAGCACCACGCTAATCCCTGTAACTATATTAGTGTCAGAAATAGTATGAAAATTTCATAAGTTTATTTTAATTGGATCATATTCATCCCTATATACTATACACCATTTTGACTTTTTTGTAATTTACTATTCCTAAAAATAAGCAAATGTATTAATCTTGTAATGAAATTCATAGCAAAAAAAGAAATTCAAGATGATTTTACCCATGTTGAACATATTAAATTAATATGGAGGATTTATGAAAGAAAAATTATTTTACAGAAATTCAAGATGATTTTTCAAAGAAAAACCTGAATTAAGAAGTTTGTTATCCTATATTTTTATAATATCCCAGGGCTTTTATATATGCCCTAGGATATTATAATTCTATATTTCTACTACAATTGCCTCTGTTGCTCTTAGTATAGTCTTTCCGTCTTTGAAACTAACGCTATTTTCCATATTGGACAACAATAGATTGCCTTGAAACGTTTCTGCATCTAAAATCACATCCTTTTCTCCAAAATTTGCCGCTACAAAAACTTCCTTTTTTCCTAGTACACGTTTGTATGCAAAAATAGTATCTAACTCTTTATATTTTTGAATACAACTTCCATAAGTGAACACTTCTCTATAAGCATCACTTTTACGAATACATTCTTAGCCATTGTATTTAGTATCATACCACTGGTTGACAATGCAATATGTATATTTGATTCAATAAGATGTTCCACAATATATAGTAAATCTGAATGCAACAATGCCTCACCACCTGTGAGTTGCACACTATAAACGCCAGTTCTATCAATAATGTCTAAGATTTTATCAATTTCATCGCGTTTAATAAATATAGGTTCTTTGTTTGGAAGATAACAATGTTTGCATCTTAATGGGCATTGTGTGGTTAGTTCCCATATAATGTTATCTGGATAATATATTTCCTTACTGCCCTTCACAATTGTTTTATTCATATTCTCTTTTTTATCAATTATTGCTCCCATTTCAGCCAGCGGCATCAAAAACTCTTCTACATTCATCCTAGCTGTTTCTATTGATATGCCATGATTGATAGATACCTTCTTAATGATTTCATCAATATCATAATATCCATTACAATACTTCAGTATTTCACAAGCTGTTTCGTTGATGTCAACATTTGTCCGAACCTTATTAAACACAAATGATGCAATGTCTCCATCTGGTTTTATTTTTATATACGAATTTTCTATTAAATGTGGATACATATTTCCTCCTCTATAAATGTAGGAGAACATTTATAATGTTCTCCTACACAGTAATTATTTATCGCCCTGTTATTGTCATCCTTATGCAATAACTGAAACAGCGCCAAGTATTGGAACAACTGCAACAATATTACATCCTGCACCAACCACGGCAATAGTTTCACCGATTGGTCCCAGAGCTGCTACTGCTGTTGCTGGTACTGCAATACAAGCGGCAGCGCTTAATCCAGTAATTTCAGGTTTATTCATATTTGCTTACCTCCTTTTTTTATTTATCCTTTATTCAGCGCTTTCAATTGGATAACCACAGTATAGGGAAAAAGATTAGAGAAATCCTTGTATTGGTGTTTATTGGGATTAATCAAATTATTTTTGGGATTCTTATTGACACTGACGTTACGTTATACCTTATAATAACATTAACGTAGAAAAGAGGTGATCATTATTCTAAGCGTTAAAGAAATAGCAGAACTTAGTGGTGTTAGTGTTAGAACATTGCACTATTATGATTCGATTGGTCTGCTAAAGCCAACATATGTGACTCCTAATGGCTATCGTCAATACAGTTCTGCAGATGTTGATAAATTACAGAAAATAATATTATTAAAAGAAGTTGGGTTCACCCTCATGGAAATAAAAAAAGTTATGAAGAACAGAAATGAGGATACACAACGATTTATTCTTGAGAAGCAGCAGGATATACTAAAGATAAGAAAGAAACGTATGGAAGAATTAATTATTTCTATTGATTTGTTATTGAAAGGAGAAAAAATAATGGTATTTGATAAATTTAGTAATGATGAAGTAAACAGAGCTTTTCAAGCAATGTTGAATAAACTTTCTAGTGACGAAGCATCTGAGTATATTCAGAAAAATGGAGGTACTGTAGAGGCTGCACAAGAAAGATTTGTAGAGTCCTTTGAATCATATGAAGGAGATTTAAAGTATTATATGGGTGACACCGATATGGAACGGTTGATAAAAGAAAGTCCGACCAAAGAAGAAATAGAAAAAGGACGTAATGTGCTTACAACTCTCTATAAAAAACTAGGCAAAATGGTAGGTTCTGAGATAGATAATACCGTACTGAGTTTAATAAGTCAGATACATGCAGAAACAGTAGCTATGTTTCCTGTCGATAAAAAAGACGAATTGTTCCAAGAGATGGCAGAGTTATATGCAAAGGATAAAGGGGCAGCTGAAGCATTTGATAATTTATATGGGAAGGGAACTGCAGATTATTACTTAATCTGTGTGAAAGAGTTTTTTAGGAGAAAATAATTCATTACTTCATCAAGATATTATTTATCCAACAGAAAATGAGGGGGTAAAATATACATGAAAACCATAAATATTGGTATAGTGGGGATAGAACAAAGAGAACGCAATACAAAAGGGATACTGTCAATAATTCAGAAAAATAATATATTGAAAAATATAACACATACTCTTACATTGTTGAGTAGTAGCAAACTAACTGCAGACTTTATGTTCTATAAATATAATTTGGATATTTTTATTATTGAAAGCGCAATGGATATAAGTATTTTTATTCGCAATTTAAAAAACAGCACAATAAGACTCGATTGCAAAAGAGTATCAAAAAGTTTTTTTTCCCGCAATAGCAATCAAATTCTTTTCTCTTTATTGTACAAAGTCATTGAATTTGAGGATTTCTATATTTATACCAGAAATGATACTGGATATTTTAGGATTTACTTTAATGAAATATCGTTTATTGAAGTTTCTGAACGTGCAACAATAATACACACAATTGATAACGAGGTTGTTACCTATAAAAGTTTGAAAAAATATAATGATCTACTTGATTACAGATTCGCAAGATGTCATGCAAGCTACTTGGTTAACCTAGATTATATTCGACTAATAAGTTATCCAGATATATATCTTATAAATGGAGAACAAATATTAATAAGTAAACATAAGAGACATGATTTTATGGAGTATTATAGTTATTATATTAGCGAAAATATTAATAAAACGCTTTGTTTATCTTTATAATCAAATGCAAATGAAGATATGTATTGAAAGAGTTTCAAGTTTTGAGTAAACGGTAAATACCAATATAAGATGTTGATAGTTATGCAAGGGCAGAATTGTTATTTCATGGTTCTGTCCTTTATGCGTAGTCATAGTCCTTGAATTGAGCAGCCAAGTAACATACTGTATTTTGTTCCTAAGCTCTTTTCTTTTCCATCTTACCAATATAATTTTCATATCATCACTTGTAGCTTTTTACTGAAGTACTTCTTTATCATCAATTTTATACAATACTTTCATCAGAACGTCTTTCCTCCTTCTTTATTTTTGATTACTCTTATAATTATCACCATAATCCAATTGTATTAATCAATAGCACCAAAAACGACCGTTTATAGTACTCGTTTTTGATACCAAGTTTTTATTTAGTATAGTTAATTATTATAGTTCCAAAACTATTCCCATAATAAAGTACCTTTATTTACATTAAAATACGTTTCTGGTACTATATGTATATAAAAAATTATTATTTTTACTTTAATAACTCATAACGAGTATTATAAATTAAAAATATGCTTCAATAAAATCTAATGATTAATTAAGGAAGGAATTAAATATGAATCTAGGATATGCGAGAGTGAGTACGTTCGATCAAAGCCTTGACAGGCAATTGGATCAATTAAAGGAACAGGGGTGTGAACGAATTTTTCAAGAGAAAATTACAGGTACCAAAAGAGAAAGACCTGAACTGGAGAAACTTCTGGATCAGCTCAGGCCTGATGACACTATTATTGTGGCTGAGTTATCTCGGTTGAGCAGATCAGTAAAAGATCTTTTTGAAATTGTTGATATTATAAAGCAAAAAAATGCCAATCTTAAGAGTTTAAAAGAACCATGGGCGGATACAACTACTCCACAGGGTAATTTAATGTTTACTATATTTGCAGGCATTAGTCAATTTGACAGAGATTTAAAAAGCCAAAGAACAAAAGAAGGACTTAAAAGTGCCAGAGCAAGAGGCAGAAAAGGCGGCAGACCTCCCATGCATCAAAAAAATATAGATTTAGCTTTAAAAATGTACGATAGCAAAGAGTATTCTATATCGGAAATAAAAAAGGCTACTAGCGTAAGTAAAACAAGCCTTTATCGATATATAGACCTGAGAAACAATAATTAATGTGCGGGTTACTATGGCAGCACCTGAAATATTACTAACAGAAGAACAAAGACTAGAATTTACACAAATACCGAAAAACATCAGCGAATGGGAAATTGCAAAACATTATACATTTACTGATAACGATATTGAGATTATAAAACGGCACAGGAGAGATTATAATAAACTGGGATTTGCTGTTCAGCTTTGTTGCTTACGTAATCCTGGTTGGTCATTAAGTAATATAAACGATATTTCGGATATAGTATTAAACTATATTGCAGAACAGTTTCAAATATGTCCAAAAGAATTTGATTTATATGGTCAAAGAGAAAATACAAGGCTTGAACATCTTCAAGAACTTCGTGAGGAATACGGGTACAGAAACTTTACTGATTCTGATAGTATTTTTCTATCTGAATTTTTAATATCCTTTGCTATGGAAAATGACAATGCTGGAAGGCTTTTAAGAATAGGAATCAAGGAAATAAAAAGGAAAAAAATCATTCTTCCGGGTATCACAACAATTGAAAAAATAATCAATGAAGTACTGCAAAAAGCTGATAATATGGTACTAAGCTTAATAAATAAATCAATATCAAATTTGCAAAAACGACAGTTAGATAAAATAATTGAGTCACCAAATGAAACCGTAAAAACTACTTTAGCCTATTTAAAAGAAGATCCTGGACAATCCTCGCCCAAAGCTTTTATGGACATTATTGAAAAACTGGAAGTGATAAGAAAACTTAATCTAAAACTTAATTTAGAAGGTATCCATCCAAACAGGTTAAGACAGCTATCAATACTAGGTTCAAAATATGAACCTCATTCTTACCGATGCTTTGAAGAAAACAAAAGATATGCAATGCTATCCATTTATCTCTATGATTTAAGTCAGACATTGATTGACCTTGCCATCGAAATTCAGGACAGGCAGATTAATATTTTACTTTCTAAAGGTCGCAAGGAGCAGGAAGAGATTCAAAAGAAGAATGGTAAATCATTAAATGAAAAGGTTATACAATTTGCTGATATAGGAGCTGCACTTATCAAAGCAAAAAACGAAGGATTAGATTCATTTACAACTTTAGAAGCAGTTATGCCTTGGGATAAAATTGTTTCATCTGTAGAAGAAGCAAAAAAGCTTGCAAGACCGGTTAATTATGATTATTTAGTTTTACTTAACAGCAGATACAATCAGCTTCGTAAATATACCCCTGCGCTCGTAAAGTATCTTGAATTTATTTGCTCAAATACCTCTGTTAAACCATTGATTGATGCCATAAAAGTTATTAATGATATGAATGAGACTGGCAAAAGGAAGGTACCAGAAGATGCTCCACTTGGATTTATATCTAATCGTTGGAGTAAATACGTTTATGAAACAGGAGGTAGCATAAACCGACATTACTATGAAATGGCGGCATACACAAAATTAAAGAATAGAATTCGTTCAGGAGATGTTGCGGTTAAAGGCAGTAGGAATTATAAAAATTTTGATGAATATCTTGTTCCTAATGATGATTGGAATAATATTAAATTCACATCTTCAAAACTAGCAGTCAGTACATTATTTAATGAATATTTAAAGGAAAGAATGGAAGCTTTATATAATAGACTTCAATTGGTATCTAAAAACATTGATAAACTTGAGGGTGTAAATATTGGTAATGACAGAATACATGTTGATAAACTTGAAAAGAATACACCAGTAGAAGCATTGGCATTAAGTGAACGACTTTATAAGATGCTGCCAAAGATTAAGCTGCCAGAACTATTAATAAAGGTTGCAAGTTGGACCGAATTTGACAGGAACTTTATTCATGCATCTACAGGTAATGCAGTTAGAAACGAAAAAAAAGCTGTTTTGATGGCTGCATTAATAGTAATGGGAACAAATATTGGTTTAGTAAAAATGGCCGATTCAACACCAGGGATTACATATCGCCAAATGGCCAATACAGCCCAATGGAGAATGTATGACGCTTCAATGAAACGTTCACAGGCTACACTTGTAAATTATCAGCATAAACAGTTCCTTTCTTCCTCTTGGGGAGATGGTTCTACATCATCCAGTGATGGAATGCGGGTGCAAGTCGGCGTATCTTCCTTAACGTCAGAACACAATCCTCATTACGGATCAGAAAAAGGAACTACCATGTACCGCTTTGTAAGTGATCAGTTTTCTTCGTTCTATACCAAAGTCATTAATACAAATGCAAGGGATGCGGTTCATGTGATTGATGGACTTTTATACCACGAAACAGAATTATGCATAGATGAGCATTACACCGATACGGCTGGATACACCGACCAAGTATTTGGGTTAAGTCATATATTAGGATTCCGTTTTGCTCCTAGAATTAGAGATATATCTGAATTAAAGCTATATTCCTTTTCAAAACATAGTGACTATGCTAAAATTGAAACCATTATTCAAGGAAAAATAAATACAAAAATTATTCAGGAAAATTATTATGATGTGCTGCGACTCGCTTATTCTATCAGAGAAGGGAAAGAATCAGGTTCTCTTATTATGGCGAAGTTAGGTTCGTATGCAAGGCAAAACGCTTTGGCTACTGCACTTAGAGAAATGGGACGTATAGAAAAAACTATATTTATTCTTGATTATATTTCTAATGAATCACTGAGAAGGCGAATACAAAAGGGATTAAATAAAGGCGAGGCTGTTAATGCTTGGGCCAGAGCAATTTTTTTTGGAAAGCGCGGAGAACTTAGAGAGCGTGAGCTACAAGATTAATTGCAAAGAGCCAGTGTCTTAAATATTATAATAAATGCTATCTGTATTTGGAACACCACTTATCTGCAGAAGGCTGTTGCCTAATTGAAAGCCAACGGAGGTTTTGACGAAAATTTGTTGAAGCACATAGCTCCACTTGGATGGGAACATATAAATTTTCTTGGAGAATATACATTTGATGTAGAAAATAAAATTGAAACAGATCAATTAAGACCTTTGAATATTTGAAATTAATAAGAATGGTCCTTAACGTGTGTAAAATTGCCAACATATAACCGAATATTCCCTTAGCGTGGGTTTTATCGGAAATGTTGGCGATACCCCATATATTGTATATAATTTTGCTATTTTCAGTTCTGTTTTAGTTATTTTTTACAAGTGTGTGTTTTTCATCTGATTTTAACCAATCGATCATGCATTTCATTTTGAAAGATCTTATTGCAACAAGGACAGCTCCATCAATTAACGTGGCGTGTAATCTGTACCAACAATTCTGATACAGAGAAATCAAGTGTATTTTTCATTTAAAAAATACACCCTCGCAAAGTGTTCCGCGATAAGGTGTATCTTTTTCAACTTATTTTCTGTAATTATTTAACACCCATTAACGTGAGGTGTTTTACAAAATAAAATACTTAATTTTATAGTTCAAAATGCAGTATTCTTGTATTTTGTGTGCATGATGTAGCGATAACTAGGAAGGTACTGAATAATTATATTTTTCTTACAGTAGATCGAATCACCAGTTCTGTCGGAAGCTTGATGTCTAACTGCTTTATTGGCTGTCCATTAATCATCTTTATCAAATAAGAAACGGCTTGACTCCCTTTCTTTGTCACATCTTGTCCCACCGTCGTCAGTGCTGGTCGAACCACCTTTGAGAAATGATTATTATCATATCCAGTAATGGAAATATCATCTGGAACCTTAACACCTCTATCTGTTAAATAGTTCAATACAATAGTAGCATAATAATCGGAACAAAACATAAATGCAGTTAAACTACCGATTTTTTCATAAAATTCCTTCAGAATCGCTTTTTCTTCTTGATGCCCTTGAGGTACAATCATCAAATTTTCTTCCTCTACAAGAATTTTATTATCCTGTAATGCCTTTTTATGCCCCATGTAACGATAATAGTCTACTCCCTCCATATTATCGGCCACAAAACCAATTTTATGATGTCCATTCTCTAATAGATATTTAGTCATATTATAACTTCCAACTTCATCATCAAGTCCTATATTAACGTATTTTGTAATTCCTTCTGGCAAATAGCTATCTATGAGTACTGTTGGTTTTTTGTATCTCCATTTCATCTTAATATAATCATCATGTATCATACCTACTAGAATAAGCCCATCTACATTCCAGGTTGAAACATACTGAATGATTTCCTCAATGGTAGCGGAAATATAAATCATCATAAAATAACCTTTTGACCTTACTTCTGCTTCAATTGCTCCGATCAGTTCAGCAAAAAAAGGATCTGAAATAATGTTTTCGTACTTAAAATGGCTTGCCTTTATTGCAACTCCAATAATCTTGGATTTATTTTGTGCCAAATTTCGGGCATTAATGTTAGGAACATAATTATACTCTTGTACAAGCTTCTGTACACGTTCCACTGTTTTTTGCGATACTTCTCCAGTTTTTCCATGTATAACATTAGAAACTGTCGTTGTACTTATCCCAAGCATATCTGCAATATCTTTTATCGTAACCATATTAAAGACCTCCGTTACTTTGTTTGTAATTAATAAAAGAATTTTAACACAGGTCTTCAATAGTTACAACAGCCTTTCATTTATGCCATTTCAATACCTTTTATCTATTTTCGATTATTATACCTCTATATACTTACCGTACTAATCTTTTGGTTAATAGTTAAAATAACTCAAATAAAACAGCACCTTATTTTGAAACAAAAGGTGCTGTTTTATTTGAGAATTCTCTCGTTAAATAATGTTTACTATATTAGCATATTTACTGTCACTTTAAGATAACTTTTTGCTTCATTAAGAATTGAATTATATAAAATACTTTGGTACTATTTTCAACTCATAATAAAACATTATGCCTAGAGCTAGTGGAAAGGTGGCGGTTACTACAATAATTGTCGTTTTAACCGGGTCAATAAATAAGATGATACCGTTAAAAATAAAATAAAGAGCATATAATAGATATAAATTTCCAACCGCTTTATTATAAGCTTTTACATCACTAATCTGATCACTAGAAGGTGTCCTTAAGTTATGATAAATCCCCACAGGCTTTTTGCAAAACCGATCAGATATTCCATTAATAATAAAAATCAATCCAACAATCCCAAAAATAGCTGCTAATAACATATTCAAGTCTCCTTTCTAAAACTTACACAATAAGTTCTTCTAAAGTAAAAATTCTACAGATAAATAATAAAAATAAACTTTCTACTTCCAGTACTTTGTGGTTAATTATCAAACAAGTAATGTGTTGTTTTATAACATACCTAACACACTATTTGTCTTGCATTATTAGTTACATCCTAATCTACACTGAATTTAATAATAGAAAAATTAGTTGATACAAAATTTTTACTTCAACTATTTAACTATTAAAAATAAATGTTTCCTCCTTCCTTGATCTATATATTAAGAATGAATAAATAGTTAAAATTATAAGTATTGTTTCATAATCAACTATTTATCTTAGTCAAATGAATACGCTTCTAAAATTATTTAGTTATCTAAAATACTGGATTTTTCTATATTTAAAACTTATACGTAATAATATGATTACTTTTATTATACATGTTATTAACACTCAATATATGATTTAAATGTATAATTATTAATTTTATCAATTTATATGTCTTAATATTCTGTCTAATATTGATTTTTATAATATTATTATAATATATTATTGCAAAACATTCAAGTAATATGCAAATTTATATTATTAACTCCATTAATATATTTAAAATATGTAATTTTCTATGATTTTCTATTTATTTAATGTAATTTTTTAGTAATATTTATTTGTAGCTTCTTTGACTGTTTTTGTCTGAATGCCTTTAAGCACTTTTCTCCCGTTAGATTAATTCCGATCTATCCATGTAAAAAAATAACAATGGGTAACCTTGTGTTTCTTCTTTGAGGTACCAAACACGAACATTAACTTCTCAGTAGTCTCTACGGTTGAATCAGTCCAGCTAAAGAAATCTGATTCTTCCTTAAGATAAATCTTAATAAAAATGCTATCAGTTTATAATAGCCAAAAGAACCTAGTCCACCGGTTATGATATATATGTAATGAAATTTTTTTTCTTGATTAAATACCCCTATTAAAATCAGCCCACTCAAAAAAAACCTCAAAAAAATTAACAGCGTAGGAGAAAAAAATAGCAGTAATTGATCCATCATAAACTGTGAAAGCCCCCATAATAAAACACTTACAAAGATATAACCATGACTTTTGATTTTTAGAAAATTCCAATCATATTGCTTCATTTTCTTTCCCACTACATCTTTCGTTTATAATCTGGTATTATACCAGTAATTTCTTAGAGTCCACAAGTCTCAATGATATCTATGATATGCTCTACCATTTTCTTATTTTTTTTCTCAAACTCTTGATACTGATTGTATTCTGTTCTTATTCCCACGAACTCTGCGCCTGCATTTTCTGCAAATAGCATATCGGTAACACTATCTCCCACGATTAAAACTTGATCCATTCTAATGTTTACTTTATCACAAAACAAAACTGCCAACTGGGCTGAAGGTTTTGGCTGTAACCCCTTTTCGTCACAGCCAATATAGTCAAATTTTTCATAAAGTCCAGCTTTATTTAGACTGTCATCTGTCGATTTTCTAGTGTCGGCAGTTGCTACTCCAAGATAATATTCTTTTTCTTTTAAATACTTTAAGAGTTGCGTTACTCCGTCTAGTGCCTCAACTTTCACGTTTTGATCTAAAGCTTGCTCATCTAATAGTTCTGTCAATTTATTTTCACTGTAAAACACAGGAGTGTTATTTTCATTTTTAATAATTATTTTATGCCACAAGGACATGATGTCAGAAGTGGCAAGATATTGTATGATACTTTCCTTTTCAAATCCTTTTTTCTGAAAACCGGACACTGTTTTTAATTCAGTAATTGTATTTTTTGATATCTGATATTCCTTTTCTAATTTCTCAAAAAGTCCTTGAAGAATGAAATGCCAGTATTGGTTAAATTCAATCAACGTTCCATCTTTATCAAATAATATGCCTTTTATCATCCTACTCTCCAAACTTCTCTTTTAATATTTTAAACTCCGAAGCATTACATGCTTTTTTATTTCGATAGATTGGATTTACATAGGCAATTACATGACCTGCTTTGTCGTAAATTCCAAAGCGCAACCACCAGCTGCCTGGATTATTTTCCATACGAAACGATACCGTATCATAGATTTTATCCTGTTCTTTATTTAACCTGATTTCTTTTACAATCTGGTTATTGAGGATAAAACGCCCTACCAATTCTCTATTTAATATTTTATTAGAATCTATATGAACCTCATAGGTAATTAGTTCTTCTTTTAATTCTTTTCCTGTCTTATTTATATCAGATGTAAATACTTCTCCCACTGCCTCTACTTCATCCCCCGGAAGATATTTTCCCTCACATATACAAATATCCATTGTCACATATCTTGCTACATATGCGTGTCCCTTTTTTACTGCGTCTACGATATTTCGAATGGATAACCCTTTACAAAAAACATAGGTGGCTGGATCTCCATAGATGGAAGGTTCCACCGCACCCTCATATCGTTCTTCTTGTTTATTATGACTATCACTTCCACCAATTCCATAAATCAGCAGACCTTCCTCCCATAGAAAATCAAGAAAAGCAACGGCTTTATCATTGGCCTCTTCTGAGGTTGCATAGGTAGGGTCACAAATTATTTCGATGGTATTTAGTTTTGACATATCAAAGTTTTCATAGTTAAAATGCCAAGGTTTCAAAAACATATGATTAAGCGAAAGATTGGCTTCACCAGAATAACATTCCACCGTCATATCACAGATTAACTGAAATAGTTCCTTTTCACTTAAATTACTATTCAAAATATTGCTAGTTTGTAGTTTTAGAAATATTGTGTTCATATCTTTTATTCCATGCACATTGATATGCCCCGTCGGCAACGTGAGTTCAAAGGAAGGAATTGATAAACATGGAGTATTTCCCTGTGTAAGTGGGATACTATTGTGCTCCGTAAATGCCATAAAATCCATTTGCTGCTGTTTCAGAATCTCATTCGCTTCCAATCGAGTGTTATTCCCGTCTGAATATATGGTATGTCCATGAAAATCTCCTTTATAATAGCGATGTGTTTCTTCCAAAATTTCATCAAAACTAGGAGCAATCTGAGATTCTGTTTTCTGACAGTAACTTTCATCATATTCTTTTATAATATCCATTTCTATGTCAAAGTTGATTTCCAAATTCTTTTTTTCAACAGAATGAATGGAAATAATAGCTACCGTATACATCCCTTCTACTAATTCATGTCTAAGACCATTTAGCGTACAGCAATTGTCTGAAATGTAAAATTCATCTAAAAAATGGCTCAATTCTTTTGAAATAAATCCACAAACTATATTATTTGGATTATAAACCAAGATTAGTGCATATTCATCTCCTTCCATAACTACAGAAACCAATAAACTGGTTATTGGCTTCTGTACATGAAAATGAGCGAGTTCTAATTGATTCTGAATTTTTATGTTTTTCTGCATCTTCATTTTATCACCTTATTCAAATTAATTTTAAGTACTTAAAGTTGATTGGGAATTATTTTCCTTATTGATTTACTTTATCAAGTGCTTTTTGTGCTTCTTTTGCTGCATAGTCTAATGCTTCTTGTGCTGAAACATTTTCAATCTGAATCTTATCTACTGCATCCTTAAGGGCAGTTGTAATTGCTCCACCTGTTGGATCTACAAACTCAGGAACTGCATAAAGATCAATTTGTTTTAATGCAACGTCTGCATCTGGATTCGATTCTAGGTATGTCTGGTAATCCGCAAGATCAAGTACTGAATTACGAACTGCTGCATAACCTGTTTCCATCGAAAACTTTGCTGTATTGTCAGTATTTGTTGCATATGTAACAAAGTCTGCCGCACCTTTTTTCTGTTCTTCGGTAAGATTGGAACATTTTGGAATATAGTACATTACACTTGAAAAATATGGAGCTGGATCATTATCTTCCCAACCTGGCTGCATGGCAACTGCAAATTCTGTTTTGTAACCGTCTGCTTTGGCTTTGGTAATTGCTTCTAACGCAATGGTATAATCTCCTGGTGAACCTGTGTATCCCAATGAAGTTCCATACACCCAATCATCCATTGTTTTATACCAATATTCCCAGCCTTGTCCACCCGAATGGATTGTCATAGATTTATCTTCATTGATCCATTTTCTGAACTGATCGAAGATAGAAACCCAAGTTGCATCATTGATTAAAACTGTTTTTCCATCCTCTGAAATAAATTTACCGCCTGCACTCGATACGACATCAACCATATTCTCGTAACCCCACATTGGTTCCCATACATATTGAATTTGTCCTTTTCCAGTATTAATGCCAACTACCTTATCCTTAAGAGATTCCAATGATTGCCAGTTACTTAAGTCTGTTTCTGTGTATCCTGCTTCGTCAAGAACCGCTTTGTTGTAGTAAAGCACTTGTGAAGTTCCATAAGCAGGAGCAAACACCATTTTTCTATCTCTGGTAGCTGCATCCAGAAATCCTCCAACAATATCGTCTTGATTATAATCACTAGTCATATAATCTTCAAAATTTTCTACAAGATCCTTCTGATAAAAAGTATCCTGAGAACCGCCCGCCACTAAAGCTGGAACATTTTTTGCCACATATGCTGCTTGAAGTTTTTCATCAATTTCTGAATAGCTTCCAATCACAACTGGTTTAACTACATATTCTGACTGTGATGCATTGTAGGAATCAATGATACTTTGAATTGAGTTTCCAAGGTCGCCTCCTAACGCATGCCAGAATTCAATTTCGACTGGTTCACTACTTGTACTTGTTTGTGTTGTTGTTTCGTTTTTTGATGTTTCTGCTATTTGATTTGTCGTGCTACTTGCAGCATCACTTGTTGCCACCTCACTACTTTGATTTGTAGAACATCCTGCCAATGTTGATATTGCAAGCACTGATGCCAACATTACACTTACGATTTTTTTCTTCATTTTTTCCTCCTCGATTTTACCTCTAGAATTTCACTCCACTATCTTGTGAAATCGCTGCTACTAACCACTTCTGTGCTACAATCAGGATTACGATAATCGGCAAAATAGCAACTGTACTTGCTAACATAATCTGCGACCATTTCATTCCGTAAGCTCCATCTTGTATAAAAAATTGTCTTAAACCCTGCGATATTAAATACTTCTCTTGACTTTTCAGCATAATGCTAGGCCACATATAACTATTGTACAGCTGTATGAACGTTAATAGGCCAACAGAACACATTGCTGATTTATTCAAAGGCAATATAATATGATATAATATTGACCAATGATTCGCTCCATCGATTTTTGCAGCCTCCACAAATCCATAACCTGTTTTCATAAATGACTGCCTTAAATAAAACACAACAAATACATTTGCCAGATAAGAAAATATTAAACCTGACAATTTGTCTAGCATATTCATCTGTGCCAAAATATAATAAGCTGGCACATAAGTAACCGCTCCTGGAAGCATATAGGTAATCAAAATCAGATTAAAAATCATATCCATACTTTTACTTTTAAGAAAAACTACTGCGTAGGCAAATAGCGCACTCACAATCATAATGAATATTGTTCCTACGATTCCTACAAAAAAACTATTATTTAAATATGTTCCTAATTTGATTTCTCTAAGATTTTGTATCAACAATGCAAAATCAAAATTTTCAGGCAACAATTCATAAGGTGTTTGCCAAATTTCGTTATTTGTTTTAAATGATCCAAATACCATCCACAGGAAAGGGAACGCAAACAGAAATGATATCCCTGTTAAAAATAGGTATTTAAACCCCATCACTATTTTCTTATTTCTTTTTACATTTTTATCTCTAGTCATAATGCACCCACTTTTTACTAACTCTGTTGCTAATAAAAGATAACAGTGCGATAATCACTACGATAATCATTGCCACTGCATTGGCTGGACCCATCTGGAAATTCTGAAAAGACTTCTTGTAAAACAGATACAATAATGTGGTAGTACTTCCACCAGGACCTCCCTGCGTCATAATCTGTATCTGATCGTAAACCTGTATTGACTGAATCATGTTAGTAATAAACAAAAAAAATGTAGTTGGAGATATATAAACCAAAGTAATGTAGTATACTTTTTCCAAATAGGTAGCTCCATCAATCTCTGCTGCCTCGTATAAGCTTGGTGATACCTGCGATAATGCTCCAATATAGAATAAAAATGTCCAGCCTATAGATTTCCATATTGTAAATATAATTACTGCCACCATGGCTGTGCTACTACTCTGAAGCCAGGGAAGTGGTTGCATATGTAGCCACTTTAAAAAGTAATTGGCAAACCCTCTTTCTGGTTCATAAATCCATGACCACACCATTGATACCGCAACCGTTGGAGTAATCCAAGGACTGAAAATAATTGTTCTAAATAGTTTGTTTCCCAAAAATTCTTTTTCAAAAAGTAGTGCTAATAAGAATCCAAATACAAGAGTTGGAATGATGGTTCCAAAAGAAAATGCCAAAGTGTTCCATAATGCCTTTATAAATTCTATATTGGTAAACATATCAGTATAATTGCTAAATCCAACAAAATTGATCTCTGGAGATAAATAATCCCAATCAGTAAACCCAATGGAAAATGACATCACCAATGGTATAATCCAAAATAGAAACAACGGTATCAAAAAAGGCAGGCAAAACCCAATTCTTGTTAAATCATCTTTCTTCATTCTAATTCCCCTTTCTTACTGTTGAACTGATAATATCATGCAAACAAAAAAAAGATATAAAAACAACGTTAAGAATTGGTAAATTCATTCTTTTTTTTTGCTTTTATATCGTATTTATTTGTTTTTATTTTGTTTTATTGTTTTAATTCTATTTTTATTTAAACCAAGTAATAGGTCACATGTTTTTGTTCAAGTGCAATTTTCCACTCATCTGCTATTGGCGAATCAGTGATCAAGCTATTTATTTCTTCTAATGCAATCACATTATAGGTTGCCTGTAAATCAAACTTACTTTGATCAATAAGCAAAATTTTATTTCTGACCTGCTTTTCTAAGCATTTAAATGTGGTATAGGCCTGACAATCTACATCAGTTCCTCCGATATTCATGTCAAAGGCATCGACTGAGAAAATCAGGTGATCGTAATTTAATTCTGCAACATTTTGATTAAAAAAAGTTCCATAAGTCATCATAATGTTGGCATCCACTTCACCACCTACAAAAATAAAACGGTGCCCCCGTTCCTTAAACATTGTTTCATAGCCACCAAGTATATAACGTACCAAGAATCCTATTGAATGTGTTACTATGGTTAGATTGTTTTTCAGGTTCAGATAATTCAACAGATAAATAACGGTAGATCCTGCATCCACGTAGATACAGTCTCCATCTGCAATTAATTCCATTGCCTTAAAACATATTTTTTTCTTTTCTTCCATATGAACGATTTCTCGTTCCTGAAAAAAATAATGCTTATTATATTTGCTCTGATCCTTTTTCTTAATTCCACCGTGTGTTCTTTCCCATCCATGTTCTTTACAAAGAAAATCAAAATCAGCTCTGATGGTCTCTGTAGTCACCTTGAATAAGTTTGCCATTTGAAGTACATTTACTTCTCCCTCACTCTGAATGATACTCATAATTTCTAATCTTCGTTTGTTCACTTTTGAATTCATCGTATATCCCCTAATCTATGAAATTATTATAACTATTCAGTACCTTCATAAGTTACCGCTACGCGATGCACACAAAATGCATGAGAATTGCATTTTAGTGCTACAAAACTCTGGTTTTTGCCTAGCAAAACACCCCGCATTTATGGGTACTGAATAGTTACAAAATATTGTACAAGCTTGAATCACATATATCTATGTTTTCCACTACATGATATCAATAAAATATTCCTAATATTAAAAGACCCAACATTATCCGCATCATGGAGAGGCGTGTTGGGTTTTGCTAACTTCATTATATACTTTTATGATAGTAGGGTCAATATTTTTGTAAGACGCGGTGGACTTCCATTTTATTGGTCGATGTGTTTTCCTTGAATGCAATACTAAATATTATCCCAATTCCATATCTTTTTACTTATTTTAATCATTGTATTTTTGCTAATTACAATTCCATAAAATATAGTGAAAATCCCTGAGCACATAACACTGATCAATAAATTTTCAAGCCATGTTAAGGACTTTCCTTTAAGCGAGAATATTCCCTTTTTAACGCAACAAACCAAATATACAATGCCTCCACCTAGTAATATTATAGTTTGGCCAATCACATTCATTACCCCTGTGTCAAGAAGGATAAGCTGTACAATAATACTGATAACGCTAACTGCGAACATCGCATAAAAAGCATTTGCTGCAATGCTGTTTGAAATCTGATACTGTCTTTCATCTAAATAATTCTTCATAATTTGTCATCCTCCCAAAATAGATCGTTTAATGTTTTTCCGAGTTCCTTACAAATAGATATACATAAATTAAGTGTGGGGTTATAGTCTCCAGCTTCAATCATCCCAATCGTCTGTCTAGCAACCCCAGTCTTTTTAGCAAGTTCTATCTGAGATAAATCTTTTTCCATTCTTGCCAACTTAAGCTTTAAATTTTTCATTCACCTACCTCCTTTAATTTTTATTTTGTATCTACTGAATATTGCTTGTATCCCTTTTATCTTCCAGTATCTTTTTGTATTTATCTATTTCTATTTTCATTTATTATAATACAGCCGGAATGGTATGTCAACTATATCTTGCATATGTACATTTAATTTTACATAGAATTTTAAGGTAATTATATTTAACTAGCATGAAACAAAAAGTAACAAAAAGAAACATAAAGTAACAAAAAGTAACATAAAGAAGACCTTGAAATCCGCCAATCCTACGGTTTCAAGGTCTTCTCATATTACTTAAGTATAGTATTTCTTTGCTCTAAAACATCTTTAACATGAATTGCCGTTCCAGTTGTCATTGATAGCACCATGGCTTCCATAACCGCAAGTGTACGTATTCCTTCGCTTAAATCCGGTTTTGGAGTTAAGCCTAGATTCATCTTTGTTGCGAACTCTTCAATATAATTTTGATATTCTCCTGCATGATGAGATTTATTTTCAAATCTAAAATAATAATCTTCCTTGTCATTAAATTCATGACTAATACACTTAC
>JBGUEQ010000052.1:0-36401 GCA_041821265.1 Lachnotalea sp. | reverse complement strand
ATTTAGAGCAACTAGAGGTTTTCTCTGATTGCTCTTTTTGATTGCTCAAAATATGATACTTCACTAATGAATTATATCAAAATTTTTTACTTTAAATCATTTTATTATTAATCCTATTTTACATGTAATTCATTTATAAAATCGAACAATAATTTATGTATATTTTACACTTTTTTTATATATATTAAATATTTGATTTTGTCGTTTTTTGGTTGTTTTGCACTATGTCATAGTATATACTTAATTAATGAATATGTATTTTCACTATAAAGGAGGTATTACCTATGATATCTATAAAAGCAGGCGTCATTGATTTAAAATGTTTAGAGGTTGAAGATATTATCGATATGAAAGTTTTACAATATTTTTTAGATAATTTTGCTTTGGGGATGAATTGCGCTGCAGTATCCGTTAACCGCGTTGGCGAAGAAATTACAAGGCCAAGTCATTATCGCGATTTTTGTAGCAAGTTTATTCACTCTAATTCTTTAGGTGATAGTAAATGTGCCACTTGCCATAGTCAAATGGGGGATGAGTCTGTCAAACTGGGTAAACCCTATGTGGGCAGTTGCCATGCTGGATTGATTGATTTTGCGGCTCCTATCATTATAAAAGGCGAACATTTAGGAACTATTCTAGGTGGTCAAATTCTCGATTCAGCTCCTGATAAAAATACAATAAGTAATGTAGCAAAAGAACTTAATTTGCCTGAAGAGAGTTTATGGGAGGCAGCTACTCATATTGATATCATTCCTGAAAAAAATATTATCGCTGCTTCTGATGTACTTTTTACCATTGCAAATACTTTGGCACAAAATGGATATAATAGAATTGAAACAGAACTATTATCTTCTAATTTAGCTGAAAACTTTTTACAAATTTCTCAGACTGTAGAATCTCTTGCTGAAAGTGCTCAAGATATTACAACGAATCAACAGGTTCTTGGAGAAGAAATAAGCGGAATTGGTGCTGTTACAAAAGAAATAGCGAATGTATTACAATCGATTAAACACGTTGCGGCTAAAACCCGTATGATAGGATTAAATGCATCGATTGAAGCTGCCCGTATTGGAAATGATGGAAGAGGTTTTGCTGTAGTCGCAAAAGAAATTCAGAACTTGTCCGAAAGTTCAAAGAATACTGCAATACAGATTACAGATTTGACTTCACAAATTAATGATAAAATCAATTTGACAATCGAAAATTCACAAACAACCATGGGAATTACAGAAGATCAATCTGCTGCCATGGAAGAACTATCTGCTACAGTTCAAAATTCAGTTCGTTTAGCCGAGGAATTGAAACGATTATTTAGTTAATTGTTAAAGGAAGTTTCTTTGAACCTTTCTATTAATTTAAAAGAAGAGATTCGTTCTTGTGAATTTGAACGAATCTCTTCTTTTCTTTTTGAATCTATCTATATTATTTATTTATTTTCTTAATTTCATGTGAGATTTATTCACAACACTTCTTTTCTATCTCAACCTGATACCCTTGTCCCTCTAACATATTAACCTGATACTCCAAATCAAGTATCGGAAGTTCTCTATCAAACCAGGGCATTACATGATTACAATAAACAATCAACTTATAAAACTTACCCGCTTTAAGAAATGGAATAAGTGCCATTTTAGAAGAAACCTCTGGATGACTTTCGTGCAATTTTTTCATATCTAGTTCAAATATACCTTTTTCTTTCGTCTCGAATGGTGCTGTTGGGTAATCAAACGTAGGTTTTGTCTCATCCTGTTTTTGCAACAGTATTTGCTCATAGTCCATTGCTATTTCTTCAAATAGACGCTCAGAAAGTTCCTCTGCTTCACAAAGCATGAAACCCGCTTTATCAAGTATCATAAACGGAATTCCAGTAAGAATTGATCCAATTAAAATTTTACAATCTTCTAATTCTACAATTAGCTTTTTTAGAAATTCTCGCATCTCGTTGATAGAGTCTCTTTGAGTAAAACACTCCTTTACTTCATAAGTTTTAGCCCAACCCGATTCATTCTTTTCATAAATCGCTACGTATGTTCCATCTACAAGAGATGAAATTTTATCTTCTTGATTTAATATGACTCCAATTTTTATCATGCGCTACATAGCTCCCTTCAATTCTTGGTATACTTGTTTTTCAACTTCTCGAATTTGTTTTTTCGTCATTGCGAATTGAAATATCGATTCGCTTGCTTTTACAAAATCATAAAAATTACAGTTTCCAGTTCTTTCTCCAATGCCAAATAAGGTGCTATCTATATAATCCGCACCTGCTTTTGCTCCTATAATTGAATTGGCTACTGCCATTCCCAAATCGTTATGAATGTGCATTTCAATTTTAATATCCGAATATGCCTTTATTGTTTCAACCAATTCTTTTGTTCTATTCGGTGTCAAAACGCCAACTGTGTCTGCTATACGTATTGTTTCAACTCCTTCTTTTCTCAGTTCTTTTATCAAACTTAGTAGAAATCCAATATCAGACCTTGATGCATCTTCTAATCCTACTGTTACATCAATATTTTGACTTTTTGCAACTGCAACGCATTCTAGTATTGACTTTTGCACCCAAACCTTATTCTTTTTTAATTTGCTATATATTTGAATATAAGACACTGGAGCTCCTATATGTATAATATCCGGTTTACAGACTATGGATTTTTTAATATCTTCCACATTCATACGACTCCAAACCGATATTTTTGCATTTGAAGTATTTTCTAATATTGCGCAGATACCTTCTTCCTCCACTCGCCCCAAACACGGTACGCCTGCCTCTATCTCATATATACCAATATCATCCAAATATTTGGCTATTTTCACCTTATCTTCTGTACGCAATACAATACCAGGACTTTGTTCTCCATCTCGCAATGTCGTATCAACTATGAATTTAGTTTCCTTCATCGGCAATCACCTCAATCGCAAGTTTTTCAAACTCTTTATCGCTCATACTATTTCTATTTTCTGTGCACACTACTTTAACCTTGCATAGTACTTTTTCAAGCACTGCGTCTATTGGTATTGGCATTTCTAATTCTTGCATTTTATACTTAAGTGCTTTTAAGCCAGAATGTTTTCCTATCACTAATTCAGATGTTCCTCCTACGCATTTAGGATCATATGCTTCATAGGTTGCGGGATTTTTCTTAATTCCATCTGCATGAATACCAGCTTCTACTTTAAATATATTTTTCCCAATTACTGGTTTATTATTACTTATTGTTGTATTAGTTATTCTCTCAAATAACTCTCCTAACCTTGGCAATATTGATATATCACGATTGGGTTTATGTCGCGCGGCTAAGCGTAATGCCATAATTACTTCTTCCGTTGCTGCATTGTTTTTGTACCCCGCAAAGCTAGTCGTAATATTTTGACCCTCCATCAAAATCCATTGAACTGCTAGCGCACTTGCACAACCATAATTATTTTCTGGGCAGAAATTAATTTTACTTTTTGGTAAATTATTTTTCATTTCGCTCATTGTTTGGTCATATGCTCCGCATATAATATCATCCAATCCAATGACACGAATTTCCTTACAATTGTGCAGTGCTCTTAGCCTTACAATTTCTCTTATATCATTTAATTGTATTTCATTAATCACCTTTTCAAGATTAACTTCATGATGACATATATAACGATGAAAGCCAGGATACATTTCTATTATTTCTGCATATTCAGCATAAAGAGCAAATTTACCGTTTTCTGGCAACTGTTCCATTTTCTCATATGCATCAATCGATAATTCAACCATATCTACCCCAATTGCAAATAGCATCTCACAAAAGTGATATAGATCTTCTTTAGATGGCAAACAATCATCAAAAGCTGTTAATGTATTATCTATTATTTGAATCATTCACTAGCCCCCTTCATATTATATGATATCATGAAGAAATTATATTACAAGTGACTCTACAATAGAACCACCTTCAAAATGTTGTTCTACGATAGTTTCTACATCATCCTCTGTTACGTTCCCATACCAAACACCTTCTGGGTAAACTACAACGACTGGACCTTTTTCACAAATTCCAAAACACCCTGTATTTGTGATCATTACATCGCCTGATAAGTCTCTATCATCAATTTCTTCCATAAATCTCTGTACAATGTCAACGGAGCCTTTGGAATGACAAAATCCTTTTTGTTGACCGTTAATTCTACAACTCGTGCAAATAAATACATGATACTTTGGACTAACCATATTATCCTCCCTTACGTGCGTTGCTCGCACTTACAAACTAGTTGATGTGAAAATTTCTCCACACTGATTCCCATTTACTTTTCTGTTGCTATTTTATTTAACTGACATCTCAGCTGCAACCTTTTTAACCGAATCTTCTATTTTATCGTAAGTTGTAAATACTCGGATTCCCTTTTGACTTAATTTAATCTTTGGCGCTTCACCTATTCTCATTACAATGACAGCATCACAATCCGAAATTGTATTAATAATCATTGTGATTTTATCTTCTTTTTCATCACATTCTTGCTTACCTTCACAATACTGTTCAATATTTCTTTTCTCTATAAATTTTGCATTTCCATCTACATATTCATACACATAAAGTTCAGAAACCTGACCAAAATGTTGATCAACAATCATGCCACTCTTCGTTGCAACTGCAACTTTAAATACTTTTGATTTTAAATTAGGATCCAACTCTGTAATTATTTCAGCTTTTTCTACCTTATTACTGGTATTAAATTCAATGGATCTGTCATCTCCTAATTGGCCAATTGCATCTGCTCGACATTGTTTACAATGATACATTTGTTCCATTGTTTCTCCACAATTTTTACGCATTTGCATGATTTCTTTGTTACTTACAAGTGGTAAGTTTTCAAACACACTACCCTGAACTGGAATCAACTGCATAATGTTAGTAATTGTTCCACCTAATTCTTTTATTTTTTTTACTACTTCTGGTATATGATGCTCATTAATTCCTTTTAACATTACAATATTTACTTTACAAATAATTCCTTGTGAGGTAAGAAGTTGTATTCCAGTTAACTGATTTGCTAAAAGTATTGCCGCTGCTGTTTCACCATAGTATCTAACTCCCATATAATCGACATATTTATATATTTTCCCACCAATTACAGGGTCTATTGTATTCATTGTCACCGTAATATGTGATACTCCCAATTTAATCAAATCATTTGCATAGCGCGGAAGCATCAATCCATTTGTTGATAAACAAAACGTAACATTTTTATCATGTTCCCGAATCATTTCTAATGTTTTTTTCGTTTCCTCAAAATTGGCTAAGGCATCTCCTGGTCCTGCAATTCCAACAACTGAAAGATTTGGAACTTTTTCCTTTACTTCCATATATTTTGCAAATGCTTGATCTGGTTTTAAAATATTGGTGGTAACTCCTGGTCTACTTTCATTTGGACAATCATATTTACGAACACAATAATTGCAACTTATATTACATTTTGGCGCAATCGGCAAATGCATTCTTGCATATTCATGCGCTCCACAGTTATAACAAGGATGTGTCGCTGTTTTCTGTTCAATTGTTTTTTCTTCCACTGTTTTTTCTACAATCTTTTCTTCTCCCATATCCACATCATCTCCCTTGTAATATTTATTATATAAGTCTTCTCGAAAACTAGTTTCTATTTTTGCAAGTATTACATTTGCTATATCATCTAAAAAAGTGAGAGCTCCTTCATATCCTAATGTTCGAAGTCTTTGACCACCTACACGGTCATGCACTGGGAAACTACGTCTAACAAGCTCAACATCCAATTTTTCTGCGATTCTTCTTCCATCTGAATTTCCTATTAATATGTTAATGCCTAATTCTCTAGCTTTTTCTTCTATTGTTTGAAAATCAATATCATCTAATATTTCAAATTTTTCAATATAATAAGAATCTGCAACTTCTTGAATTTCATCTGCTAGCATATCTTTTAAGTTTTTACATTTTGATCCAGTTGCAACAATCATTGGCATAATTCCATTTTCGACACATAATCGAACCGTACTATATACAAAATCAGGTTCACCAAAAATAGCTGCTCTAGCCTCTCCATTATATTTGTGAGCATCTACCATTGCATCTAGAAAACGACCTCTTTGATTTTTTACCTTTGGCGGTATTTCATTTCCAGAAACTTTTGCTAACAATTTTATCAGTGTATCATTGTCTCTAAGACTAACAGGTAGTGCACATTTTTGATATGGAACTCCATAAGTTTCATGTAAATATTCAGCTACAGATGGATTGTCATCCGTAAAACTTGATAATTCTATCGTTATTCTGGCTCCTGCCATTTTACTAATTTCTTCTATACTAGTACCACCTGATGGTAATCTCTCATAACTATTTTTATGTGTACCGTCTAATGTTTCTGATAGATCTGGTAGTAATAAATAATCTATAGAAAATTGTTCTAATAATTCTTTTATGTACCTTGTATCCGCTGGTGATAATGTACTTGTTACAATATTTACTTTTTGATTTTTTGTTGTATCCATTTCTACATTTTTAACAATTTGATATAATGCTTTCATATATCCTTCAAATTGTGTTCCAGCATAACCTGCAGATGGAATTGGTATGATTTTAACATTGTTATATTCTGGATTTTCCGTGTGGAATTTTTCTATAATTCGCACGACGTCTTCTCCAATTGTTTCCGCTAAACAGGTGGTTGCTACTCCAATTACTTCAGGCTCGTATAATCTGATTAAATTCTTAAGTCCTTGTAATAAATTTTGTTCCCCACCATATACGGTGCCTTCCTCGGTCAAGGAAGACGAGGCAATATCAACTGGCTCATTATAATGAGTGGCCATATGCCTTCTTATATATGTGCTGCATCCTTGAGAGCCATGAAGAATCGTCATACATTTTTTAATACCATACAATGCGGTAGCCGCACCCATAGGCATGCACATTTTACACGGATTAACGTTTAAATTAACTAATGTACCTTTCATATGCTTTCCTCCATATATTTCCACACAGGATTGTTAATACTACTATTGATTTCTTTTGTAAAGTTAACAACCCCGTCAAAGCCACTTAACGGATGCTTTCTTTCATGATTATGATCGCAAAATGCGATACCTAATTTGTATGCCAATGGTCTTTCTTTTACTCCACCAACTAATATATCTGCTTTTTTCTCTTTCATAAACTTTTCCAGTTCAGCAGGATTGGCATCATCTAATATTACGGTATCTTTATTTACAATACTTTCAATTATTTCATAGTCGTCTTTTTTCCCTGTTTGGGTTCCAACTACTACTGTTTCAATCCCCATCGAATTAAATTGTCGTATTAGGGATATTGCTTTAAAACCACCGCCCACATAAATTGCGGCCTTTTTACCTTCTAAGTTTTTTCTATATTTGGCAAGAAATCCTTGTAATTTGTCTGATTCTGCGGTAGTAAATGCGATTGCTTTTTTTCTTGCTTCTTCATCATGTAATGCCTCGGCAATGCGGATGAGGGAACTTGTAGTATCTTCTATACCAAAAAAACTTACTTTTATAAATGGAATTCCCATTTCTTCTTGCATCTGGGTTGCTAAATAAGTACTTGAACCAGCACATTGAACTATATTCAAGGTAGCCGCTGGTGCCTCAAGCAAATTTTCATAATTTGCATCTCCAGTAAAGGCCGAAACAACTGGAACACCAATTGTCTTTAGATAGTCTTTAATAATCCACATTTCACCTGCAAGATTAAAATCTCCTAAGATATTTACACCTTTTCTTTTTTCCAGTGTTTGACCAGAAATCAATTCCATAATTGCATTGCAAGCCATCCTATAACCAACTGACTTATTCCCTGAAAATCCTGGTGATTTTACAGGTATTACACGCATATTATATTTTTCTGACATTGTTTTACATATTGCTTTTACATCGTCTCCGATTACACCAACAATACAGGTTGCATAAACGAAAATTAATTTAGGATGGTGTTTCATCGCAATCTCTTCAATTGCAGCTGTTAATTTTTTTTCACCACCAAATATAACATCTTGTTCTCTTAAGTCTGTTGAAAAACTGTTGCGATATAAATCATCACCACTAGATAAGCTACCTCTAATGTCCCATGTATAACTTGCACATCCAATAGGACCATGCACAATATGAAATGCATCCGTTATGGGGTTCAAAACTACTCGCGCTCCACAATACACACAAGCTCTCTGGCTTACTGCTCCCGATACACTATTCTCATCACAGCGCATTCCATTTCCGCCACATCCATCCTGTTTATGTATGATAAAATCTTTTCTTTCCTCTAATACGCTTGTATTTTCCATATGATGCATTTCCTTTCTATAAAATATTTGTAATAAAATTCAAAATGTTTCTTATAAAACAATGCACACAAAACATGTAATTATACATGTCTTGGTGCTTAACTGTTCTATATTTAAGTAGCTACACGCTCATAGCAACTTACAGTACCATTTCGAAATCTTCTTCTGCACAATCTCTGTCTTGACGGTCTAAAATTGCATTGGTAATCATTTCTGCTAATCTCATACCACCTTTATATCCTACTAATGGCATATAAGAATGAACATAACGGTCAATAATTGGGAATCCTGCTCTTACAAAAGGAATATCTTCTGCTCTTGCAATATGTTTACCATGTGTTCCACCAATTAATAAATCTACGCCTTCTTCTTTAATCCATTGATGTAATTCATATAAGTCAGCTGCTGCTTTAGCCTTACAGCCTTCAACACCAAATTTTGTAAATAACTCTGCTGCGATTTTTTCAAATTCTACACCTGGTGTACCTGTTACTAAATATTTTGGAATCATTCCCATTTCTAATACAAATTCAGCTAATCCTAAAACAGTATCTGGATCTCCAAAGATAGCAACTTTTTTATTAAACGTGTAAGTATGAATATCAATTAAAATATCAACCAATTGTCCACGTTCTTCTTCTAATTCATATGGTACTTCAATTTTTGAATGCGCTTGCAACGCCATAATGTATTCATCTGTTTTACCAATACCCATAGGTAGTGCAAGTGATTGAAATGGAACTCCACATTTCTTTTTCAAGTCAACTGCTGGAACTTCACTCGTTAATTTTCCTAAGGCTAACGTAAGTTCACAATCACCTAATTCAATGATTTCTTCTACTGTTGTTCCGCCCTTTGGATACATTTCAAATTTACCAGTCATTGGTGAATCCATAACGCCACTTGTATCAGGAAGCATCGTGAAATCAACACCCATTGCAGTAGCAATTCGTTTCATTTCTCTCATATCCCCTGGGTTTACAAATCCAGGAATGATAGCAACTTTACCATTCTTTTTACCAGTAGAAACTGATAAATATTTGATAAATCCTGATACCATATTACTAAATCCAGTAACATGTGAACCTTTATAACTTGGCGTATTGGTGTGAACCATGACTTTTCCTTCTGGTACTTCAATACCTTGTAATAAGGAATTCAAATCATCACCAATTGTTTCTGATAGACAAGTTGTATGTACTGCTATAATTCTTGGATTATAAATATCAAAAATATTTTTTGCAGCCGTTTTAAGATTGCTACCACCACCAAATACTGAAGAACCTTCTGTAAATGAACTAGATGAAGCAATTGCTGGATCTTTAAAATGTCTCGTTAAAAACATTCTGTGGAAAGAACAGCAGCCCTGTGATCCATGGCTATGTGGCATACATTCATGCACACCAAGTGCTGCATACATTGCACCTACTGGCTGACATGTCTTTGCTGGATTGATTCTAAGTGCACTTCTATCGTATTTTTCTTTTTCTGTATAATTTAACATTATTCTGCACCTCCCATAGTACCTTCTAAGATTGGAGTTGTTTTCCAAGGTGCCTTAACATAGCTCCATGCTGGAGTATAGATACCCATGGTAATATCTCTTGCGAAATTAACCGCTCCTCTAAATCCTGCATATGGTCCACTGTAATCATAAGAATGTAACTGTTTAGATAATACACCGCCCTTTTGAGCAACGTATTTATCTTTAATTCCTGAGAAAAAGATATCTGGTTTGAGCAACTGTAGAAATTCTTCTGTCTCGAAATGATTCAAATCATCTACCATATAAGTTCCATCTTCCATTTCTTTCGCCATACCACCATAATAGCCTAAAACTTTTTCTTCTTTTAGCTTATTAATTGTTTCTTCTGGAAGAAACACATGATACTTTTCAGGATCTGGCTCCACTGTAATGCTTTCAATATTTTTACTGTCTGCATCTACTTTGATAGTTGGAAGTACTTCTCTTCCTTCGAAATCATCTCTATGTGCAAATTCATATCCGGCTAAGACTGTCTGCATTCCAAAATCCTTTAAAAGTGTTTGGAAATGATGAGCTCTTGAACCACCTACATATAATGCTGCTGTTTTACCTTTAAGTTTTGTTTTATAGTATTCGATATCATCTTGCATCAAATCTAATTCGTCTGCAATAACAGCTTCTGTTCTTGCTGTTAATTCAGGATCATCAAAATATTTTGCAATACTTCTTAAGGAATCAATTGTTCCATTTATTCCTATAAAGTTAACCTTCATCCATTGAACGCCATATTTTGTTTCAATCATTTCAGCGATATAGTTAATGGAACGATGACACTGAACTAAACTTAAATTTGCTAAATGTGCATTTTTAATATCATCCATTGTACTATCACCTGTAAATGTAGAAACTAGTTCATATCCAATACGTTTCAAAATACGTTCTGTTTCCCATCCGTCACCACCGATGTTATATTCACCAAGTAAATTTACAGCAAATTTATTCTTGATCTCACGATCGCCTTCACCAACAACGAACTTGATTAATTGGTTATTTGCTATATGATGTCCGGCTGACTGACTTACGCCTTTATAACCTTCACAACTAAATGCTATGCTCTTAATTTTATGTTTTTCTTCTGCCCACTTAGCAACTGCATTAATATCATCTCCAATAAGACCTACAGGACATGTGGAACATATTAATATAGTGGAAGGATGAAATAAATCCATTGCTTCATCAATTGCTTGTTTTAATTTCTTTTCTCCACCAAACACGATATCCGACTCTTGCATATCTGTTGATAAACAGTACTGTAAATAATTGTCCTGACCTTCTACATCTTTTCCTTTATGACGTCTGGTTCCCCATGCATAATAAGAACAACCAATTGGTCCATGAACAATTTGTAACGCATCCTTTATTGGTCCAAGAACAACACCTTTACATCCTGCATAGCAACATCCACGATTAGTCATAATACCAGGAATCGCACGGACATTTGCTGCTATTTGATTGTCGTTTTCATTTTTATTCACTTCAACGATATGATCTTTACGATTTTTATAAACTCTTGAACTGTACTGATCCAGCACTTTTTCTGTAACACTCATGTTGTCACCTCCTATTTTAGTATGCTTCTATTGTTGCTTCACCGTTACGAACTTTATAGCTCTCCGCGATTGGTAAAACAAAGATTTTTCCATCTCCTGGATTACCGGTAGAGTTTACATCCATCAGTGTATTTACTACTTTCTCTACATCTGAATCTTCTACAATAAGTGTAAATACTCTTTTTGATATTAATCTTGTTGTTTCTGACATATATTCACCCATTTGATTTGCTGGAACTTCTCCTGCATCTACAAATGTATGAAGTAAACTCATATCAATCAATTTTTTTCCTCTTCCTAAGACTTTTCGACAAGTAAAGGCTGGAACTCCTGCTTCTGCCAAAGCTTCTTTGGTCAAATTGACTTTATTCTGTCTGACAATTGCCATAACTTCCTTCATGATCAGCCCTCCTATAATCCTTTTTTCTTAGTACTAATTGTATATGCCTCTTCTACTGGACTTACAAAGATTCTACCATCACCAAAATGTCCCTCTGTTCCAGTTCTTGAATATTTCATTATAATTTTAACTACATCATCTTTATCTACATCTTCTACTACCATAAGAAGCATTTCTTTCGGGATCTCATCATAAAAAACTTCTCCAACTTTTACGCCCTTTTGTTTTCCACGACCATATACATCCATTTTTGTTACTGCAGGATATCCTGCTGATAATAATTCTGATAATACCACTCCAACTTTTTCTGGTCTTATAATTGCTCTTACTAGTAACATATTCGCACCTCCATATTTTTTATTGTTATTAGATATCCATTAAACCATGTGCCATTAATAATTCTTCTAATCTTTCTTGTTTCATTGGTTTTGGAACAACAAACAATTGGTTTCCATCAATTTTATTTGCTAAAGCTCTGTACTCATCTGCCTGACCTGCTGTTGGATCAAATTCAATTACAGTCTTTTTATGTATTTCTGCTCTTTGTACCATGTTATCTCTAGGTACGAAATGAATCATTTGTGATCCTAATTCTTTTGCAAATGCTTCAACTAACTCTGCTTCGCCATCTACTTTTCTTGAGTTACAGATGATACCGCCTAATCTAACTCCACCAGTATTAGCATATTTTTGAATACCTTTTGCTATATTGTTAGCTGCATATAATGCCATCATTTCTCCTGATGCTACAATATAAATTTCTTGTGCTTTACCTTCACGTATTGGCATTGCAAATCCACCACATACTACATCACCAAGTACATCATAGAATACATAATCAAGATCGTCTGTATAAGCTCCAAGCTGTTCAAGTAAATTAATAGAAGTAATGATTCCACGACCTGCACATCCAACACCTGGTTCTGGTCCACCTGATTCTACGCATCTGATTTCTGAAAATCCATTTTTCATGATATAATCTAGATCAATATCTTCACCCTCTTCACGAAGTGTATCTAATACTGTCTTTTGAGCTAAACCACCTAAAATAAGTCTTGTTGAATCCGCTTTTGGATCACAACCTACAATCATGATTTTCTTACCCATTTCTCCTAAACCTGCAGTTAAATTCTGAGTAGTAGTAGATTTACCTATTCCACCTTTTCCATAAATAGCAACTTGTCTCATCTTAATTTCCTCCTTCATTTTGCTTAATTGAATTGTTCACTTGTAATCCTGTGAAAAATTTGAATAAAGAGTTATTTGTGCCATAGGGAAGTTCACTGAATCTTCCTATGAAGCCAAAAAGACGCCATAACTTATTCTAGGATAAGTAATGACGTCTATGTCTAATAGAGTGCTAGCAATTTCTATGTCCAAATTCTATCATCTACTGCTTTATTTCACAATGCATTGATTTGTCAATATTTAATTGTTTTTTGATGTATTTTTTCACTATTATCACCATAGAAACATTTTTCCACCTAATTATCTGATACTTATGCTTGTACAAAGCTTTAAATAATTGGTATTTTCATATTAACGAAGTAAAAGTAGTTCCTCTTGTGCAAGTTTAATCCTAATTTGCTCTCCTTTTACTTCTTGCCATTCTTGTTTTCCAATTTCTAAGCGAATTTCCGAATAGTTTTCAAATTTGCCTTCTCTGGCTACATTCTGTTCATCTATATTAACATTTTTCAACATAACTATTGTAGTAAATGTGTTATCTATTATTTTAACGACGCGGCACAACATTGTATTGTCATCCGCACCTATTTCTTTCATAACTTGAATATGATGTGCTCTGATTCCAACATATTCTATTGATTCTGTCACTGGTAACATAGTATTTAATTCGATATTCCAATCGATTGCTTTTATTCTATGATTATCTAAACGTTTGATTCTAGAAAAATTTTTGCAGCCTGTAAGTACTGCACCCGTTAGTACTTCTGGATTCTTAAATAAATCCTTTTTCTCACTGACATGTTCCAATGTTCCATTATCCATTACTCCAATTAATTCACTAATTCGATATACCTCGTCACGATTATGAGAAACGAATAAAGTGGGCTTTTTATACGTGTCAATTATTTCTTGCATTTCTTGTTCCAGTTGCCATCTTAAATAGCTATCTAGTGCTGAAAAAGGTTCATCCAACATAATCATCTTAGGATTAGATGCAATAATACGCGCGAGGGCAACCCTTTGTTGTTGACCACCCGAAAGCTGACCTGGTTTTTTCTGTTCTAGACCCTCTAAATAAAAAGCCTTGATTTTCTCTTTTATGATTTCTATTTTTTCACTTTTAGATACTCGAAGTCCTATTCCGATGTTTTCTTCCACCGTCATATTAGGAAAAAGAGCATAATTTTGAAACAGATATCCAATTTTACGTTGCTGTGGTGGAAGATTGATTTTCTTCTCAGAATCAAAAAGCACTTGATCATCTAAAACAATTTTTCCTTCATCTGGTGTTTCTATTCCCGCTATACATTTTAAAGTCATACTTTTTCCTGATCCCGAAGCACCTAGAATGGATAATGTTTCACTTTCGATTTCGAAACACACATTCAAACTAAAATTACCCATTTTTTTCTTAATATCTACTTGTAATCCCATCTATAACACCTCGCTTTTGTTATTCTTAGTACGAGCGGATAGCCAGTTCATAGCCATCATTGTTCCAAAAGAAATCACCATAATTACTGCGACCCACGCATAAGCCTTTTCCCTGTGTCCCCCTTGAACAGCTGCATAAATTGCAACTGACATAGTCTGAGTGCGCCCTGGAATATTACCTGCTACCATAATTGTAGCACCAAATTCACCAAGAGCTCTTGCGAAGGTTAAGATAATGCCTGCCGTCATACCCGACATAGTATTGGGTAATACTACTCTTCTAAATATCTCAAAATTGCTCATACCAAGCGTCTGTCCTGCATAAATAAGATTCTGGTCAATTGCTTCAAATGCTCCTCTAGCGGTACGGTACATCAGTGGAAACGATACAATAACTGACGCCAAAACAGCTGCTATCCAAGTAAATGTTAGTATAATATCAAATTGTAATAAAAACTTACCAAGTAGACCGTTTTTCCCTATTAAAAGTAGGAGAAAGAATCCCACTATTGTTGGTGGTAAAACCATAGGCATCGTCAAAACTCCATCAATAAATCCTTTACCTCTTTTAAGCTTTGCCACAAACCACGCCAAAGGTATGCCCGTACATACAGTAATGACCGTAGCAGTAACTGCAACTTTAAAACTAATTAACAAAGGTGATATATCCATCTGCCTCCTCCTTTCCTTTTGGTGCGAAATGCTTTTTTAGCTACAAAGATAAAAAACTAATATATTTAATAAAATAACAAAACTCCATACTATAACTACTTTATGGAGTTTTGTTATCCGTTTATTTTATTTCATGCTAAATCCGTATTGTTCAAATGCTGCTGCTGCCTCGTCTGTTGATAAGAAATCTAAAAATGCCTGTGCAGCTTCTGGTGAAGCAGAGCTTCCTAATGCTGCTGCTGGGTAAATAATATCATCATGACTTCCCTCAGGTGCTTCACATACAACTGAAACCTTATCGCTTATTGCAGCATCGGTAGAATAAACTACGCCGCAATCTACTTCTCCTGATTCTACCCATGTAAGTACTTGTTTTACATCACTTCCATAATTTGCTTTTGCTACTACTGCATCTAGTATTCCCAGATTAGTAAATACTTCTTGTGCATACTTTCCTACTGGAACTCCGTCTGGTTCACCAAGTGCAATTGTAGATACTGCATCTGTGCCTACCTCATCAAAGCTAGTGATAGCTAATGTGCTGTCTTTAGGAACAATCAAAACTATTTTGTTTAATAATAGATCTTTTCTTGTACCTTCTAACAACAATCCTTCTTCTTCAAGTGCATCCATTTTATCTGATGCTGCTGAAATAAAGACATCTGCTGGCGCACCTTCTTCAATTTGTGTTTGTAAATTACCTGAAGAAGCATAAGAAAATGTGAGCGTCACATTTGGTGCAACTTCTTTGTACAGATTCGCTAATTCTGCTGTTACATCTGTCAAACTTGCTGCTGCTAACACGGTAAGTTCAACTGGTTCTGCTTCTGGCTCTGTTGTAGTGCTTGCATCGGTTGTTGTGCTTGCATCTGTTGTTGTAGTACTTGGTTCTGTTGCAGTACTTGAATCCGCCGTCGTTGTGCTTGACTCAGTCGTCTCTGTAGTAGTATCTTCTGTCTGCTTGCTTGTACACCCAGAAATCATTGACACCATCATAAGAACCGTTAACATTGTTGCAATAAATTTTTTCATTGTTATTCCTCCTCGTATATCTTAATATGTTGCGAGTTACCTTTAAAAAACGTGCACCTTTAAATATGCACTCATCCCAAAGAGCATAAATCCACATAAATATCTTATACTCAAAGGGTATCAAATGGCACAAATCACCATTTGTGTTATAGGGAAGTTCGAATAAACTCCCCTGATGCAAAACAAGATAATCAAATCGTTAATTTGACTACCTTGTCGTATTTATAGTAGTCTTTTGACAAACTATAAACTTCTCTATATATACTTATTCGTTTATTTATATGCTAATTAATTGTTATTCAATTATATTACTTTAAAACGAATAATTTTACTACTATAAAATTCATGAAATTACCATTGTTTTTTTATGTCTTTTTGTTACTTTTTGACATGTTTTATAATGTTTTATAATGTTTTATAATGTTTTATAATGTTTTATAATTTTTTTCTCTTTACATAACAGTTGTTTGCTTGCAGACACTTTCGCCCTCAAGCGGGTTGGATCGCTACACACCTTCTGTCTGCATACTATATATTTTGACACATAGAATTTTTTAATAATAGAAAAAGAGTAATACACATATTTACTTATGTATCACTCTCTAATATAATTGATAGAATATTAAAATATTATTCTACACCAAGCATTACTGAGGTAGCTTTAACAATAGCAAAAGCTTCTTTACCAACTTCAATACCTAATTCCTTTACTGATGCAATCGATACAGTAGAAGACATTTTATTTCCGCCTCCGATATCTAACACAACAATAGCATTTACTGAACCTTCTTCTACAGAGACAACCGTTCCTTTGATTTGATTTCTAGCACTAATCTTCATGGTATTTCCTCCTTTCATCGATAAGTAATGTTAAATTCAACCATATTGAATTTATTATATATTAGCATATTTATTTCAAAATGACTATTTATTTTTCTATATTTCTAGATTTTTTTTACAATCAAACTATACAGTCATAATATATTGTTTTTTTATACTTAATGTGCATTTTAACGTTAAATATATAGTCATTTAGCTCCTCCCAATACAATTTCAAATAAAGGCTTTTGCATTTTTCATTAATATTTCTTCTAATGCATTTCCACTACTCGTATGACATCTAATAATATCGGTATTTCCCTTTTCTGCCTCTACTAAAGCTGTGCGAACCATCTTATGAGACACCGTATTTGTAAACAAAATCATCAAATCCGGTCTTCCGATTTGTTCTTTTAAATTTCCTGACATCTGAGTAAACACTTTTACTTTATATTTGTAATTCTTACATATTCGTTTATACTGACAGACCATTCGATCATGCCCACCTATAATTACTACACTCATTAATAACCTACCTTTCGTGAATTATAATTTATTAATTACAAATGTATTAGTAGCTATTTAGCATCTCTATTACTACTAATACATTTATATGTAAATGCGATATTTGTGCATTTCAATATAGAACTAAACATGTAATATATTTGGTTTTGGAATTCTTTATACCTTTGCTAATAAGGCTCCAATCTTTTTACATTGCTCTTCTACTTCTTGATTCGGGCTATCTTGAGCAATTAATCCCACCTCATTAACTATAATCGCTCCTGCATTTTTCATTCTTGCTTCCCAGTCTCGCATCCATTGTCCATCTCCCCAGCCATAAGAACCAAATAGAAGAATTTTTTTGCCTTGTACAAATTTTTCAACTTCTATGACAAAAGGTTCCATCTCACTTTCTTCCAATATTTCATCTCCCATCGCTGGACAACCTAATGCGAACTTTTCTGCTGTTTCCAATTCCGTCATCAATACATTGGATATTCCCAATACTTCGACTTCTTTACCTGACTCCTTAATTCCTGTTCCAATGGCTTTTGCCATTACCTCTGTATTTCCTGTTTGTGACCAATATGCTACGATAATTTTATCCATTTAATTATGTCTCCTTCCTTTATACAAAATTCATTATGTGATGTAGGAGGCAAACGATATTTTGCCCCTAGTACCTACAGATTGTTACTCTCTTTGTGCTTCCATAATCCTATATAGCAAGCTGCTTATATGAAGAATTATAAATCTCCAATATATGTTGAATACTCACCCCTTGTGCTACCATTCTTATCACCGTTTCCTTTGCAACATCATATGTTTCAAATCTCTTAAGTGCTTGCTGCAAGTTTTCATACACTTTCCAATAACCCGTATATAAAAAATTCTTTCCCTCATTATCCATAAATCCAATTACATCTGCTACAGGATATTCAAGCAAAAGGCCCAGTTCATGAGGAAATTTTTTCTTTTCTTCCATGTAACCAGTAAATCGTTTTGCAAATTCATTTAAAATTTCTTGAAGATTCATTTGGCTATATCCCAGGATTTTTAATAATGAATTTTCATATTCTCCTGAAAGGTAATGAACGAGCTTTTCCTCTTGATATAATAGAAATATAATTTTTTCATTACTTTTATATATAATTTTTCCAGAGAATAAAGAGTTCTCAAATAATTGTTTTACGATATACTCATTTTTGCTATTAGTTGTAAAAAGGTTAGAAATTTTTACTCCCATTAGTAATGGTGCACATTGCAAAGCAATTTGCATATTAATACTATTTCGATTCACGGAACAAACTAGTTGAATCACATCTGCGCTCATAATGCTCTCCTTTTAAGTTAGTCTTGTTAAGGTTAGTCTTGTCTAACTCATTAATATAATACACCTTTCTTTTTTCTTTTTCAATAGCACTATTCATCAATTTTTATCAGTAAGAGCTATTTGAGATCGGGTACTATTTTGAGATAGATCAAATCACTATTTTTAATATATCATTTGTTTATAACTATTATTATCTCTCTATTACAACGTATTATGCTTAATTATTTTAGTTTATTGTAACTTGCTTTGTAATTAGTCCGTACCTATTGCAGTGCGAAGTCTAAATTATGTGTCTTACATAATTTAGCGAGTGAATCACACGGCAAAATGCGAGTTCTCTCACTTTGTGAGCATCGCGTTATGGTAACTATTAAGGTACTGAATAATCACCTTGATTTCATATAACAAGAAGTCTCACCAAGGCAAGACTTCTTGTGTTTCATTCTTTATTCAATTTTATGTAGAGAATTGATCACGTAATAGTATCACTTATTGTAAATGAAATCTTAGCATTCTTTATTCTCACACTCGCAGCTATTTAAGGTAATGGACGCAATATTCTGATTTTGTAAATACCCACATGAAGTTAGTCCTACTTTAATAATTTCATGCCATTTCTGACCTGATAAATGATATGTTGTGTTGTCCTCTAAAATAACAGTACACGCATTTTTCATAATACAGTTTTCCGAGTATGAAACTTTATACATATTTTTCCGGCTAATTGCTCCAATTTCTTCCAGTGTATTAATAAGCCTATAGACGGTTGCAATTCCTATACTTCTATCCATAATACATAGTTTGTAATATATTTCCTTGCAACAACCACATTCGTTTTCAAGAATGATATCTATAATTAAAATGCGTTGCTTTGTAATTCTACATCCTTTTTCTTTTAGCTTCTCTAGAATTATTTCTTTCTGCATTTTTGTTCTATGATAACTTCTAGTATCATGTAATTTCTTTTTATCACCTTCCACGCATTTCTCTTGAATATTTGCCACAGCATTACCTCCAATCTAGGATTAAAACTATTAGATTAATGGCAATGTCCACCACAATGGCCGCAATCCCCACCACATTGAATTGACTTTCCACTCTTTTTATCTTTTATCATACTGCGTATAGCTAATGATACCAATACCAAAACTATTAAACCTATTATAATTGTTCCCATACTATACCTCCTTTTTACTTTTTAAACTTAAGTTTCATACTTAATAGAAACTTCTGGCAACTATCTTGCTAAAGCCTTATCATTCATATTAAGCGTTTTATTTTCTTTATATGGTCTAAATAATAAATAAAAGAACGCGATTACCATAATAAATGCAACTATAGTTCCAAATCCTAATCTACCAGTTGTAATAAGTGTTCCAATTTGATAAATGCAAAGTGCAACGATATAAGCCAATCCCGTCTGATATCCAACAGCAAACCAAAACCATTTTCGATTATTCATTTCTCTTCTAATTGCTCCCATTGCTGCAAAGCAAGGTGCACAAAGTAAATTGAATACGAGGAAAGAATATGCTGCTATTGGCGTCATACTTCCTGCAAGCGTTCCCCAAATTTCTGAGCCATCTTCTGCCACATCTGCAAATCCAAATAATACACCAAATGTACCAACTACATTTTCTTTTGCAACAAGACCTGTAATAGCGGCTACCGTTGCTTTCCAATTTCCCCATCCAAGTGGAGCAAAAATTGGTGCAATAATGCTACCTAAATTGGCTAAAAAACCGTTACTTAAATCATCAACCATACCAAATTTACCATCTACAATACCAAAATTCGAGGTCAACCAAATAAATATGGTTGAAACTAAAATGATTGTTCCAGCCTTCTTAATAAATGACCAGCCTCTCTCCCACATGCTTCTAAGAATATTCATAACCGTTGGCATATGATACGCTGGAAGTTCCATTACAAAAGGTGCTGCATCTCCTGCAAACATTTTCGTTTTCTTTAAAATAATACCCGATACAACAATTGCCCCTATTCCAACAAAATAGGCACTTGGCGCTACCCACCATGCACCATTAAATAATGCACCCGCAATCAATGCGATAATAGGAAGCTTTGCTCCACAAGGTACAAACGTCGTAGTCATAATCGTCATTTTTCGATCACGATCATTTTCAATCGTACGAGATGCCATAATTCCTGGAACACCACATCCACTACCAATCAACATAGGAATAAATGATTTTCCTGATAAACCAAATTTTCTAAATACTCGATCCATGATAAAAGCTATTCTTGCCATATATCCACATGCTTCTAGGAATGCAAGAAACATAAATAAAATCAACATCTGTGGTACAAAACCAAGTACAGCCCCGACACCTGCTACAATACCATCTAGTATTAAACTTTGTAGCCATGTGGCACATTTAACACTTTCCAAGAAATTACCTAATATAACTGGAATTCCCGGTATATCAATCATTCCAAATAATGACCAACTTTCTCCAAATACACCATCATTTGCCCAATCCGTTGCCCAACCTCCAACTGTTGTTACAGATACATAATATACCGCAAACATGACTAAAGCAAAAATTGGAATTGCCAAAAATCTATTTGTAACAACTCTGTCGATCCGATCCGATGTACTTAGATTATCTTTGCTCTTTTTGGTATAACATTCTTTTATGATAGATGTTATATAAACATATCTTTCATTGGTAATAATACTTTCTGAATCATCATCCATCTTACTTTCAATCATTTCAATTTCAGCAGTAATGTCTAACGGTTTTTTCATCTGTACTGCTATTTTATCATCTCGTTCTATTAACTTGATTGCAAAAAATCTTCTTTGCTCACTTGCCACATCGTTTCCTAGTTTAGCCTCAATACAATCTAAAACGCTTTCGACTTCTGTTGCAAATTTATGAACTGGAGGCGTTGCTGTTTTATCTTTCGCTAATTTGACCGCTTTTTCAGCTGCTTGCGTAATTCCCATTCCCTTTAACGCCGATATTTCCAAAACTTGACATCCTAACTTTTTACTAAGTTTATCAATATGTATCACATCACCGTTTTTCTTTACCACATCCATCATATTAATTGCCATGATAACCGGAATACCGAGTTCCATAAGCTGTGTTGAAAGATATAAATTTCTTTCTATATTGGTTCCATCTATAATATTAAGAATAGCATCTGGTTTATCACCAATTAAATAGTTCCTTGCTACAACTTCTTCTAATGTATAGGGTGATAAAGAATAAATTCCTGGAAGGTCCATAATAATAACGTCTTTATGTCCTTTTAATTTACCCTCCTTTTTTTCTACTGTAACACCTGGCCAGTTACCTACGAACTGGTTTGAACCTGTCAGGGCATTAAATAATGTTGTTTTACCGCAGTTAGGATTACCTGCAAGTGCAATTTTAATTGACATTTCTAAACTCCTATCCGCCTGCTCTGCAGACAATCACTTTATTTCATCTTAATCTATTTCAGCTTAAATTTATTTTATTTTAAATGTATTACAGCTTAATTATTTCAACTTAATTATTTCAACTTAATTATTTCAACTTAATTACTTCAACTTAATTACTTCAACTTAATTACTTCAACTTAATTACTTCAACTTAGATCTTTTGTACTTGGATTTTATGTTCGAGTACGCTTACTATGATTAGTTATGTCTAACTACGGTTTAAAAAAAATTATTCTACTTCAATCATTTGCGCATCCGCTTTTCTCAGTGAAAGCTCATATCCACGTACTGTTACCTCTATCGGGTCGCCTAATGGCGCTACTTTTCTGACATAAATATCTGTCCCTTTTGTAATGCCCATATCCATGATACGTCTCTTAATCGCTCCAACACTGTTTAACTTTATTACCTTCACAGTTTCATTGCATTTCGTTTCTTTTAAAGTTTTCATGACTTCCCTTTCTTATATCATTATTTTACTTGCCATATCTCTACCAATTGCCACTCTTGACTCTTTTACGTTTACAATCATATTGCCAGCAATTTCTGAAATAACGATTACCGTACCACCTGTTACAAATCCAAGATTTTCTAAAAATCGTCTTGTATTTTCTTTACCACCCACATTTTTTATTAAATTAATTTCTCCTGTTTTGGCCATTGTTAAAGGCATATGCTCATCTTCTTTCTTTTTGTATTTGATAATGACTTTCATTACCGTCTGTTAAGGTTAGTATATGCTAACTTGTGTCGGATGTCAATAACATTTTAATATTTTTATAATATTAATTCAATTTGTTATTCTTCACTACATTAATCCGTTCCTGGTTCTATCAATGATTTATTTGAAATTAATATATCATTGTGATAAACTTATTGTATTAAACTACTGGTAACAATTGAGTACCACTATTTTCGATTATTATTGAAATTTCAAGAAGGAGGTATTTTAATATGAATATATATGAGTCTGGTGAAAATTACTTAGAAACGATTTTGGTATTAAGTAAACGACTTCCTGCTGTTCGTTCCATTGATATTGCTACAGAACTTGATTTCAAAAAATCAAGTGTTAGTGTTGCAATGAAAAGCCTTAGAGAAAATGGATATATAACCGTTTCAGATGCAGGATACATTACTCTAACAGAAACAGGAAGAGATATTGCAGATATGATTTTGGAAAGACACACTTTAATATCCAGTTGGCTAGAATTACTTGGTGTAGATGCCACGATTGCTGCTGAAGATGCTTGTCGCATAGAACATGTCATTAGTAAGGAGAGCTTTGAAGCGATTAAAAGTCATCGAAAGAAGTTCATGTAAAAATAATGACTTTCATTGAGAATATGTAAGTCTCAAATTTAAGTGACCTCTGCTTTCAAAATCTTGCATTCTTCTATGGCTTTCTGCTAACGAGAATATCTATCAACAAAAGCTATTCTATTGATTTTGTATTGACATATTGGTCTCCATCCTTTATATATAGTTTTAGTTAGTTTTAGCTAACCAAATATTATTCTTAGAGGAGGCTTTATGTTATTTATAATTTCTATTGTATCATCCCTTAGTTTTTTTCTATTATTCTATAAGTCTATCAAAAAATTTTGTGGACTATTTTATTTACTGACTGTATTTACGGTTATTTATTTATTTGGCTCATACCAATTGAACATCTATCATTGGTGGCCTGACTGGTTTATGAATTATTTTGTTGTACAGTTTTCAAGAGGATCTCTATCTACAGCAGTATTTGCAATTGTAATGTATCTTGGTGTTCTCAACAAGAAAATACCTGGTGTTTTACACCTTAAATCCATACGTGGCGAAATATCTATTATAGGTTGTATTCTTGCTCTTGGTCACAATACATATTATGGTATTTACTATTTTAAACATCTTTTTACTAATACTAATGAATTGGCTCCACCTTATATTATTGCAAGTTGCATTACGTTAGTATTAATTGCAATAATGCTTCCACTTATGATTACTTCCTTTCGCTTTGTTCGCAGAAAAATGAAAGCCTCTAATTGGAAAAAGCTTCAACGCTTGTCCTACTTGTTCTATCTTCTTTTATACGTACATGTAATGATAGTATTATCTTCCAATATTCGAGGTTTTTCTAGCGTTTTAAGTATCGTAATTTACTCTCTTGTATTTTTACCATATTATGTACTTCGTATTAGAAAATATTATAAAGATAATGGTGCCGCCAAACATATACGTGCGAATGCAATAACAGCACAAACAAGATAAAAGTAACTTTTTTATTTCAGATAGCTGATTTCAGATTTAGTTCATGTAATAAATTCTATTAGCCCTTTTATCTATTTTAAATGTAAATTTTATGTTTATTTTAAGCAAGTATGCAAATACTATATTCAGAGGTGATAGTATGATATCTAATGAAGAACTACCCATTGGATTTACAATGGAATTAGCACAACACAGTGACGTTCTGAATCATTTTTCCCAACTTTCAAAGGATAAACAAGCAGAAATCATTGATGGTGCAAAAAACATTAGTTCGCATAATGCCATGCGTGATTATGTGACAAATATTTGTAAATAAAATGAGAAACTGCTCAGTAATATCGTAACAGTTTTGCCATGCAGAAATGAAATGGCTGAACTGTTGCATAATATGAGCAGTTTTTTGTTGAATTTTCTCATGTTTTCTAGTTACAGGTTTGGCGCCCCTCTACATCCATATGATAATTCTCTTTCATGATCAATTCAGAAATAGGTACTAATTCATATCCCTTTTCTTGTAATCCTAGAATCAGTGATTCTAAAGCATCCGCTGTATATTTAGCACCGTTATGGCAAAGTATAATAGAACCATTTCCAAGATGCTTGTGATTTATTACTCTATCGATAATTGCATCAACTCCGTAGTCCTTCCAATCCAGTGAGTCAACATCCCATTGAATCGGATAGTACCCTGCTTCGTTTGCCGCTTCAATCAACGTATTATTATAGTCGCCATAAGGTGGTCTAAATAAATTCATTTCAACACCTGTAAGCTCTTTCACTTTATCATGTGGACTTTTTAACTCTTCTAGACATTCTTCTTTACTAAGCTGCGACATTTGTTTATGGTTTTCACTGTGATTTCCCAAGTCATGACCTGCTGCCGCAATTTTTTTCACATCTTCTGGAAAGCTTTCAATCCATCCACCAGTCATAAAGAACGTAACTTTCACGTCATATTTAGCTAATATATCAAGTATCTTGCCTGTATCTTCATTCCCCCATGCTGCATCAAAACTAAGTGCCACTTGAGGTTTGTCAGTTTCTACACAATAAATTGGAAGATCTCTTTTACTTACATTTCCACTAGTTGTGATTGATATAATTTGAGGGGTACATAAAATTCCTACTGCAATTAATAAAAGTATTGCACCTGCCATTATACCTTTACTTTTCGTTTTATCTTTTATTAATTTCAACATGTTATTTAATATCGTTTTGTAATTAATCTTCATAAAAAACTCCAACATAGTCCTCTTACAGACATTATATGTCGGAGTTTTTTTATATATAACGAAATCGATTTGAGGGGCAATCTTTCCTTGTTAAAAGCTTTCCTCAAAATTCACCGTTTTAGGTGTTTTAGATGATTCTCTTGCAACCACTATCAATTCTTATTCCACTACAATATTCTCTAACCAAACACCTTTTTTTACAAGTATATATCCTATTATACATTTGATACTTTCAGCCAATTGACAAATCAAGTACACAACTATAATATTTAAACCACTAAATTTTGTCAAGCAATATGCCAGCGGAATGCAAACTGTCCACACAAATACACTATCGAATAAAAAGGTTATTATTGTTTTTCCACCCGATCGTATTGTAAAATAACTTGCGTTCGTAAAAGCTGTTAATGGCATGCAAAGTGCTACTATTATAATGAATCTAGTCGCTAAATATTTAACTTCATCACTGGTTTTATAAATACGTGGAAATAGTGGTGCCATGATAGCCATTACTATACCCATAACGATGCAACTTACAACCGCGAAAAAGATTAATTTAATCGCGGTATCTTTTGCCTCTTCCATTTTATTTGCTCCCAAAAGTTGCCCGACTAGCACTGCTACCGCACTTCCAAGTGCTATAGATACAACATTAAACATATTTGAAATTGTAGATGAAATATTCATACCCGCAACAACTTCAAGTCCTCGTATCGAATAACATTGCATTATGATTGCCATACCACTTGCCCAAAGTGCTTCATTTATCATAAGTGGTGCACCTTTTAGTAGTAATTGTTTCACTAACTGTCTCGGTATTACAAAGCTTCTATATGCTCCCTTTATAAATTTATTTTCAAGCTCATGACTATGTACTTGTATCATTATAATCCCACATTCTAAAAACTTAGAAAATACGGTTGCTATTGCAGCACCTTCTACACCAAGCATTGGCGCACCAAACTTTCCAAATATCAAAATATAATTTAATATCATGTTAACGAATACCGCTATACTTCCGGCAACCATTGGTACTACCGTCTTTCCCATTTCTCGAAGAGTACTCGAATATGCTTGGGAAAAAGCAAAGGGAACCATGCAAATGATAATAATACTTAAATACTTTTTTGCTTCTACTAATGCAATTGTAATGTCACCAGCCGTCCCCCCCTCATGTAAATACAAAGATATTAATTCCGTTCTAAATCCATATAATATTAGAATACCAATTGCACTCATAATTGTACATGTGATTATCTTAAATCGAAACGTATTTCTCATTCCAGCATAGTTACTTTTTCCAAAAAATTGTGTACCAAAAATACTAGCACCTGACACAATTCCAAATATACATAAATTATATACAATCATTAATTGGTTTACTATCGCAACGCCTGACATCTGCTCAGTTCCTACTTGACCAACCATGATATTATCTAACAAACCAACAAAATTTGTAATTCCATTCTGAATCATTACCGGTATTGCTACCATCAATACCTTCTTATAAAATGCCTTATCCCCTATAAACTTATTCATGTTCCTCCTATAATACCAGCTTTGCTGTCGTATAAAATATTTAATTATTTATACTATACAGGATTTAATGCTATTATGAAACAAAAATATGATTAATTTATCGAAATAACTGATTGGAAAATACCTTACTATATAGCCTAACCGCTTCATAGCAACAGTTTAAGTAAAAATGCTATTATAAATAGAAAAAATCAGGAGGCAATTCCTGATTTTTTCTATCCACTATTTTTTTACTTTTACTTTAATCGTTTTATTGGATTTTCCGTATACTATGTTCCCTAGTGAATCAACCTTATATGCTTTTACAGTCACATAATAAGTTGTTCCTTTTGTTAATTCGGTTATTGTAGCTGACTTCTTTTTAGCCGAAACATTAATGGTCATCGCGTCTTTTAAATTCTTATTTGTTGAATAGTAAACTGTGTATCCTTTCACACTGCTCACTTTATCAAATTTTACTGCTATCTTTCCAGCTTTGCTATTTTTTGCACTCTTTACTGTTGTTTTATCAACCGTTACTTTTTTCCATTTAGCAGTAAGTGTTATTTTTCCTTTTGTTGTTTTACTAATTGAAGTTACCTTTTTATCTCCTATATACCATCCAGCAAAAGTATATTTCTTTCTAGTTGGATTTGCTAACTTTACTTTATTCCCCTTTGCATAATAGGTTGGGTTTGTCGCGGCATTGGTTCCTTTGTTCAACTTATAAGTTATTTTATAGGATGTATTCTTTGATACTGTAATATTACAGGTAGCTGTTACATTGCTTCCATCTTGAGCTGTTGCAGTTACCACTGCACTTCCCGCCGCAATGGCTTTTACTTTTCCTTCTGTAGATACAGTTACAACACTTTCATCACTAGATGACCATACAACTGAGGAATTCGTTGCATCTTCCGGTAATACAGTTGCTATTAAATTTATTGTTGCCTTCTTTGCCAACGTCGCTTTTGAAGAATTCAATTTAATAGAATTAACTAAAATCGAATTATCTACCACTGGGTTAGTTACTGTCTTAACATTTATTGTACATGCTGCAATTTTATTTCCATCTTCTGTTGTAACTGTTATTGTTGCTGTTCCTGCTGATTTAGCTGTAATTATTCCAGTATTATCAACACTTGCTACATTTGCATCACTTGTTGACCATGTTACATTTTTGTTTGTAGCATTTTCTGGGGATACAGATGCTATTAATGTAATTGTATCATCTTTGGTGAGGTCGACAGTGCTTTGGTTTAACGCTACCGATTCAACATTAACGGTTGAAGTATCTTGTGATGTTACAGCAAGTATTCCATATACTTTATTTTCATGTGCATAGGAATAGGCATATGAATTTGCATTACAGTATATGATAAAATAATCCTCTTCACTTACTGTGGCCTGACCTGATGTCGTTTTAGTTACTTTTCTATCATTACAACCCGAAAATGCATTAATTCCTATGCTTGTTACGCTATCTGGAATCGTTATACTTTTTAAACTTGTACAGGTTCTAAAAATACCATCTCCCATACTAGTTAAAGTATTAGGAATCGTTATATCTGATAAACTTCTACAACCGTAAAAAGCATAATCTCCTATACTCGTTATACTGTCTGACATTGCTATATTTGATAGATTTTCACACGCTTGAAACACGCTTCCCCCAATGCTTACCACACTGTTTGGGATTGTTATACTTTCTAGATCTGTACAACCATAAAAAGCATCATCTCCTATACTTGTTACACCATTTAAAATTGTTACACTTATTAGCTCTGTATTAAATATAAATGCAGTCTCCCCTATTCTTGTAACACCACTTGGGATTGTTATACTAGTGTCAGAACCTATATAATCATAACAAATGTTTTTTACTACAATAAAACCATTGGTATCTGCCAAACCGTTACAACCACCAAATGCATAATCTTCTATACTAGTTACACTGTCGGGGATAGTTATACTTGTTAGATTTGCGCAATTATAAAATGCATCTTCACCAATACTAGTTACACTAATAGGGATTACAACACTTTCTAAATCATTACAATTACTAAATGCTTCTCTTGCAATACGATTCACTCCACTCGGAATGGTAATATTTGTATTTGAACCTACATAATCAAAACAAATGTTTTTTACTATAACAAAACCATTACTATCTGCCAAACTATTACAATTGTAAAACGCACAATCTTCTATGCTTATTTCACTATCTGGAAATATTATACTTGTTAAGCCTCCGCAATAACCAAAGGCATATGCTCCTATACTTGTTACACTGTCTGGAATCGTTATACTTGTTAAATAATTACAATCAGCAAAAGCATACTCTCCTATGCTGGTAACACTATTGGGAATTGTTATACTTGTCAAACCGCTACAGGCATAAAATGAACACCTTTCAATATTGGTTACTCTATTTGATATGGTTATACTGGTCAAACCGCTACAACATTCAAACGCATACTCTCCTATGCTGGTTACACTATCGGGAATTGTTATACTGGTCAAACCGGTGCAACTGTCAAACGCACGCTCTCCTATGCTAATTACACTATTGGGAATTGTTATACTTGTTAAATCTTCACAATCTTCAAAAGCGCTTGTTCCTATACTGGTTATAGTACTTGGTATTGTGATACTAGTTTCGGTTCCTATATACCCTGTTAATGTCGTACCATCAATTACAAAACCATCTGCATCTGTGGTTGATGTTTGTGCCGCAATCTCATCATTGTTCGCTGTTACACTTTCTGTATCAACATTAGTAGATTCATTTTTTCCCGCATCAACTACGACATTATCTGTCTGTGTTTTATCACTTATGTCATTATTCATTATTTCTGTATCTGTTGTCTCTGCTTCTGTTATTTCTGCCTCTGTTGTCTCTGTACCTGTTGTCTCTACTTCTGTTGTATCTGCCTCTGTTGTCTCTACTTCTGTTGTTTCTGCCTCCGTTGTCTCTACCTCTGTTGTTTCACTATCTGCTGTTTCTTCGGCTTGATTTTCTTCGCTACCTGTCACTTGTGTACTTTCCTGTGCTTCACTTGTCTCTTCTGCATATACATAACTTGATGGTATCTGCCCTACTGCAAGTATTCCGACAAGTAGTAATGCTAATCTTCTCTTTTGAATTCCTTTTCTCATCATTTACTCCACTTATCCTCAATGTATTTCTATAAAAAGTCTCATTTCCATCTGCCATACATAGTTCTGCCATACTGATACCAAGCATAATCCAAAAGACAGGTGAGACAAAAATAGATGAATCAATAAATAAACCATTTATCATATAAACGATAGTTCCTGCAAAAAAAGCAAATCCTATCCTTGCATCTGAATTTTTCAAGCCGTTTTTATAAAAAAATCTGTAATTCTTTACAAAATAATTCACGTAAAACACTAAATATCCAATTAAAGCAAGCAAACCATATTGAATCCACATCATCAAATAATTATTGTGCGCTTTATCCACTATAATAGCATTAGTTAAATAGGTATGATATTTTCCTACATAGTCATTTTGCGGAAATACTACAAAAAATGTATTGGGGCCACTTCCCTTTACTATATAATCATTGAGCATTGGAATTATCCTTGACCAAATATAAAATCTTCCTGATCCTAAATAATCATATTGCGAATTTCCGAATACCTTTGGTGTTAAGATCGTATCCTCTTTTAACACATCATTGATATAAGCGTAACCCTTGTCTTCATCATATTTAAACTCCCAATAGGTATTATCAAACTCTATTATAATATTTGCTTTATACTTATCTAAAAGCACTTGCAACGTAACATTTTCAAATCCATCTATATTCAAATTTTCTAACTTTTCATTATATTGGTGGGTAATATCTTTTCCTGTTTCTTCTGATATTTTCATTTCATTATTTTCAATTGTAATAATAATAGAAGTATTTTTAACCGATTCCAAATGAATTCCATCCTCTTGTATCTGAATCGAATTCATTGAATAATTTTGCTGTTTATCTTTAATTTTTGAAACAACACCAAAATTGAAGGCAACATCACCAACCATAATAAGTGCCAAAATGGAAATTATTATAATATATACTTTTTTCATACGTTTCACAAATATCGGAAGTAAAATAAGTGCCGTTGCTCCTAAGGAAATAATGCCGCCCCTATAATGTGTAAACCATAATAATATAAGTAATGCAATCGTAATAGCTGTATAAAATAATTTTAATAGTCTTTTTTCATGAACAAATATCATGATAAGAAATACAGGTACAAGCATAGATAGATACTCTCCTGTATAATCTGGATTAAAGAATGTAACAACTACGGTATTTTTAAAAATATTAATTAATTTTCCTATTGTAGTACTGTTTTCTTTCGAAATAATCAGCTTTTGAAACCATTCCTGTTCCATTGGTGAAATCCCGTAAATCTCAAGTACTCCCCAAGCAATCACAAACAATACCACAACTGTCATAATATTTAATAGCACTTGTATATCTTTTTTGCTCTGAATCATCTGATAAGAATAGATACACATAATAATATAGCCATACAAGACAAACAACGTCTCAAAACTATAATAGGTGCCTTTCACTGAGAAATCAAAATTTACGGAAAAGGCGGTTGATATTGTTACTCCCATACAAAAGAGAAGTAAACCACAAAAAATACGTAAATCTCTTATTTTATCTTTGTATAATCCCAATCGAAATAATAAGATAATTCCAGAACAAAAAGAAAGAATAGCAAACACTTTACTTCTATAATAAGCATAAAAATCACTAATTTCCCCTTTTGAAGAATACCAGTTATACTGCTCTAATCCACTGTCATATTTTTTTAAATATAAAATAAATGGAATGACAGCCAATGTAAGTATGATTGGTATTAATAAATCATTCATAGGTGCTTTTTTGTTTTTTTTTATTTTTACAGGTATGTGCTTGTTCATTTCTACTCCATTTTATTAAGCTTTACTTTGATTACCTGACTATATTTGCTGTATACTTTTTTACCACTGATAGTAGTATAACACTTGATTTTAACATAGTTTGTTTTTCCAGCTTTCAAACCACTTTTTAACGTGTATGTAGTCTTACCTGAAGAAGAATTTTTAAATTTTGCAACTTTACTATATTTCTTCCCATTGGTTGACACATAAACTTCATAATTTCTGGATGTTTTTTCCTTTTCAAATGTCAATACGGCTGATTTGTTTGATACTTGGGTTACCGCTGTTAAGCTTGGCGTAGCAGTCTTTGTATTCGCTGAAAGCGTTGTACTCTTACCTTTCGCTGTACTATACTTATTGCTGTTATATGGAACTATTTTAAATTTATATGTTGTAGCTGATTCAAGGTCTAACACTGTATAACTAGTACTTTCAGTGGTTGCAATTTTACTCCACTTTTTATTGACATACTGATAAATGTAATATTCATTCGCTTTACTTGCTTTTTTCCAGCTTAATTTCAATGAATTTGTTTTTATCTTAGATGCTTTAAATGAGGAAACCGTGCCTGGTTTCACTGGTGTTATATCCTTTACCTTCATACCTAATATATTTTTGCAGTATGAATATACAAATGACCCTTTTTTCGCATAAACGGTTACTTGCTTCTCAATTTTCCAGAATGGATTGGCATCTGTCCAGTTGTAAGACATTTTCTTTATTGTTGTCGGTAAATATATTTTTTTTAATGCTGTACAATCTTGAAATGCATACATGTCTATATGTGTGCAACCTTTTTCGATGGTAACGGATGATAATTTTGTGTTATTTCCAAGTGCATAGACACCGATATATTCTACAGATGATGGAATTGTAAGTTCTGTTATACCCGTTTCCATTATAGCGTTTGCGTCAATCGCAATTACTGTGCTTGGTATTGTTATTTTCTTTATTGATGTGTCATGATTAATAGCATACGAATCAACTACTTTTACATTATTTGGTATAACGACGTTTCCACTTGGGTTTGTTTCATCAAGAGGCTCTACGTTTTTCAAAAAACCGTCTATTACCTCAAATACGTAATCACCATTTACTGTCATATCTTCATCATCTATTGTTTTCGTAATGGTTCCTCGACTATGGTCACTTTCTTGAATATATCGGGTTATTGTATAAGTCTCTGCCTGTGCTGTTATTGAGTTTAGAAGCATAATTGCGCAAGCTAAACTTCCAATTTTTATTGAACCTTTTAATAAATTTCTAATTTTTTTCATTGTTTACTCCCTTTTTAACTGTTTTATCCCATTTTTAACTATTCTATAATATCATATTTTAAATAAAAATTTGTAATTTTTTGTAATTTTTTTCTGTTGGTATACAATCTCATTCGATATCATCTTTATCTTTGCGCGAACCATTACGAAATGAATCACCATTTTGATATAATATCTCATTATTCACAATGTACTCAATGAGAATAACTGTATTTTTATTGACATTTTACATAGCGTTGTCTATAGTGATACTATCTTATGACGTAGGGAGCAAAAGGTATTTTGACCCCTAATACCTGCGGATTGATACAGACTAGTTATTTTACTATATTTATCCAGAAGTCTTTAATAAATTAAAAAGGAGAAAATAATGCGAACATTAAAATATGCCATTCTAGGATTATTGAATCGATACCCTATGACTGGTTATGACATATCTAAAGAATTCGATAAAGGATTAATGAATTTTTGGCATGCAAAACATAGTCAAATCTATCCCGAATTAAAAAAATTGACCATGGAAGAGTTGGTTCAATTCGAGATTCAGATTACGGGTGAAATATTAGAGAAAAAAGTGTATTCTATTACAGAATCTGGAAAAGAATGCTTAATACAATGGTTATTAATTGAAGAAAGCCTTGAGCCTACACCCAAAGATGTGTTTAAGTTAAGAATGTACTTCTCCGAAAATATAAGTAAAGAACAATTCAGAAATTTAATTCACGACCAATATATAAAACGATTGGCTAAATATAACTTTCTCAAACAATATTTAGAAGAATATGAGAATGAAGTAGCTTTTGCTTCACCGAAGTTTGGTGATTACATGGTTTTATTAAGTGCAAACATGCGTGAGAAATCTTACCTTGAATGGTTAGAAATATGCCTTACTAAGTGCTTATAATTTTTGTTCTTGATTTTATTTCTGTTCTTGATTTTGTTTCTGTTCTTGATTTTGTTTCTGTTCTTGATTTTGTTTTATTTTTCTTTTGCTATTTAAAATTATTAAATCACATTTTTGCATACTATTTGACCTTACCGCGCAATATATTCCGTATTAGTATAGGTTGAATAGTAACACGAAATATGTGGTTTTTATTTTTTCCAAGTATATATTTTTTTATTTTTCTAAACATGTATACATTGACATGTTTTTGCTTGTATGTTATTCTTTTTATATGATAATATTTTAACAAGGAGGTATTTATGTTTAAGTACAGTAATTTATTTACGCCAATTACTATTGGATCTGTTACAATCAAAAATCGTTTTGCCTTAGCACCTATGGGACCTCTCGGTCTTGGTGATGCAGAAGGTGGTTTTAATCAACGTGGTATCGATTATTACACGGAACGAGCAAAGGGAGGCACTGGTTTAATTATTACTGGTGTTACATTTGTAGATAATACAGTTGAAGAACACAGTATGCCAAGTGTTCCATGTTCTACTTATAATGCTCTTCATTTTGTCAGAACTGCACGTGAAATGACCGAACGTATACATGCTTATAATTCAAAAGTTTTCTTACAATTATCTGGTGGTTTTGGACGTGTTACCATTCCAACTAACCTCGGTGAATATCCACCCGTAGCACCATCGCCTATCCAGCATAGATGGTTAGATAAAACTTGTCGTGAGTTAACCATAGATGAAATCAAAAGTATCATCAAGAAATTTGGTGATGGCGCTTTTAATGCAAAACGTGCTGGATTTGATGGTGTTGAAATCCATGCTGTTCATGAAGGCTATTTAATGGATCAATTTGCTATCTCATTATTTAATCATAGAACAGATGAATATGGCGGATGTCTTGAGAATAGACTTCGTTTTGCAAGAGAAGTGGTAGAAGAAATCAAAGAGCGTTGTGGAAAAGATTTTCCTGTTGTTTTACGTTATAGTCCAAAGAGTTTTATTAAAGGTCTTCGTGATGGTGCTCTTCCTGGTGAAGAATTTATTGAAAAAGGTAGAGATTTACCAGAAGGAATTGAAGCTGCTAAGTTATTAGTTGCCTACGGCTATGATTCACTTGACGTTGATGTTGGATCTTATGATTCCTGGTATTGGAGTCATCCTCCAATGTATCAAGACAAAGGATTATATATGCCCTATGCCAAATTAATGAAGGAAACAGTTGATGTTCCAATTATTTGTGCTGGTAGAATGGACAATCCTGATATGGCTACTACTGCTCTAAGCGATGGTACTTGTGACATGATAAGTCTTGGTCGTCCATTACTTGCTGATCCTGATTATGTTAACAAACTCAGAGCAAATCAAACAAAGTATATTCGCCCTTGTATTTCCTGTCAAGAAGGTTGTATGGGACGTATTCAAGAGTATTCCATGTTAAACTGTGCCGTCAATCCACAGGCCTGTCGCGAACGTGTTACTGCTCTAAATCCAATTCTGAAAAAGAAAAAAGTAATGATAATTGGTGGCGGTGTTGCGGGTTGTGAAGCTGCTAGAGTATTAAAATTACGTGGACATGAACCAGAAATATTTGAACAATCAAGTCAATTAGGTGGTAATTTAATTCCCGGTGGTGCCCCTGATTTTAAAGAAGATGATATTTTATTAGCTAATTGGTTTACCAACCAATTAAAGGAATTAGAAGTTCCTGTTCATTTCACCACTAAAGTAACTAAGGAAATGGTTTTATCCTCTAATTTTGATACTGTTATTGTTGCAACTGGTTCTACTCCAAAGATATTTAGTCTAGGTGATGATACTCATGTATATACCGCTTCTCAAGTATTACTAAAAGCCAAAGACACTGGAGCAAGTACTGTTGTAATTGGTGGTGGATTAGTTGGATGTGAAACTGCTCTTTGGCTTGCACAACAAGGTAAAAAAGTAACGATTGTAGAAGCACTTCATAAGTTACTTGCAGTTAACGGACCTCTTTGCCATGCAAACAGTGAAATGTTA
>JBGUEQ010000051.1:0-36638 GCA_041821265.1 Lachnotalea sp. | reverse complement strand
AAGTTTATTGCTACGCAATCCACTCGGGCGCGAGAGTGTCTGCAAGCAGACACTTTGTTCTATCATAGGAAAGTTCTTCGATTTTTTTTATTAATAAATGCAAAAGTGTGTTTATACGAAGGCGCTCAGTTATATCATCGATTTCTTCAAAATCAAAACATACTCAAATAGTAGAAAAATATACAAGGGTACAAATGTTACAAAAATAATACCGTTTATACAGTAAAATTAGTCTATTTGTTTGTACAATATGCTGGAGAAAAGTAAAAACTTGTTAAAATACACAGATATGATAAAAAAACACAAAGAGTATACAGCAATATGATAAAAAGATATTGACAAAGAGAAAGAAAAAATGTAATATATAATAAAGAGATGATAGTTACATAACAAAAACATAACCAAAACATTTGCAACATGAATGCATATTTTGTGATTATGGGTAAATTGAACATGTGAAATGATATGAACATTAAGGAGGATAAATAAGTGAAAAAGGTTAGAATGACAACAGCACAAGCATTGATAAAATTTTTAGATAATCAATATGTAAGTTTAGATGGTGAAGAGATTAAGTTTGTAACAGGAATGTTTACAATATTTGGTCATGGAATTGTACTAGGAATTGGTCAAGCACTTGATGAAAATCCAGGAAGTTTAAAGGTTTATCAAGGAAGAAATGAACAAGGAATGGCTCATGCGGCAACTGCATATGCAAAACAAAATAATAGAACAAAAATAATAGCATGTGCTTCTTCAATTGGACCTGGTGCAGCAAATATGGTAACAGCAGCGGCGCTAGCTACCGTAAACAATATTCCTTTGTTATTGTTTCCAGGTGATTCTTTCGCTACTAGACAACCGGATCCAGTTTTACAACAATTAGAACAAAGTTCTAATCTTACCATTACAACAAATGATGCATTTAAACCAGTTTGTAAATATTGGGATAGAGTAGTAAGACCAGAACAATTAATGACAGCTGTAATAAATGCAATGAGAGTTTTGACTGACCCGGAACAGGCAGGAGCGGTTTGTGTGGCAATGCCTCAAGATGTACAAGGTGAAAGTTTTGACTTTCCAGAAGAGTTTTTTGTAAAAAGAGTGCATAGAATAACAAGACCAATTCCTGTAAAAGAAGAAATCGAAGATGTAACTACATTGATTTCTAAAAGTAAATATCCAATGATTATTTGTGGTGGTGGTGCTAAGTATTCAAATGCAGGTGAAACAATTGTAAAATTCTGTGAAGCGTTCAACATACCATTTGCTGAAACACAGGCAGGAAAAAGTGCTTGTAAATCAAGTTCGATATATAATTTAGGCGGCGTTGGAGTAACGGGGAATTTATCGGCTAATATGATTGCAGAGAAAGCTGATTTGATTTTTTCAATCGGTTCCAGATTATCCGATTTTACTACAGGATCAAAGTCACAATTTAAGAATTCAAATGTAAAATTTGTAACATTAAATGTTTCTAAATTTCATGCTAATAAATTAGATAGTGTAAAAGCGGTTGGAGATGCAAAGGCGGGATTAGAAGCGATGAGCACTGTGCTAAAAGACATGGGCTATCGTTCAGCTTACACTACAGAGTTAGAAGAAGCTAAGAGTGCTTGGCAAAAAGAAATGGAATTTTTCAAAAATTATACTTATAATGATGAATTTAAACCTATAGTAAAAGCTGGTAACCCTGGCTCAATAGAAGAATTTAGTAAGTTAACAGGCTCTAAGCTAACACAAGTAGAGGCAATTTGTAAGATAAGAGAAACAATTGCAAAAGATGCTATAATCACAGGCGCATCTGGAAGTCTTCCAGGAGATTTGCAAAGAATGTGGACGACAGATACAAAAGATAGTTATCATATGGAATACGGATACTCTTGTATGGGATATGAAATAGCAGCAGCATTAGGCGTGAAAATAGCTGAACCTGAGAGAGAAGTTTACTCAATGGTTGGTGATGGTAGTTATCAAATGTTACACAGTGAAATAATGACTGCTATGCAGGAACGTAAGAAGATAAATATCCTCCTTTTTGATAACAGTGGATTTGGATGTATCAATAATCTTCAGATGTCGAATGGAATTGGTAATTTAGCTACAGAATTTAGATATCGAGTTGATGATAAATGTTCCTATCATGACGGCGGATTAATAAAAGTTGACTATGCTATGTGTGCAGCAGGTTATGGACTTAAGACTTACACAGCAAGAACAATGGAAGAATTAATAGAAGCATTAGATGATGCAAAGAAACAGGACGTATCAGTACTCATTGATATCAAAGTACTTCCAAAGACTATGACAGAAGGTTATGAATCTTGGTGGAATATAGGTATTGCTAGTACATCTACAAATAATGCTGTTCAAGATGCATATATAAGAAAAGAAGAAAATTTGAAATCTGCAAGGTTGTATTAAGCCGAGAAGAAAGAAGGAGTAAATTATGTTTGAGATGTTTGGTTATCCGGATTACTCCACTATGGGAGAAAAAGTACTTACGACACAAGATGGTATTTATAAAGACATGATGATGGACATCAGAGTTTACAAAATGCAAGAAGGTCAAGAAAAGACATTCCTCATGGATAAGAATGAAGCAGCATTTCTTTTAGTTAATGGTAATCTAGAGTATTCGTGGGGGAATCAAAGGATTACAGCTAAACGAAAGGATTATTTTACAGAAAGTGCATATTGTCTTCATGTATGTAGAGGTGTTTCGGTTCGAATAAAAGCATTAGCCAAAACAGAGCTGTTGGTACAGACAACAGAAAATGAATTAGAATTTGATAGCAGATTTTATACGCCGAACGATTGTACTGAAATGACTTCAGGATTAGGATTATGCAACAATACGGCAATTAGATTAGTAAGAACTATTTTTGATTATTCCATAGCACCATATTCGAATATGGTACTTGGTGAAGTGGTAGCTAATCAAGGTGGATGGTCAAGCTATATTCCGCATCAACATCCTCAACCAGAAGTATATTATTATCATTTTGATAGAGCGCAAGGGTTTGGAGGATGTTTCATCGGAGATAATGCATTCAAAATTAAAGATGGAAGTTTTTGCGCTATACCAGGCGGGCTTACACACCCACAGGTTACAGCACCTGGTTATCAAATGTACACTTGCTGGATGATTCGTCATTTTAAAGGTAATCCATGGAGAGATAGAATTGATGATCCAGAGCATATCTGGATGTTAAATGAAACTTTTCTATGATCAAATAGGAATATCTTAAAGTAGTAAAAGCTTATAAAAGAGAAGGTATAAGCTATGGGATTCTGTAACAAAAAACTAAAACATGTAGATTGGAAGGAGAATATTTTTATGAGAAAATTATTAGCTTTAGGGATGTCATTAGTATTAGCAGTTGGTTTGACAGCATGTGGAAAAGAAGAGGTAACAACACCAACTACACCAGAAACAACAACAGACGCAACAACAACAGATGCAACAACAACAGATGCAACAACAGATACAGCAGCAACATCTGATATCAAAGTAGGGGTAATTCTTAAAACTTTATCAAGTGAATATTGGGGTTACGTTGCAGCAGGAGTTAAACAAGCTGGTGTAGATTTAGGTGTAACTGTAGATTTACAAGGACCTGCATCTGAAACCTCTTATGATGAGCAAAACAACATGATTGAAACAATGCTTTCATCGGATTATGATGCAATCGTAATTTCACCATTACAGCCAGATTCAGTTGTTTCGGTTTTGGGAGATACAACAACGCCAATTTTATTCGTAGATACAGATGCTCCATTCGATAAGAAATTATCTTATATTGGCACTGGTAATAAAGAAGCAGCTTACCTTGGTGGCGAATATGCAGCTAAGCAAGCTGGTGAAGGTGCAAAAGCAGTTATAATAGGTGGGGTACAAGGTAATACAACTAGCGATGCACGTGAAGCAGGATTTAGGGAGGCACTCGAAGCAAATGGAGTAACTGTAGAAGCAACTCAATATGCAGAAGGGCTTGCAGATAAAGCATCTAGTATTATGGAAAATCTTTTGACAAGTTTAAATAACGATATCGATATTGTTGTATGTAATAATGATGATACCGCGGCAGGCGCATCAAGAGCATTACAGCAGGCTGGTTTGACAGATGTTATAGTTATTGGATTTGATGGTATTCAAGCTGGTGTTCAAAACGTAATTGATGGTACTTTTTCAGCGACAGTAGCTCAATCACCTTACAATATGGGATATATGGCAGTTGAAAAAGCTGTTGCAGTAGCAAACGGTGAAACAATTGATGCAAGTATTGATACAGGAGCAACAGTAGTTACAGCTGATAATGCACAAGCATACTTGGATGAATTAAAATCAGTGTTAGGACAATAGCTAAAATCTCAATATAAAGAAATATTTACTCCTGCATAATGCAGGAGTAAATAAAAAGAAAGTTAATCTACTTATATATTGTTAACTGATATTAATACAATAAATAATGATGCAAATCAGATTAAAAAGAAAAGGTGATAAGACAATGGCTGATTATGTAGTAGAGTTGAAAAATGTTACAAAGCGTTTTCCTGGCGTTGTTGCACTACATGACATGTCTTTACAAATTAAACCAGGAGAAATACATGGTCTAATTGGTGAAAATGGGGCAGGAAAATCTACGTTAATTAAAGTACTTACAGGGGTTTATTCAGCGGACGAAGGCGAAATATTTGTCGATGGCATAAAGCAGAAATTCAAAACTCCAAATGATGCAAAAAACACTGGAATTGCTTGTGTGTATCAAGAATTAAATATTGTTAAATTACTATCCATTACGGATAATATTTTTATAAATAAGATGATTTGTAAAAAAAATAGTAAAATTTTAGATTATAGTGAAATGCATAAAAGGGCACATGATGTAATGGAATCACTAGGTCAAGAAGTAAATGAAAAAAAGCCTTGTGGTAATTATGGAATGGGAATTATGCAGATGGTCGAAATTGCAAAAGCAGTTTTAATTGATGCAAAACTAATTATTATGGATGAACCAACCTCAAGTCTTGGAGAGAAAGAAGTTGAGCAGTTGATGACTACCGTTCGTATGTTAAAGAAAAAGGGCGTTGCAATATTATTTGTCTCTCATAAATTAGAAGAACTATTTGAATTATGTGATCGAGTAACGGTAATACGTGATGGGGAACATATTATAACAGAAGAGATTGCAAATATGGATAACGATAAATTAATTACAGCAATGGTAGGACGTACTCTTGATAATCAATATCCAAAGATAGAAACAAAAAGAGGAAAAGTAGCATTAAAAGTAGAAAATTTGAATTCGGCAGGAGTTCTTCATGATATTAATTTCGAAGCGTATCATGGTGAGATATTAGGAATTGCAGGTTTAGTAGGAGCAGGAAGAACAGAAACATGTCAAGCTATATTTGGTGCTTTTGAAATTGATAGTGGCAATATCTATATTGATGGTAAGAAAGTCAGCATTAAATCACCGAAAGATGCAGTTAGAAACAAAATGGCACTATTAACAGAAGATAGAAAAGGACAAGGACTTGTATTGTCGATGGGAATCGACACTAATTTAATACTTGCTAATTTTAAGCGTTTTACAAAGGGCCCATGGTTGAATAGGGACGCAATATTAGAAGCAGGAAAACAAAGTGTGGATGATTTCAAAATTAAGGCGCCAAGTCTTAAATCGATTGTAGGTCAACTATCTGGTGGTAATCAACAAAAAGTTGTTATTGGAAAATGGATTAATACAGAGGCAGATATTTATATGTTTGATGAACCAACAAGAGGCATTGATGTAGGTGCTAAGGTAGAAGTATATAATATTATGAACAAACTAGTAGCTCAAGGCAAATGTGTTATTATGGTTTCTTCCGAATTACCTGAAGTTTTAGGTATTAGTGATAGAGTTATTATAATGCGAGAAGGTAGAATAACTGGTCAAATAGATCGTGATACAGATAAATTCTCATCTGAAATTATAATGAAAGCGGCGTGGGGAGGAACGATATAATGGCAAAAACAATAAATATTAAGGTAATGATTGGAAAGTTAGGTCCTTTACTTGCATTGGTAGTATTATCAATTATTTTGACAATAGCTAGTCCTAATTTCTTATCTGTTAATAATATAATGAATATTTTAAGGCAAACAGCAGTAAACGGGTTAATTTCTGCGGGAATGTTAGTTGTTTTAATTACTGCTGGTATTGATTTATCAGTAGGAGCCAATGCGGTGCTATGTGCATGTGTTATGGGAATGCTTTTGGATAAGTTTGGAATAACTAATCCATTAATATTACTTGTGGCATGTATGATTACCGGAATACTAGTTGGTTGTGCAAATGGCCTTTTACTTACGAAGTTGCATTTGCCTCATCCTTTTGTTTCTACTTTAGGTATGAAGAATGTACTTAGTGGATTGGCATTATTCGTAGTTTCTACAAAAACAATTAGCGGTTTTTCTAAATCAATAACTTGGCTTGGATCAGCAAGTATTTTTAAAAGTGGTACTTTTTCAGGATTTCCAATTGGATTTTTGGCAATGATTGTAATATTTGTTGGATTTCATTTTCTGTTAAACTACACAGCTCTTGGTAGAACCATTTATTGTGTTGGAGGTAATCTAGAAGCGACAAGACTATCTGGTATTAACACAGATAATATATTGATTTTTGTTTATGCTCTTTCAGGATTAGTTTGTGCAATTGCAGGTATTGTTATTGTTGGTAGAGCTGGTGTTGCAAATCCATCTTCAGCTATTTCACCATATGATACAGATGCAATTGCAGCATGTATTATTGGTGGGGCATCTTTCATGGGTGGAAAAGGAACCATATGGGGAACTTTAATAGGTGCCTTAATCATAGCAATCATTAGAAATGGATTAACTCTTTTAAATGCAGCAAGTGATATGCAGTATATGGTTATTGGTTTAGTAATTATTGCAGCAGTATTCATAGATGTTACACGTAATAGAATGGAAGCTAAATCAAGAAGATTGGCAGGCAAGTAGTTAATTAATACGATGTAGTATTCCTTGATAGGAATAGATGAAATAGTTCCTTGAATCCTAGTCACGTGATAAACATAGATAAAATTTGAAAGGAAGTATAAGAATATGATTAGAATAGGTATTATTGGTGCAGGCAGAATTGGTAGAGTTCATGGAGAAGGGGTAACGAATGGAGTAAAGAATGCAGTTGTAGTGGCAATTGCAGATCCATATATGAACGACGAAATTAAACAATGGGCAGACGGATTGGGTATTACTTCATGCTATACAGACTATCATCAAATTTTAGAAGATTCTGAAATTGATGCTGTCATGATTTGTTCTTCAACAGATACACATGCAGATATATCAATTGAGGCAATTCGTGCTGGAAAACATGTATTTTGCGAAAAACCTATTTCTCAAGATCTTAATAAAATTAAAGAAGTAATGGAAGCATTAAAAGAATCTACAGTGAAATTCCAAGTTGGATTCAATCGTAGATTTGACCATAACTTTAGAGCAGTAAAAAATGCAGTTGATGCTGGAAAAGTTGGTGATGTTCAATTAATTCGTGTGACTGCGCGTGACCCAGAAGCACCTCCAGTTGAATATGTAAAGAGTTCAGGAGGAATGTTTTTGGATATGACCATTCATGATTTTGATATGGTTTGCTTCTTATCAGGTAGTGAAGTTAAAGAAGTATATGCAGCAGGAGCAGCGCTTGTAAATCCAGAGATTGCAAAGGTTGGAGACATTGATACAGCTATTATTACAATGAAGATGGAAAATGGAGCTCTTGCGGTTATTGATAATTCACGTCAAGCCGTGTACGGATACGATCAAAGAGCAGAAGTATTTGGATCAAAAGGCCAGGTTGCAGTAGCAAATGATACATCTACAACAGCAGTACTTAGCACAGTGGATGGTGTAAGTGGTGAAAAACCATTATACTTCTTCCTAGAACGTTACATGGAGTCATTTTCAAGAGAAGTATCTGAATTCACACAAGCAATTAATAACAATACTGCGGTTCCTGTAGATATCGATGCCGGACTACAACCTATATTAATAGCTATTGCAGCAAAAAGATCACTAGATGAAAATCGTCCAGTGAAAATTTCAGAAGTACAATTTTAATTAATAAGGAGTAACAGGAAATGATTGATAAAAATAAAGTAAAATTAGGTATTGCACCAATCGCATGGACTAACGATGATATGCCAGATCTTGGAAAAGAAAATACGTTTGAACAGTGTGTAAGTGAGATGGCATTAGCGGGATTTACAGGTTCTGAGATTGGAAATAAATATCCGAAAGATGTAGATACGTTAAAGAAAGCTTTAGAACTTAGAGGAATGCAGATTTGTAACTGTTGGTTTTCTTCCTTTTTAACAACAAAACCTTATGAAGAGACAGAAACTGAATTTGTCAAACAAGTAGATTTTTTAAAAGCAATGGGTGCAAAAGTAATTGGAGTGGCAGAACAAGGACATAGTATCCAAGGACTAGACAATGCTGTATTTGACGATAAATACAATATGAATGATGAAGAATGGGATTTACTTTGCACAGGACTTAACAAGCTTGGTAAAGTTGCAAAAGACAAAGGTTTATCTTTAACTTATCATCATCATATGGGAACTGTTGTACAAACAGAAGAAGAAGTTGAACGCTTTATGGAAGGAACAGATCCAGAATTAGTTAGTTTGCTTTTTGATACAGGCCATTTTGCATATAGTGGAGTAGATCCTTTGAAAATGGTACAAAAATACGTAAAGCGTATTAAGCATGTACACTTAAAAGATATTAGGCAGGATGTTGTTAATAAAGTAAAAGAAGAACATTTAAGCTTTTTACAGGGAGTTCGACTTGGAACCTTTACAATACCAGGAGATGGTTGTATTGACTTTGATCCAATCTTTCAAACGTTAGAAGAAGCAGGATATGAAGGATTTATGTTAGTTGAAGCAGAACAGGATCCAGCTATTGCAAATCCACTCGAGTATGCAATCAGAGCTAGAAAGTTTATTGCGGAAAAAACAGGATTATAATTTCATGAAGATGTCCACTACTTCTTGACAAAGTGGATTATAAGTATCCTATATGAATTATAATAAGTTACCTTTATTAAAAGTATTATAACTAATAAAATAAGGTTATAGAAAATAATTTTCTATAACCTTATTTTGAATAATGAGGTGATAAACGAATGAAGAGTATAAAATATAAATTAATAATCAAATTTTCTATTATCATTATATTATCAAATGTTTTAATCGGATCAGCGGCATTGACAGTTGCAAGTAATTCATTAACCAAGGAAGCAAAAACTTTACTTGTTACACTGGCAAGTCAAGGAGCAAATGTAACAGAATCTCGAATGAAGACACAGAAGAGAACATTAGAAACATTAGCAGCATTAGAAGAAATACAAAGTATGGATTTTGATATTCAAAAACCTATTTTAAAAGCCGTATTGGAGAATTCGGGATTTGCTGATATTGGGATTATGGATACAAATGGGAAAGTTTTATATTCGAGTGGCTTAATGATTCAGCTATCAGAAAGTGATACAGCACGAAAGGCTTTAGAGGGTTCAACTGACACGTATAATTTTGCATTTAATGAGCAGTCCAGAAAAGTAGATTTAATGTATGCAACACCAATTATAAAGGATGATAAAGTTTTAGGCGCTTTGGTAGGGCGTAGGGACGGTAGTTCATTAAGTGAGATTATAGAAGACATGGGATATGGTACAAATGGAGATACATTTATTATTAATTCAGAAGGGACTATTATTGCAAGTGTAAATAGTGAATTGGTATTAAGCCAATACAATCCGATTGAATTGTTTAAAAACAATGCATCCTTATCAACATTAGCCACGGCATTTGGAAAAGTATTAAGTTTAAAGACTGGAATTATTGAGGTATCGTCAGGAATACAAAAAGAATTTTATGGTTTTTCATCAATACCAGGTACTGAATGGACGATTATATTAACTGCAAATCAAAATGAAGTGTTATCAAGCATACCAACACTTCTATATACCTGCATTGTAATTATATTAATAACTTTATTTATTTGTGTTATTATTACTTATTTTATGGGACGATCTATTGCGTTACCAATTACGAATGCAGTCGAAATTGTTAAAAAAATTGCAAACTTAGAAATTACAAAAGATGTAAAATTAGATGATTTGAAAAGAAAAGATGAAACGGGAGAGCTATTTAAAGCATTACAAGGCATAACGGATAATCTTCGAACAATCATTACCGAAGTTAGAGAGTCCTCCGAGCAAGTGGCTGCTTCTTCGGAAGAGTTAACAGCGATTGCGACACAATCTGTAGTTGCAATTGAAGGAGTAACAAAAACAGTAGCAGAAATAGCAGGAGGTGCGTCAGAACAAGCAATCAATACAGAGGATGGTTGCATAAAAGCGGACCAACTGGGACAAGCTATCAAATGTAATTTTGCAGATGTAATTGAGTTGAATGTTGTATCAGATAAAGTATCTCACGCAGTTTCAGAAGGATTAGTTGAAATTGAACATTTACTAAAAAGTACAGAAGAAAGCAATGTAGCAAATAAACAAATTTATGATGTTATTATTAAAACAAATGAGAGTTCTATTAAAATAGGTGAGGCAAGCAATGTTATTAATTCGATAGCAGAACAGACAAATTTACTATCTCTTAATGCTGCAATTGAAGCAGCAAGGGCAGGTGATGCAGGAAAAGGCTTTGCGGTTGTTGCGGATGAGATAAGAAAGCTTGCGGAACAATCAGCAGTATCATCTCAAGTGATAAGTGAAATTGTAAGTGAATTAAGCATAAACTCGAAGGATGCTGTAAACACAGTAGAAAGAGTTCGCTTTATTGTTGAAGCGCAGGCAAAAGGTGTTATTAATAGTAAAGATAAATATATGCTAATTGATGTAGTTAGCAAAAATGTAATAGAAACGGCTAAACGACTAAATGTATCAAGTGAAGAAATGGATGTAATGAAAAATGAAATATTGAATACGATGCATACTCTTACAGCCATTGCTCAAAATAATTCCGAAGCTACACAGGAAACTTCAGCAGCAATGGAAGAGCAAACGGGTTCTATTGAAGAGATTGCAGATGCAAGCGATGGATTGGCAAGCTTAGCGCAAAATCTATACGAAGTAATAAACCGTTTTAAATTATAAGCAGATAACCGTAAGTGAAAAAAATGCATCCATTGCTATTTTCTTGTAAAATAGCAATGGATGCAATGAAAAAGTTTGGTTGATTAATGACTTGAGTAATTTGATTTACGGTTTAACTAATAATATACTGCAATTATTTTTTTCTAATGTTTCTTTTAAATCATATGGAGGCATTTCATCAGTAATAATCGTATCAAGGTTATCAAAATTAGAAAAGGTCATTAATGAAATTATCCCAAACTTTGTATGATCTACTAACAAGTAGTTCTTTTGGCTCTTCATTAAGGCAGTACGCTTTATTTCAGTTTCAGCAGGTGATGAATTAGATGCGCCCCCAATTATTGAAATACCAGTGGCGGCTACAAAAGATTTACTGATATTAAAATTACTTAATACAGTAGCTGAACTTGAACCGGTAAAAGATAAAGTTTTGCGATTTAAGGTACCTGAAAGTGAGATGACATTAATATTTGGATAAGGAATGGAACGCATAATAACTTCAATACTATTTGTAAGTATGGTTAAGTTCTTTTTATCCTTTACATATTCAATCATGTGCATCGTCGTTGTACCTGAATCGATAAATATAATTTCATTATCATTTATTAATGTAGCAGCATTTTGAGCAATTGTTTGTTTGATTTGAAGATTGCTAATATTGCGTTCATCAAAAGATTGCATTGGCTTATAGCCTTCTACTGTTACACCGCCATATATTTTTTTGATTTTTTCTTCTGAAACCAATTCATCAATATCTCGGCGAATGGTATTTTTTGAAACATTAAATTCAGAACATAGTTGATCAAGAGTTACTGTTTTTTTCTGGTAGATATACTCTTTGATACTGTTTAGTCGTTGGGATCTCAATGTAACGCACCTCTTTCTAAATTTTAGGTAATTAATTATTGGTATATCTTAATAGTTATATTATAACTAAATTTTATAAATAATGCAATAAAAAATTATAATATTATCATGATGTAATCAAGAAGTAACAATAAAGTATTCAATATAAATTACATTTATTTTTAGTAATTACTTAAAAGGTAACAAAAACTTGATAAAAATATACAAAAACAGCTTGACAATGGTTATGTTTGTGTCATATAATGGGTATAACATTAATAGGTTTGATGATTAATGATTATGTTTTTTAAAATTTAATGAAAAAGAGGTGATTAATTTGTCACTTGTTAATATGTCAAAGCTATTAAAAGAAGCTGAAGGCAAAAATTATGGTGTGGGAGCATTTAGCGTTGCAAATATGGAAATGGTAATTGGAGCAATTAAAGCTGCAGAAGAATTAAACTCACCAATTATTTTACAAGTTGCTCAAGTAAGACTACCCTATTCTCCACTAATGGTTTTTGGACCATTAATGATTGCAGCAGCGAAAGCATCAACAGTTCCAGTTGCTGTTCATTTGGATCATGGATTGGATATCAAAACGGTGAAACAGGCCCTTGAGTTAGGATTTACATCAGTCATGATTGATGCATCGATGCTTCCAATTGATGAAAATATCAGTTTGGTGCAAAAGGTAAAGGAAATAGCAAACAATTACGGTGCAGATGTGGAAGCGGAAGTTGGACAGTTGGCTGGTAGTGAAGATGGTAGTGTTGATCATGAGATGCTTTATTCAAACCCAGATGATGTTGAAAAACTTTTTAAAAGTACAAAAATAGATGCAATTGCACTTTCTATTGGAAATGCACATGGTTTGTATAAAAAAGAACCAAAACTTAATTTTAAAGTTTTAGAGGATGCAAGAAAAAAAGTTTCGATACCATTAGTTCTTCATGGGGGTTCTGGTATCAGCGATGAAGATTTCAGGAAATGCATTGCAGGTGGAATTCGTAAAATTAATGTTGCAACAGCTACTTTTTTATCAGTTGAAAAAGAGGTAAGGGATTATTGTAAAGGCGAAAACCAAGATTATTTTGCAATGAGCGCGGCTATGGTACTTGGTGCTTATAAAAATGTTAGCAGACACATAAAGGTATTCCAAAGTAATAACAGAGTATAAGATGGAACCCTTTTTGGTAACTAGAAGATTGTTATGACAAGTTTGTTTAGGGAAAGGAAGATAACATGGGATATATTCAATTTGATCAGACGAAGGAATTTGATCTGATACTAGTTGGAAGGGTTGCTGTTGATTTTAACCCCGTAGACTATTATAAGCCGCTTTCAGAAAGTACTACATTTAAGAAATATCTAGGAGGATCGCCAGCAAATATTGCGGTTGGTATGGCTCGATTAGGTAAGAGGATTGGTTTTTTAGGCAAAGTATCGGATGACCAATTTGGAGTTTTTGTAACTGACTTTTTTGAAAAGGAAGGGATAGATACTTCACACATTACCAAATGTACCAATGGTGAAAAAATCGGGTTGACTTTTACTGAAATTCTTAGTGAAACAGAAAGCAGTATTCTGATGTATCGTGATGGCATTGCTGATTTAAGTTTGGCTGTTGCAGATATTGATGAAGATTATATTAAGAAGAGTAAAGCTATCCTGATTTCAGGTACAGCATTAGCGCAGAGTCCTTCACGAGAGGCTACTTTAAAAGCATTAGCGTTAGCAAAAAAAAATAATTTAGTTGTTATATTTGATGTTGATTATCGACCATATAATTGGAAAAACATGGATGAAATAGGAATTTATTATTCCATAGTAGCAAAACAAAGTGATGTTATTTTAGGTTCTCGAGAGGAATTTGATTTGACAGAACAAATGATAGAGCAAGGAAGAACGGATCAACAAAGTGCAGCTTATTTCAACTCAATAGGAAGTAAAATTGTTGTAATCAAACATGGTAAAGATGGCTCTACCGCATATACGGATGATGGAAATGACTATAGTATCAAACCATTCCCAGTTAAATTATTAAAATCTTTTGGTGGTGGAGATGGATATGCTTCTGCTTTCTTATATGGATTATTTGAAGGCTTAGAAATTATAGATTGTCTAGAATTAGGTAGTGCATCAGCAGCATTGTTGGTTGCTAGTCATGCTTGTTCGCAAGATATGCCTACTGTGGAAGCAGTAAAAGAATTTATTGCAGAATGTAAAGAGATATATGGTGAAATGATTGCCAGAGTATAACCTCTTGAGGAGTGAAGCGGATTATGAGTATCCGATTTGACTTTTAATAATAAATAAAATTTAAAATAAAAAATAAACATATAAAAGGAGTTAAAAAATGGAAATTATTAAATATTTTGTGGGTGGAGAATACCGCAATTCAAAAACAACTAAATTCAATGATATATACAATCCAAGTACTGGGGAAGTAGTTGCACAAGCTCCTTGTTGCACCAAGGAAGAAGTCGAAGAAGCGATTGTAGTTGCAAACGAAGCATACAAAACATGGTCTAAAGTACCTGTTATCAAACGCACACAGATTATGTATAAAGTACGTGAGTTGATATTGAAAAACATGGAAGAGCTAACATTGCTTGTATCACAAGAACATGGTAAAGTCTTGGATGAAGCAAAAGGAGACGTACTCAAAGCGCAAGAAGGAACGGAACTTGCATGTTCTATGCCTACCTTAATAATGGGGGAATCTTTATTAAATACTTCAACAGGCTTTGATACTACATTATATCGTGAACCACTTGGGGTATTTGCAGGTATTACTCCATTTAACTTCCCAGCAATGATTCCAATGGGATGGATGACACCTACTTGTATAGCTGCGGGTAACTGTATGGTATTAAAAGTATCAAGTTCTACACCAAGAACAGCATTAAAATTTGCAGAGTTATATAAAGAAGCAGGATTACCAGATGGTGTATTAAATATAGTAACTTGTTCAAGAAATGAAGCTGAAATATTCTTAACACATCCAGATATTAGAGGTATCTCTTTTGTAGGATCTACTGCTGTAGGAAAGCATATCTATAGTACAGCAGCCGCTCATGGAAAGAGAGTGCAGGCTTTGTGTGAAGCTAAGAATCATGCACTTGTTATGAATGATGCGGCAATCGATCGTAGCGCAGCTAGTATTATTAATTCTGCATTTGGATGTGCAGGAGAAAGATGTATGGCACTTCCAGTAGTTGTTGTAGAAGATGGAATTGCAGATGCATTAGTTGCAAAAATAATAGAATTAGCCAAGGGCTTAAAGATTGGGCCAGGATATGTAGAAGGTTCTAAAGTGGGTCCAGTTATCAATGAAAAACACAAACAAAATGTTTTGAATTGGATTCAAAAAGGTATTGATGAAGGTGCTGAAATGGTTCTTGACGGTAGAGACGTAACCATAGAGGGCTTTGAGAATGGATTTTACATTGGACCAACAATTTTTGATCATGTATCAGAAGAAATGACAGTTGGTGCAACAGAAATATTCGGACCAGTTTTGTGTATAAAAAGAGTAAAGAATTTTGAAGAAGGATTAGAGATTATGAATAATAATCCATTTGCAAATGGTTCTGCTATATTCACACAAAGTGGATATTTTGCAAGAGAATTTTCTGTTAGAACGGATGGCGGTATGGTAGGTGTTAATGTTAGCATACCTGTACCAGTTGGATTTTTTCCATTCTCTGGACATAAGAACTCCTTCTTTGGCGATTTACATTGCTTAGGGAAAGATAGTGTGAGATTCTATACTGAAAGCAAATGTGTTACGACAAAATGGTTTGATGAAGAAGAAAAAAAGGTTACAAGTGTAAGTACTTGGGATAATTAAATAGTTAAATCCTATTTAATCAAATAAAAGATTTATTTTCCTCCTCCCATATAAATTATATAAATGAGAAAACCACTTCCAAAAAAGAAGTGGTTTTCTCATTTATATAATTTAAACTAGAATAGATTTTCTGAATTCTGGAGCTACGTCATAAATATTTTCTAATGCCAAATGAGTCTCTTTTAGCCAATCAAATTCTCTTTTTTTATGCACCAAGTTACTTCCTGTCCGAAGAAAGTATATGCAGATGCCATATATAATAATTTTGCATCACTTTTATTTCTTATTTGACCAGATTCTTGCCCTTTTTTATGATAATGATCGCAATTTCAGTCAATTTATTTCTAAAATCGTAGCTACCATAGTCCACTTTTAGATTACTAATTAGCATTTGACTAAAAAAACCAGTATTATACTTAATATTCTCTAAGAGTATCTTCTTTGGATTTTAGGTGATAATAAAACGTTGTTTTAGAAAGCTGGCAAGCATCGCAAATGTCAAAAACAGCAACATTACGATAACCTTTTTCTAAATACAATTGATTTGCTTTTTCTATTATAAAACCTTTGTTGAAATTTTTACAAAATGAAACATGATTACAGTAAATAAAAAATAAAAAGCCAACTATGAAGATATGAAATAGATAATTTGTTATTTGTTTGTGAAGTAAGCTAATATGCAGACAATACTTGTTAAATTTTATCAATTTAATGTTGAAAAATATGGTATACTTTAATTATTTATTAGCAGGAGCGTCATAATTCGAATTCTTTAGGTGAAGGGGGGAAGCTTTATGGCAATTCAGATGGAAGCACTCTATAATAGATCATTGAAGCATTATGAAATGAAGGTAATAGCGGGAAAAAATGGTCTGACAAATATTGTTAGTTGGGTTCACATTCTAGAAAATGTAGTGGTTAAAGGTTATGTGAGAGGAAATGAATTAGTATTTACAACAGGAATTGTATATCAAAATAATGAATGGCTTTTAGAATTTGTAAAAGGGTTATATCAATGTCATGCAAGTGGTCTTGTAATTAATATTGGATCTTTTATTAAAGAAGTTCCGAAGGAAGTTATAGATTATTGTGACAAATATAATTTTCCTTTATTTACCGTTCCATGGCATGTTCAACTTGTTGATATAACACAGGATTACTGTAGTCAAATTGTAAAAGACAAACAAGATGAATCAAGTGTATCCTCTATGTTTAAAGATATTTTATTAATGTCTGGAGACATTTCAAGTTACCAACAAGAAATTAGTGGTTATGGTTTTGATACAAAAGCTAATTATTGTGTTATTCTTATAGAACCAATACTGGAATCAGAACATAGTATCAATGATAACTTCAAGTTTATAAAAAACAATATGATTTTTATATTAAATAAATATTTTAAAAAATATAATATTTTTATTCATAATAATCAAATTATAATTATTGTAAGTGAAATGGATGATTTGAAAATCAAGGAACTAGTTAATGAAATTGAATATTCATGTAAAAATCCTCAATATGTATTTCATTTACAAATTGGAATTGGTAGGAATGTAAATAGTATTTATTCTGTTTTTCAAAGTTATCAAGAGGCACAGCAAAGTTTAAATTTTGCTAAAAAAAGTGTGAGTTCATTTGTATTCTATGATGATATGGGTGTTTATAAGGCACTTTTATTAATTGAGCAAAAAGAAGTTTTAGAAGACATTTATTTTGAAACAGTAGGAAAGTTAAAGCGAATGGACCAAGAAAACAATACAGATTATGTAGAGTTTTTAAGATTATATATAAAATTTGATGGAAATATCCAAAAATTAACGGACGAATTATATGTTCATCGTAACACCATTAATTATAAAATAAAAAGAATCAAACAATTAATTGGACGTGATATGAATAAAATGGATGATCGATTTCAAATTATGTTTGCTTTCAAATTAGAAAATATTTTATAACCATATAGTATCCTTAATTTGTGAGCGTTCTGCGAAGCAAAATCCCAAATTTTAGAGCGAAAATGCAAATTTCTTGCATTTTATGTGCATCGCGTAGCGGTAACTATGAAGGTACTGAAAAGGTACCTAAAAAGATACAAAATAGCTAGGCCTTTGTGCAATTGCACAAAATTGTTTATTCACTTATATATTGATAAAAAGAGACGTCATGCTATAATAATAACATATTTTGTAGGGCGCTCTGCAAATAGTTATGAAACGACGAAGTTGTCATTTTAGAATCACGATATGTGATTTGAGAATGACTTTTTTAGTATAAGGAGGATTTTATGAAAAAAAAATTAGTTGCACTATGTTTAATCGCAGTAATGATAGTATCGGTAATGGGGTGTGGTAGCAAAACGGATGAAACTACTTTAGAAAAAATAAAAAGTGAAGGAACGTTTTCATATGCATGTTCGGGTGGATATCCTCCGTTTAATTATATTGATGATAGTGGAAACTTAATAGGATTTGATATAGACATCGCAAATGCACTTGCAGAGCAGATGGGAGTGACAGCGAAAGGAATTACGACAGATTGGGATGGTATACTGGGTGGTTTGACAGGAAAACGTTTTGATATTATCGTGGGAAGTATGGCTATTACAGAAAAAAGATTAGAAGAAGTTAACTTTACAAATCCATACTATTATGATGGAGCTCAATTTTTTGCACTTGAATCAGCTGGATATAATTCAATTGAAGATTTAGTAGATGGAAAAGTTGGTGTTGTAACTGGTACCACGTTCCAAGAGGAGTTAACAAAATATGAAAATGTAACAGATGTACTTCAATTTGATAGTGATATTGATAACTTTATGGCATTAGGGGATGGAAGAACCAATGGATTGATTACGAGCCGATTTGTTGGTTTGCAAGCACCAGAAGAATATAATTTAGTGCCAGTTGGTGCTTTACTTTACACAGAAAGTATAGGAATCGCTGTTAGAAAAGATGATGCAACACTTTTGGATGAATTAAACACTGCATTACAAACTATTATCGACAATGGAACTTACGAAGAACTTAGTAATAAGTATTTCGGTACTAATATTTTAGCAACTGAATAATCAATAAAATAATAAAAGGTTAATGAGCTTGTATTACAGAGTGAATTAACCTTAAAAGAAGGTAGTGAGTATACATATGGATTTTTTAAATAGTTTTGTAGAATTTTTTGCTATAGCATGGGAAAATATTCCTCTTTTTATTCCTGCTATTTTTGCAACCTTAGAGCTTTCAGTATTATCAATAATTCTAGGTACTGTTGTTGGTCTTTTGGTAAACTTAATGAAAATGACAAAGATAAAACCATTGGTTATTTTCGCTGATATTTATATAGCAATTGTTCGTGGAACTCCGTTACTACTTCAATTGTTCTTTATTTTTTATGGACTTCCACAAATGGGAATTGTAATTGATCCATTTCCAACAGCGGTAATTGGTCTAGCCTTTCATAATGGAGCTTATATCAGTGAAATTTTCAGAGGTTCTATTCAGTCGATTTCAGTAGGACAAAATGAAGCGACTAAGGCACTTGGCATGACAAAACTCAAAGCTTTTCGTTACGTTATTTTTCCACAAGCATTTAAAAATGCCGTACCTGCGCTTGGAAATCAGTTTTTACTTTCAATATTAGATTCCTCATTAGCAAGTGTTATTACAATTACAGAAACGATGAAACTTGCAAAGCAATTAGCTTCAGCAACTTTTTCCATATTTCCAATCTATTTTGATGCAGCATGTATTTATATGGTACTGACATATGCACTAAGTATTCTTTTGAAAAAATTAGAGAAAAGGCTGAGGGTGAATGAACGATGAAAGTATTAGAAGTTAAAAATTTACATAAAAAGTTTCATAAACTAGAAGTGCTTAAGGGTATAAATTTTTCTATTGAAGAAGGTGAAGTGGTAAGTATTATCGGTTCGAGTGGCTCAGGAAAAAGTACCTTTTTAAGAAGTTTAAACTTTTTAGAAAAAATAGAAAAAGGTGTAATTATTTTTAAGGGTCAAGTCGTCGAAAATAAAGCAGTTTCAATAAATGAATTACGAAAACATGTTGGAATGGTATTTCAAAGTTTCGACTTATTTTCAAATATGACGGTTCTTGATAATGTTATGAGCGGACCAACTATTGTTAAAAATATGAGCAAACAAGAATCCGAAGAAATCGCACTGCAACTTTTAGAAAAGGTCGGATTATCAGATAAAGCAAACGTATATCCGGCTACTATGTCTGGAGGACAACAACAACGTGTTGCGATAGCAAGAGCATTGGCAATGTCTCCGGATGTTGTTCTTTTCGATGAACCAACATCTGCACTTGACCCAGAATTAGTAGTAGAAGTACTAAATGTTATGAAAGATTTAGCAAAAGAAGGTATGACTATGATTGTTGTAACACATGAAATGGGATTTGCAAAAGAAGTTTCGGATCGTGTTATCTTCTTACATGAAGGTGTAGTGGCAGAAGAAGGTTCTCCGGAGGAACTTTTTGGAAATCCGAAGAACGAAAGACTAAAGAATTTTTTGAATAGTATGACTTCAATGTAAGAAAAATTATGTATTGGCTAGGAACTGATACAATTTAATAAATAACTGTTAGAAAACGCAGGTGGGAGGCACAAATGAATAATAATACACATATTTTGAATCCGTTATTTAAAAAAACATATCCAGTAATATCTCATGGAAAAGGAATTTACATGTATGATGAGCATAATACAGAATATATAGATGCAACAAGTGGTGCAGTTTTAGTAAGTCTTGGACATGGTGTAACGGAAATGGGAGATGTATTAAAAAAGCAGGCAGACAAAATCTCATTTGCTTATCGCTGGGACTGTATTACGCAAGTGCTAGAAGATGCATGTAAACTGGTATGTGATACCTCCGATCATGATTTTACAAAAGTTTTTTACGTATGTGGTGGCTCCGAAGCTACTGAAATATCAATGAAACTTGTTAGAAGATATTTTATTAATATTGGAAAAAACAGTAAGTACAAAGTGATTTCACGTCATCAAAGTTATCATGGAAGTACAATGGGAGCATTATCAATTACGGGTTTTCCCGCAAGAAAAGCAGGTTATGAAGATTATTTGTTTGAACAGGGACATATTGCACCACCCTACTGCTATCGTTGCTGGTATAACAAAATTTGTGAAACTTGTAATTTTGAATGTGCTATGGAATTAGAAACAGAGATTGTGAATCAAGGGCCAGATAATGTCGCAGCATTTATTTTTGAACCAGTATCAGGTATGTCAATTTGTGGAGCCAATCCTCCTAAAGGATATTTCCAAAAAATCCGTGAAATATGTGATAAATATAATGTTTTATTAATTTCTGATGAAGTGATGGCAGGAATGGGTAGAACAGGTAAATATTTTGCTTATCAAAATTTTGATATTAAGCCAGATATTATAACTCTTGGAAAAGCGTTAGCTGGAGGATATTTTCCAATAGGAGCAGTTGCATGTAGTCAAAAAATTTATGATGGAATAGCAGAAAATACGGCTGAATTTCAACCAGGTTATTCATGGGCTGGAAATCCACTTGGCTCTGCTGTAGTATGCGAAACTTTTAAGCAATTAGCAAATCAACAGCTTGTTCCAAACGTTGCACTCAAAGGAATTTATTTAATGTATGAACTTAGAGAAATGGCTAAAAATCATAAGATAATTGGCGATGTAAGAGGACTTGGACTAATGGTTGGTTTAGAATTTGTAAAAGATAAAGAAACAAAAGAAACATTTGATCCATCTATGAAAGTAGCTGGCATGATAGGAAAAGCGGCGCTAGAAGAAAAAATGTTTTTAGAAGTAAGTGTGGGATGTAATCATGGAACAAGTGGTGATATGGCAATGGTTGCACCTGCCTTTATTGTATCTTACCTAGAATTGGATGAAATTGTCGCAAGAATAGATAAAGTAGTTACTAAGGTTGAAGCACAACTTGGTTTAAGCATTTGAATCGAGAAAGTATAAAATCACTAGCAACTACCAAAATATGTTGAAAAATTGCATGAACGGAGGAATCCATGATAGAAAATATATATAATAAAATTCAAAATCTAGAAGATGCTATGGAGTATATGACAGATAACATGACATTGATGTGCAGTGGTTTCGGTGGTGTAGGTACACCACCTTTATTATGTGATGAAATAAGAAAGAAAAATGTAAAAAACATAACTTTAATCTCAAATGATGCTGGATTTCCAAATGTAGGAGTGGGTCCTTTGGTTTGTAATGGACATGTCAAACAGATGATAACAACCCATATTGGCTCAAATCCATTTGCTGGAAAACTTATGAATGAAGGTAAAATGGATGTAGAATTTATACCACAGGGTACATTTTGTGAGCAAATTCGTGCAGGAGGAGTTGGACTCGGAGGCATCTTAGTCGATAGTGGTATTGATACCATAATTGGAGAAGGAAAAAAAACGGTTATGGTTAACAAGGTCGAATATATGATTGCTCCTGCATTACGTGCCAAAGTTGGCATTATTTATGCCAAAAAGGCAGATCCTTTCGGTAATCTTGTTTATAATAAAACGGCAAGAGGAAATAATCCTTTAATTGCAATGGCATGTGATTTTACGATTGTACAGGTAGAAGAAATTGTTCCCTTAGGTAGTTTGAATCCAGAAGAGATTGTAACGCCAGGAGTGTTTGTGGACATGATTGTAACAGGAAAAGGAGGCGAATGGACATGGGTTTGGCAACAAGAGAAATAATGGCTATGCGGGCAGCTATGGAAATCCAATATAGAAGTATTATAAATTTAGGAATCGGTATTCCAACATTAGTTGCAAATTATATTCCAGCAGACAAAAACGTTATGATTCATGGGGAAAATGGACTATTAGGGATTGGAGCAGATCCAGAAAAAGGATATGAAGATCCTCATATTATTAATGCAGGAGGACTTCCATGTACCTTGGTAAATGGGGGTTCTTATTTTGATAGTTCAATATCTTTTGCTATGATTCGAAGTGGAATGATTGATATTACATTTTTAGGTGCGCTTGAAATAGCGCAAAATGGTGATCTTGCCAACTGGATTGTACCAGGTAAACTAGTGCCAGGAATGGGCGGAGGTATGGAATTAGCGCAAAAAGCAAAAAAAGTGATCATTTTAACACAACATACCAACAAAAAAGATGAATCCAAAATAAAGAAAAATTGTACGCTTCCCATTACGGCTAAAAATTGTGTTAATTTAATTATCACTGATTTAGGGGTAATGAAAATAGTAGATAATCGTTTGATCCTAACGGAAATCTTTGAGACAACAACGATTGAAGAAGTAGCCCATAAGACAGAAGCAACGTTACATATAGAAGAAACTGTTAAAATAATACACTTAAGTGAGGAGGGTATCTATTATGGAAAATGATGCTGTAATTGTATCAGCAGTTCGAACTCCAATTGGTAAATATGCAGGTAGTCTTGCAACGGTCAAAGACTATGAATTGGGAAGTATAGTAATGAGGGAAGCAATACAAAGAGCTGGTATTGATGCTGGAATCATTGATGATGTATATTTTGGTAATCTTCTAGGCCTTCCAGGCAATGTGGCGAAAGTTGCAGCTATGGGTGCTGGAGTACCAGATCATGTACCTGCGGTAACGATTGACAGACAATGTGCATCCAGTTTAGAAAGTATTGTTATTGCAGCTGCGATGATACAAGGTAATCTAGGCGAGGTCTATATGACGGGTGGATGTGAAAGCATGACAAATAAGCCACATTATTTATTGCGTTCTAGTGTTCCCTACGAGTTTTCGCCACCTGATTTTTTGAATAGTATGTTTGTACCACCAGAAGGCTTTGAACAATTAAGCATGGGCAATACGGCTGAAAATATTTTGAAACTGTATCCTTACGCAAGGGAAGAGTTGGATGCTTTTGCATTAAGAAGTCATACCCTTGCACTGAAAGCCTGGGAGCAAAATCGATTTAAGAATGAAATTGTGCCAGTACCAGTAAAAACAAAAAAGGGTAGTTTTCTATTTGAACAGGATGAAGCTCCAAGAGCATCCACAACGATGGAAGTATTAGGGAAATTAAGGCCCTGTTTTCAAAAGGATGGAACGGTTACGGCTGGTAACAGTTGCCCTATGAATGATGGCGCGACTGCTTTGATTGTTATGAGTAGAAAGAAAGCACAAGAATGTGGTTGCAAACCATTGGTGCGGATAAAAGCGTTTGCCACAGCAGGTGTTGATTATAAAATTATGGGTCTTGGCCCAATTGCAGCAGTCAAAAAGTTATTTGCTAAAACAGATATTAAAGTCGAAGATGTTGGTTTGATTGAATTAAATGAAGCCTTTGCAAATCAAGCGTTAGCCTGTATCAGTGAATTGGGTTTTAACATGGATATCGTAAATGTAAATGGTGGAGCAATTGCATTAGGGCATCCATTGGCAGCAACTGGCGGAATATTAACAACGAAATTAATATACGAAATGCAGCGACGTGATGTTTTATATGGCCTAGTAACCATGTGTATTGGTGGTGGACAGGGGATGGCGGTTTTGTACGAAAAGGAGTGATGAAATATGTGTATAGAAAAAGTCAAAGATGGATATAAACAAGAATTACTTGACTGGATTGAGAATCATAAGGTTTCTTATCAAGAAATTGCTAAGTATATATGGGAAAATCCAGAGTTATCATTGGAAGAATATAAGGCTAGTGCAAAGTTAACAGATGTTTTAGCGCAAAATGATTTTCGGATTGAGCGTAATATAGCGGGACTGGAAACGGCTTTTATTGCTACTTACGGAGACGAAGGTCCTTGCATTGGATTTAATGCAGAGTATGATTGTCTTCCAGGATTGTCTCAAAAAGCTGGTAGCAGCAAAAAAGAACCTTTAGTAGAGGGTGGATTAGGTCAGGGATGTGGGCATAATCTTTTAGGAACCGCTGCGGTTTATGCTGCTATTGCGGTAAGTAATATTTTGAAAAAGTACAATATCAAAGCTATCTTAAAGGTATTTGGCTCTCCAGCAGAGGAACTTTGCATCGGAAAACCATTTATGGGACGTGCAGGGTGTTATAATAATGTAGATGCATTCTTAGATTGGCACCCTTGGAATTATAATCGTGCAGATTATGATACTTGTAGTGCTTATTTTAGTATTAAATATCATTTTAAAGGAAAAACAGCACATGGTAATTCACCCTGGCACGGAAGAAGTGCATTTGACGCGGCTATGTTAATGGGACATGCGGTAGAGTTGTTGCGAGAGCATTATGAACCAGCAGCGTCCGATAAAGCTAATACGATTAACTACACATTTACAGAAACGGGACCTGCATTTCCAAGTGTCGTACCAGATACCACAACGGCGTGGTATATTGGTCGTTTTACCAATACCAAACTTATGGAGGATGTAATAAGGCGTGTTGATCTTTGTGCGAATGCTGGTGCAATGGCAACAGAAACTATGGTAACAAAAGAGTTGATTACCGCTACGCATGAAAAAGTTCCAAATATTATTTTATCGAAAGTAATGCATGATAATTTTACTGCTCTTGGAACTGTGAAATTTACAAAGCAAGAGCAAGAATTAGTTGAAAAGATGCAGATAGAAGAAGGGTTAGAAACCAATGGTCTTGATGAAAGCTTAAAGGAATTTGGAACCAGTGGAACTGCATTATGTGATACCTCAGAATTTAGTTGGAATGCACCTTATGCAACCTTTTGGATGACCATGGCGCCTGACGGGGGATGGCATAATTGGAGAGTTACGTCATGTGCTGGAAGTAGCATTGGAATGAAAACAATGGTTCATGCGGCAAAACTTTTATCGCTATCTTGTCTAGATATTTGTCTATCACCAGAGATTTTGCAACAAGCTCAATTAGAATGGAAAGAACGTATGAATCATAGAGTTTACCAATCGCTTGTTCCAGCAGAAATTTCACCACCTGTTGGAAATCAGAATAAATAATATAATTAAAAAAATGTAACCAAATTAAGTATTTTTAACATAACTTTTGACATAATAAATACCAATGAAAGATTTGATCATTCATAATAATCTTAATGAAGGGAATTTGAAAATGTCAGATATGTTTTGTTTCCAGTGTCAACAAACAGCAGGTGGAAAATGCTGTGTAAAAGTAGGTGTTTGCGGAAAACAACCTGAAACAGCTAAGATACAAGATGATTTAATATATGAATTGATACAATTATCAGAAGCAGTACTTAAATATGGTTCGAATCAAACGACTGCTCAATTGGTAGAAGATGGACTTTTTATTACGCTTACAAATGTTAATTTTGATAATGATGCAATAGAAGAATATATTCAAAAAGTGCAGGATCAAAGAAAACAGATCGGAGATAGTGTAGATAGAAAAGTTATAGAATTATGGGAAGGGGAAACGGATATCGTATCCTTGCGATCCACCTTGCTTTTCGGAATGAAAGGAATGGCTGCATATGCACATCATGCTAGAAAATTAGGATATGTAGAGGAAGAAGTCTCAAAGTGGTTTTATAAAGGATTGTCAGAAATAAATAGTGAGCATTCAGTGGAAGAATGGATTTCACTTATTATGGAATTTGGTAAGGTGAATCTAAAATGTATGCAACTTCTAGATGAAGCAAATACCAAAAGCTTTGGATCACCAACTCCTACAAAAGTTCAAACAGATATCAAAAAAGGCCCATTTATTGTAATTTCAGGACATGATTTACTAGACTTGAAAATGCTTTTGGAACAGACGAAGGACAAAGGCATCAATATATACACACATGGTGAAATGCTACCGGCTCATGGATATCCCAAATTAAAAAAATACAATCATTTAGCAGGCAACTTTGGTACTGCCTGGCAAAGCCAACAAAAAGAATTTGCGGATATTCCTGCGCCCATTTTATTTACAACAAATTGTTTGATGCCTTATAGAGAAAGTTATAAAGACAATATTTATAATACTTCTGTAGTTGGATATGAAGGTTTAAAATATATTAAAGCAGATGAAAATGGAAATAAAGAATTTTCCCCAATGATAGACCAGGCGTTAGCGCTAGGGGGTTATAAAGAAGATCATAGTATGAGTGGTATTAATGGTGGTCATATTTTAACAACGGGATTTGGACATGATGCAGTATTATCTAATGCAGAAAAAATAATAAGTGCCATCAAAGAGGGTGCCATTAAACATATCTTTTTGGTGGGAGGGTGTGATGGAGCACATCCTGGAAGAAATTATTTTACCGATTTTGTAAAACAAACACCTATGGATTCACTTATCTTAACGTTAGCATGTGGAAAATTCAGATTCAATGATTTGGATTTAGGAGAAATAGGGGGATTGCCAAGAATTATAGACATGGGACAATGCAATGATGCCTATAGTGCTATTCATGTAGCAATAGCATTGGCAGACGCATTCTCCTGCACGGTAAATGAGTTACCATTAACTTTGGTATTGTCGTGGTACGAACAAAAAGCGGTGTGTATTTTGTTAACACTATTATCCTTAGGAATTAAAAAAATGTATTTAGGTCCAACTATGCCTGCCTTTTTATCTGAGACAGTTGTGAAGTTTTTAGTAGATAACTACGAGTTACAGCCTATCACAGCTCCTCAACAAGATTTGGATGCTATCTTAGGCAGAAAATAGAATAAGTATCACCTATAAAAGTGAGTGGATAAGATAAGTCAGTAATCTTGTTCGCTCACTTTTGTGATGTAAAAAAGAATTAATATTAGCAGGTATATGAAAAATAATAGATACTATATGAACTTATATTTTAAAATCATAAGATTAATAGAAATACAAAATGAAATTTAAATTTCATATATAATAAAATGAAATATCAACATTCATTTTACCTCAATCTGCTAGTACATTTAACATGACCTCAATATAATTAAACCATAACAAATAACTTAAATGAAATATATGGAGGTTAGAAATGAGTAGAAAGAATAAGACGAGTATAACACAGTCACAAAAAATGATGGTTTTTGTATTAACAATGTCTTTGTATGGATTGGCAACTTTATTCACAGAATTGATACCTAAGTTTCAAGTTGGAATTGTAGAATTTTCAGTTGAGTATTTTTTATTTATTCCATTAACATTAGCTATGTTATTTGATCCATTATCAGCAGCGTTAGGAGCAGCAACAGGCGAACTGATATTTAGTGAAATTATGCTTGGACAGTTTGGCGGCTTGGGTGAAATGGAAAAATTTTTAACGGTAACAATTGGTGTGTATATTGCTGGAAGAATGATTAAAAATCCAAAGAATATCAAAATGGTTGGTTTTGCAGCCATTGTTGGAGTTACATTGCAGCAATCAATGGGTGCAGTTGTAGATATTCTAAAAGTGCAATTTGCAGTTCAAGATTTTAAAGCCATAGCAGGGTTACCACAAAGTGTATATGTTACAGAAAGTTTTTCATGCTTAAATGATATTTTATTTTCAGGAATATTATTTTGCATGATTCCTACAATGTATTTAGTGCCAAAATTATATGGAAAAATTGAACCTCTATTAGGAATGAAGCCACGTGATGAGCATACGATTTTAGGCAACGATGGTATTTTTACACCAAAGGTTATTTTTATGACGTTATTAGGATTTGGAGTTGCAATTGCTTCAGCAATTCTTTCAAAAGGTGGTTATAAATTGATTGATTGGGAAGCAGATTGGGCCAAAAGTTCTGGAGCCATTGTAATTGGTAGTATCGTTGCAATCGTAATTGCAACAATAACGCTGGTTCAAATGAAGAAAAGGGCAAAAATAGAAATTACACCTAACTAAGAAAGGATTTGATATGATTAAGATAAACAACTTAAGCTTTACCTATCCAGGAGCCAACGAACCTACTCTAAACAATATTTCGTTACATATAGAAAAAGGAGATTTTGTTGCGATTGTTGGAAATAACGGTTGTGGAAAGTCAACTTTGTGTAAGACATTAAATGGTTTGATTCCTAATTTTATCGTAGGGGATATGGACGGAACTATTGAGATGGAAGGTCAGAATACATCGGAAATGGAAATTGGAGATTTAGCTTTAAAAGTTGGTTATGTGTATCAGGACTTTGAAAATCAAATTGTTTGTCCGAAAGTGCTTGATGATGCATCCTTAGCTTGTTTAAATTATGCATATCCAGATTATTTGGAAAAAGGGAAAAATGCATTAATCATGTGTGGACTCTCAAATAAAATGGAAGATTATATTTGGCAAATGTCAGGGGGACAAAAGCATCTGTTAGCATTAGCGGGCGCTACGGCATTAAGTCCAGACGTTTTAATCTTAGATGAACCAATTGCGCAATTAGACCCAACCCATGCAAGACAAATATATGATATTCTAAAAGATTTGAATGAAAGATTTGGAAAAACAATTATAGTCATTGAACATCATACTGAATTTATAGCAAAGTATTGTAAGAATGTAGTGCTATTAAAAAATGGAGAAGTAAAATGGATGCTGGATACAAAGTCAGCACTCAGAAGAGTTGAAGAATTAGAGGCAAGTAGCATATTTCCACCACAGATTACCATTGCATCATACATACTACAAAAGCAAAACGTGATTGCTCAGAATGTGTTGCTCCCAATTTCATTGGAGGAAGGAGAAACATTATTCTCAAATATGAAGTATTATGAAGAAAATGAATCGATAGAAAAGAATAAATCGATAGAAAAGAATAAACCGATGGAAAAGAATAAAATAATAGAAAAAAACAGTCGGGATTCCAAAGAAAATATAGTTCGCTTTGAAAAGGTTAGCGTTCAATATCGAGCTTTCAAGGGAGAACCAGTAGAAATAATGAAAGAATTATCTCTAAATATTCATAGAGGAGAGAAAATTGCGTTAATAGGTTCCAATGGTGCGGGTAAATCTACATTAATGAAATTGATGATTGGCTTATTAAAACCCTCAAAAGGTGAAATGTTTTTAGAAAATAAACCGGTAGAGAGTATCTCATTTGAGCGAATTTCAAGTGTTGTTTCTCTCGTATATCAGAATCCAGAGCAAATGTTTATTAAGGATTCCATCCGAAAAGATATTGAATATGCTATGAAAACTAGGTCAATTCCTGATTATAAGAAGCGTACTGATGAATTATTAGAAATGTTTCATCTGAAAAATTTAGCTCAAAGAGATGGGCGCTTGTTGTCAGGTGGTCAAATGAGAAGAGCTTCGTTGGCAATTGGTATAGCATTAAAACCCAAAATGCTATTATTAGATGAACCAACGGCAAATCTAGATATAGCAACAAGAAAAGAAATCATGAATACGCTTATATTGCTAAAAGATGTAACAGAAACTGTTGTAATAGCGACGCATGATATGCAGTTGGTTTGTGATTGGGCCGATAGAATCATTGTGCTTCAGAGTGGGGAGGTTATTGCTGACGGAACAAGAGAAGATATTTTTAATAATGAAATTGTAAAAAGCAAGGTAGGGATACGGGCTCCTGAAATAGTAGAAATGGGACAATTACTAAACATGAAAAAGCAATGCTTTACAATCAATGAATTTGTATCAAGATTTGTAACTAGTTAGTTTTTTCATAGTTACCAAGATTTATATTTATGTAAGTTTAGCAAGTAAGAATGGAGATGAAATAGCATGAGTAAATTATCAGAAAGTATAGTTGATAAAGTTTCTATTGAGTATTTACAAAATCAAGTATTAAAGAATGCATATGGTAATGATGATACACATATTGCAAAACTAGACCCCAGAATTCTTCTGGCATGGTATTTGTTTTTTGGATTGGTTCCATGGTTTTTAACAGATGTCAAACTGTTGTTATGCTTTTTCGTGTTTGTAATTTTGACAACCAAAGCTGCAAAAATTGCACCTTTAGTATTAGTTATATTTTGTATTGGAGTATTTTCACAAAGTGGATATTTACTTTTGGTATCTTTATTTTTTGGCGGAAACAGTTCCACAATCATACCGCTTTTAGTGCTTACTTTAAAAGTTGCTATTGTCTCGCTTGCGTCAATAACAGTTTTTTCGGGATTGGATCCAGACAGATTAGCAAATGGTCTGCTGTGGTTTGGCTGTCCAGATCAATTGTCCATTAGTATTTCTTTTTCATACCGTGTTTTGCCAATGTTAATGGAGGAGTTTCAAAATATCCTCCTATCTTATAAGCTTAGAGGAAAGGCTCCAGAACATAAGAGCTTGATTGGAAAAATAAAATATCTCATCTATCAGATTAAAATTATTATTTTGTCATTCTATCCACTTATGTTAAATACCGCAAAACGTTCTAGAACAACGGTTGAAGCATTGGAACTAAAGGGCTATCGATATGCACTGAAAAATTTCAAGGTAAAAAAAATGAAATTGGCAATGTTAAAAGTAGAACGAAGAGATATAACATTTGTACTGATTTCTATTGTTTGGGTAGTAATTAGTGTAGTAACAACAAAGTTTATGATTATCTAAAAATAGAAAGGTATGGGTAATAAAATGAATATAGATTTTCATACGCATGGTAAATTGGCCAAGAAGTTACCATTTTCGAAGGAATACACAGATTGGTTATTTGAAGAAGCAGTTGTATCAGGATTAGATGCCATATGTCTTACAGAGCATTTTAATACGCAAGGTTTTTCTGAAATTTATAAATATATAAAAACTGAATTTACAAAAGATGAAGATAGCTATTTAACAAACAAGGGGCTAAGAATATTTCCGGGCATGGAAGTTGATATTGCTGAAGGTGGACACACGTTAGTAATTGGTGACATCGATTCAATATTGGAATTAAATCATCGATTAGAAAAGCAGAAAGAAAAAGACAGTTTTATGTCGGCTAATCAGTGGTGTGAATTGGCAAAAGAGTATCCAGTTATCTTAGGAGTAGGGCATCCATATAGAGAAGGGGGACATATTCCAGAACTATCTTTAAATGTATTGCAAAACTTTGAGTTTATTGAAATGAACGGTAAAGATACGGCTTGTTATGGGGATTCTAATATTATTAAACTAGAAATGTTAAGAGCAAAGCTAGATTGCTCCATTGTTGCTGGAAGTGATACACATCAGTCCTTTCAATATGGATGTGCCTATAATATTTTTCAAAAAGAGTGTTCTACTATCGCAGAGCTTCAGAGTGAGATGGAAAGTGGTAACTATAACATATATGTATCTGAGAATGTTGAATTCAAGGTAAAAGTGGCTAAAGTTCTAAAACGTGCGCTGAAGGCAATTCATGCATCAGGTGGAGATTATGTTTCGGTTTTAGTCAATGAGGGTGTATAAAAAAGCTCCGATAAGAATAGAGGAAATGTTACACTATTCTTATTGGATTTTAAAGATACGTTGTAATGGTTATCTAGGAACATCTTTTTTATAATGTTCTTTGAGTTGATGTAGGGAGCTTAAACATTCGGTAGCATGATCACCTAAGCAGGCGGCTATTTTTATTACGAGTGCATCGATTAATGCAGTTGGTGCGCTCATAGAATGATATTCAGTGGGTTCTCCACGATAAACATACAGATTATAGTCTATATCATTGTTTTCATCTTGTGATAAATGGCTACTAATAAGTAAAGTTTTGTAGCCAATCGTATTGCGATAATCTATGATAACCTGTGCCTCACGAGGAATTTTTTGAAATCCAAAGAGTATGATAAAATCGGTAGATTTTACAAAGTTTAGTGCTTCGAAAATTTCAGAACCACCAGTTGGCAATACATCAATATTTAACCCAAATCGTAAAAGTCGAAATTTGGTAAGAGAGGCCAAATTTGAGGAAACACCTTTACCAAAGACATATACTTTGTTTGCTAAAAGAATGGAGTTAATCACCTCGTTAATATAGTCTTCGTTAATATGTTCAATGGTTTTAGCTAAGCAAAACTGTTGATATTGCAGCATTCCAGATACTGTAGATAAATCTGGTCGAATAAGAGACTGTGAAAGCTTTTGAGCTGGGGATTTGGATTCATTTAGTTGGGAAATAATATCAGATTTTAATTCTTTATAATCATTATATCCTAAATGTCTTGCAAACCGAGAAATGGTTGATTTGGATATACCTAAGCGAGAGGATAAATCATGAATAGAAAGTAATAAAATATCTGTTGGAGATTGTAAAATAAAATCCAGTATTTTTTGCTCTGCCTTTGTGCAGGTGAAATCTATATTTGGAAAAGTAAAATATTGCATAATACATCCTTTCATAATATATGATACATAATATATATTGAATTATAACATGTCAAAATTAATTATAGGTAAAATTGAGATAAATTTTACGGTAAATACAAATAAATAACAGATAAGCTTGTGTTGTATTCTCATCTGTTATTTAAAAGGAATCTAAAGATGTTATTTATCATGTATCAATTTTATTGCAATTAATGCAATGGTTTTGCTTTTTCTTTTCCACTTTTTGCTTTCCCTTGTATTTCGGGTACTGGTTTTTCAGTATTTGTCTGAATGTGCATTTTTTCATTACTTTCAGTACCATGAGATTCTTTTGGATCTGGTCTTCTCATACCTGCTTTTGCCATAATGATTACCTCCTTTCGAATGTTATACATTTAAAAAGTCGTTTCATTTAGATTGCCAATATAATAATATTATTACTAAAAATGCAAAATGATATACAAAAATTTACGATTAAAAATTATGAGATAAGATAAATTGTAATAAAAGAAAGTATAATTCTTATTTCGATGGAAATAATATTTTTGAGGTGATAAAAAATGATATTAACACAAAAAGAAACTACATTATTAAAAGATTTAAAATCCCAAGAGCAGTTGTGTGTCGATAAATATGATAGATACTCATCAGAAGCTTGTAATGGCTGTTTGAAAGAAATATTTACAAGTCTGAAACAAACAGAGCAACAGCACCTAAAAACCGTAAATGAAATATTAGGTGGTTCAACACCAAATTCGAGTGAAAGTGGTAATAGCCAAAAGTCTAATACTAGTTGGAATGATTCAGATGTACAGTCGTATAATGACCAAGATAAGAAAAGAGATACCTATCTTTGTTCAGATGCACTAGCAGGTGAAAAACATGTATCCTCTGTATATAATACGAGTATTTTTGAATTTAAGGATGCTCAGGTACGAGATGCGCTAAATCACATTCAAAAAGAAGAACAAAAGCATGGAGAACGCATATGGAATTACATGGAAAGTAATGGTATGTATGAACAGTAATATTAGTATTTAAAGAATAAGGAAAAAGTACTGTGCATCTCAATTTGAAAGAGAGTACAGTACTTTTTTTATTAATTTTTATATTTTAACTAAAAATGAGATAATGAAATTTATACTACTTTTGTTTATCAAACACTTTACGTGGTCTTTTATTCTTAGCTTGATAAGATGGTAAGGAAACAATATTATTTGCTTTTTTAGGACGTTGCTTCGTTTCTTTTGGTTCGACAGTTAAAATAATCATTGGAAAAGGATGTTGTATTATAACAGGAATTTTCTTTTTAATTAACTTTTCAATGTCTGTTACATATTCTTTTTCTTCAATACTACAAAATGAAATTGCCTTGCCATCAAGTCCGGCTCTTCCAGTACGTCCGATTCGATGTACATAAGTCTCAGGCGTATTTGGTAAATCAAAGTTAATAACACAAGAAAGCTGTGAAATATCGATTCCTCTAGCTGCAATATCAGTTGCTACCAATACTCTAATTTTACCAGATTTGAAATTATTTAATGCCAACTGTCTAGCACCTTGTGATTTATCGCCGTGTATTGCGCTTGATTTAATTTTAGCTTTTTCTAAGTACTTAGATACTCGGTCTGCACCATGTTTGGTACGAGTAAAAACAAGTGTTGATGTAATATCATTATTTTTTAGAATATGAGTCAGTAATTGGCGTTTGTTTCCTTTATCGACATAATAAAGAACGGCGTCAATCAAATCTACAGTAGAAGATACAGGGCTTACTTCAACCTTAACTGGATTAGTGAGAAGCTGCGAAATTAATTTCTTTATTTCAGCAGGTAATGTAGCGGAAAATAGTAATGTTTGGCGTTTGTTAGGAAGTAAAGAGATTATTTTTTTGACATCATGGATAAATCCCATGTCTAACATACAATCTGTTTCATCTAGTACAAAAATTTCAACATTACTAAGATCAACTTCCTTTTGTCCAATCAAATCATTCAATCGTCCAGGTGTCGCCACTAGAATATCAACACCATTTCGAAGTTCTTCAATTTGAGGTTTGGCAGAGATACCGCCAAATATAACACAGCATTTAATTTGTGTAAATGCAGCATATTCTTTGAAATTATCGGATATTTGTAATGCAAGTTCTCTTGTAGGTGTCAAAATTAAAGAGCGAATGTTACGCTTTTTTGGTATGTTTGTATTACTCATTAAATTTTGTAATATTGGTAAAGCAAAAGCAGCTGTTTTGCCTGTTCCAGTTTGAGCACAACCAAGTACATCACGTCCTTCTAGTACATAAGGAATTGCTTTTTCTTGTATTGGTGAAGGCATTACATAGCCCTTTTTATCTAATGCTTTTAATAATAATGGTGATAAGTTTAAATCTTTAAAATTCATATTTTCCTCCGTTTGTTCGATGTTTACACGCAATATATAGTTGATGTGAAAGTTCGGCTTTTACACGTTATATTAAAAAATAATCGTAACTGCTTAGTACCTTCATCGTTACTGTCACAAGATGCACACAAAATCTGGGATATAAAATTGTGGCTCCATAAAATGCAGGATATTGTTTCACAAAATACTTTTTTATTAGAAGAACTGCATCATTATACGCAGTCAACAAATAACTTCTTATACTAACACATATTAAGAGTATTTGATAGGGGGGGATTTAAAATTCATGTGCAGGAGAAATTTATAATAATAAAATAAAAGGTATTTTACAACATTATTTTAGAAAGAAAATCCCAAGTAAGCAATTAAATATGATAAAATAGGTGCAAAGCGGTTTATATGTAATACATAAAGTTAATTAGGATAGAAGAGAGACGAAATGAGATTAGATAAGTATTTAGCACAATCCTCAATCGGAAGGAGAAAGGCAGTCCGTGGCTTTATAAAAGAAGAAAAAGTGAAAGTAAATGGGCAGCTGGAAATCATACCAGCAACAGAAATAGATGAATTTAGTGATACAATTGAGTATCTCGATGAAATAGTAGAACACATTGGAAATGTATACTATATGTTTCATAAACCATCGGGGTGCATCACTGCTAGATCAGATGCAAATGACAAGACTGTATTAGACTATTTTGAAGAAGTTAACACAAACGGTTTATTTCCTGTGGGAAGGTTGGACAAAGATACCGAAGGGCTGCTCTTTCTTACAAATGATGGAGAATTTAATCATCGTTTGATGTATCCAGATAAACATGTGAATAAAACTTACTTTTTCTGGGCATTTGGGTCACTTAGCGAAGAACAAAGGCATCAATTAGAAGAAGGAATCACAATTGAAGAAGGGGAACCGTTGACAAAACAAGCTAAAGTGGAAGTTATAAAGTCAGGTCTATTTGCCAGTCTTAAGGATGAAATAGATGGAGATAAATATGAAAAAGTTAAGAAAAATAGAGATGTACAATCAGTGGTAGCAGGGTATATTACAATATCAGAAGGTCGTAAGCATCAAGTGAAACGTATGTTAAGGGCAATGGGCTGCTATGTGATATATCTAAAGCGTATATCGATAGGTGATGTAGTATTGGACAAAGCATTAGAAAAAGG
>JBGUEQ010000050.1:0-36652 GCA_041821265.1 Lachnotalea sp. | reverse complement strand
ACAAATGATTTCTGGTTCGCGTAGCGAATTTGCATGCAGAAATCATATGTTACTGTGAACGGAGTGAACAGTAACAACTATGAAGGTAGGGAATAGTTACCTTTTAATCTAAAATTGTGAAAACGTACGTTCTGTGATATAATGGGTTGGGACAGAGATTAAGTATTTAGTTTCATAAGGTCATGACACAGAGGAAATGAGATGAGATATCGTGTTAAAGAAAATTATTGAAACAGAAAGATTATATTTACGTGAGATGAATACCAAGGATTATAAGAGCTTATGTAAAATCCTACAGGATAAAGAGACTATGTATGCATATGAGCATGCGTTTTCTGATAAAGAAGCAAAAGAGTGGATGGACAAACAGTTAATTAGTTATAGTGAGAACGGTTTTGGTCTTTGGGCGCTTGTACTTAAGGATACCGAGGAAATGATAGGTCAATGTGGAATTACGATACAACCATGTAATGACAAGCAAGTGCATGAAGTGGGATATCTTCTGCAAAAAGATTATTGGAAGAAAGGCTATGCTACGGAAGCCGCGATTGCTTGTAAAGAATATGCATTTAACACATTAGGAATAAACGAGATTTATTCAATCATTCGAGACAACAATATTGCGTCACAAAATGTAGCAAGAAGAAATGGCATGCAAGTTTCAGGCAGACTTATGAAACACTATAATAATAAAGATATTCTACATTTACTTTTTATGGTAAAAAGTGGTATGATGCAAAAACAGAATAAAGTAGATTAAATAAAAAGCAAAACCTCAAAATATGCGGTTTTGCTTTTATTTAATAGAACAGTTTTATGAACTTACCAACTAAATACAATGAACTACGTGCAAATTTGCACACCACGTGGATGGAAGTAGTTGTTACGCAACTAGCAAGAGTGTCTGCAAGCAGACACTCTATTTTTTGTTATAATAAAAAAATCTACTTTGTAGCTTCTAGAATACAAGTTAAAAGTTCGTCATTTTTCGAAGGATTCATAAAGCAAAAACGAAAAAATTTATTACTCAGAAATGGGAATGTTGAACAGTCTCTAATCATTAAATGTTTCCTGATTGTAGAATCAAAAATATCTTGTGAGGTTAAATTTTCTTTTTCAATCTTAACTAAAATGAAATTAGCAGAAGGTTTATAAGGTTTTAAATTTGGGGCTTTACACAAAATATCATAAATGCGAGCACGTTCTGAAGAAATCAGTTTTTTGGTTTCTGAAATATAAGCGGTATCTGTAAACATGATAGTACCAGCAACTTCGGCTAAGCTATTAATTGTCCAAGGATTTTTACGTTTGTTTATTTCCTTGATTAAATCTAAGTTACCAGATATAGAATATCCAAGTCGAAGTCCAGGGGCAGCAAAGAATTTGGAAATTCCCCTTAAGATAATGACATTATTATAATAATAGGTAAGTGGAATTGAATTTATCTCCTCAGCATTATCAGCAAATTCGATATAAGTTTCATCAATCATTACAAAAATATCATGTTGTTTACAGGAATCTAAAATAACCCGCATTTGATTATTGGAAATAGAAGTAGAGGTTGGGTTATTGGGATTACATAATACTAGCAAATCAATTCCTTCATGAAGATGAGGTATAAAATCATTTAGATTGATATTGAAATCATCTTCCTCATTTAGTGGATAGTATAGCGAAGTTCCACCACCAAGAGCTATTTCGCGCTCGTACTCTGAATAGGTTGGACCTATAATAAGAGCTTTGGTAGGGTGTTTAATTTGAATAAATAAAGAAATAAGCTCAGTTGATCCGTTTCCTACAATGATTTGTTGTGACTGACAACCCACGTAGGTAGCAATACATTGTCTAAGTGCTGTATATTCTCTATCAGGATAAGAAGTGATAACATCTATTTTGTCAGCTAACATTTTTCTCAAAAGTGGAGAAACACCGAGAGGGTTGACATTTGCACTAAAACTTGTAATTAATTCTTTTTTGATGCCGTAGACAGTTTCGATTGATTCTAAATCACTGCCATGAAAATGGTCAGAATGTTGTATCATTGGAACTCCTTTCTAGGCGAAATAACGCCAAAGAGAGTTATAAAAAATAACAATCTCTTATATATAAAAATTTAACTCATAAAAAGTCAGTTATTGCACTAATTACATATATAGTGTTATAATTATTATAACTATTTTATTCCAAAAAGCAACAAAACTTAATTATTATAGAAAGAAAATTTAGTTAGTAGCTAAAAACAGGTGATGATTTTGCGTGAACGAGTAGAGGAGCTTGAACGAGGAGATTTCAATAATAATACGCCTAAAATTGATGTATCCACTCCATTGATTGAGATGAATCTTAATGTAGATGAAATTTGTGAAGGAAGTTTTTTATTAAAAAGTCTAAATTTCTATAAAATGAAAGGCGTTGTATGTACCTCTACATATAGAATGCAGTGTGTGAATCCACAATTTATAGGACAAGAAGCAAAGATTCAATTAAGATTTAATGGAAAAGGTATTTGTGAGGGAGAAACAATAAAGGGGTTTATCTATATTATTAGTAATGGAGGCGAATTTAGCCTTCCTTTTGTTGTGCATATACAAAAAAAAGTTATGATTTCTTCTATTGGAAAGATTACAAACCTGTTTCATTTTACAAATTTAGCTATGGTGAATTGGAATGAAGCATATCAATTATTTAAATCACCTGAATTTACAAATGTTTTTATTAATAATGATACTAGATATGAAAGCATGTATATCGCGCTTACCTCAGGTGAGTTTATTTCAGAACAAAGCATGGAAGAATTTTTAATTGGAATTAAAAAGAAAAGTGCTATTTCTGTTAAGATAGATAAGATGCAACAAAGTTTTTACAAACTTTCAAGTGACGAAAGAGAGATTATTCAAATAAGTAAAAGCACTTGGGGATATGTGAAAATAACGATAAAAGCAGAAGCCGATTTTATTCATTTAGATAATCATATCATTACTACAAATGATTTTATAGGTAGTAATTATCAATTAGCATATATTATAAAGAAAAATAGATTACATAGTGGAAAGAATTTTGGTCGAATCATAATTAGCACCATTCATAGTGAACTAGTTTATGAAATTACTGCGTCGGTTCATGGTGAAAATGAGTCTAATAAAGAGAGAAAGGACGCAAGAATTAAGAAAAAGTGTCTGTTAGAATTAACAAAGTTATATACTTCCTATCGAAGTAAGAAAATCAATGCAAATATGTGGGCCAAAGAATGTATGGGGTATGTAACTAAGTTAAGAGAAATAGATTCAATGGACCAGTATTATAAATTATTAAATGTTCAACTTTTATTTATAGAAAAGAAAAATCACGAAGCTCATGAGTTACTAGAGGAGTTTGATTTTAATAGAAAAGCAATAGATGAGAATGTTGAACTATATGTCTATTATATATACTTAACAACTTTTTGGAATAAAGACAAACGTTATTTAAGCAAAATGGTTGAAGAAATTAAAAAAATATATCATAAGAATCGCTACAATTGGCCGATATTGTGGGTTTTATTATATTTAGATGTTACATTACAACAAGACATACCTCACAAGTTCACCTTGATTGAGGGACAATATTTAGCGGGTTGTGAAAGCCCAATTATGTATGTGGAAGCATATAGAATCATGAAGTCGGATTCTTTTTTAATAACTAAGCTTGGGAGATTTGAGCTGCAAGTTCTTTGGTGGGCAGTTAAAAATAGAGTTTTATCAAAAGATGTAGTCATTCAAATAGCCAACTTGACTGTTAAAATGAAAGAATTTAATAATATTTTATTTAAAATATTATCTTATGGGTATGATCAGTTTAAGGAAAAGGATATTCTACATGGATTATGTGGATTGCTTATAAAAGGAAATAAAATTGCAACAAAATACTTCAAATGGTATAGTCTCGGAGTGGAACAAGATGTTAGGATTACACGACTCTATGATTATTATATGTATTCTATTCCACAAAATTATACTGAAAATATACCAAGACCAGTATTAATGTATTTTGGATATTATAATAATTTGGATTTTAGAAAAAGTGCTTTACTTTACGAGCGTGTTATTAAGCAAAGAGATGTACTTCCAGAATTGTTTCAAAGTTATAGACGTCATATTGAAGTATTTATGTTAGAACAACTTATGCTAAAACGTAATAATGAGAAACTTGCTTTTATTTATGATACGATGTTATCGCTTAACATAATTACACCAGATATCGCTAAGGCAATTTCAGGTATTATATTTGGTTGTGAATTATATTGTGAAAATAGTCAGATCAAGAGTGCATCGGTGATTCACAGACACTTAGGTAGAGAAAAAATTTATCCAATCATTGATAACAAGGCATATATTAATATCTATAGCAAAGACTATGCAATTACATTTTTAGATAAAGAAGGCAATCGATACTTGGATTCTATTCATTATAGTATTAAAAATTTGATGGATGAAGCATTTTACGTGAAGAAGTGTTTCGAATTAAAAACGGAAAGTAAAGATATCAAATTTAATATAGCCCTAAACCTGATTGATAGTAATAACATAACCAATCAACATCTTGATTTATTAATTGATTTGATTAATGAGCCTAATACAAAAGAAAGCTATAAAGTTATTTTGAGAAATGTAATTATTAAATATTGTTACGACCATTATGAAGACGATAATTTAATTACATATATTACAGAACTTGATTTCAAACAAATAGATAATACGCAACGCTGTGTGGCGATTGAATATCTCGTTGTAAAAGGATTATATAACGAAGCTTTTGAAAACATTGTTGAGTATGGATATGAGTGTATTAAGGTGAAGCAACTTGTTAAGTTAGCAAGCAGGTTGATTTCTTTGAGAGACTTTGAAGAGGATGAAATCATAGTATCGATGTCGGCATATGTACTTGAAGGCAAGAAGTATGATGAAATCATACTGAAATATCTAATAGCATATTTTAGTGGGTCAACTATGATAATGAAAGATATTTGGAGTGCAGCTTATAAATTTGATTTAGACACCTATGAACTTTCAGAGAGACTCATTCTGCAAGTGTTATTTACAAATAGTTACATAGATGAAATCGAACATATTTTTGAATGTTATTATAGAAAGGGATCGAGATTTCATATAGCTCAAGCCTTCTTAACTTATAATGCTTATAATTATTTGGTATTTGATAAAGAAATAGGAAATAGATTATTTGAATATATTGAAAAAGAACAGAATAATGAAGGCATACAAAATGATACGTGTAAACTAGCAATGCTTAAATATTATTCGAAATATAAAAAGTTATCAATAAAAGAAGAAGCCTTTGTTCATATGACATTAAAAGAATTTATAAATAGAAAAATGTATTTTAAATTTTATGAACAATACAATGATAAAATATTAAAACCATATTGTTATGAAGGAAAATATATGGTCGAATATAAATCAAATATTAATAGAAAAATTTTTATTCATTATATTCAGGAAAACTCGAGGGGTGATGGAGAATATAAGATAGAAGAAATGAAACAGGCTTACCCAGGAATATATAATAAGATTTTTACCGTTTTTTATGGAGAGAAGGTTCAGTATTATATAACGGAGGCTGACAATTTTGAACATCTTGTTGAAAACAATGTAATTTTGGTGAATGAAATGAATTTAAATAGCGAGCGAAGTCGATATAGTATGCTGAATGATATGTCTGTGGCATTACATATGAATGATGATAAAACTTTGTTAGAGTTGATGGATAAGTACGCTAACGATAGTCAAGTAGTAGATGAATTATTTGAAATGATATAGGGGGTGGATTTGTGGATGGTAAAGAACAACGAAATAGAGAACTGATTGTGGGTTATGATTTATGTGATAACTATTCACAAATTAGCTACTTTAATTATGAACAAGCAGAGCCTAAGACAATTAGTATTATGACGGGTGAAGAGAAATATCAAATACCTACTATTCTATTAAAAAAAGAAGGAGTGGATAAATGGTATTTTGGAGAGGATGCACAAAAAAAGGTAGTAGATGAAGCATTTATTATAAAAAACATTGTAAGCAGGTGTAGGAATGAAGAAACTTCAGTAATAGAAGGAATTGAGTTTAAGCCAGAAGACCTATTAGAAATATTTTTAAAAAAGACATTTAATTTTTTTGATTATGAAGGACTGTCTAGCAAAATACCAGATATTATTGTATTTACAGTGGAAAACATAAATGATAATTTAGTCAGAGCGATTAAGCTGAGTGCGAAAGCAATTGGAATTAAAAATGAAAATATTTATATTCAAGATCATGAGGATAGCTTTGTTGAATATAGCATTCATCAGAAGAAAGAATTATGGAATTATAAAGTCATATTGTTGGAATACACGAAAGAGTCTTTTAAAGCACTTAATTTAAAGATAAACACAAAAACAACACCTGTTATTGCTACAATTGATAAAAAAGAGTTTTCAAGTATAACGAGTCCGCAGACAATGTTTGTAACAGATACCATAGAGGTTAAAAATAGTAAATTGGATGTTTTGATTCGAGATACCTTGAAAAATTATTTTGGTAAAGAAATGATTTCTTGTATCTTTCTATGTGGCGAATGTTTTGATGGAGATTGGTTCAAAGAAACACTTCGTCTATTATGCAGTGGAAGACGTGTGTTTCAGGGTAAGAATTTATTTACAAAAGGTGCTTGCTATCAAGCAGCCAAAAAGGTAATTCAAAGCGATTTAGAGGATCATTTATTTTTGGGAAATAATAAGCTGAAATTCAATGTTGGATTAGATGTTTTTTATAAGGGTGAGAGCCAATACTATTCTATGATTTTGGCAAGTGAAAATTGGTATGATGCGCATGGAGAATGTGAATTGATTCTTGACAATGAATCCTGTGTGGAACTAATATGTACACCCATCGATAATAAGGACACTCGAAGTATTATTGTTAAATTGCATGAATTACCAGATAGACCGAATAAAACAATTCGAATTTGTGTGCAAGTGAGATTTGAATCAGCTAAATTTGGTAAAGTAACGATAAAAGATTTGGGATTTGGAGAGTTTTACGAATCATCAGGGAAGACATGGAATCATGAAATATGTTTGTAGACAGATGAAAGAGGGAACAAAATGGGCAGACTGATACTGTGCTATTCTAAAAAAGCAGAAAAACCATATTATATTAAAAATATGAATCTTCATTTATACACGATAGAAGAGCTTTGCTATTATCTTTATCATAATATATATTTAATTGATGAAAATGTGATAGATGATGGTCTGATCAAGTGGATAGACGAGGAGCTTGAATTGACTGAATTAAGCGAACAATTAAGTAGAAATCGTGGAAGTGTGAAAGCTTTGATGTTGAATATTTTGAATTATACTGGGTATTTTTCAAACGAAGACATAGCCAAAACGGATAAACTACTTTCAAGAATAGAAGGTCAAAGTTGTATAGAGAAGAGAATGGATCGCGCAGATCATTTGCTACATAGCAAAAAATATGTAGAGGCTATTTTGGAATATATATCATTATATGACTTGAAAGAAGATAGTTTAAATGAGAGGATTCTAAATAATATGGGAGTAGCATATGCTGGCATGTTTTTAATGAATGAGGCAGCTAAGTGCTTCAAAGGTGCTTATGAAATGAATCAAAATAGTGAAATATTCAAGCAACTGCTTTATGCAGTAGCTTTGTCTTCTAAGGAGGAAATAGAGGACACGATGATGCAATATGAAAGTGAAGAGAACGAAAAAATTTTGGATATCAAAATGAATGAAATATTAGCGTTTGAAAGTAGTAATAAGAGAAAGCAGCTAAATAAAGTATTACAATACAAAAAAGACAATCAAATTGCAATGTATTATGAGGGGCTAGAGAATTTGCTTGGAGCGTGGAAAAAAGAATACATTAATTTAACTTGAACGAAATAAGGCAATAAGATACGGATTATATGTGAAAGAAGATATTCACGATACTAGCATGCTTTTGAAAAGCAACACAGCGGAGGAAAATATGGGATTATTTGACAGATTTAAGAAAAAAGAAATTACACAGCAGGATCAGCTGCTCAGTGATATAGATAATGTACTGGAAGCAAAAAGTTTAAAACTCGAAGAGATTAATATTAATAACAAAGAACAAAGAGATCAGTATGTTAAATACTGTTGCGAGCAAATTGCAGTAGCAAAAAATGAATTATCCGATTCAAAGCAAGAGTATAATATTGTAACTACCTATCTTAGTGATATACAGCAAATAGAAGAACTGCCACTGAATAACAAAGCACAAGTAACCGATCTAGCTAGAGAGATTGTATTACTAAGTGATGAAAGAAAGAGCTTTCAGACGACGTCTACTAAAATAACAGATTTACAATTTTCACAGATTGAACTAAATGAGGAAGATATTCCTAAAGTTTTGATAGATTTAGAGGCACGAGAAAAGGAACAGAATGTAATAAAGACGGATATGAAATATCTTGAAGCCGAAAAGACATCACTTGTATTTATGCGAAAAGAGACGGTCAAAAGTCAAAAAAATATGAAAGCTCTTGCAATTATCACACTATTTACGCTGGTGATAACCTTTTTATTACTATTTATTTTGCAAACGATATATACGTGGGATATATCAGCAGGATATACGCTAGTAGTATTATGTGGAGCCGTTGCAGCAACTTCAATCTTTGTTAAAATCAGATATAACAGTATGGAATTAAGAAAATTAGAACTTCAAATAAATAGGGCAATCGTATTATCAAACACTACAAAAATCAGATATGTAAATGCAACAAATGCATTGGACTATATTTGCAATACCTATAATGTAAATGGTAGTAGAGAACTTAAGTTTATATGGGAACAGTACTTATCAGCAAAGGCCGATAGTCAGAGATATAAGATGAACACTTCAGATTTAGATTTTAATAATAGGCAGTTGATTAGTATATTGACCAGGTATAATATTAATGCCCCATCCATATGGATACATCAAGCACTTGCGCTAATTGATGATAAAGAAATGGTTGAAGTAAGACATAATTTAATCGTAAGACGTCAGAATCTTCGTAAGAGGGTTGAATACAATACAGCAACCATTAAAAATGCCAAAGAAAGTATTACAAAAATAGCTAAGAACAACCCGGAATATATGAATGAAATTGTAGACGTAGTAAAATCAGTAGAAGATATATAGAGAACAATTAGTACAAGTTATAAGTATTACTTAATAATTCTAATGACATATAACTGTGATTAATAAGAATATTATATTGCTTTTAAAAAAACATTATATTATAATGCTAGTTGAGAGCATAATCTCTTTAAAATGTGACAAACTTATAATGATATATTTCAAAAAGGACAGGTGGCGAACCAATGAAAAAGCTAGAAATACTTTACGAAGGAAAAGCTAAGAAAGTTTATTCAACAGATGTTGAGGATGTACTTATTGTTGATTACAAAGATGATGCTACGGCATTTAATGGCTTGAAAAAAGGAACGATTGTTGGTAAAGGTGTAGTAAATAATAAGATGACTAACTATCTTTTCGGCTTATTAGAAAAAGAAGGTGTTCCAACACATTTAGTAGAAGAACTAAGTGACAGAGAAACAGCTGTTAAAAAAGTTGAGATAGTTCCATTAGAAGTAATTGTTAGAAACGTTGCAGCGGGCAGTTTTTCTAAAAAATTAGGTATTGAAGAAGGAACGAAGTTATTGGCGCCAACACTTGAATTTAGCTATAAAAATGACGAGCTTGGAGATCCTTTTATTAATGATTATTATGCACTAGGACTAGGATTAGCAACAAGAGAAGAAATTGATAGAATAACAGAACTTGTTTTTAAGGTGAATGCTTTTCTTTGTAAATATTTTGAAGAAATAGGAATTCAATTAATTGATTTTAAAGTGGAATTTGGCAGATATAAGGGCGAAATCATATTAGCAGACGAAATTTCTCCTGATACATGTAGACTTTGGGATAGTGAGACAAATGATAAATTAGATAAAGATCGTTTTAGAAGAGATTTGGGTAATGTGGAAGATGCTTATAAGGAAGTATTTAAGAGACTAGGAATTAAATAGTTTCTTATTTTGCATGAAATACCTCCTATAAAGTAAAAAACGTTTCGCATAAGAACGTAATTGAGGATGAAGATGAAAGTCTCATTAAAGTGGCTATACATCAGTGCGTAGTTACAATTCAACTCTTTGCGAAACGGCAGGCTACTACATGTTTAGAAAGGGATTACAATGAACAATAATATGCATGAGCAGTATGACGTAACAGATGAACTACATGAAGAATGTGGCGTTTTTGGTATGTACGATTTAGATGGTGGAGATGTTTCTTCAACAATATACTATGGCTTGTTTGCTCTACAACATAGAGGGCAAGAGAGCTGTGGTATTGCTGTAAGCGAAACAGATGGTCCCAAAGGTAAAGTTAGTTCATATAAAGGAATGGGATTAGTCAACGAAGTATTTACGCCTGAAACAATAGAAGGAATGAAGGGCGATATCGGAGTTGGACATGTTCGTTATTCAACGGCAGGCAGTAGCACAAGAGAAAATGCACAGCCATTAGTACTTAATTATGTCAAAGGCACATTAGCATTAGCCCATAATGGTAATTTGATTAATGCACCTCAGCTTAGACACGAGCTAGAATACTCGGGAGCTATTTTTCAGACTACGATTGATACAGAAGTGATTGCATATCATGTAGCAAGAGAAAGACTGAATACCAAATCGGTTGAAGATGCAGTTGTTAGAGCTATGAGGAAGATTAAAGGAGCATATTCTTTGATTGTTATGAGTCCTCGTAAATTAATTGGCGCAAGAGATCCATTTGGTTTTAAACCTTTATCTATTGGTAAAAGAGATAATTCCTATATCATTACATCAGAAACGTGTGCACTCGAAACAGTAGGAGCGGAATTCGTAAGAGATGTATTGCCGGGTGAAGTTGTTACAATAACGCCAGAAGGAATTAAATCAGATACAAGCATGTGTATTGCTAAGGAAAAAGAAGCAAGATGTATTTTTGAATATATTTATTTTGCTAGACCAGATAGCCACATTGATGGTATCAGCGTTTATCATTCAAGAATTTTAGCAGGAAAATACTTAGCCATAGATTCACCGGTAGAAGCTGACTTAGTAGTAGGCGTACCAGAATCTGGAAATGCTGCCGCACTTGGTTATTCGCTGCATACGGGGATTCCATATGGGACTGCATTTGTTAAAAATAGCTATGTAGGACGAACTTTTATCAAACCAAAGCAGAGTAACCGTGAATCGAGTGTTAGAATTAAACTAAATGTTTTAGCGGAAGCAGTAAAAGGAAAAAGAATTATCATGATTGATGATTCTATTGTACGAGGAACAACTAGTGATAGAATTGTAAGTATGCTAAAAGAAGCAGGAGCAAAAGAAGTACATGTTCGAGTAAGCTCCCCGCCGTTCTTATATCCATGCTTTTTTGGTACGGACATTCCAAGTAGAGAGCAATTGATTGCATATAATAGAACAGTAGATGATATTAAGAAGGTAATTGGAGCTGATAGTTTAGCTTATTTAGAAATTAATAGATTAGGTGAGATGGTTGAACATTTGCCACATTGTACAGGATGTTTCACGGGGAAGTATCCAATGGATCCACCAACAGAAGATATTCGTGGAGAATATCAAAAATAAAAAATAAAGTGTAACAATGACATCCCACGAATGGAGGAAGAAATGACAGATAAATACCAAAGTCCGTTATCAGAAAGATATGCAAGCAAAGAGATGCAGTATATTTTTTCACCAGATATGAAATTTAGAACATGGAGAAGACTCTGGATTGCATTAGCAGAGACGGAAAAAGAATTAGGTCTTAATATAACAGACGAACAAATTGAAGAACTAAAGGCTCACAAAGATGACATTAATTATTCAGTAGCCATAGAAAGAGAAGCGCTTGTGCGACATGATGTTATGTCACATGTGTATGCTTATGGAGTTCAATGTCCAAAGGCAAAAGGAATAATTCATCTAGGTGCTACTTCTTGCTATGTAGGAGATAATACAGATATTATCGTTATGGCAGAAGCTCTTAGATTGGTTAGGACTAAGTTGATTAACGTAATAGCAGAGTTAGCTAAATTTGCAGATGAATATAAAGCATTACCAACACTTGCATTTACTCATTTTCAACCAGCGCAGCCTACAACAGTAGGAAAGCGAGCAACACTTTGGCTACAAGAATTTATGATTGATTTAGAAGATTTAGATTATGTACTTGCAAGCTTAAAATTATTAGGTTCCAAAGGTACAACTGGTACACAGGCAAGCTTCTTAGAATTATTTGATGAAGATCATGAAACAATTGAGAAGATTGATACCATGATAGCGAAAAAATTAGGATTTGAAGAGTGTTATGCTGTATCAGGACAGACATATTCGCGTAAAGTGGATACCAGAGTTTTAAATATATTAGCAGGTATTGCTGCTAGCGCTCATAAGATGTCAAATGACATTCGTTTACTGCAACATCTAAAAGAAATAGAAGAACCATTTGAGAAAAGTCAAATTGGATCTTCAGCGATGGCATATAAGAGAAATCCAATGAGAAGTGAAAGAATTGCTTCTTTAGCACGTTTTGTTATGGTAGATGCATTGAATCCAGCCATTACATCGGCAACACAGTGGTTTGAGAGAACGTTAGATGATTCCGCAAATAAAAGACTAAGTATTCCAGAAGGTTTTCTGGCAATTGATGGAATTTTAGATCTTTGTTTAAATGTAGTAGATGGTTTAGTTGTTTACCCTAAGGTTATTGAGAAACGTCTTCGTTCAGAACTTCCATTTATGGCAACGGAAAACATCATGATGGATGCTGTAAAGGCTGGTGGAGATAGACAAGAACTTCATGAGAAAATCAGAGAATTATCGATGGAAGCTGGAAAGAATGTAAAAGTGAATGGACTTGAGAATAATCTATTAGAATTGATTGCGAAAGATCCATCATTTAATATGACATTAGAAGAATTAGAAAAGACGATGGATCCTTCTAAATATACAGGTCGTTCTAAGGAACAAGTAGATACATTCCTTAAAAAAGTAGTAAATCCTGTTTTAAAATCAAATGAAAATATACTTGGAATAAAAGCTACAATTAATGTTTAAAATAAAAATGAGAATTCTGCAATTCGTAGAATTCTCATTTTTATTTTATTTAATCGGAAAGTTCTAAGCGAAAAGAAATCATTTGTATTTATAAATTGCTCTCAATATGAAGATCTTTCTCTACTTGTTGTCTATTTAATCGGAAATGCGTTGTATTAGAAGCTAGTTCTTTAGAAAGTGTAACGATATCATTTGTTGCAACGGTGCAGTCAGAAACAATTTGTCCCAACTCAATCATAGAAGCCGAAGTTTCCTCTGCGCTTGAAGCATTCACAGTAGCAATAGCAGACAGGCTATCCACACTTATTAGAACATTTTCTTTGAGTGCAGATAGATTATTGATATTGGAAGTGATTTCATTAATTGCAGTGCTGACCCCATTGATTTCCATATTAAGAGATGTAAATATGTCTCTCGTATCATCAAGTTTTTTGTTTTGAACTACAATGCTCTCAGTAACATTATTCATTGTACTAACACTAGTATTTGAATTAATAATTAAGGAATTAACAATTGTTGCAATTATATTTGCTGATTCATGTGATTGATCTGCTAAGACTCTTATTTCTTCAGCAACAATAGCAAAGCCACGTCCATGTTCACCAGCTCTTGCCGCTTCAATACTCGCATTTAGTGAAAGTAAATTGGTTTGACTTGATATATCGGCGATTAAATCAGTAGCAGATTGTATTTGAAGAGCAGATTCATTTGTAATATTCGTTTGTTTTTGTACTAAATCAACAGATGCTCGTGTTTTTTGACTGATGTCTGTAAGCTCTGTTAAGGTAGCTTTGGCAGAGTCATTAAATTCAGTCATTTTTATAGCACTTTTGGTTAGTTTTTCTACGTTTGTGTAGGTATGATCAATTGCTTTTCCCATATTCATTACTTCGTTATTTGCAACTTGAGTGTCCGAAGCCTGAGTGGTAGCACCACTTGCAATTTCGTCAATAGCGGTATTAATATGAACAATTGAAGTGCTAATAGAGGTGAATGATTGTTTGAAATTATCTGAAAATCCAACTAATGAATCTGAAGTCGATAATATCTTGTTTAATATATCTGTAAAAGAATAGATTAACGATTGAAGAGAACGTGACATATCTCCAATCTCGTCTGTACGCGTTAATAACTTATTATGAACGTTATCCTCAAGTGAACCATTAGCTACTTGATTTACATGAGTAACAATTGATCCAATCGCTTTTACAATAAGTCTTACAAAGAACATAGCCACTGTGATAGCCAAAGTTAAAATCAATATATCAACAATAATATTTTGTTGGATATTTTTATCGACAATTATATTTGCTTTCGTAAGTGGGTAACCAGAAAATAGCATTCCAATAATTTCGTTGGTGCTTGGTTGATATAATGGGATGTAATAACCACAATAAGATACATCATTGATTTTAATATTTGATTTATAGTAGTTTTCACCATTATTTAAAACAGCATTTATCACAGCATCACTTGCTTTTGTACCAATAATGCGATCGCCCGATAAATCTTTTAGACTCGTCGCTACACGTGTATCACCAAAGAATATAGTGGTGTCAATATCTGTATTTTCTTTGACGTTATCAAGAGTGGTTATAATACTGGAAATATCAACATCTCCATTGTAGAGAACGCCATCAGTATAAGAATAATCTCCTGTTGCAATTAATGAAAGAGTAGATTCAAGGGAATAGGTGCCTGTTATTAGTTCGTGTTGGATAAGACTATCTGAAAGAGAACGCATGCGCGCAGTACTAGAAATAATAGATACAATTGAAATTACAACTAGAGGTATCACTATGATTAATAACATTTTGAATAAAAGCTTAATACCCCCTTTTTTTTCGATGATCAGTTTTTGGTTCATATGTCTAACTCCTTTGTAAAATTATTTAGGTTACAGTACAAGTATCAAATTATAGTAATTGTTCAGTTCTCACTAATGTGCGAGTTAAGTCGATGCCAAATCACATGCGTATGTGATTTAGCATCGCGTATCGGTAACTATGAGGGTACTGAATCGTTATAGATTATGGTATAATAGGTATAGGGGTACTGTATTTCATTATAGTTATTATAAAATGTAAATACAACCAATTATATAAAATGTTTATTATATTTACAAAAATATTATGTTTACATTTTCACAGCTAATATTAAATTATGATACAAATTATGACACCTATAAATAAACAACATAGAAAATATTCGGGGTTTAGTAGAATAAAGAGGAAATTACTTAAATGGAGAAAGCGATGGATGTTAATTTAGATTACTATAAAATATTTTATTTTGTTGGACAGTTATCTAGTATATCAAAGGCAGCGGAGCAGCTGGCAATATCGCAGCCAGCAGTTAGCCAATCAATTAAGCAGCTAGAAAAAGCAGTTGGAACACCACTTTTTATACGAACGTCCAAAGGGGTTCGCTTCACTTCAGAAGGAGAGGTTTTATATTCCTATGTGAAAAGAGGGTATGAATATATTATTTTGGGAGAGAATAAAGTAAAAGAAATGTTGAATCTAGAACATGGAGAGATAAGAATTGGTGCAAGTGATATGACACTTCAGTTTTATTTACTTCCTATACTGGAGCATTTTCATGAATTATATCCAAAAATCAAAGTGACGGTCACAAATGGGCCAACGCCAGAAACTTTAAATATTATGCAAGAAGGAAAGATTGATTTTGGAGTTGTGAGTTCACCAATAGCACATAAAACAGGAATTCATATAACAACAGTAAAGGAAATAGAAGATACATTTGTAGCGGGATCTAAATTTAATGACTTAAGCGGAAAAGTACTTGCATATAATAAACTGGAACAGCTTCCAATTATATGCCTTGAGGGGAATACTAGTACAAGAGCTTATGTAGACAGTTTCTTGTTAGGCAAGGGAGTTGTACTTAACCCTGAATTTGAGTTGGCAACCAGTGAAATTATTGTTCAATTTGCATTAAGAAACTTAGGGGTTGCAAGTGTCGTAAGAGAATTTGCCAGAAAGTATATAGAAAGAGGCGAATTGATTGAGTTAAAGTTTAACGAGCGTATACCAAAACGTAATTTTTGCATTATAATGGATGAAAATAGCCCGCTTTCCGCGGCCGCACAAAAGTTTATTGATATGATTTGAGACATAAGTATTAGTTATGATAGGTATAAAAGATATTGATTTTACTTATGAAAAATAATGTAGTATAATCAGATAGTAAAAGACAAAAATATTGTCGGTTCGTGCAATATATACTTTAAAATATAGAATTAGCAGGAGGATATATTATGGTAAAAGCAGTTGTTGGAGCAAATTGGGGAGATGAAGGTAAAGGTAAAATTACTGACATGCTCGCTAAAGAAGCAGATATTATCGTTAGATTTCAAGGCGGTGCTAATGCAGGGCATACTATAGTGAATAATTATGGTAAATTTGCATTACATACACTTCCATCAGGAGTATTTTATGAACATACGACCAGCGTTATTGGGAATGGTGTTGCTTTAAATATCCCTATTCTTTTTAAAGAAATTCAAAGCATTGTTGAAAGAGGCGTACCAACACCTAAAATTTTAGTATCTGATAGAACACAGATTGTTATGCCATATCATATTCTATTTGATCAATATGAGGAAGAAAGACTTGCAGGCAAATCATTTGGTTCAACCAAGTCAGGTATTGCACCATTTTACTCTGATAAATATGCCAAGATTGGTTTCCAGGTGAGTGAGTTATTTGAAGAAGCAGCACTCAAAGAGAAAATTATTCATGTTTGTGAAGCTAAGAATGTTTTATTAGAACACTTATACCATAAGCCGGTAGTGAATCCAGATGAGATATTTGAAGAATTGTTGAAATATAGAGAAATGATTGCACCATATATATGTGATGTATCCTTATATTTATGGAATGCAATTAAAGCAGGAAAAAATATTTTGTTAGAAGGCCAATTAGGCTCACTAAAAGATCCTGACCATGGTATTTATCCAATGGTTACTTCATCTTCAACGTTAGCAGCATACGGCGCAATTGGTGCAGGTATTCCACCGTATGAGATTAAGCAAATTGTTACAGTGTGTAAAGCATATTCAAGTGCAGTTGGAGCTGGTGCATTTGTAAGTGAGATATTTAATGAAGAAGCAGATGAACTTAGAAGACGTGGCGGAGATGGTGGCGAATATGGTGCAACGACAGGACGTCCAAGACGTATGGGATGGTTCGATGTTGTAGCTTCCAAATATGGCTGTAGAATTCAGGGAACAACAGATGTAGCGTTTACCGTAATTGATGTATTAGGTTACCTCGATGAAATTCCAGTTTGTACAGGATATGAAATAGATGGTAAAATTACAACTGATTTTCCAACCACAAGTCTTTTAGAAAAAGCAAAGCCAGTAATTGAAGTACTACCAGGCTGGAAAACAGAAATTAGAGGAATAAAAAAATACGAAGATTTACCAGAAAACTGTAGAAACTATATTGAATTCATAGAGGAAAGAATTGGATTCCCAATCACTTTAGTTTCCAATGGGCCTGGAAGAGAAGATATTATATACAGAAATAAATAATTCCTACTCACTCGCCTTTTGGGCGGGTGATATTTTTTTATTTTATAGGAAAGTTCTATGAACTTCCCTATAAAATAAAAGGCACACCACTCGGATAGGAAGTTCACGTCTGTATAGATGGAGGGAAAATGATAAATACAATTATATTTGATATAGGTATGGTATTGGCTGATTTCAGATGGCAGAAGTATATCGAAGAATTTAATTTCTCAAGTGAAGTAAATGAAGTGATTTCAAATGCAATGGTTTTAAGTGAAGCATGGGGTGAATTTGATCGAAGTCTTTTGAGCGATGAAGAAATTTTGAATTTATTTATTAAAAATGCACCAGAGTATAAATCCGAAATCATACAAGTATTTGAAAATATAGGAAATGCAATCGTTACATATGATTATACGAAAACATGGATTAGAGAGTTAAAACAAAACGGATACAAAGTATATATTTTATCTAATTATCCCAAGAAAACATATGATTTAACAAGAAAACAGTTGGATTTCATAGAGGAATGCGATGGAACATTATTTTCATTTGAGGTCAAACTAATTAAACCGGAAATTGAAATCTTTAAGACACTTACAAATAAATATAATATTAATGCCCAAGAATCTGTATTTTTAGATGATAACAAAAATAATATTGAAGCAGCGAAACAGTTAGGCTTTAAAACGATACATTTTTCCACAAGAAAGTCAGCTTTAGAAGAATTAAATGAGATATTTAGAAAATATTAATAAATCCTTCAATATATGGTCACGAAGTCTTCATATAATATGTTTATAATATAAGGTATAAGTACAAGAAAAATATAATAAGTAACAAATTTGGAATGTATTTATACAGTATTGAATATACTGTAACTTGTAGGGACTAAATAAAGTTAGTGCTACAGATAGTTTCAAAAGTATGAATGGAGGCTTTTATGAAATACATAATGTATAATGAAGAAAATAGTGTGATTCATTACGACGAGTACGAGGAAATTAAAGATAAAATAACATATAAATACATGAATTTTGGTAGAGAAACGATAGTTAGAAAAGTAAAATTTGTTGAGGATAAATTCAAACTTTCAAGTGAAGATGATATTCAAAATAAACCAGCGTTTAGTTTGTGTATGAAGTTAGATGGTGAATTCAGCTATTACCTTGAGAAGAAGAGTAGACAAAATGAAATGATCTATAAGACGTTTATTAATCTAACAAAAGACGACTGCATTAAAATATTAAATCGTGATATTGATTGGATTAAGAATAGTAAAAAACCGCTAGTGAAGGAGTTCTATTTATATTTAACCATTAATAATTTAGAGCCATCTACTTTGATGGAATATAGAAGATTGGTGTTTGAAAAACCTGGAAAACATTGTGTTGTTTTTAACGAAGAAATTAGAAGAGCGATGGATAAAAATGCTGGATTGTTAGATGAGAATATTCAAATGTTTGATTGTCTTAGCTGTGATAAAATTGTCATGAGTTATAAAAACTTAATTAAAATTCCGCGAGCACTGAATAGTATTTTGCATATATCAAATGAAAAATCTGTGGAATTAGCATTTTCAATATAAAATTAATTAAATTTAAAAGGATTAAGAATCATTAACAGTTTTGTTATAGATTCTTAATCCTTTAATTTATTGTTTATTATTCTTAATATAGTTATATACGAGTATATAGGCATATAATAAAATTGGTACAATAATGGTTGAATAAAAAGATGCTTTGAATAAATTGGTTGCATTAGGTGAATTCATTAATGAAAAAATAAATGTTATAACGTAAAGGCTCACGAGAAGTGCTACTCCAATTAATGCCAAAATTCGTTTTAATTTTATATTCATAAAGATACCTCTGATTAATTTTCGTCCGTGTCACTATCAGCGGTATAAACTTGACGTTTTCTTGCCATTTCATCGCTTTCAAGATATTCATCGTAAGTGGTTACCTTATCTAATAATTGTCCGCCAGGTAATATTTCCATAATATGATTTGCGGTAGTTTGAACAAATTGATGATCATGGGAAGCAAATAACAATGCACCAGGAAACTTAACGAGTCCGTTGTTTAAAGCGGTAATTGATTCCATATCCAAATGGTTAGTAGGCTCGTCAAGTACTAAAACATTCGCGCCTGTAATCATAAGTTTGGATAATAAACAACGTACTTTTTCTCCACCAGACAATATTTTAACTTTCTTAATTCCGTCATCTCCAGCAAAAAGCATTCTTCCAAGGAATCCACGTACATAAGTAGCATCCTTATCATTAGAAAATTGTGTAAGCCAATCAGCGATTGTATAGTCGTTATCAAAATCAGTAGTATTATCTTTTGGGAAATAAGATTTGGTAACGGTAATTCCCCATTTATAAGTACCTTCATCTGGTTCCATTTCGCCAACTAATATTTTGAACAAAGTAGTTTTGGCAAGTTCGTTACCACCAACTAATGCTGTTTTGTCATCACGATTTACCATGAAAGAAATATTGTCAAGAATTTTTTCACCATCAATTGTTTTGGAAAGATTCGTAACCGTAAGTACTTCGTTGCCAATTTCTCTAGAAGGTCTAAAGTCAATATAAGGATATTTTCGGCTAGATGGTCTAATGTCATCTAGTTCAATCTTATCAAGAGCCTTTTTACGAGAAGTTGCTTGCTTAGATTTAGAAGCGTTCGCACTAAATCTAGAAATAAAGTCTTGTAATTCCTTGATTTTTTCTTCTTTCTTTTTGTTCGCATCTTTCATCTGTTTTACAAGAAGTTGACTTGATTCATACCAGAAATCATAATTTCCAGCATAAAGCTGAATCTTTGCGTAGTCAATATCCGCGATATGAGTACAAACTTTATTTAAGAAGTAACGATCATGGGATACTACAATTACAGTATTATCAAAGTTAATAAGAAACTCTTCAAGCCACGCAATTGCGTCTAAATCTAAATGGTTAGTAGGTTCATCGAGAAGAAGAATATCAGGGTTACCGAATAAAGCTTGCGCTAATAACACTTTAACCTTATCGCTACCATTTAAATCCCTCATAAGTTTATAATGAAGGTCTGTTGAAATGCTTAGGCCATTCAAAAGAGTAGCCGCCTCAGATTCAGCTTCCCAACCGTTCATTATTGCAAACTCACCTTCTAACTCACTAGCTTTAATACCATCTTCTTCGGTAAAGTCTTCTTTCGCATAAATAATGTCTTTTTCTTTCATGATCGCATATAATCTTTTGTTACCCATTATTACAGTATCTAAAACTGTAAATTCATCATATTTAAAGTGATCCTGCTGAAGAAATGATAATCGTTCACCAGATGTAATTACAATATCACCTTGTGTTGGTTCAAGTTGCCCAGATAAAATCTTCAAAAACGTTGATTTACCTGCACCATTTGCCCCTATTAAACCATAACAGTTTCCGCCGGTAAATTTAATATTTACTTCTTCAAATAAAGCCTTTTTTCCAATCCTTAATGTAACGTTGTTTGCACTAATCATTTTGTAAACCTTTCTTATATAAAATATATATGTTTATATCGTAACTATGCAGTATTGTTATAGGTGCTGATAGTTACTTTATATCTAACTTTCTCTACCTATTTTACAGTAAAATTAGTATTTTGCAAGTCTTTATAGAAAGAATTTACATAAATTTAAAACTAAAGTGTTTGTATTGTTGACGCGTGCCATGAAATGAATTATAATAACTTGATGGCCATTGTACTATTTTATACTTCAATGCCATAAGTCGAACAAGTTAAAGAGAGTGATAAGATGATAAAAAGTATGACCGGCTTTGGCAGGTGTGAAGAATTTGATGGCGAGCGTAAATTGACTGTTGAAATGAAAGCAGTTAATCATAGATATTTGGATATTAATATGAAAATGCCGAAGAAGTTGAATTCTTTTGAATCGGCAATTAGAACTGTATTAAAAGATTTTATCCAACGAGGTAAGGTGGATATATTTTTTACATATGAGGATATGACAGAGAATAAAGTAGCATTAAAATATAATGCCGATGTTGCTGCAGAATATTTAAAATATATTAAGCAGATGTCAGAAGATTTTGGGGTGAACGCAGATATTAGTGCTGCTGGATTGTCAAGATATCCGGAAGTTCTTACAATGGAAGAACAATCACTTGATGAAGAAGAAATGTGGAAACTCATTGAGAAAGCAATAACATGTGCAACAAAAAGGCTAGTAGAGTCAAGGAGAGTGGAAGGCGAGAATCTGAAAGATGATTTGCTTATGAAACTTGATATTATGACTGAGGATATTTCTTATATTGAAGAACGTTCTCCTCAAATGTTACTAGAACATAGAACAAAATTAGAAGAACGAGTGAAAGAATTATTGGGTGATTCGGGAATAGAAGAGAGCAGAATTGCTGCTGAGGTTATTTTGTTTGCAGATAAGACTTGCGTAGATGAAGAGATAGTAAGACTTAAGAGCCATATTAATAATACGAAAGAAACTCTTGTAACGGGTGGCAATATGGGAAGAAAATTGGACTTTATTGCACAAGAAATGAACAGAGAAGCGAATACAATATTATCAAAGGCAAATGATTTACAAATTTCGAACAGAGCAATTAATCTTAAAACCGAGATTGAGAAAATTAGAGAGCAAATACAAAATATAGAATAATGATTAAGGGTGAAGCGATGTGGCGGGTTTAATTAATGTAGGATTTGGAAATGTTATCAATACTAAAAAAATAGTAGCAATTATTAATCCAGAGGCAGCACCTATAAAACGACTGGTGCAAAATGCAAAAGATAAAGGGTTAACGGTAGATGCTACACAAGGCCGAAGAACGCGTTCTGTTATTATTACAGAAGATGATTATATCATTTTGTCAGCATTGCAGCCCGAAACAATAGCTGGTAGGTTTAATAATGACGAAAGGTGACAATAATGAATGAAAAAGGTATTCTAATCGTTATATCGGGATTTTCGGGTGCGGGCAAAGGAACCCTTGTAAAAGGGTTGATGAGAAGATATAATAACTATGCATTATCAATTTCAGCAACTACGAGAAGACCACGTTTGGGTGAAGTCGATGAAAGAGAATATTTCTTTAAGACAAAAGAAGAATTCTTGAAAATGATTGATGAAGATAAATTGATTGAATATGCAGAATATGTTGGGAATTTTTATGGAACACCGAAGGAATATGTAGACCGACAGCTTAACAGCGGAAAAGATGTTATTTTAGAAATTGAAATCCAAGGAGCACTAAATGTAAAAGAAAAATTTCCTGATACGTTATTGTTATTTATAACGCCACCAAGTGCACAAACATTAAGGTGCAGATTGATAGGAAGAGGAACAGAAGATTTAATGACAATTGAATCAAGGCTTAAGAGGGCGTCAGAAGAAGCTGAGGGAATCGAAAAGTATGATTATTTTGTTATAAATGACGATTTAGATGAATGTATTGTTAGAACTCATAGTATAATACAAGGTGAGCATAGCAGAGCATCTAGAAATATTAGCAACATTGAACTTATTAGAGAAGAATTAAAGGGCTTTTGAAAGGAGACTATTTAATATGTTACATCCATCATACACAGATTTAATGAAAGTAGTAAACAGTGAGGTTGAAATTGGTGAACAGCCAGTAGTTAACAGTAGATATTCAATCGTGCTAGCAACATCTAAGAGAGCAAGACAAATCATAGGGGGCGAAATTCCACTTGTGGATGAAAGAGGTAAGAAACCATTATCTATCGCAATTGAAGAATTGAACAGCGGAATAGTAAAAATCGTCGGAGACGATGAAGAGGCTGAATAATAGAGAGACGGGAATGATATTTATGATATCGTTCCCGTCATTTTTGCTATATATTAGAAGATTGCTTTTATTTATCAATTTATTGAGATATGAATAAGGGATAAAATGGTTATTAAATCGATAGTATAGGATTTTAAAAAGAAATATAAAAATAAGTTAAACAAAGTTAAATAATTTGTAAATATCTTGTAAACTATGTCGCAATTTGATATAATGACATAAATGATTTATGTAAATAGTTACAAAAACTAAGGAAGAAAAGTTATGGAGGGTCTTTTTTAATGAAAGATAAGGGCAAGCTAAAGTTGACAAAAAATTTCATGAGGGCAAGTTTTAATAAACCAGCAAAGGATGTAAAGAAAAAAACAACCACTAAAAAGCAAATAACGAAATTTGATGCGAAGAGCGCAACAAGCAAAAAGGGATTAAATAGATTGATAGGTATACTCACACCTAAGACGATAGGAAGAAAAATTGTTTATACTTCTTTTTTTATTCTAATAACAATGGTAATAGCATTAGTCGTTTTGAGTCTGAACGCAGTGAAATTTACGCATAGACTTGAAAATGTTATAGAGAATGTTACAACTATCAATTCAATAAAAGCAAATTGCGATTTGATACCATCAGATTTGCTTACACTTTGTACACAGAATAAGGATGCCTCAGAAGCAGATATAACAGCTAGATTAGAAATCATTTCTAAAGCTATTGCGGATACAGATACTAACATTCCTAGCAACGATCAAAATAAAGATAGTAGAAATGCGATAGAAACCATTAATAGACTATATGCTACCTACGAAATTAAAGCAAAAGAGATTAATGAGGTTGGAACATTATCTTCTGCCTCCTTTGATTCAATTTATTATTTAAGAGATGTAGCTGGATATATTAAAGATGAAGTTTCGATACTAACAGATAGTGAGTTGACAAGAAGTGGAGAACTGAAAGAGGAAATACAAAGTTCATTTACTCAAATTATAATTGTATTGTCGGTAGTAGTTTGTATGGTAACTGCATTATCAATTCTATTAGTTATTGTTCTTACAAGAAGTATTACAAAGCCAATACATAGTTTACAAGAACAGATGAAAATAATGGCAAGTGGTGATTTATCTGCTGAGCAAGTTGTAATTCAGTCAAAAGATGAAATAAAAGATTTGGCAGATGCATTTAATGAAATGAGTAAGAATTTAAAAGATATCATTAACAAAGTATATTCAATGAGTCATGAAATAGAGAATTCTACTAGAGTAGTAACGGAAAGTGTTACTGAGAATACAAATGGTAGTGTAAGAATATCAGAATCAATTGAAGGCATGTCACTTCGTATGACAGAACAAAAAGAAGAGTCAGATAGTGCTATGAGTAGAGTATTTGAGATGGAAACAATTTCAGGTAAAATCACACAAAGCGCAGATAGGATAGAAGAACGAGCTGATCAGTCACTGCAGATGGCAGAAAAGGGTAACGATAATATAAATCAATATGTAAAACAGTTATCTAATGTAAATAGCGTTATGGATCAGGTTTCTAATGTTGCAACAAAACTTAGTGATAGCACCAAAGAAATGAATGCAATATTAAATTCAATTACGGAAATTGCTTCTCAAACAAATTTACTTTCGCTTAATGCTAGTATTGAAGCAGCAAGAGCGGGCGAAGCAGGAAGAGGATTTGCAGTAGTTGCATCAGAAATCAGAAAGCTAGCAGAGGATTCACAATCAGCAGCGGCTAGAATTGGGTCTATTATTACGGAAGTTCAAGTGGATGCTAATAACATGAGCAGCAAGATGGCTGAAGGTCTTGAACAATTGCAAAAGGGTAATGTTTTAGCAGATATGACAAGTAAGAGTTTTGCAGAGATAAAAGTAGGAACCGAGACTGTAAATGGCGATATCAAAGTTATTATTGCTGAGATAGAGGAGTTGTCTAGCATCATAATTAAGGTTGCAGATAATATGAAGCAGATTGATGAAAAAACAGGTGAGAATGTAATTGTTACATCAGATATTTCTGCTACAGTGACAGAACAAACCGCTAATCTTGAAGAGGTATCAGCGACAACAGTTATTTTATCTGATCTAGCAACAGACTTGGAAGGCGCAGTATCTGAATTTAAATTATAAAATTTGCAAGGTGAGTGAATAATACAGAAAGTATTTTGAACCATAAGAAAGTTCATAGATTTTCCTATTAAGAAAGAGGGATATCATAGTAACATTACTATGATATCCCTCTTTTACGTTTAAGGTGAGAGTCAGGACAAAATGCGTACAAAAAAACACCAATTGACGGGATTGGTGGTTTTTTAATTTAAATTATTGAATTGCGTTAACAGCTTTTGTTAAACGAGAAATTTTTCTTGAAGAAGTGTTTTTGTGATACACACCTTTTGTAGTTGCTTTGTCTATTGTTGAAATAGCATCAAGTAATGCTGTAGCAGCAACTTCTTTATCGCTAGAAGCAATAGCAGAATCTACTTTCTTTATAGATGTTTTAACTGATGATTTAATAGCTTTGTTTCTGTCAGCTTTAGTCTGATTTACTAAAATTCTTTTTTTTGCAGATTTAATATTAGCCAATTTAGGCACCTCCGAATATTATTATTAATGTTGTTTAATGGTTGTCATAAATTGAAAATCATTCGATTTTGAATTTTTAATTTTAAATTTAGTACATTTACATTAATAGCCGGACACGGACGTGCTAATGTAAACACACTAATATATATTAAGTTATTCTAGGCTGCATGTCAATAGCATTTATGAAAATAATACTATTTTTTTAGAGTTTTTATATTTTTATATAAATATAGTAGGTTCTAAAAAATATTAGAAAGAATGGGAATTCTATTTTAAATAGAATTTTAAAATACATAAACAATAAGCTTTTGGGAATGATAGGAATTGAAGATAATAATGGAAAGGTTGTGAGATGTGATGGTGAAAAGCAGTGTTGACAAGTTTATGATTCGAACAGATTTAGCAGTTGAAGCCAAGGAGAGTTTTGAAGAAGATAATGTTGAAATAAGAGGTGTTATCATTGATGAAAAATACAAAGAAGACAAAGACATTAAGATAACCAGAGTGATTATCGAAACTAAAAATGGGGCAAAAGCAATGGGGAAGCCTATGGGGACGTATATTACATTAGAAGCTCCCAATATGATAGTACCTGATGAAGATTATCACAGGGAAATCTCCAAAGAATTGGCAGAGCAGATTAAAAGTTTAATACCATTAGATGATGAAATTTCTATATTAATTGTTGGACTTGGAAACCGCCAAGTAACACCCGATTCATTAGGACCCAATGTGGTAGAAAATCTTTTGATAACAAGACATGTTGTAAAAGAATACGGAAAAGCAGCATTTAATAAAAGCAAAGTTAATTTGATAAGTGGAATTGTTCCGGGCGTAATGGCTCAGACGGGCATGGAGACACTTGAAATTGTAAAAGGCGTAGTAAATGAAACAAAACCTGATTATGTAATTGCAATAGATGCCTTAGCGGCTAGAAGTACGAAACGGCTTAATAGAACCATACAGATTACAGATACAGGCATTAATCCTGGATCAGGCGTAGGAAATCATAGAGAGGGATTGAATTTTGACAGCTTGCATGTTCCGGTGATAGCTATAGGCATACCAACAGTGGTAGATGCAGCTACCATAGTTAATGATACAATGGAAAATTTAATTGATACAATGGAACAGACCAAACAACTAAAAGAAATGGGAGGAGCACTTAAGACATTTGATTCGAATGAAAAATATCAATTGATTAAAGAAATTATATCTCCCCATCTAAATGGGATGTATGTAACGCCAAAAGATATTGATGAAATGGTAAAAATGCTTGGTTTTACAATATCAGAAGGGTTAAATATGGCATTTTCCTAAAATGACAATTAACTAATAGAATAAAAAATCTTCGTTTGAATATAATTAAAAGAATGGATGATGATCATGCATAACACTAGCCATATATTTGGAGTGATAAGAATGAGGATTTTGAAAAAAAGGTTTTATACATTGGCTTGGACTATTATTATATTGTTAGGTTTATATGTATGTTTCAGGGGGTTTTCTATGGTTGTGTTTAGTGGCATGGAAAATCCCTTGAATAGTGTTATAAATACTTTGACTACTACTATTGGCAAAAATGCAATGAATACATATATGCCTGGAGTAACATTTAGCATTGCAAATAGTGATGAAGGTAGTTTTACGCAAACTTTAATTGATAAGATTTTGAAAAATTATCCCGTATATCAATATTTTGATGAAAACAATGGATATACAACAACGGCAGATAGTGAATATACTTATGATATGATAATTGCAGCAGAAGCCGTAGATGAAAATTATGTAGATCATGAAACAGGAGATGTGATAAATGGAACTGGAAATCTTGTTGCGGAAGAAAATGAGCAATATATAAATAAGGAAAATAATGACTCGGACAGAGCTAATGCTAATAATGAGGCAACTCAAAATAGTGATATAGCACAAAGTAGTGATACAATTCAAAACGGTGAAGCAATACAAAGCAGTGAAGCAGCACAAAATAATGATATAACACAAAGCGATGAAGTTGCAAATGGTGAACTGGTAGAAGAAGTCGAAAGTACTCAGAATGAAGTGGTGGAAACAAATAGTAACGCAGTTGTAACGGGAGCAGAGTATTCACTAGCAAAGTTAGCAGATTTTGATTTTTTAAAAAATACATTTTATTCGGTTGATGCTACAACTTCTATTAATAGTGAGAAGTTAAATGCGAAAAATATGATTGAAAAAGATTTGACCTTACAAGAAGATAGTAGCGTTCCACAAATATTAATTTATCATACACATTCACAAGAAGCATTCGTAGATTCTGTACCAGGAGATAGCAGTACAAGTATTGTAGGAGTTGGAGAATATTTGGCTCAAATACTAGCGAACGACTATGGCTACAATGTAATTCATGATACATCAACTTATGATATGATAAATGGAAAATTAGACAGAAATTATGCATTTACATTAGCAGAACCAGATATTGAGCGAATACTTCAAGAAAATCCATCAATCCAGGTTGTTATCGACATTCATAGAGATGGGGTAAATGAAAATACACATTTAGTTACAGCAATTAACGGAAAAGCTACTGCTAAATTCATGTTTTTTAATGGTTTAAGTTATAAAACCAATAGTGGGAATATAGAAGTACTGTATAATCCATACATAGAAGACAATTTGGCATTTTCATTTCAAATGCAGCTTCAAGCCGCCAAATATTATCCAGACTTAACAAGGAAAATTTATTTAAAAGGATATCGGTATAATCTGCACTTAATGCCGCGGGCTACACTAGTCGAAGTGGGAGGTCAGACCAATACACTTGAAGAAGCAAAAAACGCAATGGAGCCACTCGCAGATATTCTAGATAAAGTGTTGAAAGGTAATTGAATATTACCTTTTAGTATGCTACAATTGCTACAGTACAGCTTTATTTAAGGAGAAAATGAATGTCAGTAATAGACCAAAGTAAAATAAGAAATTTTTGTATCATTGCACATATAGATCATGGCAAATCAACGTTAGCGGATAGAATTATCGAAATGACGGGGTTGTTGACAAGCAGAGAGATGCAAGCTCAGGTTCTTGATACTATGGATTTAGAGAGAGAACGTGGAATAACAATAAAAGCACAGGCAGTACGCGTAGTATATAAAGCAGAAGATGGAGAAGAATATGTATTGAATTTAATTGATACGCCAGGGCATGTAGATTTTAATTATGAAGTGTCAAGAAGTCTGGCTGCATGCGATGGGGCAGTACTAGTTGTTGATGCTGCCCAAGGTATTGAAGCACAGACGTTAGCAAATGTGTATTTGGCGCTTGAACATAATTTAGATATAATACCAGTAATAAATAAAATAGATTTACCAAGTGCAGATCCAGCTCGTGTAATTGAAGAAATTGAAGATGTGATTGGAATTGAAGCTCAAGATGCACCTCAAATTTCTGCAAAGACTGGTCTTAATTGTGAACAGGTATTAAAGAAAATAGTAGAGAAGATTCCCGCTCCAAAAGGGGATCCCAATGCACCACTACAAGCACTCATATTTGATTCGATTTACGATTCCTATAAGGGCGTAATTATATTTTGTCGTATTATGGAAGGTAAAGTTACCAAAGGCACAACCATAAAGATGATGGCTACAGGTACCGTGGCAGAAGTAGTTGAAATAGGGTATTTCGGAGCTGGTCAGTTTATACCTTGTGAAGGACTTAGTGCGGGTATGGTTGGATATCTTACGGCTAGCCTTAAGAATGTGAAAGAGACTAGAGTGGGAGACACAGTAACAGATAAAAATAATCCATGTAGTGAAGCTTTGCCAGGATATAAAAAGGTTAATCCGATGGTGTATTGTGGTATGTATCCTGCAGACGGTGCGAAATATCCAGATTTGCGAGATGCATTAGAAAAACTTCAATTAAATGATGCGGCGTTACAGTTTGAACCAGAGACTTCGATTGCATTAGGTTTTGGCTTTAGATGTGGTTTCTTAGGACTTCTTCATCTTGAAATTGTTCAAGAAAGATTGGAGCGAGAATACAATTTAGATATTGTAACAACAGCACCAGGTGTTATCTACAAAGTATTTAAGACGAATGGTGATATGATTGAATTGACAAATCCCTCTAATCTTCCTGATCCATCAGAAATTGATTATATGGAGGAGCCAATAGTTCGTGCTGAAATCATGGTAACAACTGAATTTATTGGACAAATCATGGATTTATGTCAGGAACGACGTGGTGCTTATATTGGAATGGAATATATGGAGGAGACAAGAGCGTTACTTCGTTATGAACTTCCATTAAACGAGATAATATATGATTTCTTTGATGCACTAAAGTCTCGTTCAAAAGGTTATGCATCATTTGATTATGAAATGAAGGGATATGAGAGATCACGCCTTGTTAAACTTGATATCCTAATCAATAAAGAAGAAGTAGATGCATTGTCATTCATTATTCATGCAGATACTGCATATGAACGTGGAAGAAAAATGTGCGAAAAATTAAAAATAGAAATACCAAGACAAATGTTTGAAATTCCAATTCAGGCAGCAATAGGAAGCAAGGTAATTTCTAGAGAAACAGTAAAAGCTATGAGAAAAGATGTACTTGCAAAATGCTATGGTGGAGATATATCAAGAAAGCGTAAGCTACTTGAAAAGCAAAAAGAAGGAAAAAAGAGAATGCGTCAAGTGGGAAATGTAGAAGTTCCACAGAAAGCATTTATGAGTGTATTAAAATTAGACGAAAATTAGTACAAAAAGGGCGAATACTTGCTTGATGCAAAGTAGACGTCCTTTTATTTGACAGGAAAGTAAGAGTAATCTTAGAACGAAGGAGGTAACAATGTTAGAAAAAGAATTGGAAATATATATTCACATACCATTTTGTAAGAAAAAATGCAATTATTGTGATTTTTTATCTTTTTCGCAATACAACCCATTATACATTCCAGCACTGCTAGAAGAAATTGAATATGCGAAGATTGAAACAAGCGAAACACAGAAGGATATTGTAAAAACAATATTTTTTGGTGGCGGAACTCCTTCTATATTAGAAGGAGCAGATATAACAAATATTCTAAAAAGAATATACAATCGATTTGAAATAGATAAAGATGTAGAAATAACAATAGAGATTAATCCAGGAACTATTACTAGGGAGAGGTTAGAAATATACAAAAAAGCAGGAATCAATCGAATTAGTTTTGGACTTCAGACTACAAACAATAAGGAACTTCAAGAATTAGGAAGAATTCATACGTATGAAGAATTTTTGCAAAATTATAAAATTGCCAGAGAAATTGGGTTTTTAAATATTAATGTAGATTTATTGTCCGCAATTCCGGGACAAACAGTCGAGAGTTGGAATGAAGTATTATCCAATGTTGTGAGTTTGTCCCCAGAACATATATCCGCATACAGTCTGATTATCGAACAAGGAACGAAGTTTTACGATAAATATAATATTGATAAAGAAGGATTACCTACCGAAGAAGAAGAACGCCAAATGTATTATAGTACAAAAAAAATTCTAGAGGAGGCAGGGTATAACCGATATGAAATATCAAATTATAGCAAAAGTGGATATGAATGCAGACATAATTTAGGATACTGGGAACGGGTGAATTATATTGGATATGGATTAGGTGCATCATCATTAATAAACCATACAAGGTTTAGCAATATAAGCGATATGAATGAATATTTAGAAGGAGTAAAAAATAAATGTATTTCTTTACATCGAGAATGGGACTACTTATCAATACAAGCCGAAATGGAAGAGTTTATGTTTCTTGGATTGCGAATTATGCAAGGAGTAAGTGTCGCCAAATTTGAAGAAGTGTTTCAAACAAAAATTAGAAAGGTGTATGGTAGCTGTTTGGATAAATTAGTGCAAGAAAATTTAATTGAGACAGATGGAAACCGTATTTCTTTGACAGAAAAGGGGATTGACTTGAGTAATTATGTGCTATCAGAATTTTTATTGTAATAAGAGGTAACTATGAAGGAACTGAATAGTTATTATAAGAGATATAATGAATTACAATAGAAGAGAAATACTCATTTAGTAAATAGGTTTTGTGAAACTAATCATTTCGTATGTATTATTAAAATGCCACTATAGGGAAATCCTATGGTGGCATTTTGTATGCAGCACAAAACGATGATTATGAAGATATGCAAGCGTTAGCTTGAAAATGGATGGGATGACGGTTTTTGATAATAATATTCCGTATGTATGTTATAATTAAAGTAGACTTGCACTAAAATGAATGAATATGACTGAATTAGAAAATAAAATCAAGTATTCTTCTTATAAACATTTTAAAATTAAACAAAAAAAGTTATATTTACTAAAAAACAAGAAATTAATTATTTAAATTGTGCATATCTACTAAAAACCAGATGATATTTTTGTGAATGAAAATGAATGAAAATGATTGAATATGACTGAAAATGAGTGTATAATCAAAATCAGTCAAGGAGGTAGAAACGTGTTAGTGGAACAAAGATTTGAGGAAATATTGAAAATTGTTGATGACAGTAGAAGTGTAACAGTACAGGAACTTATGGATTTACTGGATGCATCGGAATCAACAATTCGCAGAGACTTGACCACATTACATTCAAATGGACGATTAATCAAGGTTCATGGAGGTGCGATCGCATTAGGTTCTAACTATAATACGAAAGATGATTATGTAGAGTCTAGGCAAACGCTTCACTCAGAGGAGAAGAGAATCATTGCTAAATATGCAGCTTCTCTTATTAGAGCAAATGATTTTGTGTATTTGGATGCTGGAACTACAACGGAATATATGATTGACTACATAGATGAAAAAAATGCAGTATTTGTTACCAATGGAATTGCCCATGCCAAAAAACTTGTTAAAGCAGGATGTACCGTTTTCTTAATAGGTGGGGAATTGAAATTATCGACGGAGGCAATTGTCGGAAATGAAGCAATACTAAATTTGAATAAATATAATTTTACAAAAGGCTTTTTTGGAACGAATGGTGCAAGCATGAAATTAGGGTATACAACACCCGATTTAAATGAAGCTATGGTTAAAAAGGCAGCATTAGTAAGATGTAGTGATAGCTATATTTTATGTGATTCATCTAAATTTAATCAAATTTGCCCAATTACTTTTGCAGAATTTGCAGAATGCAAAATAATTACAACAAATTTGCAGGATACTAGTTATAAACAGTGCAACAATATATTGGAGGTAAACGAATGATTTATACAGTAACATTTAGTCCTTGCTTAGATTATGCAGTATGGGTAGAAGAATTAAATCTTGGAGAAGTAAACCGTGTAGAGCGTGAGCATATGCTTCCGGGAGGAAAAGGAATTAATGTTTCAATCGTTCTAAAAAATTTGGGATTTGAAAGTACGGCGCTTGGATTCGTAGCGGGATTCACAGGAACTGAGATTGAAAAGCAAGTAAAGGGATTAGGCTGTGAATGTGAATTTATCAAAATAGAGCAAGGAAATTCTAGAATAAATATTAAATTAAAAGCAAAGGAAGAAACAGATATTAATGGGATTGGTCCTGTGATTGAATCAAAACATATAGAACAGTTGTTTGAGCAACTAGATCAATTAAAAGAAGATGATATCTTAGTATTAGCAGGAAGTATACCAAATGGGGTATCTTTATCCATTTATTGCGAAATCATGGAACGTTTACAAAATAAAAAAGTTAGGGTTGTAGTAGACGCAACAAAAGATTTATTAGTTAATGTATTAGCTAAGCGTCCATTTTTAATTAAACCTAATAATCATGAGCTTGGTGAAATATTTGAAATAGAACTAAAGAATAAAGAAGAAATTATTTTTTATGCAAAGAAGCTTCAGGAGAAGGGGGCAAGAAATGTATTGATTTCTATGGCTGGTGATGGCGCAATATTCTTGAGTGAAGAGGGTGATATTATTGAAAGCAAAGCACCAAAAGGAAATGTAGTGAATTCTGTTGGAGCAGGTGATTCCATGGTTGCTGGATTCTTAGCGGGTTATCTTGAAACTAGAAAATGTGAAGAGGATTCTTTTGCATCAACTAGTCTGTGTGAACAAGGCTCTATAAATGGGGAAAGATATGAACGTGCATTTAAGATGGGGGTAGCGACGGGAAGTGCGAGCGCTTTCTCGAAACAGTTAGCAAAAAAAGATGAAGTATTGGAGTTGTTGAAAACAATTTAAATTGAAAGAGGAGGATTTTGGAATGAGAATAACCGATTTATTAGACAAAAGAAGTATTAATCTAAACGGCAATGTAAGGTCGAAAGAAGAAGCGCTAGACACAGTAATTGAACTAATGGTAGCATCAGGGAAGATAACAGATATAAAAAGCTACAAAGAATTAGTCTATGCCCGAGAAGAAGAGGGGACAACGGGGATAGGTGAAGGGATTGCCATCCCTCATGGAAGAGGTAGCGCAGTAAAGGCACCTGGTCTTGCAGCAATGGTAGTGAAAAATGGTGTTGATTTTGATTCTTTAGATGGCGCACCAGTAAGTTTAATCTTTTTGATCGCAGCTCCAAATACAAAGGATAATGTTCACCTTGAAGTATTGAGCAAATTGTCAGTTCTTATGATGGATGAAGCATTTGCTGATAATCTTAGAAATGCTAAATCGGTTGATGCGTTTTTAAATGTAATTGATAATGCTGAAAATGAAAAGGATGGAGCAGACGTGAAAGAGACAAACCAAACTTCAAAAAAAATGGTTAAGATTTTGGCAGTTACAGCATGTCCAACAGGAATAGCACATACTTATATGGCAGCAGAAGCAATTGAGAAAAAAGCAAAAGCACATGGATGTAGTATTAAAGTAGAAACAAGAGGTTCTGGTGGAGCCAAAAATGTATTGTCAGATGCTGAAATTGCTGAAGCGGATTGCATCATTGTGGCAGCAGATACCAAGGTTCCTATGGCTCGATTTAACGGCAAAAAGTTGATCGAATGTCAGGTATCAGATGGTATAAGTAAAGCAGATTTGCTAATTGAACGTGCTATGAAAGGTGATGCACCTATTTACAGTGCAAAGGGAGGTAACGAAGAATCTACGTCGCTCTCTAGCGGAAGCGCAGCTCATACAATATATAAACATCTAATGAATGGTGTATCACATATGTTACCATTTGTAGTAGGTGGTGGTATCTTAATAGCAATAGCATTCTTGATTGATGGTATGATGGTTGATATGTCTGCACTTTCGGTTGAAGCTAGAAGTAATTTCGGTACAATCACGCCATATGCTGCATTCTTTAAACAAATAGGTGGAACGGCATTTGGATTCATGCTACCAATTCTTGCGGGCTTTATTGCAATGAGTATTGCAGATAGACCAGGTCTTGCACTAGGATTTGTTGGTGGTGCAATTGCTGCGAATGGGCACTCGGGATTCCTTGGCGCTTTAGTAGCCGGATTCTTAGCAGGATATACAATTGTATTATTACGTAAATTATTTGCAAAGCTTCCTGAATCATTAGATGGTATTAAACCGGTACTATTATTTCCATTAGTTGGAATGTTAATAGTTGGAACAGTCATGATATTTATAGTAGAACCACCAGTAGGTGCATTAAACACATTTTTAAATACTTATTTAACAGGTATGAGTAGCTCAAGCAAAATTATATTAGGCTTAATTCTTGGCGGAATGATGTCAGTGGATCTTGGAGGACCTGTTAATAAAGCAGCCTATGTTTTTGGAACGGCATCGATTGCATCAGGTAATTATGATATTATGGCAGCCGTTATGGTAGGTGGTATGGTTCCACCAACGGCGATTGCGTTATCGACATTGCTATTTAAGAATAAATTTACAAAGGAAGAAAGAAAATCTGGACCCACTAACTTTATTATGGGTATGGCATTTATAACAGAAGGAGCAATACCTTTTGCGGCAGCAGATCCACTTCGTGTATTATCTTCTTGTATTGTCGGTTCTGCCATAGCAGGAGCATTATCAATGGCATTTAATTGTACACTAATGGCACCTCACGGTGGAATCTTCGTATTCCCTGTTGTTGGAAATGCATTATTATATTTATTAGCACTTGCAATTGGTACAGTAGTTGCAGCAGTAATACTTGGATTCCTTAAAAAAACTGTAGTAGAAGAGTAAATAATAATCAGATATTAATTATATGAATATGATACTTTTAAACATTGAAAAAGCAGCGAGACATTATAGTTTCGTTGCTTTTTTCATTCCATTATACACAAGCATAGCTTCTATATAATGAAGTGGATTGGTTGCACTTTAATATGAAACCGAGTAGCTACAATGTGTTGAGCAATAATAAATGATGATTATTTGGTTAATATTGATTCATTTCATGTATAGAAGTAGTAATTTCTAGATATAATAGAAATATGCCAAATTGATACACAATTAAATCAAATATAGAAAAAAAACTTTTAATTCTAAATATGTTGACATATACCCACGACTTTGTTAAGATACTCTTTGTCAGCAAAAAGGCTAATAGCAAGAAATTAGGTTAAATAAT
>JBGUEQ010000049.1:0-37963 GCA_041821265.1 Lachnotalea sp. | reverse complement strand
AATCTCTTTTGGTTTTCTATGAAAACCGTTTGAATTTTCAAGGTTGTAATTACTGTTTAATTATCAAGGTTCTTTGTGTTGCCCTCACAAGCAACTTTTAAAGGATATCATAAATCCACTTTTTTGTCAATAACTTTTTGATTTATTTTTAATATTTTAAATATATTAAAAATGAAATTTTTACAAATCTTATATGTGTTTTCAACAACGCAATTACGCGGTGGAGTTATATATTACCATCATTGTTATGATATGTCAATAAGTTTTATAACGTTTTTTAAAAAAGTTTAAAAAAGTAATTGTTATTATAAATAAAGCTTAAAAACGCACTGTCTTCAATATATTTGTTTAAAATGATTCCCACCTCAGTATTCACCATAATTGCTAGGACCAAAAACAAAAGCCATACTATTACAATTCCCTCTCCTGCGCCTAAGATTAATCCTGCATATTGATTAATCCCCTTTATGATTGGAAGATTCGCTATTATATCTAATGTAAATAATGTAGTTCTTAGTACAAGCGTTATTACCACGAATGATATCGCAAACGATATTGCATTTATAATAGTATCTGCTAGCTTTGTGCTGATATAATCAGTAATATTTGCTGTTATACTTTCTCCTCTTTTACTTTCCAAGAGAAAATTCTTTATGATAGTTGGCATCTTTGTATCATCTACCGCCTTATCTTGGCTTTCATTATTATCCTCATATCCCACTTCTATTACACTAGATGTATTTTCTTTGATTGTGGAATAAACAGATGTATAATTTTCTAAAAATTCACTGACATGAGGCGCCATTACCGATGCTGCCACAATCGTTATTATAAAAGACACTGTTGTAAATAATTTCTTTACAAAGCCTAATCTATAACCATTCAACGCACTTAATAGTAAAAACACTGCTACTGCTATTAATAACCAATTCATTTTTTCCTCCTAAATTACATAAACCCGCTACTTCTATTACAAAGTATATAGTTATTTTATTATTCATCTTGTACTAACATGAGATATTTTTCTAGTAAAGCTCAATTTCTTACATGCACCTAATGATGTGATGTAGTATTTTTGCGCATATATCATTCCTGGAAGCCATAGACTGAATAAGAACCTTATATTTGTCAGTTCACTATACTAATTTCAAGATTTACTTAACCTGTTGTTTTATTTGTCCTAATTAATTTATCCTATTTTATTTATCCTAAAATTGATTTTACTCGTTTTAAAGATATACGTCAAATAAATATATATTAATACATGATTTATTATTCCTTATTTAACCATATTGATTGAAATAGCTTAGTAAATATACAACCTCACTTATACGCTTAACCTCAATACAATCACTTTCAAAATAGAAAAGCTACTATTTTATGACTTCATAATAACAATCAAACATAAAAAATCAGCGTGAGCAAACACTTCACACTGATTTTTATTACTAATTGATCTTAAGGCCAATTACTTCTGTAGTCCCAGATTCAATAACCACAAATTTATTCTTTGAAGACATTGGAATTACATTTAGTAATGCTTTTTGAGCCTCATAATGAAACTTCTCTAATCCCGAAATATTGTATACACTAAAATCCATTTCACTAATAATAATAAATTCATTGTTTTTCATCACTATGTTAGTGTAATCTTGGTCAAAATTTAGTGTTAATATTTTTTCACCTTCCAAATCATATAATTCCAATCTGTACTTTGTACCAACATCCGAATTTTCAAAAACAAGTCCAAAGTAGGTATCCGAATAATATACACTTTGTATTTCATCTTCTATATCTATTTCTTTCGTCATTTCCGGTTTTTGCGTTCCTTTATAGATCCCTACCTTATTATCTCCAAATGCAACAGCAGTTGTTTCATTTACATAGCTCACATTCGGAAAAACAATATTTTCATATGTATAACCACTCACGATATGATCATCTTCATTTTGACCAACGGAGCCGAAATTATAGAATGCAATATCTGTTTTCATAATTCCACCATCTACATACAAATAGGAAACGGCCAATTTCACCCCATCATCCGAAACTGAAATATCCAATGGATATCCACTTGTTGTCATCGGCTGTTTCATTTTAGCTAAAACATTACCCGCTTTATCATAGGTGTATATCAACGAATTATTACCATCATCCAAAACTGCAAACACCACTCCTTGATTAGCAACTTGTAACTGTTCAATTGGTTGACTCACATCAATTGTTGATTGTAAGCCCTTTTCATTGAATATGTATATTTTATTTCCCTCTTTATCAGCAATTGCAATGTATTCATCACAAATATCAACAATAGGATTCAGCATTTCAAATGTCTCATTCCATAAAACATTATTTGCATAATCGGTATAAGAAGCACCATCATTGCTGCATTTTAAAATACCATCCATATATTCTTCATAGCTTGTAGTACTTGTATCTGTCCGTTCAACGTTAGAAATCACATTATACTTTGTATAAACCTTGTTGATAAAATATACATATATTCCAATTCCTAACGCAATCAACGCAATAATTAAAATTAATATTTTATAGAAAAAAGCCGCTTTATGTACAAACAACTTTTTCTTGTAAGAAAAATCATCTTCACTTTTTTTACTTTTTAAATATTTTCTTATATCTGCCACTTCTTCCACCTTTATCTCAATCAAGTCAAACGAATACTTTGTTCTTAATCGATTATAACTTACTTTAGTGAATTTGAATAGTACAATTTGCATGATAGAAACTCATTCATTTATCTCAATACCTATGCTATTACACTCAACCGCCAGCAAAATTATGGGAGAAGTAAATTTTGACCTACCAATATTTTATTATCGTTTTTAAGATTATTTAATTCACTTATTTTTTGTATCATATCTTTGGTGTTATATAATTTCAAGCTAATAGCCGCTAGTGTATCACCTTTTTGAACCTTATAATATTGCGGTTCTGCTACAGTTTCTGATTGTTCTTCTGTCGCTGTGCTTTCACTTGTAGCTGTATCTGTTTGCTCTTGGTTACTAGATTCTAACGTATTTTGCATTTCCTCTTCTGATGAATTGATCTGCGTAACCGATCCAGTGGTTTCTTGCTTTTCTACATCGCCTGATACAGTTTCAACCGGAATAGACGTTTGATCCTCGACCTCTTGTACAGCTCCTTCACTTTCTGCTGCAGCTTGATTTACCTCTGGCTCACTTTCTGCCGTAGCATGATTTACCTCTGGCTCACTTTCTGCCGTAGCTTGATTTACCTCTGGCTCACTTTCCGTATTTACTACCTCATTATTTTCTGCATTAGTAGCATTATCATTTTTTGCACTACTGCTGTCTTGATTATCTGCATTTGCATACCAATCAGAAGCTATTTTTTCATCCTCTTGAGTTACAACTTTAGAAATAGCGTTTAATGTTTGCTCCATGCTTTTCATTTTATCATAGTTGTTTATCATGGTGATACCTATCACTACAACAATCATAATTAAAAAAGTACTAGATGCATACATAAATGTTACGACTTTTTTTTGATGCTTTTCCTCTTTGCGTTCTTGAATGAGTGTTCGAAAACTTTTTGTTGCATGATCCTCTACTTGTTCAATCGGCTCTTCCTTATCCAATTCTTTCGTTTGTACCATATATTCTTGCATTTCTTCATTTTTTTCGTAATATATGTAATACCCCATTTGCCTAAAGAAATGTCCATTTTGAAATATATAGAAAATTTCTTCGTTTTCGAGTGGATCAATTTTCATAAAAACTTTATCACTTCCGGCAAAATTATTAATATGCGCTTTTATAATGTGGTCACTGGATTCTCCATTAAATGCTTGCGCGGATAAAAACCAACCGACCACATCTTGATTAGGAAAATACTTTTTTATTTTATCATAAATACTTGTCCACGCTTTTTCCAAAAACTCTATGTTTTCATTATCAATTATAACTTCTTCTGCTTCTATAACGCCGCTAACAAATACATATTCGCATGCATTATTGTAAGTAGTATAACCTACCAAAATTGCAGCCTTAGGTTCATCTATACATTTTAATGCAAATTGATTTATAAATGTTATAGCATAATCTTCAATGTAAATTTTTCTTGTTTCATCTGGTATTCCAATTTGCCTAATATTCTTGGGCAAACGCAAATACTCATCTTTTTTATCATTTTCTTTACTATAAATTATTTCAATCACGTCTACACCCCTCCACGTCTAACAGATACTTATTTACCGTCTCTTAGATAGATTCTATCATGTAGCAAGCGTCATTTTTATCAATATATGTCATATGCTTTTAACAAAATAACGACACTCCTGTTAAATTTATTCAAGAAAATGACTTAATCCTTTCTTTTTCTTTATAGTTTTTTGCTTAATTTTATAAATTAAATTATTTTGTCATTAAGTTTTTTTATACTCTTGGAATATATTTGCCACTATGCGTCTAAAATTATCTTATATGACTTTGAATAAAGGAGGGTTTTTATTATAGAAAATTCAATTTGCTATTTTAACTCAAAAGATAAGCTTTCTAGTTTTCGCCTCGCTGAATGTTTATCAAAATTAATTTTTGAGCACAATCTTATTTTCGAAACAATTGTAGTGCTATGTATTGGTACGGATCGAGTAACAGGGGACAGCTTAGGCCCTCTAGTCGGTTACAAGTTATCACAAAGTCGATTAAACTCAGTAAAAATATATGGGACTTTAGAAAATCCTGTTCATGCTCTTAATTTAGCTGACACTACAAAAGAAATTTACAATACCTACACAAATCCATTTATTATTGCAATCGATGCATCTTTAGGTAATTCAAATCATTTAGGTTATATTACACTAGGAAAAGGTCCTCTTACTCCTGGTTCTGGAGTAAAGAAGACCTTATTACCTGTTGGTGATATATTTATCACTGGAATAGTGAATGTTTCTGGTGTTCTTGATAGCCTGATATTACAAACAACTAGGCTCGACACTGTCATGACTTTGGCCGATTGTATCTCTCTAGGCATACGTCTAGCGGAAAGAAAAGATTATTTTACGTGCATTTTGCCAAACGGAAAATGTAACCAATTGGGTGTAAGGTGCTCGGAGTAATAATCTGCAATTTCAAAAAAACCACAATATTTATCTGTCATACCAATGATAAAAGCTTCCCAGCTCTTAGGAGGAATAACGGTTAGTGGCCACATATGCTTCAAAATAATATCTTGTTCCAAATCATTTAAATCAAAATACTTCATCGCATTATCTCTTGCAGCTTTAGGGTGCGTCATAGCATGAAAATATTGATTTGTATTCTTAGCATGTGTTCTCCAATCATATAAAAACAAATCGTGAACCATCCCTGCTCTGGCTGCTGCTCTAGCATCCAACCCCAACGATTTACAAACCTTATAATTGTAATAAGCTACATTAAGGCAATGCTGATAACAACTGGTTGTGCAGTGATGTGGATAGTCCTTCATTGAAAGAACTGCTGGATGTTCAATTAAATCTTTAACTGTTTCATAAAACTCATTATATAGCCTGTTTTTTATCTCTTTTTGAGTTCTTTCCTTTTTTTTCATCACAGTATCGACACCTCTATATCTCTATTCGGCCTTCTAACGCTCTAAGTAAGGTCACTTCATCTATGTATTCTAAATCTCCTCCCACCGGAACTCCGCTAGCTATTCTGCTAACTTTAATTCCTGTAGGCTTAATTAATTTACTAATATACATAGCTGTAGTTTCTCCTTCTAAACTCGAGTTAGTAGCTATAATAACTTCATCTACTTCGCTTTGAAGTCTCAGCATTAATTCTTTTAACTTTATATCATTTGGCCCAATTCCAAGCATTGGCGATATCGCTCCATGAAGGACATGATAAACACATTCATATTTACCCGTTTTCTCATATGCCGCCAAATCTCTTGTATTCTCTACGACCATAATAGTCTTATCATCTCTTTTGGGATTGCTACATATTGGGCAAAGTTCAGAATCTGTAAGAGTAAAACATTTAGTGCAATATCTTACATTCTTCTTTGCTTCTATAATAGCCTCCGATAAACCTTGCACTCTATCCATTGGCATATTAAGAATATGAAATGCCAGACGTTGTGCCGATTTATTTCCAATACCTGGCAATCCTGATAGTTCTTCTATCAATTTGCTTATTTGTCTACTATAAAGGTCCATTAGAATGGAAATCCTCCTCCAAGACCGCCCATGCCGCCTGTGATTTTAGACATTGAATCTGAAGAAATTTCTTCAATTTGTCTTATTGCTTCATTAGCTGCTGCCATAATTAAATCTTCTAGCATTTCAATATCTTCTGGATCTACTACTTCTTCTGATAATTTTACTTTTGTTATTTCTTTCTTTCCTGACATAGTTATTTCAACCGCTCCACCACCTGCTGTAGCAATAACTTCTTTTTCTTCAAGAGCCTTTGTAGACTCCTCCATCTGCTTTTGCATTTTTTGGGCTTGTTTCATTAAACTACTCATATTTCCAGGCATTCCTCCTGAAAATCCTCCACGCTTTGCCATTATTAAAATCCTCCTTAATCTTCAATTATAATATCCATATTTATTACTTTTTGTATATCAACATAGGTATCCTCAAATGAGGTCCCTGTTTCTAACAGTTTCATATCAACTTCAACTTTTTTCCCTATACTTTTTGAAATACACTCTTCTAATTCTTGCTTATGGCTTGGCGTATTTACAATCCCATCCGCCATTAAATCACTAAATACAATTAAAAGCTTATTTTCATTGCCAACGCTAAGTTTTGCCGCCCTCAAATATGGTTTAATAAGTCCCGAAGTTCCTTCTATAATACTTTTCCATCTGTTAACAACTATTTTAACATCTTCTGAAATCGCCTTAGGCAACAAAATTGGCTCTTTATTTGTCTTACTTGGTTTTTCTTCGAATTCTTTTGCTGTAATTGGTATTGCATCTTGAACTTGAATACCGTTTTCTAGTTGTTTTTCTATACTACTGAGCCTATCCAATACTGAATCTAGGTTTATTTCCATAGCAGGTTTACACAATTTAATAAAAGATATTTCTATTATAACTCTCTTTTGTGTCGAATATTTGACCTGATTGGATAATTCTGAGAATATTCTTATATATCTCATCAAAACATCCATGTCTATCATGTTAGATTCTTCTTTAAGCCGTTCTAAACTCTCACTTGATACATCTAAAACATCTTCTATATTATCAGAAGTCTTTACTAACATCAAGTTTCTTAAATACCAAGTAAATTCCGAAACAAATTGAGATAGTTCTCGTCCTTGCATAATAAGTTCTTCCAACTTGCCTATGACTCCTATTATATTTTTATCTATAACACTTCTTAACATCTTGCTAAACACTTCGGTATCCACCGCGCCCAGCACTTCTAGTGCATTTTCATATGTTAGCTTCTGTCCTAAATAGAATGCAATACATTGATCCAATAAGCTTAATGCATCTCGTAAAGAGCCATCTCCAGATTTTGCAATATAACGCAACGCCTTATCTTCCACGTCAACTTGTTCTTTATCTGCTAGTTCTCTTAATCGTTCTGTTATGATATCTATTGTTATTCTTCTAAAATCATATCTTTGACATCTCGATAAAATAGTAATTGGGATTTTATGTGCTTCCGTTGTTGCCAAAATAAATATAACATACGATGGTGGCTCCTCTAATGTTTTGAGTAATGCATTAAAGGCTCCTATTGAAAGCATATGAACCTCATCAATAATGTATACTTTATATTTGCCTTCTGTCGGTGAATAGGATACTTCATCTCGTATTTCTCTAATGTTGTCTACTCCATTATTCGATGCTGCATCAATTTCTATCACATTTAAAGAGGTACCCGCGTTAATGGACTTGCACGTTGGACATTCATTACAAGGACTTCCATCTATTGGGTTTTCACAATTTACTACTTTCGCAAATATTTTGGCTACCGATGTCTTTCCCGTTCCCCTAGTTCCGCAAAATAAATACGCATGACCTATTCTATCAAATTTAATTTGATTCTTCAAGGTGGTAACAATGTGATCTTGTCCTTTTACATCCTCAAAATCTAATGGTCTGAATTTACGATATAGTGCTGTATAAGACATATTAACTCCTTTCCTACCAGCGTCTATTAATCTCCAAAGCTAATACCGCCAAGCTTTGCTTCTTTAATAATACTTGAATCTGGTGATACCATTTTAAGTTTTCCAGCAACTTCTTGTAATGGTACTTTACTTATTTCTCCATTGAGAATAGAAACCATATTTCCATATTCTTTATCTAAAATCAACTGTGCTGCGGCTGTTCCAAGTCTTGTTGAAAGCACTCTGTCATATGGACATGGACTTCCGCCTCTTTGCATATGTCCCGGAACGGTTATTCTTATCTCTTGTCCTGTTTTTTCTTGTATCTGAGCTGCTATTTCATACGATACTGATGGATATGAATAATCTTTCAGTTTCTCTTTTAATTCTTTTTTTGATAATTTAGCATTTTCTTTCGAAATTGCGCCTTCTGCAACCGCAAGAATGGTAAATCCTTTTCCATCTTTTTTTCTTTTTTCTATTGCGCCTATTAATTTATCTATGTCATATGGAATTTCAGGAATTAGTATGATATCTGCACCGCCTGCGATTCCCGCGTGAAGTGTAAGCCACCCTACCTTGTGCCCCATAACCTCTACAATAAATACTCTTCCATGTGAAGCTGCGGTTGTATGAATGCAGTCTATTGCACCTGTAGCAACATCAACTGCACTTTGAAATCCAAAGGTCATATCGGTTCCCCATATATCATTATCAATTGTTTTAGGCAACGTAACTATATTCAATCCTTCTTCTTGTAAAAGATTGGCTGTTTTATGTGTTCCGTTTCCGCCTAATATAACAAGACAATCTAATCCCAGCTTATTATATGTCCGTTTCATAGCTTCTGTTTTATTAAGGCCGTTATCATCTGGTACTTTCATTAGTTTAAATGGTTGTCTTGATGTACCAAGAATCGTTCCACCTCTTGTAAGTATGCCCGAAAAATCGCTTGATGTAAGCATTCTGTAGTTTTCATACATCAAACCTTTATATCCTTCTGAAAATCCATATATTTCTACTTCTTTTACGCTATTAGAAATCCCCTTTACTACACCTCTCATAGCCGCGTTTAATGCCTGACAATCTCCTCCGCTTGTTAACATTCCAATTTTCAACATATATTTCCTCCATTCGTGCGGTTTTCGCACGTGCACCTTGGTAGACATAAAGAAATTTAACTTTCTTCCGTTTGTGCGATACTTACCTGCACAAATTATCAGATGCCATAGTTTTCTTTCACACTAATTTTAAGTTACTGCTTCAAATACACTTCCATTGTAATGCAAAAATACAATTTACACAATTAATCTTATGGTGTTTCAATTATATAATATTTTTATTATTCCCACAACAATTTATTCTATTGACTTATTTGAATAAATTGTATTATAATAATGCAGTATGTTCTATCTTTTAACTTGGAGAGTTGTCCGAGTGGTTTAAGGTGCTGCTCTCGAAAAGCAGTGATGGATTCCGTCCGTGGGTTCGAATCCCATGCTCTCCGTAAGAAGCCAGTGAATTTATCAATTCACTGGCTTCTATTTTTATTTTACAGGATATATGTTCTGTACAAGCATTCACTCTATTATTTCATTACTATTTATATTTTATCTATATTAAGAAAAGCGCACTTTCCTTTTATTTTCAATGGAGCCGGCCCGCATAGCGGTTTGAACAAAGGACCTGTCCCCATTGACAGAAACCGGCTCCTTTAAGTTATATATAGAAAACTACCCCCTTTGGCAGATTCTACCATTCTAGTAGAACCAATGTATCGATTCTCAAATTATTTCATATAGTAAAGCAACAACTTGTCCCCCTTAACATTTTGTTGCTAAATTTCAAAATTATTATTTCTACTTATCGAAGTGCTTATCCAATTAAACTATTGCAATTTAACTTACAGCGAAGTGTCGTTTATTAACCGAAAAAGCTCAATGAATTTTTAATCAATAAAAATATAAAAAGCCGTTGCTACGCAACGACCTCTTTGTCCATATTATTATATTCTATTTTAATCCACGCGTTTTGCTTTGAATATCTACCATAAACGTTACCTATACAGTTAACTCAGTTCAGGTAGCCTTACGGCACACAGAAGCTTCTACTTAGTGCTGCTTCATTCCTGACCTGACACAGTTCATAGATTTCTGTTGCGTAAGACCCAAACGTCAACATCACTTATATAGGGCAGCTTTACAATAAAATACCCTAGGCAAAGCATCACCCCTGCTGTAGCGGATTGCAGGTACAGGGCACCGCTAACTCCCCGGCTGCGTGGAAATCTTATGACATATTTAGCTATACTTTCTTGCGTGTTTAGTATACCGTTTTTTATTCAATTTGTCAACTCAAACTGGCTTTATTTTCTTATTCTTGTTAAGCTTTCTAAGGTTTTTAAAAAATTTTTTCAGTATTTCACTGCACTCATTTTCAAGTATACCCGATTCAATTTCTACTTGATGATTAAATTCTTTCATTTGTAATAAATTGATGATAGAGCCTGCACATCCTGCCTTGGCATTCATACTTCCAATCACCACTTTATCAATTCTTGCTTGTACAATTGCCCCCGAACACATTTGACATGGCTCTAGTGTTACATATAATGTACACCCTTCTAATCTCCAGTCTCCCATTTTTTTACTTGCTTTATTAATTGCATTAATTTCAGCATGTGCTAATGTATTTTTATCTGTATTCCTTCTATTATACCCTCTAGCTATAATTTTATCCTGATAAGTTATCACACATCCAATAGGAACTTCGTCTAATTGATAAGCCTTTTGGGCTTGTTTAAGTGCCTCTTTCATATATTTTTCTTTATCTGTCATTTTTTCCTCCAAAAAACTTTAGTATTTACTATTCATTTATCTTTACAATTGCGTTATAATTTAACTACGATTTTAACATACGAGGGCAATACTATGCAAATACATGGTTTAAACAAAACAACATTACTTGATTATCCCGGACATTTAGCTTCAACTATTTTTTTGGGAAATTGTAATTTCAGATGTCCTTTTTGTCATAACAAAGGACTTGTATTATCTCCAGATTCAGAACCTACCATATCAACCGATCTCATATTTGATCACCTAAAGAAACGTAGAAATATGATTGAAGGTGTTTGTATCACTGGTGGTGAACCTACTTTAGCTCTCGACTTACTTGATTTTATTTCTCAAATCAAAGATTTAGGTTTTCTCGTTAAGCTTGATACAAATGGTTATCGGCCGGACGTTTTAGACTCATTACTGTCAAATCATTTGCTTGATTATATTGCTATGGATATTAAATCATCCCCTGACAACTATCATAATTTAGCTGGTTTGAATAATATAGACATTAACAAGATAACGACGTCTATCAATATTATTATGGGTTCTAATATAGATTATGAATTTCGAACTACACTAGTAAAAGAACTTCACAATATGGGGGACATTGAAGCAATAGGTAATTGGATAAAGGGCTGCGATGCCTACTATCTACAGTCTTATAAAGAAGGTGAACAAGTCATAAATCCTATCTATACTAGCTTTTGCAAAGAGGAATTACTTCATTTTCAAAAACATCTGTTAATCAATATTAAAAATGTGCAAATTAGAGGAATTGATTAAAATTCCTAATCAATAATTATTAAGCATTTTAGTCGTTACAAAATTATTCAAATCTACACATGTGCATACAAATAGTTGGAGTGGAGGAAATTATGTTACCTTTATACGAAACAGACAGACTGATATTACGAACAATTTCACCGCTCTATGCGGATCAGGTTTTAGAATTTTATATTAATAATAAAGATATTTTTGAACCCTATGAGCCTACTCGAGCTATCAATTTTTATACAAAAGCTTATCAGAAAACACTTTTAACCTATGAGTGTAATACTACAAGTAAATTACAAAATATTCGTTTTTGGATATTCAAAAAATATGATCCCGATAAAATTATCGGAACCGTATCTTTTTCTAACATACAACCATTTATTTATTCGAGTTGTAACATAGGTTACAAATTTGATAAATGTTATCACCACCAAGGTTATGCTCTTGAGTCTCTTAATAAATTAATTGATATTATTTTTAATGACTATAGCCTACATCGTATTAAGGCCTATATTATGCCAAACAACATTTCCTCGAAAAAACTAATTAAACGTGCAGGTTTTACACTAGAAGGCATTGCGAGAAAAAATATTTTTATTAAAGATGTTTGGGAAGATCACGAACAATACTCCCTTATCAATGAAAATTTATAAGTTCATGTAACTTATAATTTAACTTGTTATAAGAACTTATACCAATATCCAAAGCGCCCATTTTTATACTCTGCTACTTGCGCTGGTTTAAACTCGTCGAATCCAAAAAGACCTGCCACAAGTTTTTCTTTATTACAAAATACGCCTGGCACTCCTAATATAAATTTTCCGTCTAATTTTCCTAGAATTAAGTACTGATAATTATAATACCCATGAAGAACAAAACTATTACTACTTAAAATCCATTGAGATTTTGGAAGAATTTTCAAATCTTTTAATTCAATTTTAATGCACTCGATTTCATACTTATCTGGAAATGGATTAATTTGTTTATATTGTGATAGAAAAACATTCCAATTATCTTCTAGATTTTCTTCTTGTATATTTATCGAATTTTCTATCTTGGCATCTTGGATTACACTGGTATTTGATATTTCTTCTATTGCTATTTCTTCTTGCACAACACCTTTTTGATTTACTTTTACTTGTGTTTCTTCCTCCGATTGACTTTTATGTTTTGATTCTTCTTTAGCTCCAACTGACATTGCTTTTAAGTATTCATCTTGATAAATATCTCGAGATTTTTCCTTTGATTTATCTTTATCCAAACTTGTATCGTTTTTCTGTAGATTATTTTTGTCATATACACTAAAATTTTCTACTCCTATATCCGTATCTTTCCAAAATGTTACATACTTTTTAGAACCAGAAGATACAACAGCAAGACCTTTTAATTCATCAAATGATTTTGTTGATTCTCCTATATTATGTGCTGTTCCTACCATTTGAAACTCAGCACTTGCTCCTTTTCCTTTTAAGTTTCCCACATAAATTCCCAATATCTCATGGTTTCCTTCAGTAAGCAAATACACCTTCCATTGGTCATTCATATTGAAGGCTCCTTTTAAATTCATTTTTATCCTAAGTATATCATCTTTGCATTCTATTTTTGCAAATCCTGAGTTTTTTATTTTAATACCTTTATCATATAAATATATGTAAGATACAAGTCTTTGATATTCTGGCACGGACTTGACCTCCTAATTTATAATTATATAGGTATTATATTCTATACTTTTCATAAAAAGAACAGAGTGTCTGCAAGCTGACACTCTGTTCTTTTGGCATGTAATACCTTTTATTTAAATTACGGAAACTATTTTAATTGATTTATTGTTAGACAAATCAATGCATTCTGTACCTGTTTTAACAATTGGTCTTGATAAATCGTTACGGTTAATCATAATAACCTCACCCACAACACCATTGCTTAGCTTCACATGATTTCCTATATATGATTGTACTAACATCTCCATTAAAGGAATGATAAATTTAGGCTCAAAATGTTTTAAACTATTACTCTCAAAGTATTCAATTACAGTAAATGGGGAAAGGGCTTCACGATAGCATCGAGTTGATGTCATCGCTTCATATGCATCTGCAATTGCAATAATTTTAGCAAAGTCATCAATCTGATTACCCTTAAGTTTATTGGGATATCCAGTTCCATCGCATTTCTCGTGATGCATTAATGTGGCTAACTTTATTCGTTCATCAAGATTCTTGTTTTTTAATATATCATACCCAAACTCTGTATGTTTCTTCATAATTTCATACTCAATTCTGGTAAGTTTATCTTTTTTTGTCAAAATTTCTTTCGGTATTTTTACTTTACCAATATCATGAAGAAAACCTGCTATTTTGAGTTGTTGACAGTCTTCTTCGGACATATGAAGCCAATCGCCAAATATCTTACAGATTAAAGAAACGCTCATAGAATGTGCATATGTCAAATCATCTAGCTCTCTCATACAATGAAGCATATCAAATACATAAATCCCATTATTGCTCACATCTACTACTCTGTCTACCATAGTATTGATTAACTTTACATTCACATCTCCATCACGTATAGCAATCTCGTCAATAACTTTCTCGGCCACTTTAAGCGATTCCCCAAACGACTTATTGAATTGCTTGAAATTTTCTGAATGTTTCATCTTCTCAGATGAGGTATAATTTGCAGCTTCCTTCTCTTCTACTTTTGATTCTTTTGCTTCAACATCTTCAAATTTTATTGGAATTACTTTTAAATTATACAATCCTAGCCTAGTAATACCTCTCGTTGTAAGGACCGTCATATTCGCAACAATAAGACCCTCAGAAGGTGTGTATATATCTCTTGCTACCACCATTCCTTCTTTTAAAGATTTAATATCTACCATCTTTATCATTTTCACACCCCATTTTATTTACCCAAGTAAATAATTTCCCATTTGTATAATGCTCTGCAAAATATAGTGTATATTGATTGTAACTAATCAGTATCCATAAACGAAAGACTTTTTGCAACATAAACTCCATCGTTTTGTGTGTATCACTAGCGATAACTTGGAAGGTACTGAATCTTTAATATTATCTAGTATATTACAAAAAACTATGATTTTTAACAGTATTATGCTTTTATACTGTCATGTAAAATATTGGATAATTCAGCAAATTGGCTTAACACAAGTGCTTCCCCTCGAACTTTCGCAGATAAGCCCATACTTTCAATACTTTCAATAATAGTTTCTTTACTATAATTAATATTTGATGCATTATTTAGTCCATTGACCAATGTCTTTCTCCTCTGATTAAAGGAAGCTCTAATTAATCGAAACATAAGTTTTTCATCGATTACATCTACAGGTGATTCCTTGTATCCACTAAGTCGAATTACCGCAGATCCAACATTAGGTCTTGGCATAAAGCAGTTTGGAGGAACATTGGCTACGATGTATGGCTCTGAATAATACTGCACGGCAAGAGAAAGTGCTCCATAATTTTTGGTTCCAGGACCAGCCTGCATTCTATCTGCAACTTCCTTTTGTACCATAATGGTAATACTGTCTATTGGAACGTGACTTTCAAATAATCCCATTATTATTGGTGTTGTAATATAATACGGGAGATTTGCAATCACTTTAATTGGTTTACCAGCATTTTCTTTGTCTACAAGTTCTTTTATATTTAATTCTAAAATGTCTGCATTAATGATAGATACATTATCATAAGCACTTAACGTATCTTCCAATATAGGAATCAATTTTTTATCAATTTCTACAGCAATTACTTTTCCTGCCGCTTCCGCAAGGTACTGCGTCATTGTTCCAATTCCAGGTCCTATTTCCAATACAAAATCTTCTTTTGTAATATTTGAAGATGTAATAATCTTGTCTAATACATGTGTATCAATCAAGAAATTCTGTCCAAATTTCTTTTGAATTACAAACTTGTATTTATTTAATATTTCTATTGTGTTTTGGGGATTACCAAGTGTAGCCATTATTACCTACTTTCCATCATTTCCTATCATATATCAAATAATTTTCTTGCATTTTTATTTGTTATTGTTATTACTTCATCATAACTGATTCCCTTTATTGTTGCAATCTCTTTTGCTATATAAGGAATGTTTAATGATGAATTGCGTTTGCCTCGATTTGGCGCTGGTGCTAGATAAGGTGAATCTGTTTCTAGCAATATAGTTTCGATAGGAATATATTTCACTACCTCTTTTAGTTTCTTGGCATTTGAAAAGGTAACTACGCCACCAATTCCTAAGTAGTAGCCCATGTTAAGATATTCTCGTGCCTTTTCTTCTGAATAAGAAAAACAATGGATGACTCCGTTTAATTCGTTTGCTTTTTCCTCTTTCATTATATCAAGTGTATCTTTAGCCGCATCTCTACTGTGTATAATAATTGGTAGTTGGTTCTCTCTTGCAAGTGCAATCTGTCTTCTAAACCAATTTTTTTGTATTTCCTTTTCTGGTTCTTTCCAGTAATAGTCTAATCCAATTTCACCAACCGCAACAATCTTTTCTTGTTTACATTGTTTGCTTAGCCATTTAAAATTTTCCTCATTTAACTCGCCTGTCTCACTTGGATGTACTCCAACCGCTCCATATAAAAAAGAATACTTTTTTGCCAATTCAACCGTTGTTGCTGTGGTAGCAAGACTTGCTCCCACATTAACAATGTATTCAATTCCATTTTCTTGCATTGAATTCAATAATTCTTCTCGATCTTCCTTAAATGCTTCATCATCATAATGAGCATGACTTTCAAATATCATCTGTTCACACTTTCCTTTATTAGCAGATTTCAGCTCCTGCTGGCATATCTTTTTCTGGTATCATTAGTCCAAGATTTCCATCTGCATCTTCTGCACAAAGAAGCATACCTTCTGATAACACACCTGCTAGTGTCGCTGGTTTAAGATTCATTACCACCATAACTTTTTTGCCTACCATTTGCGCTGGAGTATAATGAGCTTTAATTCCTGATACAATTTGTCTTACTTGACTTCCAACCTTAACCTGTGAGCATAAAAGTTTTTTGGACTTTTTAACCTCTTCACAAGCAATGATTTCTCCTACTTGAAATTGAAGTTTCGCAAAATCATCATAAGTAATTTCTGGTTTCGCTTCTATATCGATGACATTCTCATCAACTATAGACTCTTCTTCTGCTGCATTTTCTTCTGCTACTTTTGCTAACACTTCTTCTAAATCTAAGCGAACAAATAATATTTCTGGCTTATCTGTCACTTTATTTTTGGATGGATACAAACCATATTCTTTTACTTGGTCTATGGTTCTTGCCTTCGTATTTAACTGTGTGAAAATCTTTTCTGCAGTTTCTGGCATAAATGGTGCCAACAAGGAAGTACCAATGGTAATGCTTTCAATCAAATTATATAATACCGTTTCAAGACGAGGCTTCTTATCCTCCTCTTTTGCAAGTGCCCAAGGCATTGTCTCATCTATATATTTATTACATCTCTTAAACAATGTAAATATCTCTGAAATAGCATCCGCCACCCTTAATGTTTCCATCTTAACTAAAACTTTCTTAGGTGTCGCTAATGTTAATGATATCAGCTCTTCATCTATTGCTTCCACTACGTCTGCATTATTCACAATGCCTTCAAAATATTTATTAGACATTGATATGGTTCTATTTACTAAGTTGCCAAGTGTATTGGCAAGGTCTGAATTAATTCTCTCCACCAATAATTCCCAGGTCATAACTCCATCATTATCAAATGGTATTTCATGAAGTACAAAAAATCTTACTGCATCAACGCCAAATAATTTAACTAAACTATCTGCATATACTACATTGCCTTTTGACTTACTCATTTTACCCTCGCCTTGTAGTAACCAAGGGTGACCAAATATTTGCTTGGGTAATGGTAAATCAAGTGCCATTAATATAATTGGCCAATAAATAGTATGAAATCTTAAAATGTCTTTTCCAATTAAATGTAAATCTGCTGGCCAGTTCTTAACGAAGTTTGCTTCATGATTGCCATCAACATCGTAACCGATACCTGTAATATAGTTACTTAATGCATCAAGCCATACATATACAACATGTTTATTATCAAAATCTACTGGGATTCCCCATTTAAATGAAGTTCTTGATACGCACAAGTCTTGAAGGCCTGGTAATAAAAAGTTATTCATCATTTCATTTTTTCTAGATTCTGGTTGAATAAATTCTGGGTGAGTATTAATATGCTCAATTAGTCTATCTGTATATTTACTTAATTTAAGAAAATAAGCCTCTTCTTTGGCTGGTTGACATTCACTTCCACAGTCAGGACACTTACCCTCCACAAGTTGTGATGCCGTAAAGAATGACTCACACGGAGTACAATACATTCCCTCATAGTTTCCTATATAGATATCACCTTGTTCATATAGTTTCTTAAATATCTTTTGAACTTGTTTTTCATGATAAGGATCCGTTGTTCTAACAAATTTATCATATGAGGTGTTCATTAGATCCCAATTATCTTTGATCTGTGAAGCTACGTTATCCACATATTCTTGTGGTGATACTCCAGCGTCTTGTGCTTTCACCTCAATTTTTTGACCATGCTCATCGGTTCCTGTCTGAAAGAATACTTCATACCCTTCAAACCGCTTAAATCTTGCTATACTATCTGCTAACACTATTTCATAGGTATTTCCAATATGTGGTTTACCTGATGTGTAAGCAATTGCTGTTGTCATATAATATTTTTTCTTTTCCATTCTAATATCCTCACTCTCTATTCATCATAATTTTTATCATAAAATAATCATGCGTCTGTTTGCAGACACTCTCGCACCCATGCGGATTGTGCTTTTTGGCACGTAGTGCCTTTTATATAACAGGGAAGTTCCACAAACTTTCCTATTATATAAAAAAAGACCGCCTTCAATGTGTTGCCACAAGGAAGACGACCATTAGTCGCGTTACCACTTCTCTTCATCTATTTCTCACAAAACAGATCTCATTAAGTACAAATGTCTTATCAAACGACTTATACTCTTTCGCTATAACAGGCGAACTCCCGTCGTAGCCTAACAGTTTAAACTGGTCGGTACGCCACTCAGAAGCCATCTTCCACTTGCATTCAAATATCCCTCTCAGCATAATTTTCATTATAGGATTTCTCTGTAAAATGAACTACAACTTTACTTTCTTCGTCACAGTGTTTTAATATTCTATTTTTTAGGTTATCACAGTAAAAATCAGTTGTCAAGCATCATTTTCCTAGTTAGTGACATATTTATTGAAAACTTATTGTATATTATAATAACAATAATTATTGGAGTTATCATGTTTAATAAATTCAAAAAGAGTCTTGGGATTATATGTTGCCTTTTATTTGTTATTGCAACAACTTTTTACTTCACCTCTATTAAAAATGTTTTTTTCCAAAATTCAAAAGTTGAATCCTCCCAAGCTTCCTTTAACATTTTTACAAATGATCTTTTTAAATCTGAAGTTGTATCAAATACGATTACACTTCACTACACCTTAGAAAATCCTAGTACCTACGATATTAAAAATTATCCCATCACTTTTGGAAGCTTATCCGATGATTCTATTAATGATACTACTTCCAAAATCAAAGATAATCTTAAAACTCTTGAATCCTACAACTATGATAATTTATCTAAAGATCAACAACTTACCTATGATATTTTATATGATTACTACTCAAGCTCTCTAAGTAATGCTGATTTGGTTTACTATTCCGAATGCCTAAGCCCAACCATTGGAATTCAGGCACAACTACCTGTTCTTTTGGCTGAATATACATTTCACACCGAACAAGATATTCTTGACTATTTAACTCTTCTTACACAAATGGATGATTACTATTCATCTATTATAGATTTTGAAAACCAAAAATCAGATTTAGGGTTATTTATGTCGAATGAAGTTGTCGAGGACATTATTTCACAATGCAATGATTTTACTGCAAATATCGATAATAATTTTCTAATTGATACCTTTAACACTCGAATTGATTCCTTAGATTTTCTTAGTGATAGTGCAAAATCAAACTACAAGCTTCAAAACAAATCTATTGTATACAGCGATATCATACCCGCTTATCAAACCCTCACCAATGGTCTTAGTTCTCTAGAGGATACTTGCGTTAATAATCAAGGACTTTGCTACTTTGAAAGTGGTCAAAGATACTATGAATATTTAGTAAAAAGTAATACTGGTTCTTCCAAATCAATACCAGAATTAAAAACCTTACTGAATACTTATATGAAAACTGATTTATCTCAAATGGCACAAATAGTTGCTGACAATCCTTCTATATTAGCATCTACTGACACATATAGTTTTGATTTAACGGACCCCGCTTTAATCATAGAAGATTTAAAGACTAAAATGGCTTCTGATTTCCCTTCCCCTCCTGATGCTTCTTATACCGTCAAATACGTGGATAGTTCTTTATCCAAACATCTTAGTCCCGCTTTTTATTTAACACCACCGATTGACAATATTTCTGATAACTCCATTTATATTAATCCTGAAAGCAATTATTCTAAAATTGATTTATATACTACCCTGGCCCATGAAGGATATCCAGGACATATGTATCAGAATATCTATTTTAATAAAAATAATATAGAACCAATTAGAAATCTATTAAACTATGGTGGATATTCCGAAGGTTGGGCAACTTACGTTGAAATGTATTCTTATCATTTGGCAAATATAGATTCTAATCTTTCGAGCCTGCTTCAGCTTAATAATGCTGTGACGCTTTATTTGTACGCTAATATGGATATTGGAATTAATTATGATGGTTGGACTTATCAAGACACCTGTGATTATCTTTCAGATTATGGATTTGATGACACCGATACTGTTTCAGAAATATATTGCGCTATTATTTCTGAACCGTCTAATTATTTAAAATACTGTATTGGCTATCTTGAATTTTTAGAATTAAAAAAGACTGCTGTAGAGACACTTGGCGAAAACTTTAACTTAAAAGATTTTCATGAATTTATACTGGATACTGGACCTGCTCCATTTTATATTTTAGAAAAATATATGAAGATTTGGATGGATGAGTACAAAAATTAGAAGCAACTAATTATATGTTTTAAAAAAGTCAATAAGATTTGTAATTGACTTAGCTAAAATAGCTGTTTCTTGCTTGCTTAACCCTTTTACTGTGGCCTTTATCATATCATCATGAAATTTCTTATGATGATAATATGCCTTGATTGCCTTTTGGGTAAGTGATAAAAGTACAACTCGTCTATCTTCTTCACTTCTGACTCTGTTTACATAGCCCTTTTTAACAAGACTATTAATAGCAATGGTTAGTGTACCAACTGTAATAGACATGGTTTTGGCAACCGCGGACATATTCCTCGGTTCGCCAATTCCAATTGCGTCTATTATATGCATATCATTGCTCGAAATATCCTTAAACGCTTCTGTAATTAGGGCTTTTTGTTCAATATCCATAATATCATTAAAAAGTTTTACTAGTATTTCATTAAAACTATTGTAGATATCCACCACGCCACCCACCTTTGCTTTGATTATCCACATTATACAATATTTATGCCCTTTTCACAATACTTAAAGGATTTTTCATCCCATGAATAATAAAAGGATTTTTGATATCTTAAATATTTTTATATTTTTTTACTTGTCATACTTTTATTTTTTCTTACATCTTGATTATAGTATGCTCTATCTGATTAAATAATATATTCAATATCATCCATTGTCTTTTTTGTTCTCGTATTATAAATTAATACACATTCTCTTTGATCAAATTTACCCAATTCATAATCACTGCTGCCTTCTCCATTTAGAATTTTATAGGTAATTTTGCGATTCATCTTCTTTGGTGCATTATCAATCATTCTAATCCCTTTATTTCTAAAAGGATTTTTTCTATAATAAGGATCAAATGCATAGACTCTTTTGGAATCCATTCCTGTCAAAAGGATATAATGCCAACATCCAAGCATTACTTTTACAACCACTACACCACCATGCTGTAGACAATCACCAATCCGGCTGTTTTCTCCTATATAAACTTCTCTTCCATTTACCATTTCGCAATGAATGGGCCAGTCCTTAACCTGTCCAAAATGAGTAAGCCAATTCGATAAAAACATCATCGCCATTCCTGTCGTTCCATTTTTATATGCCTCGCCCTCCTCATTATAACTGTCTAAACAGTATTGCATAATAGTTTTAACAACATCTGGATATATTTCTTCTCTTGGAAATAAATAATTAATAGCATTCAAGACTGTAGTTGGTCCACAATCATATTCTGTCGACTGATAATTTAGAGGATTTTTCAATGTCTATACCTCTCTTTCTACTAATTTTAACAAAAGCATTGTACTCTTTATCAACGCTTCTATATTAGTATACTCCTTACAGGTATGTACTTGTTCCATTCCACAAGCAATTACAAGTCCATTTATTCCATGGCATACCAAATTGTTATTGTCGCTTCCACCAAAGGTCTTGGTAAGTGATATTTCATAGTTTAACTCGTTGCAAGCGTTCATGAACTTTTGTACTGCATCACTTGTTTCCTCCATTTGATAAGCAATACATACTATGACATTTTCTAGTTTATAAGAGGCAGCGTATTCTCCCGTAATTTGTTTTGAAATTTTTTCCAAAATAGCTAGCTGTGCTAGCACTTTTTCATGATAATAACTTCTAATTTCTCCCTTTATTTTACAATAATCTGACACAATATTTGTTGCTGTTCCGCCTTCGATTGTTCCGATGTTAAAGGTTGTATCCGAATCCACTTTACCTTGCTTAATCTGACTAATAATTTTACTCGCGATCTCTATACTATTAATTCCTTCTTCTGGTTGAAATCCAGCATGCGAAGCTTTTCCAAATATCTCAAGTGTAAATGACATTACAGTAGGTGCTTGCAGTGCTACCGTCCCAATTTCGCCACACAAATCTAGTGTATAGGCTTCTTTTGCTTGTATAACGCTATAATCAAATACCTCGCTTCCTCTAAGATATGCTTCCTCTCCTATTGTAAATAATATTTCTATATCTCTATGTTTTAACTTATTTTCTTCTATCATTCGAACAGCTTCCAATATTGCTGCAATTCCAGACACATCATCTGCACCCAGTATACTTGTTCCATCACTCGTAATCGTACCATCTTCATGTATGATCGCTTTTTTATTTTTACCTGGCTCAACGGTATCCATATGCGACGAAAATAAAATGGAATTTCCTGCTACTGTTCCTTTTTTTATAGCATAAATATTTCCTGTATTAGAGTTGTAGTACTCTCCGGCACGATCTTCGCTAACTTCAAATCCCAGAATTGTAAGCTGCTCAATTAAGTAATCAGCCATTTTTCGTTCTTCAAAGGACACGGCGTCTATACTTACAAGATGAGTAAATTCATTTACTAATCTTTGGGTGTTGACTGCATATCTTTCTATGTCATTCCATTCTAATTTTGTTTCTTTCTTATTTTTCTTAGTCATATGCACACCACCTTTTTAATCCATACTATTTTTATATGAATTATATTTTTTATATAATACCGTTACTTCTACTACTTGTCAATACTTTTATATGATTCAAATTATTTTTATAATTCATAATACCTTTCATGAAACAAATCCTTTTCTAATTTTATAACAAACAATTACTTTTTTAAAGTTTTAATAACAAAATAAAAGACAAGATTTAATCCCGTCTTTTATTTTACAATATAATTATATCGTATTATTTATGATTATATTGTTATGTCCATATTTATTCTACCATCTTTTATTTCAATAATTCGATCTGCTTTCTCAGCGATTCTCTTATCATGAGTTATAATAATAAATGTTGTACCAAACTTCTCGTTGATATTTATTAAAAGATCATAAATCGTTTCGGTTGAATCAGAATCCAAGTTTCCCGTTGGTTCATCTGCCAAAATAATTAAATTGCATACTATTTAATATACATCAATATATTTTGTTTTTCAATATATATCAGATGGTTTAGAATACTTTTAGATTTATATTTATCCTCTAATAATATTATTTAAAATCTTTGAAATCAAAGGGAGTTCCATGTCCTGGATAAATCTTTTTAATATCTAATTTCTTTACTTTTTCTATACTTTTATCTAATTCTACATAATCAAAGGCATTCATTGCTTTCGTAGGCTTTTTATTACCGAAAAACGTATCGCCTGCAATAAACCCTTTGCTTTGTGTATATATTCCAACCGAACCCGGTGTGTGGCCAGGAATATGAATAATAGTTGCATGAATTCCATACTTTTCTAATGTACTTCCCTCCTCCAAAATAACCTCAGGGGTAAAACTTTCAAAATCATTTAACGTTTTTATTGTGACTTTCTTAATTAACTTAAATATTAACTTTGCAACTATTTTCATAATGAGTGAATTATAGTTAAAACTTTTCATAGTAACTTCTATCGTTGGATTTTGAACCATTTCTAAATCATTCTTATGTATTGCAACAGGCACTTCATATTCCTGTGAAATAAAAGCCCCATTCATTACATGATCGCTATCACCATGGGTTAAGATTATTAGTTTGAGATTGTCTTTAGTAACGCCAGCTTCGTTTATTTTTTTAATAATCTTATCTCTTCTATTGTCAAATGGTTTGTCTGTTACTAGATAACCGCCGGTATCAATCAATACAAAATTATTTTCTTCCTTAATTAAATAAGCGTTTACCCCTTTTAAATCTAGCCAAATTATACTCTGTTCCATCGTTTTACTCCCTTTTCTTATGGTATCTACCATGCATTTCATTGTATTGTTTCAAAAACATTTCATCAAAGTCTGCTTTTTTCATACCAAAAAATTCTATCCATGAATCCGAAAAACATAAATATGCCATGCAGGGCAAAATATTAAAGAAAAATTCAGCTATAAGATGTTCTTTTTGTTCTTTTGTTAAATCCTCATCTGTATCTTCTAAACATTGAACCATTTTAAAAAACACAGTACAATTGTTTGTTTTCTTAATCGATTCTATCAGCGTGGCTCGAACTATATTTTCGTTTTGCATTCCAAATGGATAATATGTATTTTGCATTCTTACTTTCATATGCTCACCATCATAACTATGTTCTGTTTCTTTTGTTTTAGTTATAATTTCTTTATATTTCTCAAGAAAATCATTTGTAAGAACGGTAAATATTTCATCTTTACTTTTAAAATGATAGTAAATTAAAGATTTGGGAACTCCTGCCTCTTTTGCAATTTCATCAACTCTCGCTCCATCAAAACTTTGCTTTGCAAATATTTTTGCCGCTGATACTAATATTTTATCTCTTGCTGATATTTTTTCATTACTCTTTGTCATAACTATTCTCCCCGATAGTACTGAATGGTCAGTTTTAATATTATTATATATTTTTTCAATTACACTGTCAACCTAAAATTGCTACAAAAAAATAAAAAGCAAACAAAGTTTTAACCTTCGTTACTTTTTATTTCATTTATATTATTACATTAACCCTGCCAATACAACAGAAGCCACAACCCCTGCCGCGGTTGTAAGTAAAGCCCCTGGAAGCGTCCACCTTGTTTTCGTCACTTTGGCCGCCACAAAATATACACTCATGGTATAAAATACCGTTTCTGTACATCCCATCATAATTGACGCTGTTAATCCAATCTTTGAATCTGTTCCATATTCTTTAAATAAATCTAGCGCAAGGCCCGTTGCGGCCGACGATGAAAATAGCCTTACAATTGCAAGGGGTACTAGTTCTGCCGGAAAATTAATTGCATGTGTAAAGTTTCCTATTATTTTTGCAACAAATTCTAAAAATCCTGATGCCCTTAATATACCAACACCCATCATTAATCCAATGAGTGTTGGCATAATATTTAAAACTGTTTTGAAACCATCTGCAGCGCCTTTGATAAATTCATCATAAATATTTTTTTTCATTAATAGACCAAATCCAACTATGTAAAAAATCATAAGTGGCATGATGTAATCTGATAAAAATATTAATAATTTCACCGATGCCTCACCGCCATTATCTTTGCAAAGCTCACTCCAACTAGTGTTGATATTGTTGTCGCTACTATCGCTGGTGCTGTTATAATAGTAGGATTAACTGATCCATACTGACTTCTATAAGCGATGATATTAATTGGGATTATCTGCAACGATGAAATATTTATGATTAAAAATGTACACATATCAATACTTGCAACTTCACTATCCTTATTTAATTCTTTCAAGCTTTGCATTGCCATTAATCCAGCGGGTGTAGCTGCCCAGCCAAGACCTAGCACATTTGCTATAATATTGGTCGTAATATACTCTCTGGCTTTATGATCTTTTGGAATATCTGGAAACATAAAGTCCACAAAAGGTTTTATCTTATCTGTTGCCGCTTTAATGATTCCAGATACTTCGGCAATCCTCATTAAACCAACCCATACTCCCATAATTCCAACCATTGTAATACAAAGTTCTACTGCTTCTCTCGCAGAATCAAGTGCCGCAGATGTAATATTTGTCATTGTCCCATTAAAAGCACCAAACACAATTCCGATGATAATCATAGCTCCCCATAAATAATTAAGCATATACACTCCAAAACATATCTTTTTAGTATATTATGCAAGTTTAGATATAATCATTACTCTTTTACACCATCTATCTCCTTATGTATTGCTAATCACTGTGCTAATATTGCTTTTTCAAATAATTTGTGTAACTGCAATTGCCATTTAATTGTCAAAAAAGTCATATATTATCTGTCTTCCCACAAATTAATAATAGAATTACTGTATAAAATCCGTTACACTTAGATTAAGTTTTGTTTTAAACTAGAAAAACTATATTTTTCAAAAAATAAGAAATGCATAGGTACACTAGGAGGTTATTGTATGAAAAAAAATTATATAATTGTTTTAATTTCTTTCTTCTTGATAATTGGTGCTATGATAGTCGGTAATTACTATCAAAACAAAGATAATATAAATATGTCTTATCCAAACTTTCTTTCAGCTGTGAATCAAGGACAGGTAGACTCGGTGACTTATACACAAAATAGTAATGCGTTTCAAACTATACTTCGCACCGCCCCTACTGTTGTTTATGTTGTCCCTAATCCAAAAGCAGAAAATTTCACCGAATTTTTACTCATTCATGATATTACAATTAACTATGGAAAAGATGGCTTGCTTTCTACTAATTTAATTGTACTTTTTTTGGTTGTGTTTGCTCTCGGTGCTATATGGTATTTCCGTTATGGAACCAAAAATGAATTAATTAAAAATACAAATAAAAAAAGTAATAATCCTGACGCAATTACACTTCAACAGGTTGCTGGAAATGTGGAAGCAAAATTGATGCTTGAAGATATTATTAGTTTTATAAAAGAACCTGATAAATATGCTTGTGTCGGAGCTAGAATGCCAAAGGGTGTCCTTTTATATGGTCCTCCTGGAACGGGTAAAACACTTTTAGCAAAAGCAATTGCAGGAGAAGCAGATGTCCCATTTTATGCAATGAGTGGATCTGATTTTGTTCAAATGTATGTTGGCGTTGGCGCAAGCCGTATCCGCAGCTTGTTTCAGAAAGCGAAAAAGAGTGAAAAAGCAGTAATCTTTATTGATGAAATAGATGCAATTGGAAAAAAAAGAGCGCGCAATAATTCCAGTAGTAATGATGAGCGTGATCAAACTTTAAATGCATTACTTACTGAAATGTCAGGATTTCATGAAAATTCAGGAATTGTGGTTATCGGTGCAACCAATCGACTTGATACATTAGATGATGCGCTTCTACGTCCAGGCCGCTTTGATCGCCAAATTGAGATTGGATTACCTGATGTGAATTCCAGAAAGAAAATATTAACTCTTCATAGTAACTCAAAGCCTTTATCTCAAGATGTAGATTTAGATGCGCTTTCAAAATCCACGGTGTATTTTAGTGGCGCTATGCTTGAAAATTTATTAAATGAAGCAGCAATTTATGCAGCCAATAGCAATGATCAGGTTATTAGTCAAGCGCATATAGACAAAGCATTTTATACCGTTATTGCAGGCGCTCCCAAAAATGATCAATCCTATATTACCGAGTGTGACCGTAAAATTACTGCATACCATGAAGCTGGACATGCCTTAGCAACCAAACTCTTGCTTCCAGAAAATTATATTTCTAAAGTTACTATTATTCCAAGCGTCAATGGTGCTGGTGGTTTTAACCTTACAATTCCTAGAGATACCTTATACCAGACACAAAGACAAATTAAAGCCACCATACAAATGTTATTAGCGGGAAGAATTGCAGAAGAATTGATATTTGGTGCAGAAGAAGTAACCACTGGAGCAAGCAATGATATTCAAAAAGCTTCCTCTCTTGTTCTTAACTATATTAATAAATTTGGGATGGATTCAGAACTTGGATTATTTAGCATATCTGATATAGAAGAATATTCTGACAGCCAATTGATTAGTAAATGCAGACTTTTAATGAACAGCTTATATGAAGAAACGAAGCAACTATTTCAATCAAATCGTGAGTTATTAGAAAAAGTATCACTTGAGTTACTCGAAAAAGAATCTTTGAATGGAAATGATATTGATCGCATTTGTGCATAATATTTTAATTAGAAGTACTTTATATTTTAAGTTCAACAAGCTCTTTAACCATATAAAATGAGGCTTTAATAGTATTTATATTGCAAATAAGTAATAAGAATTGCAATAAATTATAACTATTAAAACCTCATTTGTATTTTAATTATGTTCTTATACTTTTTTAACCATAGCTTTTTTTAACAGTACCCAGCTAAATGCACTGAATAAAATAAATAAACTAGAAAATGAAATCATTGCATAAATTGAGTTATGATTCTTTAAGCCAAATGCTAAATCTATAAAATTAGAAATTGTGCTAGTAATACGTCCCTGAAAGAACATAAAATCAATGTTTGGTAAAATCAAAAACAATACAACTGGTACTCCTGCTCCAACTGCAATTTTCCCTCTTTTATCCATTCGATAAAATAAAAGTGTTATTAAATATCCAATTGCCATAAATGTAATATACATTAGAACAGTAAAGATATAGCATTTTAAATGCATTTGCCAAGCACTAAGATTGGTATCCCTTTGACCATATACTTGTTCATACAGTGACACTGTATCTAAATTAACACCATACCTTGGAATATATTTTAATATTACCATAAAAATATTATCAATTACTGACATAATACATCCTATCGTTATCGTAACCAAAATTCGAGATTTTAATATTGTCTTTCTTGACACACCATTTTGCAATAACATCCCAAAATTATCTTTAAAACTATTTAATCCAGCTACAAATAGAAAAATTGCAGATGAGATTTCATATCCACTGATTTGACCACTTCCTGAAACACCATCTTGAGAAAACGCTACTATCATTCCTAAATATATCGATAATATGCCCCAAAACAGGATAAGATAAAACAATATAATACTTTTTTTATGTTGCGTTAACTGATAACGAAATGCTGTTGATTGATTCATAATTTCTTCTCCCCCTTAAGCATTGGTAAGCTGTATAAAAAGCTTTTGCAAATCCATACGTGTTATTTCAATTCCTTGTGGCACTTCATTTTTTATCTCACCAATCACATAAGCTGATTTAAGACCACCAATTACATCCATACCGATAACTTCTTTGTCCAAGATAAATTGATCTACTAATGAAATAGCCCCAGTTATTGTGTAGCCCTTAGACAGTAACTCTTCACAAGATTCGTTTTTAATAATTTTTCCCTGTTTTAATATTATAATATTTTCAATTAATCCCGATATTTCTTCAATTAAGTGAGTTGAAATAACAATAGTACAAGGCTTTTCACTATATTTATTAATTAAAATACGATAAAATAATTCTCTATGATTTGCATCTAGCCCCAAAACCGGCTCATCTAATAATATATATGGTGTATTAACTGATAATGCAATAATCAACTTAAAAATAGTAGTATATCCCGTAGATAAGGAGCTAACTTTTTCTAAAAGCTTTAACTCGAATTGTTCTGCAAGATCCTTTGCGTATTCTTCATCAAAATTAGGATAAAATTGTTTACTCCATTTAAAAACGTTACTTATTTTCATTTTTTCAGGATAAAATGTTCTTTCGCTCATTAGAAATAGTTTATTTTGTACTTCATCATTTTCTACCACGCTCTTACCATCTAATAATGCCTCACCACTGTCCGCAAAGATACGATTTGATAAGATATTTAATAAAGTCGACTTTCCTGCACCATTTCTACCAAGTAATCCATAAATGGTATTTTCCTTTAGTTGCAAACTAATATCGTCCAATGCACGATTGCTCCCGAAGCTTTTAACCAAATTGTTTACTTCAATTCCACTCATACCAAGAACCCTCTTTCTATCATTTTTATAATTTCTTCTTCTGACAATTGTAATCGTTTTGCTTCTTCTATTAGCTTTAAAATATAACTGTCATAAAATTTTTCTCTTCTAACCTGTTTTAGCTTTTCTTTTGCTCCAATCGCGACAAACATTCCAAGTCCGCGTTTTTTATATATAATTTTATTTTCTACTAGAATGTTTATTCCCTTCAAGGCAGTTGCAGGATTTATTTTATATTGCACAGAAAACTCTGTTATGGAAGGTATTTGGCTATCCTCACCAAAGGCTCCCGAGAGTATTGCATCTTCAATACCTTCCGCAATTTGAAGAAATATTGACTTATTTGAATTGAAATCAATGTTCACCGGCTTTCACTCCTTTCGGCAACATGGTTAATTGCTATACCAACTAACCATATAACATATTTTACTCACATTCTTTGATTTTGTCAACCATTATTTGAATTTTATATTTTAATGTATGATTGATTTTTGATATTTTAATAGTAACCGTTCTGGCCTATAGAACTCGAGATATTGCTTAGCAAAACACTTCGCGTTTATGAATCCAGAATAGCTATAAAAATTTTACTTTGCGCTCCCACAATCTAAAAAACATGAGAAAGTAGACCAGTTGGGGCTACTTTCTCATGTTTTGCTTTCTAAATTAATGCACTATAGACTTCTCGCTTAGCAATCCCTCTATCTTTTGCAACTAATTTCATCGCTTCTTTTTTATCAATTCCTTCTTGTACATAATGTTCCATATGATCCGAAATAGACATTTCACTCCATTTTTTTTGACTTTCTTCCGTCAACGCTTGAAACGTTCTGCCTTCTATTACAATAACACATTCACCTCTTGCGGCTGTATTTTGGTAATATTCAATTGCTTCCTCAAACGTGGTCAAAAATGCTGTTTCAAATTTCTTCGTCAATTCTCTACATACTGTAATTTTCCGATTACCTAATGAAAGATATAGTTCTTCTAATGTTTTTACTAACCTATGTGGCGCTTCATAGCAAATAATTGTTCTAGTTTCATTTTTTAAACTTTCTAATATTTGAGCTTTTTCCTTTTTATCCGTTGGTAAAAAAGCTTCAAAACAAAACCTTCTAGTTGATAATCCTGACAAAGTCAATGCGGTTATGCATGCTGCAGCACCTGGTAGTGATGTAACCTCTACTCCACTTTCGTAACATTGTTTCACTAATTCTTCACCAGGATCAGATATACCTGGGGTACCTGCATCTGTAATTAAAGCAATATTACTACCCCCCAGCATTTTGTCAACCAAATACTTAGCTTTATCGTATTTATTGTATTCATGATAACTTGTCATTGGAGTTTTTATCTCATAATGATTCAATAATTTAATACTATTTCTTGTATCTTCCGCAGCAATCAAATTCACTTCGTTTAAGGTTCTGACTACTCTAAATGTTATATCCTCAAGGTTTCCAATGGGAGTCGCACATAAATATAATTTTCCTGACATAGTTTCCTCCATTCATGTAATCCATCTCGTTCCTAGTGGTTAATATAAAATGTATTTTAATACCATTTTGTAGTATATTTAACACCACTAGACTAATAAAACCCACTATTTTACACTGTTCTTTTGCTAATAACCATAAATATCATAAATCTCTTCCGTGTAGACACCTTGCTCTTTGTATACAATGAGGGGTTTTTCTACCGTTATTCTTGATTTTCCACCTTTCATTGCCTCAATAAGTACCATATTAGGTTCTTTATCTACAAATGGATACACTAATTGCATCCTCTTAGGTTCTAATTTATATTGAATCAACGTGGTCATTATTTCAGCAAGACGAAATGGTCTATGAACCATATAAAAGCGTCCATTTGTTTTCAATAATTTGGAACTTTCTCTCACAACATCTTCCAAACTACAAAGTAGTTCATGCCTTGCTATTGCCTTGGGTTGATCCATATTAACTAATCCATGACTATTGGACATATAGGGTGGATTTGTTGTTATAACATCAAAAGAGGCAGCCCCAAATAAAGCTGAGGCTCCCTTAATATCTCCTGTTACAATATCAATTTGATCTTGCAGATTATTATAGGCAACACTTCTTCTCGCCATATCTGCACTTTCTTCTTGAATTTCTAGACCTGTAAAATGATTACCTTTTGTTTTAGCTTTTAAGAGAATTGGAATAATACCTGTCCCAGTACCTAAATCTAATGCTTTTTCACCCAATTTAACCTTTGCATATCCGGATAATAATACAGCATCCATACCAAAACAAAACTTATCTGGATTTTGTATTATAAAATATCCATTTCTATGCAATTCATCAAGTCTTTCATTTGAATTAAGCTTAATTGTCATCTAGCTTAGATTTCCCTTCCTTTTTCTCCAAATACTCCAACGCTTTTAACTCAGCATCGGCAATATTAACCTTTTCTTTTTTCCTCTTTGGTTTAAATTTTAACTGTTCTACTTTATATTCACGAATTTCTTTTTCATCATTTACATTAACAATAACTTTCACGATTTGACGTAAAACGCTTACGCTTTGCACTTCACCCTTTAAATTATCATCAGTAGTAACAAAATCACCTACATTAGGTAATCGACTATTTAATTCTTCATATGTTTCTTCTTCATTTTTAAGACAACACATTAACCTTCCGCATACTCCAGAAATTTTAGTTGGATTTAGTGATAGATTTTGCTCTTTCGCCATTTTTATTGAAACTGGAGCAAACTCAGATAAATGCGTGTTACAACATAAACTTCTTCCACAAATACCAATTCCACCTAAAATTTTAGTTTCATCTCTAACACCTATTTGGCGAAGTTCTATTCTAGTTTTAAAAACTGCAGCTAGATCTTTTACTAACTCTCTAAAATCGATTCTACCATCTGCTGTAAAATAAAATAATACTTTATTATTATCAAATGTATATTCCGCATCAATCAGTTTCATTTCTAAACTATGCTTCTTGATTTTCTCCAAACATATTTTAAATGCGTCTTTTTCTTTCATTTTATTATTAAGCTCAACTTCATCATCCTCGCAAGTTGCAACTCTTATAACATCTTTTAATGGTTGAATTACTTTTGAATCCTCAACATCTCTTTGTCCAATTACAACAGATCCATACTCTATTCCTCGTGCAGTCTCAACAATTACATGATCACCAACATTTATATTAAAATCTTTAGGGTCAAAAAAATAAATTTTTCCCGCTGATCTAAATCTAACACCTATTATTTTTATCATTCTTGCTCCTTTCGTGTCACCTTCATTATGTCTTAAACCTTCTGCACTTGTTAATTCTCTTTGATTGTAAGTAACAAAAGTTCCATTACTAATTCAAAATTAACATTTGCTTTTAGTCTGATTTTTGCTTTATCTATTGCATCTATAACAATTTCTATTCCATTATATGACCTTTTATTTGCTTGTTTTTTTATATCGGAAATATTATCTCTAAAAACTAAATGATTTACGTCGTTTGTAGCTTTAAATAATAATACATCTCGAAACCACATTGTAATCAGTTCAAGATAATCATTTATTTCTAATTTATTCTCAGCAATCTTTTTAATATATTCAATTACTTCATACATTTCCATATCATCCATATTTCGAAGCATAGAAAATGTATCTTCCTTAAGTTCATCGAATTCTACTGTCGAAGCCAACTTAATTGCTCTTCCCACATTCCCCTGTGCAAAAGCAACGCTTATGTTCGCTTTATAATCTGGAATATGTTTCATTTCCATTAGGTATGTTTTAATTCGTTCATCTTCTACTGATTTTAATGAAAGAGTAACACATCTTGATAATATAGTAGTTAATAAAGCTTCGTAATTATTTGTTAATAACATAATTACAGCATAAGCTGGTGGTTCTTCCAACGTCTTTAACAATGCATTCTGTGCTTGAATTGTTAATTTATCAGCTTCATTAATAATATAAATCTTATACTTACTACTGTAAGGTTTTATATCTATGTCATTGTTGAGTTGAACTCTTATATCGTCTACACCAATACTACCTGGTTTTTCATGCGATAACCAAATAATATCTGGCTGGTTACTATTTATTGCCTGAATACATGATTTACATTTTCCACATGGTTCACTATTACCTGTTTCACATTGAAGTGTCATTGCAAAAGTCGATGCCAGCAACTTCTTACCTGCACCGGCCTCTCCATTTATAATATATGCATGTGATATTTTATCAAGTTTAATAGCACTTTTTAAATGTTCTATAACCTGTGTATGACCTATTATATCGTTAAATCCAGACATCATGGTACTCCAATCTATTATTATGTGGCTATGTCCAATAATAATCCTTTTATTTCATCTATTCTACTTAAAATATTTAAATGATCCTTCTCATCCTTCATAAGTTCTTTCGCAAGCTCGTCTAGATTTTCATCAACTAACCTTACAATTCCATATACTCTGTGACGTCCTCTTCTATCCAAAAAATTTTCTCTCGAGAATTCATGTGAACGACTAACTACTTCATTCATAAAATTCTTTACAAGCCCTCTATACTTTTTCATGTCTTTAATATCCATATGCTTAGAAATTCTATCCCCTTGCTCACTGATATCTTCCATAAGCCTATTAAGCTTGTCTTGCAACTCTTTTTCTTGAATATTACTTATTAAAGTAAACTTAAAACTATCATTTTTTTGTTGTATTTTCTGAGTATTTTCAATCGCTGCTGCAGATGAACTTTCATTAACCTTTAAATTCACACACTCACCTCTTTACCAAAAATTTTAAGAATCTAATTTTTTTATTTGTTTCTATTTTAATACACAATCTTTTTATCTATATCTGTTAATATAAACCTTTTAATGTAACTATTATAACATAAAAATTTTTTAATTTACAACTTTGTTTATATATTTAGATACCTGTGAAACACATTCCTCTAACACATTATTATTAAATCTATTTTCTATTCCACATTCCATTAACTTTTCATCTGAAAAATCACTCTGATCTGCTAAAAACCTTCTGCACATTTCTTCATATTTAGGTATTGTCTGAAGCTTTTCACGCCTTATAGCTCTTTCTAAACGTATTCCATCATCCACTTCAATATATATTGGAACTAATACATCATCCCCATAATATTTTTTGGTCATGCAATAAGATTGTGCTGTGCCAATAATTAAATAGTTATTCTTTTTAAGATCAATTTGATTATCATTTACTGTAAAGTATCTCCAAATTCCGTATACAGTATGATAAGATCTTACCTCAATTATTTTTTCTTCCGCTTCCAGAGCCATTAGTTCTTCCTCATTAACAAAGTAATATTCGATTCCATTTGTTTCACCCTCACGAATTGGTCTCGTCGTATACATTACAATGCTTTGCAAATTTAATGTTTGCTTGTCTAATATTCTTTTATATATTGTATCTTTTCCAGATGAGCTTTTACCCATAATATAAAATATTTTACCCATTTATCCACATATTCCTCTACTTATAACGTTTTTTGCTCATTCTATATTAACTTATTCTATTACAAACACGTACAAATTTTCATTGTAACTCACAGAAACCATGAATTTTTAAGTACAAATTATATCTAATGCACTATTTCCATTCATAAAAATTACTATAAATTCGTAACAGATTAGTAATGTAACTATTATATACCATCATAAATACTATTTCAAAATGTTTATATTTTATTACATTAAAAGTAATATATTAGTTATGTTATTCCACTACTCTTTACCTACTATTTTAATCATATTTCCTGCGTAGTCAGACATACCTTCGATTTGAAGCCCAATTTTTTTATATGTATTAATTTGTAATATTAGTTCTTTACTAATTATTTCACCTGGTACAATCAACGGTACTCCTGGTGGATATAAATAAATATATTCAGCCGCTATTTTATCCTCCGCTTCCTCTAGTTTCAAATTAACTGTGTCTAAGTTATTACAGTTGGCTATTGAATGGCTCACTTGTGGTTTAATAATAGTGTCGTCACTTAATGGGTTATTAACTGACTTAATTTCATTGTCTATTTCATTTAAAGCATAAATTAATCTATTGTATCCTTCTATTTTATCCATAATAGTTGTAATTCCTAATACATAGTCTCCCGAAACCATTTCCATCTGAAGATGATATTGATTTAATAGCTTTAGATATAGCTCTTTGCCTGTTATATCGGTATTTTTTACTGAAATAATTAATTTTGACCTATCTAAGTCAAATATATCATTATTTCCAACTATATTCTCGCTCACAAGTCTAATATTTTTTAATTTTGACAGACTTTCTCTTAAATGAGATAAGTTTGAAACATAATTATCAAAAAGTTCTTTCCCTTTATTACTAATTAAATTAATACAATTGTCAATGCTTGCCATCAATACATACGATGGACTACTTGTTTGATAAATAGCTAAATATTTTCTTAATTTATCTCTATCAACAATATTTCCATTAACATGTAACAACGCTGTTTGAGTCAAAGAAGGCAATGTTTTATGTACACTATGAATGACTATATCAGCACCTTTACTTATCGAATTTTCAGAAAAGTATGAATGAAATCCTAAGTGTGCTCCATGTGCTTCATCAACAATTAATGGTATATTAAATTTATGCACTTCAATCGCAATGCTCTCTATATCAGATATAATTCCATCATAAGTAGGTGAAGTTATTACAACTGCTTGAATATTCTTATTATTTATCAACAATTGTTTGATATCTTTTATGTTTAATCCACCATTTACACAAAATTTTCTCTCTTTTTGTGGATAAGTATATATATTTATCAATTCATTGAGGAAAACTGCATTATAAACAGCTTTATGACAATTTCTTGCAATCAGTACTGTACCACCTTTTGTCGTACATGAAGAAATTGCGCTTAGTAAGCCACCAGTGCTACCATTAATTAAAAAATGAGTTTCCGACGAGTTATATAACAATGCTGCTCTTTTTTGCGCATCTAATATAATTCCTTGGCTATGATGCAAATTATCAAATCCTTCTATTTCCGTAATATCATAATGAAAGGGATTACTAAATTGAAGATCTTCGTTTCTTTTGTGCCCAGGCATATGAAAAGGATAATAATCTGTTTCACTATAATTTTCTAATTGTTCATACAAAGACTGCATACTGCTCTCCTCATCCTAATTAATATACTTTATAATTATATACAAAAATAAGAAGTGCTAATAATTAACACTTCCTATTTAATAGTAATGAGACATCCGGGATTCGAACCCGGGACAGCTTGATTAAAAGTCAAGTGCTCTACCAACTGAGCTAATATCCCACAATGCCCAAAACCGGAATCGAACCAGTGACACGAGGATTTTCAGTCCTCTGCTCTACCGACTGAGCTATTTGGGCATAACCAATATTTAGTTTATAAATTGCGGGGGCAGGATTTGAACCTACGACCTTCGGGTTATGAGCCCGACGAGCTTCCAGACTGCTCCACCCCGCGTTAATGATATATAATTTTATGAAACAAATGGACGGAGAAGGATTCGAACCTTCGAAGTCGTCGACAGCAGATTTACAGTCTGTCCCCTTTGGCCGCTCGGGAATCCATCCATATAAAACCAAACACATTTAAATAAGTGCTCAATTTAAGCCGACGATCGGATTTGAACCGATAACCTGCTCATTACAAGTGAGCTGCTCTGCCATTGAGCCACGTCGGCAACTACTAATTAATAATTTTATTATACTAAAATGGGACCAACAGGGCTCGAACCTGTGACCCTCTGCTTGTAAGGCAGATGCTCTCCCAGCTGAGCTATGATCCCATG
>JBGUEQ010000048.1:0-39743 GCA_041821265.1 Lachnotalea sp. | reverse complement strand
AGAATCTACTTTCATCTCTAAAGAATCTACTTTCATCTCTAAAGAATCTACTTTTCCCTCTATAGAATCCACTTTTACCTCTATAGAATTCACTTTCCCCTTCACTCCTTGAAGTTCAGCATAAATTGCCTGCAGTAATTGGCTATCTGTCATTTGGTTCACCACCTTGTTTTCTCATTTCTCTATTAGTGCAAGTATAGCATATTGATTTTTTAATGTCTATTATTTTCAGGCAGTTTCAAATAGTCTTACTATTCATGTAATTTGGTCTTTTTATTAATTATCTTACCGTGATCTAATTCATAAACCTCATCACACAACACTTCTATGTCCTCTTTACTATGACTTGCAAGTATAATTAGTTTTTTATTCTTTTTTAATTCAAGTAATAAATTTCTAATTTCCTCTACTCCTTGATTATCTAACCCATTCATTGGTTCATCTAGCAGTAATATATCTGGATTTTCCATCAATGCCTGCGCGATTCCAAGACGCTGTCTCATCCCAAGTGAATATTTACCTACACACTTTTTGCTATTTGATTTTAATCCAACTTTTTTCAGAATATCCTTTATTTCATTATCTCCAATTTTATTTTGTATCATCGCCAATAGTTTTAGATTCTTATATCCAGTAAACTCGTTTAAAAATCCAGGTGTTTCAATAATAACACCTACACCTTTCGGTATATCAACATCTTTCCCAACTAGCTTTTCTTTCACACAAATTGTTCCTTCGCTTACTTTAGTTAAACCACAAATGCATTTTAACAACATTGTTTTTCCTGAACCATTGCGACCAATAATTCCGTAAATTTTACCGTATTCAGCCTTCAGATTAATACTATCTAATACTTTGTCTTTTCCATAAATTTTAGAAACATTTTCAACATTAATTGCTATATCACCCATATTTACCTCACTTTGTACGATTTTTTACGTATAATATATAACTCATATAATCTAATTCATCAAATTTCTTTTATCCTGTTTTAACGCAATGCATATTAACACAATATTAATTACTATAAGCATTCCTATTGCATACATAACTGTTGGGGAATTTGACATACTTTGGCTCTTTAGGTTCTCTATGCTCAACCAACTGATGGGTGAAAATCGAATCATTGAACTTTTTTCAAAATATATAATAAGTGGATCAATTAGAATCAAAAAAGTACATATCAATACTCCCAACCCTTTCCACCGATTAAAGGTATTAAATACAAATAGAATTAACCCTAACATAATCGAAATAAGCCATAACAGAATAATGGTAATGATTGTTGCATACAAAGGATTGTAATTTAAAACAACTTTGTCTGAAAATACTAATAACGGTGTATAGGTTGTTCCTGCATTTGTTAATGTTAAAGTTCCAATCACTTTACCCCAATCAGATATAAATTCCACTCGTGGAATAAAACGAATGATGGTTAGAATAACTATGTATAGGACAAAAAAAAGAGAAGATACTATAATATATAAGATTTCTCCTAAGCACCATGTCATAAATCCACTTCTGATTGTTACATAAGAATATATATTATCAACGAATGGAGCATTACAATATAATATGATGATTCCAAATAATATCAACACTTTAAAAAGTCCCATACTAACAATATAATCACCAAATAGCATTGGAAACAACCATTGTGAAATCGAAGTACCCGTCATTTTCATAAAGTTAACGATATCCGAAGTGTAGTAGAATAATACAATACCCATTATGATAAAGATGGTACTCACCCTATAATCCTTTTTCCATTTATATAATTCTATTTTGCAATTAGCAATAACACCTCCAACGTTCACCATTTTCACCCTCCTTATCTGTTTTAAATCTTCGTTTTACTTATTTAGTTTTATTATTTGTTTGGTAAACTGATATCCTATTAAGAAATATAGACCTAATAAGAAAGTTGTATTATACAAGATATTTATAAACATATTATCACTAATTTCTATGTTAAAACTGACAAATCCCAAAAAATAAAGGGAATCCGGCAAATAAAATGTTAATGTACTTAATAAATAAAAGCAAATAAATGGAACTGAAAATGCGACATACTTGTTATTGAAAAATGTAGAAAAAAGCAACCCTAGTATATTCAAGAAAGAAATTGCCAAAGCAAAAGTAAAAATCAACATAATTAAATACCAAATAGCGTAGTGACTTTGTATCATATCATAATAGGGAGCATACATACTTTCATTCATATCATCCATTATTACCAATGGAATCTGAGTTCTTAAAATTAGTGCAAATCCGCCCAAAGATAGCAAGATACTAAACATACTTATAATAAAATTAACCATACACTTACATATCGCATAAGCACGTACACCAATTCTACTATATACCAAATTAATGTAATGAGTTTGAAAATCACTACAATAAGAATCCGTATAAATAATGGCACTTAATACAACTATAAGAACTTTGAATCGATCGAAGCCTATCATCGTTTTAATCACCGACACGATACTGTCATCAAATTTATTCCCATATGAAATCAGATTTTGTATTGTATCATGAATACTAATAAAACATACCATCATCATACACAATACGGAAATCACAAATCGTCTTGATAACATAGCACGATATATCTCTGATTTAACAAATCTAATACTATCTTTCATGATTAACCTCACTTTATTAACTCACCAGTTATTGCGTTTACACTTATATCGGTATCGGTTATAGCGTCCCCATTTGTTATCGTAAAACTCCATGTTGGAATCAACTGAATATCTTTCTTATTATAGTCATAAATGGCGGTATATTGACAGCCATTTTTATTAATTTGTGTATTATTCGAAATCATAATATTGCTTAAGTACTTTTCCACTACTTTTGCCGCTTCTTGTTCGCTTATTATTTGTATGTCTTTACTATCTTGATATAGATAACAAGGGTTTATTTGCATATAGACAAGGCCATTTTCATCTGCAATGGCATAACTTCTAGCATTATAATCACTGACACATTGATATTCTTCATCATAACCAAAGAAATTAATCTCTTTATTCTCTATTTGATTATGAAATATCATAAAATATGCTTCTTTCTCATCTGTCCATTGTCTAATTCGGTTCGGTATTCCCTCTATGTCCTCTTCGTAATTTTCTTCTGGAAATATTTCTCTTTCTAATTTATTTAATCCATCTTCATCCATTGCATATATTTGTTCTAACTTAATATTTGTAATTCCAAGCTTATCAAAGTAGCTTTGACACATGCTTATTGTTTTTTCCTTATCGATTGTAATTTCTTTTGAATCATCAAATGTCTCTGTAAATTCTTTTCTAAGTGTATCGTTAATCTGACCATTAAAAATCAAATTCAAATAATTATTATAATAATCTTTCACCTCTTGGTACTGTTCTCTCGCATATGTTATATTTGCCCTATTGGAAATACCTCCGCTTAATAAAAACAGTGAGTAGCCATCTTTTTCTTTTATATAAACAGCTTCTTCCTCCGTATCTCCTGGATTAATATGTTTATCCATTTCATTTTCATTTTCACCAAAGAAAGTCCTATTAACTAATTCGCTATCAAAGGATTGTTCTGTTACATAATATATTTTATCCTCAGTAAATATCCCATTTTCGCTACTTAAATTGGAAGCATTATTTTGATTGAAATTTTCTGTTATAACTTCTTGATTCTTATATTTACTGCATCCAGTTAAGGCGATACCGATTACAATGATAAGCATAATTATTTTTTTCATTTTCTTCTCCCTAATAAATAAACATGAGGTCTTCATTATCTATCTATTCAGACATCAATATCTTATAGCGGTATTGTAGTTGGACCCCAAGTGCCAGAAGCTCTAACTCCTATCGCATTAGGTGTACCTTTTATATAGCAATATCCAATATAACCCAAAGTATCATAACCAAAAGTTACTGTTTTACCTACCTTAATCATCTTTCCATATTTACTTAGTCTTTCTTTATTAGTATCAACTGTGCATACATTAATATACTTACTAGATGACAAATTACCTGAATCTGGTTTTGCCCAACCTAGAAGTGCATCATTTGTATTAGCTTTACCACTTGTTGCAGAACTACTTGAAAGTGTAAAATTAAAGTCAAAGGCTGTAGCTGCTGATGCAACTTGTCCAATTTGTAATACCATAAATGCTGCAAAAATAATTACCCCAATTTTTTTCCGTTTCATACATTATCCTCCTTGTATTATAGACCCCATATTTATTTTACTTTTTTATCTTATCTATTATGTCTGTTTTTGTCAATGTCTACTTTTACAAACGTTTATATATACCAGTGTATATTGGACTAACCTTCAATTTTTTTACGTTTTTTTAAGAATTTAGTTGACTATTATTTTAGAATATGAGATAAATATATTATAACTAGTTATTTTATTAATAGAAAATTAAAAGATTTTCTAATTACACATGGAGGAACATATATGGCAAAAGCAGCTTTAATACCATTAACAAACAGTGAATACGAAGTTATGAAAATCGTATGGGAAAGTGACCACGATATTATGCTTCAAGAAGTACTAGCAATTTGTGCAACTAAATATAATAAGATTTGGAAACGAACCACAGTTGCTACATTTTTGGCACATATTATTGAGAAAGGTGTAGCTACATCATACCGAAAAGGAAGATATTTTTTCTATAAACCTTCTATTAGTGAAGAAGAATACAAAAAATTAGAAACAGGTAACATGATTAATTTTTGGTATGATGGTTCCGCTTCTAACCTAGTTGCATCACTATGTAAGCAGGAATTTATATCGAAAGATGAATTGAAGAATATACAAAGTTTAATAGATGAAATGGATTAGCATTTTTGAATTTTATATTATAAGTACATCTTTTGGGGGCACACTTTTAGTGTGTCTGTGGTGCCTATTTAATAATTTCTTTAGTAAACATATTTCAACAAATGGTACTTATTTTATATTCAAAGCTATTATTTTCTTCTATTTTATACCGGTTGTTTATATTCATCAAATATATGACATGGTTTCAGATGCGGAACTTCTTAGTTCCGTACCAATAATCGGACTGATCAATCCACATATGAGTCAAATATTATTTTATCCATTTATTTTTTGGTTGGTCGGTTTCATTATTGCATTTGTTCATAATTTTTATTCTCATTTTTATTTTTATTTTAAAGTATTACGATTTAACGCTTTAGTGATCGATAACACGATTATTGAAACCGAGTTACATATCAGTAAATATCTAAAAATTAAGAATCCATTGCATATTTATTTTAATGACAATATATCTTCACCTATGCTTGCTGGAATTCTATATCCTAAAATATTAATTCCAAGCAATTTTCCAAAAGAAGATTTAACAATTATGCTTTATCATGAGAATATTCATTATAAACAACGCGATTTGCTTTTTAAACAATTTGGTTCAATTATACGTTGTTTGCATTGGTTTAACCCATTCACTTATAAGCTTACTTCACTAATTAATGCATGGTGTGAATTTAATTGTGACAACCTATGCTGTACACAACATACTTTTTTCAGATCAAAGGAATATGCTAGTACACTTGTAAGATTAGCTATGAATCCACGTATGAGTTTTCATTTATACTATTCCGCCTTTTCTGAAAAATCATCGCAGTTAGAACCTAGAATCAGAAGAATTTCTACTAATCGTAAAACTTTTAAATATGCTCGTCAACTTGCTTTTTTTGTAAGTATTGCATTCTTTCTTTTTGGCTCACTTACTGTGAATGCTGCAAGCAACAAAGTACTTACTTATTATTATGATTGGTATTACGACACCTCAACTTATATTGAGGAAGAACCTGTTATTATTCCGGATTCTACTTTAATGATGCAATCAATAGATGAAGTTGCTCTAAGCGAAGTTTCTCTAGATGAAGAATTAATTAATGAAACCTCTAATGAAGATGTCTCTGACGATATGTTTCTATATTATTGGAAAGTAAAGAAAAACAACGGAATCAATTGCATGAAAGTGGATTGCAAAAAAGGACAAGTAATACATGTTAATAATTGCATAATTAAACCTGATTTAGTATTACATTATGGAATTATTGATTTAGAAGGTAATATTCACTATGTTGATGGATCTTTTTTTATAGAATTTAAATTTGATGTCCCTGAAGATGGAGAGTATACAATTTTTATTCAAAATCCAACCAATGAAGATGTGAATATTAATGGATCCTATTATTTCGAATAAAGTTTATAACTATCTATAATTTATATCTAACAAACCCAGAAGTCAACGGCAACTTAAACCTTAAAAATTGTCTACTTAGAAAAGGAGAATTAATATGAAGAAAAATTTAATTATTACTTCCTTATTACTTATGTTAATCGTTAATTTAATTCCAATTACTTCAAAAGCCTCTAATGTTACAAATAGTTCACTTAACACCTCACTTGTCACTAGTTCAAGTGATTCTATCATATCAGTTAATAGCCTTGATTCAAGTATCTCCTACAATCTTGACCCTGGTGTTGCTAAAACCAGATCTGTTTCTGGTACTAAAGGTGAAACTATATACATTTCAGCCGTTATTTCCTCGTCTACTTCTACAGGACGCATCGGTATCATGGATACTGATAACACTCTACACTATGCAAGCATAACAGGCAGTGGTTATATTTCCTATAAATTCCCTAGTACAGGTACTTATAAAATTTACTGTAAAAATACAAGTTCTCAAGCTTATGCCATTGCATTAACCTTTATCACAGAATAATAGTCCACAAATATTTTTATTGACTATTAATTTTTTCATACTTATTCTAATTATTATTTATTCGCAAACGATTACTTTTATTTAATTTTTCCAATTATGTATCAACAAAAAAGAAAGAAACCTAGACTATTATTCTAATCTAAGTTTCTTTCTTTTTTTCATTCCAAAACCTTCCATATCATAGTATCATTGGTTCTTCATTTTATACATCTTATGTAACTATCCAGCACCTTCCTGGTTACCACCTTATAAACTCCTATTATATACCTTTTTTACATATTCTTTCCTACGATACATAACAAAAAATATTGCAAGCATATTAATTGACATTAAAATAACCATAATTTTTCTCTCGTCCATTACATCCCCCATCATTCCCGCAAGTAACTGTCCCACAATATTTCCTGCTGTACATATCATTTGAAACGTACCGTTAAATCTTCCTCTCTTTGAATCCGGAAGATAAGATTGTGTTGCTGAAATTCTTATATTATATGAAGTGACTCCCAATATTCCTACTACAAAAAAGCTTATTATCATCAATGGTAAGCTATAATACAATTCACTTCCATTTAAAAATGTCACAACTATGTATACAAATATTGCAATTGCAAATTTCTTTCTGTTGGATACTTGAATTTATAATGAATGATCCCCCTACCAATCTACCCAAAACTCCGAATCCTGTTACAATTGTGTATAACATAACTACATTTATTCCTATATTTATAAAATGCTCAGGATGATTTTTAAAATAAGGAAGAATCAGCATCTGCGAACCACCTGAGGCAAACATGGTTATACAGAAATAAATTGTTTTAATCATTAGTCCTTTTTCCGTTTTCATATAACTTAGTCCTTCTTTGAAGTCATAAATATAATTTATAAATTGCATTCCACTGTATGCTCCCTTTTGACGTGTTTATAGGCTGTCACCCAGTACAGCCTATAAATTACAGTTTCGTTCATCTATTTATTTTCTTCTTCAAATATAAGATTTCTTCTAATTATACAAATGACATCGAACCACATGTCCATTGCCAGTATCCCTTTCCTGTGGTACATCACTTTTACATATTTCCATACACTTACTACATCTCGTATGAAACTTACAGCCTTTTGGTGGATTGGCAGGTGATGGAATACTTCCCTTTAAAATTATTCTATCTACTTTCACAGTAGGATCTGCGATCGGAATTGCGCTAAACAATGCCTTTGTATATGGATGAAGAGGATTTGAAAAAATTTCCTCTGTTGTACCGGTTTCAACTAAACCTCCTAAATACATAACACCCACTGTATCACAAATATGTTCTACAACGGAAAGGTCATGAGAGATAAATAAATAAGTTAATCCATATTCTTTTTGTAAATCCTCTAATAAATTAATGATTTGTGCTTGAATGGATACGTCCAAAGCTGATACAGGTTCATCACAAACAATAAATTCTGGATTAAGAGCTAATGCCCTGGCAATACAAATTCTTTGGCGCTGTCCCCCTGAAAATTCATGTGGATAGCGATCTTTATGGTATGGTTGCAATCCACAAGATGCCATAATTCGGTTCAAATGACCTTCATATTCTTCCTTAGCGACTAACTTATGCTCTTTTACCGCTTCACCAATGATTTCGCCGACTGGAAGTCTTGGCGAAAGGCTAGAATAAGGATCTTGAAAAATAATTTGCATTTTAGTACGTATATTTCTTAATTCTTTTTTACTTAAAGTATGCACTTCAGTACCATTGAATAATACTTCTCCATCTGTTTTATCAATCAGTTTTAGAATTGTTCTTCCAGTTGTAGATTTACCACATCCCGACTCTCCTACAAGTCCCATTGTAGTTCCTCTTTCAATGGAAAAGCTTATATCATCAACAGCCTTCACCGCGCCCTTGCTCTTACCTAATGCTCCATTTTTAATTGGAAAATATTTTTTTAAATGCTTTACCTCTAAAATATTATCTGCCATTATTTCTTCTCCTCCCTTTTATTATTATCATCATAACGATAACAGCTTACAAAATGAGTTGAAGATAATTGCATCTGACTTGGATACTTTCCTTCGCAAGCATCAATACACATCTCACATCTATCTTTGAAATAACAGTAGTCTGGCATATTAATTGGATTTGGTACTTTACCAGGAATACTATATAATCGCTCCATCTTTTTCCCTACTACTGGTTTACTATTCATCAAGCCAATTGTATAAGGGTGACTTGGATTTGCAAATATTTCTTTGGCTGTACCCTTTTCTACTACGCGTCCCGCATACATAACGATTACCATATCAGCCATCTCAGCAATCACACCAAGGTCATGCGTAATAAGCATAATGCTACTGTTCATACGGGTTTTTAGATCTCTCAAAATATCTAAAATTTGTGCTTGAATGGTTACATCAAGTGCAGTGGTAGGCTCATCTGCAATAATAAGTTCTGGATCGCAGGCAAGTCCCATAGCAATCATAATACGTTGCCTCATACCCCCTGAGAGTTCATGTGGAAACATTTTGTATACGCCTTCACTATTGGCAATACCCACTAATTCAAGCATTTCTATCGTTCGTTTTTTTATATCTTCTTTGCTCATATCAGGATAATGAAGTTGTATTACTTCATCCACTTGTAGTCCAATACGAAATACTGGATTGAGACTTGTCATTGGCTCTTGAAAAATCATAGAAAGCTTATTTCCCCGAAGTTTTTGCATCTCACTTGTAGATATTTTAGTAACATCTACTATTTCTTTTCCTGTATTGAATCGAATGGCACCTTCTACAACTTGCCCCTGTGGTCTTTGCACCAGTTGCATAAGAGAAAGACTCGTTACAGATTTACCGCATCCCGATTCACCTACCACGCCTACTGTTTTACCCTTAGGTATATCAAATGTAACTCCATCAACCGATTTGACCACGCCTACATCGGTAAAAAAATAGGTATGTAAGTTATCAAACTCAACAACATTATCCGAATTTTTCATAGTAGTAATAAATTCCTGCGGAGGGATAATCTTACGATTTCTTTTTTTCTCATATTCACCTGTAATTCTTCGGTTTTCTTTCGAAATTTTTCTTGATTCCTTTGCCGATATATAATTTGCATCTTTCATGCTATTTTTCTTAAATAAAGCCATATTTTCCTCCATTCGTACGATTTTCTCGTCTATCGCTTCATCTTAGGGTCGAATGCATCACGAAGACCATCGCCAATGAAATTAAATCCCAATACTGTGATCAATATTAAGAAACCAGCTGGTATCCAAATAAACCAATAATTAGTCATAACATAAATATCATTTACCGCATTTATAATATTTCCCCACGAAGCATATGGATATTTTACCCCTAAGCCAAAGAAGCTTAATGTTGCTTCCATTAATATGACATTACCAAGTCCCATCGTAGCAATAACAATTAACTGTGGAATTACATTAGGTATCAAATGCTTAAATATTTTTCTAGAAATACGAATACCAGTTGCTTCTGTCGCTGTCATAAATTCTTGTTCTCTAAGTGATAAGATCTGCCCACGTACCATTCTAGCTACCTGTGGCCAACTTAATATACCTAATATAAAACATAAAAAATAAATACGAATGCTTGGATTTATTTTCATAAAATCCATAATAGCTCCTAATATAATATATAATGGCATTGCAGGAATACAGTTGAAAACATCTACTAATCTCATTAAAAGACTATCAATCCACCCTCCAAAATATCCTGCGGCACCACCGATTAATATACCTAGAACTATTTCTATTATTACAACAACAAATCCAATTAATAATGAAATACGTCCCCCAAACATCAGTCTAGTAAGAACATCCATACCATTTCCATCCGTTCCTAACCAATGCTTCAAAGACGGCGCTTCATAGGTACTATTCACCTGTGTATTCATTTCGTTTCTTACCGTATATTGCTCATTATTACGTTCAATGGTATATTGTTGAGTTTCTCCACTTTCATTCACATATTCAAGTTTTGATTCATTTTTTTCTATTGCGTTTTCTAATGACTTTTTAAAGTTCATAGTAAGGAATACATCTGAAGAAATTGCTTTTACGTTAAAATGCGAAGCACTTGCATATTCTTCACCATTCAACATAAATTCTGCTGACATAGACTCGCTATTTAAGTCACAAGTATAGTTTTGCCTATCAGCTACAAACGTAGTCTCATTTGCTACCATCGCCTTTTGTGCTTCTAATTTAAACTCTGCACTTAAATTTGTATCCTCGCTATATGTATTAAAAATCAATGTTGTTACTGTGGAAATATCTTCTACTACCGATATTGTGTTCATTTTTCCACTTTGCGTAATTACATATGTAGTACCATCTATATCAAAATTATTCTTATTGTTTGATGAAGCTTCTATATACGCATTTTTAATATCATCTGTGAGTGTTGTATTCCCTGTTTCTGTAAAAGAGCTTATTCCCTTAATTGTCAATGCACTTCCAACTTCATTTAATTTTACTACGCGATAAAATCCATCTGCTTCATTAATTAAATTATAATTGACTTCACCTGACTGAAAAGATGTTTCACCTTTGTTAATTGCTAGTATCATATCTGCTTTTGCTAAAGCTGGAAACTCTGCGCCTTCTGCATCAGTATATTGATAATCTTTATTATAATTAACGCCAGCATAATCCTTTAGTGCTGTTTCATATGTTCTAAATACTTCTCTTTCTCCATAGGGAGCAATTGCACCACCAATAAATGCAAATGCAAACATTGCCACTATGATAACAAGTCCAATTAATGCAAGACGATTTCGAAGAAATCGCTTTGTAACAAGCATTCCAGGAGATAATACCTTGACTCTTTGTTCATCATCTAATAATTTTGTAGCGTTAATCTGATTTTTGTTATTTTCATCTGTGTTAGCCATTGTATTCTCCTTCCTAATTAATTCTAACGCGTGGATCAACAACCGCGTATAATATATCTGCAATGATTGTACCTAAAAGTGTTAGAAATGCCATAAATACCATGTAAAACATGGTAAATGGAATATCACCTTGTATCATACATTGATAAGATGTATATCCTATTCCAGGAATCTGAAATATGGTTTCCGTTACCATTGCTCCAGCAAACAGACCTGGAAGTGAACCACCTAATAAAGTTACAATTGGTATTAAAGTATTACGAAATGCATGGTAATTAACTACCTTGCTCTCTGATAATCCCTTTGCTCTCGCTGTACGTATAAAATCTGAATTCAGTACTTCTAACATATTTGTTCTTGTATATCTCATTAAGCTACCTACACTAATAATAGTTAGTGTAATCACTGGTAACACATAATGTTTTGCTATATCTAAGAATTGTCCAAATGGACTTAACTGTTCATGCATACGTCCTACTACACCAAATAAATCAAACCATCCTAGTTTAACAGAGAATATCCATTTTAAGAGAGTGGCTAAGAAAAAGCTAGGTATCGAAATACCAATTAATGCAAAGACCGTAACCGCATAATCTGTTTTACTATATTGCCGCTTCGCCGATATAATACCAAGCGGAATCGCTATTATTATTTCTAATATAAATGATATTGATCCGAGTGCAAATGAATGCCATATCACCTTGCTAAATTTCTGCGTAACTGGAACATTAAAATACCACGAATCTCCAAAATCACCTACAATTGCTTTACTTAACCACCTACCAAAGCCTTGTATTACACCAGTGTCTAATCCATATGATGCATTTAATTGTTCCATCCATTCTTCATAAGTCTTTGCTCCAGGTTGTGTGGATAATTGTCTCGCTTGTGTTTCAACATAACTAGTTGGCATGCATCTCATAATGCCATAGATAATAAATGAAACAAAAAATAAAATGACAATACTTTGAAAAAGTCTTTTTGCTATAAATTTCCTCATCTAAATCTCTCCTGATTTTTATTCTTTGGTTAACAACACCAATTTGGACATGAATAACTTCATGTCCAAATTGGTGCAGTTAACTGAAAGGTTAACTGCACTAAATATATTATTTTTCCAACAATTTGATTTATTTCATTTCAAAGTTCTGAATTTCTCTCCACCAATCATAATATGTAGAAATATCTGGAGTAATAGTATCAATATTAACTCTTTCTGGGCTAAAAATAATACAATTTTGTCTCTGATAAATTGGTATTTCAACTGACCAGTCAAGTATTATATCAAGACATTGTTTATAAATTGCTTTTCTATAAGTCTGATCATCACTCGTTCTTGCAGTAATAATTAATTCATCCAATTCTGAATCATTTAATGCATAGTGATTATCATTTGAACCACCATTACCAAGTTTATTATCACTACTATATACCTGATACATATCTGGGTCTGGAGTTGCCTGCCATGCAGCACACCATAAGTCCTGTGTTCCAGCATCTAGTGTTGTCCACATTTGGCTTGTATCTGAAAGATCATTAATATCTAAAGTAATACCTATTTCTTCAAAAGCTGCCTTACTATCAGTTAATACTGCAAATGATGGATGATCTCCTGTACCGTATGCACCGATTAAGATTTCATATTCTAATCTAGCACCTTCTGGAGCTGCGGTAACTTTACCGTCTGTTACCGTATAACCTGCTGCTTTCAGATATCCTAACGCTGCTTGTTTTGCTGCTGTATACTTATCATCTGCAGACATAGAATCTGTGTAAATAGCATTTCTATCTACATCTGTAGAAAACGCTGCCTTATAATCTGAATCAGATTTCTGTGGTGCTGCCCATGACGTATTAGATATTGGATATTGAATTACACTTGCTGCGTCACCGTAATAAGAATCAATTGCCACGTCACGATATACTGCAATAACAGTTGCGAGTGCTTTTCTTAAATCCTTAGAAGCATCTGAACCTGGGTCTCCTGCTACATTGACTGTATCGGCATTCATTCCAATATAACCATAGCCTAAGTTATCTACTGCACTTAGGAACACTTTATCACCTTGAAGTTCTCCGTTGCTATTTTCACTCTTAATCTGTTCAAACACTGCTTTACTTCCTGATGGATCGGAGATATCGATAGTTCCTTGTAATACTCCCGTCACTTTATCTGCACTTGATGCTTCTTTAAATTGTAGGTATTTGGTTTTAGGTTCCCCTAAATAGTAATTTTCATTTGCTTCATAGTATATAACTTTGTTTTCATATTTCACAAATTTGTATGGTCCTGCCCCCAAAGGAGTCGTTGTTTTTTCTTTAATTCCTGATAAATCTCCTCTAGTAAAACCAAACTGATTATTATCATAATTATACATAGAAGCATCCCCATAATAATGCATTGGAGCACACTCTAAATCAAACTGATAAATTGTAGTTGCATCATAACCATTTGTTTGAACTTGTACTTCGGTATCGCTGATTTTCTTAATTCCTTCGATATTTGGAACCTCTTCGCCTTCACCCGCAGCTCTTTTTTGCTCTACAACATAAGATTCCGCTAAAGCTTGCACATCGGCATCATAATTGCTTTCATCACTCGCATAAGCTTTTCCTAATGCTTTGTAATCTACTCCATACATATCAATAATATCAGAAAGTACTTGCTGATCATCTGCTACTGTAGATGAATCATATGATTCATCTGTTGAATAGAAGAATGCAAATAAATCCTTTGTTTCAGGGTACTGTTCTGTATAAGTGGCATAGGATTCATCTCCATAAAGAGAAGCTGCCCAATCAAATTCACTTGTTAATGTTGGTACAATAATGGTATCTTTTATCTGAGTAGCTAATTCTTCTGGCATTGCATCAATTGCAGCTTGTATTTCTTCCGTTGTAATGGTGCCTGCAGCCGTACTATTTGCACGATAGTTCTTCATACCTATAATTGGTTTTGAGTTGAATGTAGCTGAACCATCATAAGTTGGATCTGATATTACATATAAAGTGAAGATGATATCGTCTGCTGTCAAAGGTTCTCCATCACTAAATTTCACATCATCACGAATTTGAAGATCATATGTTGTTATATCAGATGCTTCATCATAATTTGTTGTTATGTTTGAAAGACCATTGTATGTATATTCAGTTCCATTATATGCAATTGTTTCGCCGTCTTTTGCACTAGGAACCACTGAGCCTGAACGGTCAAGAGTCACCATTCTAAGTCCTGTTACCGACTGTGCTTGCTGATCTGGTACACTGTTAGCAAAAAATGGACTGAATTTCTCACTAAATGCGTCATAACCTACAACTAATGGTGTTTCATCTGATGCACCATTAGCTGCATCTGTGTCACTTGCACCAGTAGCTTCACTTGTTGTATCTTTCGTTGCATCTGTTGTTGCTTCTTTTGTACCACATGCAGTTAATGAAGTAACTGTCAAAGTAGTGGCAAGGAAAAGAGCTAAAAATTTCTTCATAATTTGTTTCCTCCTTAAAATTTGTTTATAGATAAATACGATTTGCTTATTGCTTTTCGCACACTATACGATTGTGATAGATTAATAATAAAATTGAGAGTATTACTATTAGTATATTTGCAATACAAAAGCTGACTTCCTTCATAAAAATAATATGATTCACATTTCTTACTATAAAGATGAAATTCCCTATTACCGTGGTGAGACTTGCTGTAATCAATCCAACCAGAGAAAATTTTACTCTGATATAACATTTATCATAAATTGCATATTCCATTTTTTTCTTTTCTTTGGGAATTCTTATGTATGACCTAATTAAATAGGTCAAGGGTAGCAATATGCATATATATGGTAACAAAACGTAGATGCAAAAACTTCCACTATTATTTAAAAATCCTACTAGTATAAATATTGATGCTGTGATTATAACGGTTAGTAGAATAATTATTCGCATCTTTTGATATTCATTATAAGACAAAATAAACTCATAATAATCCCCTGAATATTCAAGTTCTTCTGCTTCTTTCTTATTATCTTTCACTTTGAAATTTGATACATAGTCCGTATAGTACTTCTTCACTAGCTTCCTCCTTTTGTATTAACAAAACTAGTAAATCATTTGTTCCAGTTTACGAACAATATCTTGCACACAACCATCTTCAAATGGACTATCTAATCCAACTTCTTTTACCATATTAGTAAAGAAATCACTCGCTGATAACTTGCAAAGCTTTAAGTAGCTTTCCCACGCTTCTTCAAAATTCTCATCCATTTTCACTTTATACTGGAATGCACAAGTCTGTGCAATGCAATAATCAATATAATAGAATGGATAGTCATAAATGTGTAACTGTTTCTGCCAAAATCCACCTTTTTCAAAGAATGTACTTCCTGTATAATCCATATGAGGTCGATAAACCAATTCAAGTTGATTCCATTCGGTATGTCTTTCACTTGGTGTCATATCTGGATTCTCGTACACAATGTGCTGAAATTCATCCACCATACATCCGTATGGTATAAATGCTGCCGCTTCCTCTAAATGCATCGAAAGGTAATCGTTCGTTCTATCTCCAAAAAATTTCTCCATCCAAGGTTCTGTAAAAAATTCCATTGACATAGAATGAATTTCAGCTGTTTCCATCGTGATATCAGAATGCTCTTTGATAGAGTCTTTTGCTGCTATATATCCTTGGAAAGCATGACCGCATTCATGCGTTATGACATCAATATCACCACTAGTTCCATTAAAATTTGCAAAGATAAAGGGGGAACGATAGATCGGTAGGTAGGTCATATATCCACCTGCTTTTTTCGTCTTTCTTCCCAACACATCAAATAATTGGTTTTCTGTCATAAAATCAAAAAATTCCTTTGTTTCTTCTGAAAGTTCACCATACATTGTCTGACCATCCGCCATTATTTCTTCAGGCGTACCAATAGGTGCTGGATTTCCATTTAAAAAGTAAACACCTTCATCAATATAAGATAACTTTTCTATTCCTAATCGAATTTTTCTTCTTTCATGCAGTTGTTCTGCAAATGGAACAAAATTTTGTTTGATCTGATTTCTAAAGTTTTCTACCATTGTTTTATCATAACAATTGCGATTCATACGATAATACCCTAATTCTAAGTAATTTTCATATCCCATTTCTTTTGCTTGTTTCGTACGATTTTTTACTAATTTATCATATATTTCATCAAGTTCTTTTGCATTTTCTTCGAAAAATGCACAGTATTTATCATAAGCTTTTTGTCTAACACTTCGGTTTTTTTCGGTCAAATATTTCCTTAGTAGAGAAAGATTTAGTTTTTCGCCTTCCCAATCTATTTCAGCATGAGCAATTAATTTATCATAGGATGTTGTTAGTGTGTTTTCTTCTTGCATCAATGGTATTAATTTTTCATCAAATGCCTTTAAACTAATTTCAATATTTTTAAATGCTACTTTTCCTATCTTTTTTTCTAGATAAGGCCTAAACGGTGATTCATACATCTGCTTTGAATAGATTACCTGCATATTAGAAAGCTTTGGCATAATCTCATCATAGTAAGCTTGTTCTTTATCATAAAATTCATCCTTGGTATCAATATCATGTCTAATCTGCGCGATTGTAATCATTGTCTCTATTTCATTTGTAAATTCATAATACTTCTTATGAACATCAAATTGTTCCTCACCACTTCCCGCATTCACGAATTCTTTCATGATTTCATCAAACTGTAATTGTGTTTCATCAAAGTTGATTCTTTGATATGGCATTTCACTAAATTTCATAGTTACCTCCTAAATAATATATCCTTGGTTTCGTCTAACAATTTGTCAATAGCCTCTTTGTTCATTTGATAATAAATTCTATTATCCACCTTCTCTATATTGATAAGCCCCATCACCATTAAAGAATTCATATGATGTGAAATAGTAGCAGTTGTTAATTTAAGCTCATTCGCTATCTCTTGTCCATAGGCCCTTTTATCTTTTATAAATCGAAGAATCTCAAACTTACTAGGATCAGACAATAATTTTAAGCCATTGCATAATTGTTCATTTGTCAATCGTTTCTTTGTAGCCCGAAATTCGCAATCGAATGTTATACCTACATCTAATATATGGTAATCACCTGCATTCTCATCATTTCCCCAGAAAGCTACTCTGTCACAACACATAATTTGTGTTCTAATGAAAGCAGGTTTTGCAGGATAGCTATCTTCCTTGATATTATAAAAACTACTTATTAACTTTAAAAATTCATTCTCTTTAAAATATTCTTCCCAATAATCTGAAGATTCTTTCTTTAATTCTTCTAATATTTCTTCATGCTTCTTTAAACAAATAATAGTATTATCAAGAATCTTAAAAAGTTTCTCGAGATGTTCGCTTGAATGTTCCATTAACTCTAATAATTGCCACTTCTGTGCAGGTTCACATTCAAGTTTACAAATTCTATCGGTAAAGGAAGCACTCTGATTATCTTCATATTGCGAAGTCTCTATTTCCGTGCTGACTAACGTCAGTTCTAATGTATTATCATTCTTTACATTTTCTATATAATGCTTAATATAATTTTTCATTGCCTTTTCATCGCTTGTAAAGACACTATGTTTTATACTTTGATAAAGAATTTTTGCAATACACAAATCGTCAAATACAAATCGATTAAAATAAAATTGTATATTGGAATCTGCGGTATTTGTATTTCTTTTTAGATCTTCCTCTATAATACTTATTTTATCCAGTTGGCAACTAACCATATCATGATTTTTCGCTTCCATCCGTCTAAGCAAACCATTTTTTACATTAGCATATGAATTATTATTTATAATTCTAAACAGTAGTTCGATACTTTCCATATAGTAATCAATTTCATGTAAAACCGTATATTTAACGTTCATTCTTAATCCTCTTTCTATTATAATCATTTCGTAAAAAACGTATACTTATTTACTTTATGCTTATTACTTATTTAAATAATTTAAAATATTTTTTATTATAACATTAATTAGATGTTTGTCAACAATGTATAACGATACGCATCAAACATAAACCACGATTTTTTATAAAGAAAACAACTTTTTCAAAATTATAAATATACATTTTTTTGAATATTGTTACGTTTTTTTCTTTTTATCCGCCATTCACGGACACATGTTCCTAGTATTTTCTATTTTTACTTACTATCACGAACATAATTCATAATTACCATTTTTAATATACAATGTGTATCTAACATGTTTTTATTTGAATAATCTAAAATATAAAATAAAAAATTTTTTTGTTTTCATTTTTGTTTTCATTTTTCTTATGTTTTATGCGTTTTATTACCTATTTTTATCTTTATCCTGCACACTCAATAATTTTTTAAGAAATTTCTTATTCTTAACAAAACGAACATAGAATTGGGGTATACTATATTTTAGAAACTAATTTTGGAGGTAATTATGCAACTGTTTTTAACTACATCTTTTAAACAATTCTTCCTTATTAACATATTATTGCTTCTTCCCATTATTACATTTGGATTTCTTTTTGCTATTATGAAAAAAAAGTGCAATCGAAATATCAGAAAAAGTGTAGGATATTTTGGTACATTGATTTTTGGAGTAATTGGCGTTCCGATTCATGAGATGAGCCATTTCATTATGTGTATATTGTTCAGACATACTGTTACAGAAGTGAGCCTTTTTCGACCTGGCAAAGGGCGTTATGATAACGTTCTCGGGTATGTTAAACACAAATATAATAAAAATAGCATTTATCAAACCGCTGGATGCTTCTTCATTGGTATTGCACCTATGATTATAGGCTCTTCTATTATTGTATTTATTATTAGGCTTATTTTTCCGTCCCTTATTAATAATTTAAAATCTTTTGATGGTTTCGATACCTTAAAGGTAAATATATTAACAACTACTATTTTTTATAATACAAAACTCATCATTTCTACATTGTTTCAGCTTTCCAACTTAACGAATATCTTTTTCTGGGTTAGTGTATATATTATTGTTTCTATCGCTCTTCATATGACAATAAGCAAAGCCGACTTTGATAATGCATTAAGTGGCTTTGCTCTATTAGAAATTATCCTATTTATTTTCACTTTAGGGCTTAACGTTTTCGGACTTGAGAGTTCTGGCATATTACTAAATATCGAACATATCTCATCTGTATTATTAAGTGTATTATTTATTGCAAGTATTATGTTTGGAATTGTTTATTTCTTCAGTTACATCATCTATCGACTTGTAAATTAACTAATCTAGTATATAGTATGAATGAATCACAGCTTATATTTTTGAATGAATTGATATAACAAAATACTTACAATAGCAAAGAATGAAGTTGCTCCTATTTGTATCATTTGATAAGATTGATTTGCTAAAAATAAAATTGCTAGAATTGGAAACATAGCAAAAAATGATCCCCCCAGCATCCCCATCATAGATGCTATGCCTTGTTTAATTAAAGCAGTTTCCGACTCCCATTCAAAATTTGGCATTTTAATATTAAGAAACATTCCCCATACTGCCACAAAAAGTGAGTATATTACAGGTGTTACAAAAAACATAATTCGAGTGACTATATCTGTTTGAAACTTAATATTCATAAGTAATCCAAAAAGCAAAGCAATGGGAACGGTAATCGTGAGATTTACTAATATCTTACTATCTACAATTGTTTTTGTTTTAACTGGTAACGATTTTAATATCCACAAATTCTTTCCTTCTAGCGATAATGACACACTCGTCGTACAGCTCAATGCAAGAACTGCTGAAAACACAAAAGATATTACTTTGATTAAAATATTATTCAAATCAGAAATCTGTATCAATTCTTCTAATCTAGCAGGTTCTAATACAAAAATACCAATCGTCATGACCAACGCCATGATTGCTCCCATTCCAACATTAAGAACATACACCGTAGATGAAAAAAATCTCTTTAGCTCTTTTTTATATAATGCGGTTAATGCGCTTGAAGTTTTTAATTTTGTTATTTTATAATTTGACGTTGCACTATGAGTCATAATTGCTGTATTAATTGCTTTATACCTCAAAGAAAGAACCTTCTGAAATAAGAAATACCAGCCTGCTGATATTAAAATAAATAGTAGTAATGCACTAACATTACCTTGTATGACTGCTTTTTCAAAGAGAGTACTAATAGGATATAGTGATTTGCTCTGGTTTGATATTAGCTCACCGATTTTCGATAGTTGATTGACATCCAAAGTAGTTGTGTTCACATTACCCATTCGCACAGAAACACCCAGGATACCTATTACAAATCCAAACGAAAGAACAGTGACACATGCATTCGTATATTTAAAATGAGAGGATACATATACAATGATTGCGCCAATTACTGCCGCCAATGTGGTTGGAATCATCGTAGATAACAGTATTCCGCACAGCCATATTACAACAAATAATCCTGTTGGACTTTCAAAAATATAATAGGCAATTCCAAGTGGTATCATGACAACTGCCGCAAATAACGTATTCATAACATACATGTATAGAAATCTGCTCGTTATGATTGTACTTGTCTTAATTGGTAAAGATACCAGCATCTCATAATCTTTAAATCCGAAAATGATACCATTGCTTTTGAATACCGTAAAAAACAGTGTTATAACACTTACAATCGTTATTCCATATGAAGGTATCACTTGACCTATTCCCATACGTCCCAAACTAAATCCAAGTGCAAAACTATAGCCCGCAAGCATAATGATTATAACCACCATAGAAATTCCTACTGCAATTGCGTGCTTTCTGTGCTTGTTATGTTTTTCTTTCATTTCATTTATTCTAAACTGGTTTTCCAGTAATAATTGAAATAGAATTACACCATTATTTTTCATGTTCAACCACCTCCATGAAGAGGTTTTCCAGGGTCGTATTCTTAACCAATGTCAACGTATCACCGCAAGCAACTAAATTTCCATGGTTGATAATTGCAATTTTGTCACATAATTTTTCTGCTACTTCTAGTACATGAGTTGAAAAAAATACGGAGCTTCCTTCCTGACATATCTCTTTCATTATATTCTTAAGATTCAACGAAGCCACTGGATCTAATCCAACAAATGGTTCATCTAACACTAACAGTTTAGGTTTATGAAGAAGTGCTGATATAATTGCAAGTTTTTGCTTCATTCCATGAGAATAAGAGGATATCAAATCACCTAGTTCACCTGTTATTTCAAACTCACTTGCATACTTGCTAATTCTATTTTCTCTGTCTTCTTCTGACACCTGAAAGATATCACCTATAAAATTTAAATACTGTATTCCTGTTAAATGCTCATATAAATCCGGGTTATCTGGAATATATGCAGTAATCATTTTACACTCCAATGGATTCTCTTTTACTGATTTACCATCTAAGATAATTTCGCCTTCTTCAAACTCTAGTATTCCTACAATTGATTTAATTGTAGTGCTCTTACCCGCTCCATTATGTCCAATAAATCCAAATATCTCACCTGCATTCACATGAAGGTTTAGATTGTCAACTGCCTTTTTTCCACCCTTATAACTCTTTGAAAAATTCTTTATTTCTAACATATTTTCCTCCCATTATTCTTCACTTGGTGATGATATCAGTGTAAATCTTCTTACTTTTCTATTATCACTTTTCTTATTGTTTAGCACTTTGTTCATTAACTCCCCAACGTCTTTTAAAAAACCCTGAAATTCCTCGTCGGATAGCAATAGCGTTGAGGTAGAAAGAAATAGTAAATCTTTTTGTGGGTCACTGTTATCTTTCATTAAGTATCGATTAAATTCACCCATAATATTTAGCAAACTAGAATCTATCACTTGTTTAACATTTGCATTAGAAGAATCATTGCTAAGTGGATTGTCTTTATTAAACTGATATACTCTTTCAATTACCCCTCTAATTTTATTTTCCTGAACCACTACAATCAATTTAGCTTCCTCTAATATTTTAATATGACGGTATAAACTAGCAGGTGAAATATCCGTTAATTCTTCCTTTACCTGAGCTGTTGTAGCTGTTTCGTGAATTATTAGATATTGTAATACTCTCATTCTAGTAGGATTCATTATTATTTTTGTAATATCCTTATTTATCATTTTATTTTCCTCTGTAATTTTTTTATATTATCATTTTTAATAATATTCTTATGTTTGATAATATATCTTTTTCACTTCGTTGTCAACCTTATTTTAAATTATTATTCGTTAAGCAAAGCAAATTTATTATTATACACCTACCTGCTAAATACAGCCGTTTAATGTATATTTAATTTAACTCAATATAGGCAATCTATTTATAAAATTCAAAAAAAATAGAATCTCAAATTGATTAAATACACTGTTTTTGTATTGTTTTCAATTAAAAATTCATTTTACTTTTGTTATGTTAAATTGTGTTCTTCTGTTTGCTCATTAGTGATTTTCTCATTTGCTAATCGCAACGCAATGATTAAGTGGACCACTGCCTTTGCCTAAATCAAGCCCAGCTTTCAATGCATTTGATATATACTCTTTTGCCTCTTCTACACTTTTTTCAAGCGAATAGCCTTTTGCCAATCCACAGGCAATTGCAGAAGATAATGTGCATCCCGTACCATGTGTATTTGGGTTATTTATTCTTTCTCCCTTAAACCATTTGATTTCCCCGTCTATGTATAGTAAATCATTTGCATCATTTTGCTGGTGTCCACCTTTGACTAATATCGCGCCCTTATATTTCTTAGATATTATTTTAGCTGCCGTAATCATATCTTGAGATGATGTGATTTTACAACCACTGAGCACTTCAGCTTCTGGAATATTTGGAGTAATTATCGTCGCTAATGGAAGCAACTTGCAAATCAAACTATCTGCTGCTTCTTTTTCTAACAGCTTGCTTCCACTCGTCGATACCATCATTGGATCTATTACTATATTGGTTGCATTATATTCTTCTAATTTATCCGCAATCACACTAATGTTTGATACATTTGATACCATTCCAATCTTTACTGCATCGGGAAAAATATCTGTAAAAATACAATCTATTTGCTTTGATACAAATTCTTTTGGCACATCCATTATGTCAAATATACCTGTTGTATTTTGTGCCGTTAATGCCGTAATAACACTCATTGAATAAATACCATTAGCCGTCATCGTCTTTAAATCAGCCTGAATTCCTGCACCACCACTACAGTCTGATCCTGCTATTGTTAATACCTTTTTCATTTTTATTTTGTACTCCCTTTACACTGTGTTAAACATCATATGGCTTCCTATCAACTATTTTAAATTCGTGTGGTGACCCTTTATCTAACAGAGAAGTTCCTAAACTTTTTTATTAGACAGAATACCTAACCTGCCATAACAGATCTAGTCTACCTAGTTATAACAATTCATTCATTGTTGTAACACAAATATCCGCCATTTCTTTGATTTTATCCCAATCCTTCTTAGATGATTCATCATAGACTGCAACCACCTTAAATCCTGTTTTTTTAGCAGTTTCTATTGCATATAGGGAATCTTCAAATATGTAGGTATCCTCTTTCGTTGTACCTAATTTCTCCATTGCATGTTCAAATAATTTTGGGTTATCCTTTCCTGCTTGAATATCTCCACAGGTGTAAATGCCTTCTAAATATCGTTTAATTCCAATTCGTTCCAAACATTTCTCTGCCAAATGGTAATCTGATGCTGTCGCAACACACATACGAACTCCAAGCGTTTCTAAACTCTCAACAAGTTCAATTACTCCCTCTTTTGCCAAAAGTTCTTGTTCATATTTACTTGCAATCAATGCGTTGACTCCTGTTATAATCTCTTGCGTTGATGCATTCAATGAGTATTCTTTGATTACATAATCTGCGCCCTGTTGCATACTCATGCTTTTCAATACCTCTCCCAAATCTGACCGAGCAACAATACCTTCTGTTTTCAGGAAATCACAAGCTACATTGTCCCATATTCCCATGGAATCAATCAAGGTTCCATCCATATCAAAAATTGCACCTTTTATATTTATCAACTTATTCATTTACGATATCCTTTACTTTTTCTAATAATTTATGGGTTGCTTCGGTAATATTTTCACTTGCAAAAATTGCAGATACAACTGCAATACCATCAATTTCAGTATCCTTTAATTCACTGATATTTTTAAGACTAATTCCTCCAATCGCAATAACTGGAATCGTAACTGCTCTGCATATTGCTTTCAGTGTTTCAAATGAAACTTCTGCTGCATCCAACTTCGTTGACGTATTAAATACCGCTCCTACACCTAGATAGTCTGCCCCCTGCTCTTGCGCAAGTTTTGCTTGTTCTACCGTTTGGGCTGAGACTCCAATGATTTTATCAGCACCCAACGCTTTTCTTACATCCCTTGCCATCCTATCACTTTGTCCCACATGAACGCCATCTGCATTGCATGCTAAAGCAATTTCTACATTGTCATTGATCATAAAGGGTACTTTATATTTCTCGCAAATTTTTCTCATTATTTTAGCTTCTTCTAAAAATTCCTCGCTCGACAAATCCTTTTCCCTAAGTTGTAATAATGTAGTTCCCGCTTTTAGCGTTTCTTCCACTTGCTGGCTCAGTGTTTGATTTCCCACCCATGTTCTATCTGTTACTGCATATAATAATAATGATTTCTTATCTAATTTCAACTTTCATGCCCTCACTTATCATCTCATCTGTCATCTGACTCATTGCGTCAATGAAACACATGCGAAATGTCGATGTCCCTCCATTCATAGCCTGTGTTCGTTCATATGCTTTCTCACCTGCTATACCTTCGCAAATAACCGCCGTTGCTGTTGCATCAAGAATACAATCCGAATTAGCGACACAATATGCCGTTATTATACTAGTAAGCATACATCCTGAGCCTGTTATTTTAGACATAATCGGATGACCATTTCTTATAATATACGACTTTTTATCATCTGCTACAATATCTATCGCTCCAGTAATTGCTATTACTGCTTTTGTTTTCTTACTAAGTTCTTTTGCAAACTCAATTACTTCATCTAAATTATCCTCTGTCACAGCATCACTAACATTAGCATCCACACCTTGTGTTGCTCCACTTCCTGCGTATACCGCTTTAATTTCTGATATATTTCCTCTTATTACAGAGAAGTTTAGTTCCTCTAATAAGTGAAAGGTAGTCTTGGTCCTAAGTTTTGATGCACCTGCTCCTGCGGGATCTAGCACTGTGATATTTCCTAACTCATTTGCTTTCTTCCCTGCGCTTAACATTGACGTTATCGTTCTTTCATTTAATGTTCCAATATTAATTGTTAATCCACCGCATATGGACGTAATTTCAGCCGCCTCATTCACATCATCTGCCATGATTGGAGAAGCTCCGCAAGCTAGCAAAACATTGGCAACATCGTTTACCGTTACATAATTTGTAATACAATGGACCAATGGTGCGCTACTTCTAACATTTTCGATTGTTTTATCAAACATATCATTCCTCCATCTATCTTCATAGAACTTTCTTATTAAATCAAAAAACAAGCCACCTTTCGAAGAGGATGACTTGCTATACGACTGCGTTATCATTCCCTACGTTGGCATTACCCAAATCAGGTTATAGGTCGAAGTTCATAACTTCCTCTCAGCCTGTTTACAAGCTCCCTTTGAATAAATTTTACCATTATTCATAATGTACGTCAAATTAAATTTAAAATTCTAACTTTCACTACATTTACTTTTACTAACTATTCAATACTTTCCTAGTTAACATTTTTTTCAATAATCTTAACACCGCTGTCTGTGCCAATAATCATACGACTACACATATGAAAGAATAACCCTACTTCTAATACTCCTGTTATTGCTTTCACTTTATCATAGACTATATTCATATTCATTTGGTTTCCCAAATGTAAGTCAACGATATAATTACCATTATCACTCATATAAAACTCGCCATCTTTTACCCTTAATACAGGATGATACGCATAGTCATTTAGTTTTCTCAAAACTTGCGTATAACCATACGGTAATATTTCAATGGGTAATGGAAATGTTCCAATACGATCCACTAATTTGCTGTTATCCATAATCCAGATTACTTCATGAGCCAAAGAAGCCACTATTTTTTCTCGAAATAATGCTCCACCGCCACCTTTAATTGCATTGAAATTTTGATCTATCTCATCTACACCGTCGATGCATAAATCGATTTTATCAATTTCATCAATCGACACTAATGGGATATGAAGTTTATTTGCAAGAATCTCCGTACTTTTTGATGTTGCTACTGCCTTTAGATTCATACCACTTTGAACTAATCGTCCAACTTCAACAATCATATAATAAGCGGTGGAACCAGTTCCTAGACCTAATATCATATTATCTTTAATATATTCAGTTGCCTTCTTACCCGCTATTTTTTTCTGTTCCATACCTAATTCGTTATCTCTTCCACTATCAGATCTTCTAATTTTCGCTTTGGTACATGATGTATCTCATTTTCATCGCGATAATACTTTAAATCTCCATTTTCCTTGATATCTTCTAACATAACTTCTTCTTTGGGATATCCTAATGCTATTACCAGTGCTATCTCATAATTATCCCCAATATTAAGTACTTTAGTTAATTGAGTCTTGTTTACCGCACCAATAAAGCAGCCTCCAAATCCCTTTTCACTTGCACCAAGAAAGATACTTTGTGCACATATTCCTTCATCCAAAGACATACCACTTGCAATATCCTTATCTCGAAGCATAACAATATATGCACTTGGTCTTTCTCCCTCAATTGGTCCAGCCCAATCCTTTAAATATCCAGCCCATGCTAATGTTTCAAATATTTCCATGTTTTTCTCTCTCGAAACACACAGCATATATTTTAACGGTTGCCTGTTCGCACCACTTGGAGAATGTCTCGCTAATTCAACTAATTGTCTTAATTCTTCTATTGTTATCTCTTTTTCCTCATGAAATCTTCTATAAGAACGACTTTTATTCACTAAATCAACTATCATATTCTCTCCATTCTTGCCGCTTATTCTCGCAGACACGGGTAGGTACAAATAATTCACCCCACACTTCAACATGTTAATTATTCATATATTTACACAAAATTATTAAAAACTATTTCATTTTTTCTAAATTTTATCTATTTCTTTATATCTTCGTAGATATTCTTTGTCTTTTTTAGAAAGTTCAGCTTTTTCTAGCAAATCTGGTCTTCTCTGAGCTGTTCTTATGAGCGATTGTTCATGCCTCCATTGATCCACATTTCCATGATGGCCTGACATTAATACTTCTGGAACCTTTTTACCGTTCCAATCAACAGGCCTGCTGTATTGTGGATATTCTAACAGATTATTATGAAAAGACTCAAACTCTGCCGATACATCATTGTTTAATACGCCTGGAACTAATCGAGATATTGCATCTATCATTACCATTGCCGGAAGTTCTCCACCTGTAAGTACAAAATCACCAACCGAAATATGATCTGTGACTATTTCGTCTATCACGCGCTCATCAATTCCCTCGTAATGTCCACATAGAAAGATTAAATCTTCCTCTTTGGACAATTCTTCAGCTATTGACTGATTAAACACTTGTCCCTGTGGCGTCAAAAAAACAACACGTGGCTTCGTTTCAAGCTTATCTGCGACAGCTTTGTAAGCATCATACACTGGCTCTGCCTGCATAACCATACCTGCACCACCCCCATAAGGATAGTCATCTACCTTCTTATGTTTGTTCGTTGAAAAGTCTCTAATATCAATTGCGTATAACGCAATCAATTTATTCTCTATTGCTCTTCCAATAATACTCATGTTTAACCCATCTAATATCATCTGTGGAAACAATGTCAATACATGGTAATTCATCAGTCTAGCAACCCTTCCATAATATGCACTTTCATAACTTGATTTTCCATATCTATGTTTAAAATACATTGCTTAATAGCTGGCAATAGTACTTCCTTTTTTTCAGATGTTTCTACCACATAGACGTCATTAGCGCCTGTCTCTAACACATCAACTAATGTTCCAAATTCAGAGTCGTCTTCTGTTATTACTTTCATTCCGATCATATCTGTAATAAAGTATTCATTCTCTTTCAATGGTACTGCATTGTCTCTTGTAACTAAAAGGCTTTTTCCTTTGTACTTCTCAATATCATTTATATTATTAATTCCCTTGAATTTCAATATGGCATATTGTTTAAAAAACTTAACGCCTTCTATTTCAAGTTCTAATTTTTCTTTCCCAGTATCTAATAGTACTTTTTTAAGAATTTTAAATCGATTCACATCATCTGTCGTAGGAAATACTTTCACTTCCCCTTTAATACCATGCGTTTGAGCAATCACTCCAACCTGTAATAAATCATCCATCTTATAACCCTTTCACTTACTTTCATTTTCATATATATCATAAATTATAATCTCTTATAATACAAGCAACATATTTCTTCTCCACAAGGTGGACTTTAGGACACACAGTGCTTTATATTTAATAAGACAGTTCGTAGAACTTTCCTATTAAATATAACAAAGGCGACCTACGTCGCCTCACATTTACTGCATAATATCAACTATAACTTTTTTGTCATCTTTGGAGGCTGCTGCTTTCACAACAGAACGGATTGCTTTTGCGATACGGCCTTGCTTTCCAATAACTTTTCCCATATCATCTTGAGCTACACGTAACTCCAGAAGAATAGAATTATCTTTTTCTGTTTCAGTAACAACAACTTCGTCTGGACAATCAACAAGTGACTTTGCAATGACTTCTACCAATTCTTTCATCCTGAAACCTCCATATGCACTAATTGAAAGCTACAATGTAGCTTTCAACTGTTTTTTAATTATTTTGTAATTCCTGCTAATTTAAAAATCTTTCCTACTACTTCTGTAGGTTGTGCACCGTTTGCTAACCATTTTTTAGCTAATTCCTCATTAACATGGAATTCACTTGGATTCTTATTAGAATCATAAGTACCAATTTCTTCGATACATTTACCATCTCTTGGAGCTCTTGAATCAGCAACAACTATTCTATAGAAAGGAGCCTTTTTCTGTCCCATTCTTCTTAATCTGATTTTAACTGCCATTTTGTATTTCACCTCCTATAATTTTTCAATATTTATTTATGTTAAAAAGGAAGTTTAAACTTACCTTTTTTACCCATCATACCGCCCATACCGCCGCCCATAAGACCTGGCATTTGCTTCATCATCTTCTTTGATTGTTCAAACTGTTTTACAAGCTTATTTACTTCGCTTATATCAACTCCCGCACCAGCCGCAATTCTTCTTTTTCTGGAAGTGTTAAGCACATCTGGATTCGTTCTCTCTTTCATCGTCATGGAAAGAATAATTGCTTCAGTTTTACTAAGAGCCTTCTCATCTATCATATCAAGATTAATCTGGCCTCCCATTCCTGGAAGCATCTTCATTATTTCACCTAATCCACCCATCTTCTTCATCTGATTCATACTCTCAAGGTAATCATCAAATCCAAATTGAGCTTTTTTAAGTTTTCGCTCCATCTCTTTGGCTTTATCTTCATCAATATCAACTTGCGCTTTCTCAATTAATGTAAGAATATCGCCCATACCTAATATTCTTGATGCCATTCTGTCTGGATAAAACTGTTCCAGATCTGTAAGTTTCTCACCCATACCAATATATAAAATTGGGCGACCAGTTACTGCTCTAATTGAAAGTGCAGCACCACCTCTTGTATCTCCATCAAGCTTAGTTAAAACTACTCCATCAATACCAATCTTTTCTTCAAACATTCCTGCAACATTAACCGCATCCTGTCCTGTCATGGCATCCACAACTAATAGTGTTTGATGAACATCTATATTTTTCTTAATCTCTACTAACTCGTCCATCATCGCTTCATCTATATGAAGTCGACCTGCTGTATCAATAATAACAACATTGTGACCATTTTTAATTGCGTGTTCAACTGCTGCTTTTGCTATATTAACAGGTTTATGTCCGTCTCCCATTGTGAAGACTTCAACCCCTTGTTTTTCTCCATTGATTTGTAACTGTTGTATTGCTGCTGGTCTATAAATATCACAGGCAACCAATAATGGCTTCTTACCTTTGCTCTTAAGCTTACCAGCAATTTTAGCTGTAGTCGTTGTTTTACCTGCACCTTGAAGACCCGCCATCATAATAATGGTTATGTCACTGCCTGACTTAAAATGAATCTCCGTTGTATCTGAGCCCATAAGATTGACCATTTCTTCATTTACAATTTTAATAACTGTCTGACCTGGTGTAAGACTTTGCAAAACTTCTTGGCCAATTGCTCTTTCTTGAACAGTCTTAATAAACTGTTTTACTACCTTGAAGTTAACATCCGCTTCTAATAAAGCCATCTTCACTTCTTTTAGTGCGGCCTTTACGTCATCCTCTGTCAACCGGCCTTTGCTTCTTAAATTTTTAAATACATTTTGTAATTTATCTGTTAAGCTTTCAAAAGCCATATTAAAACTCCTCTAATATTTGGTTTGATATCTTCTGAATTTGTTCAACTATGTCAACTTGTTTTGTAATCTCGAACTGTCTTGTTAGTTCATTTATATGGTTAATCTTCTCTTTTGCATGAATAAATTTATCTACCAAATGAAGCTTTTCCTCATACCCAGCTAATATATGATTACATCTCTTAACTAAGTCATGAACTCCCTGTCTGCTAATGCCTTCTTCCTCAGCTATCTCGCTTAAGGACAAATCGTTTAAAATAAAATCTTCATATATATGCTTCTGATGAGCATTGAGTAGTTCACCATAAAAGTCATATAGCAATGCTTGCTCTACAATCTTTTCCATTTATAATCACCTCTGTTATAATATAATAAAAATGAAAAGGTGTCAAGTGTTTTTTCTTTACATCAATTTAATTATGTTACCAAAGTGACGTAATTGCTTTAAATCCATATATAAAAACTGGTATTACTACACTTGGAAGCATATTTCCAATTTTCATCTTCTTTCCAAATATCAAATTAAGTCCTAATGCAAATATAAGAACAGACCCGATACAAGAAATCTGACCTATGATAGTGTCATTTAAGTAAGGACTGATTAGTGTAGCCAAAACAGTAATACTTCCCTGATAGACTCCGACAGCTATAACGGAAAAATATACACCTACACCAAGTGATGCAGCAAAAAATATGCTTGCCACCATATCCATAAGAGATTTTGCAACCAAGGTAGAATAATCATGATTTAATCCATCATTTAGTGAGCCAACAATTGCCATTGCTCCAACACAAAATAATAAGGAACTGGTGACAAATCCTTCTATAAAATCGTTTCCATTTAAACCTTGAAACTTAAATTTTCTTTTACAACTTTCACCAAACTTTTCTAACTTTTCTTCTATATTAATCTTCTCACCTATTAATGAGCCAACCATCAAACTAATAACTACAAGTAATGTGTATCTTGTCGAAATATCCCCATTCTCAATCACAAGCATTTCTGATATTACACCTGTTATTCCAATAAAAATCACTGACAGTCCTATGCTATGCATTACAATAGTCTCGTATCGTCTAGCAAGTCCTCCCTTAATAATCATGCCTATTGTAGTACCCACTAATATTGCGCCTATATTTATTATTGTTCCTAGACCTATCACTTTGCTGTCTCCCTTTGCCTACATTTGATTTAACGCTATTTTATATATTACATCTTATTGAAAATTTTGTCTAGAAAGAAGTTGAAAAAAATGGTATTATAGTTTGCGAGAAGGTGGCATCTAGCCTACTGTTTCATTGTAACACTAGAAGTCTTTCTATCATTAAAAAGACATGCATGAACTTTAACATCTATGTGGATAATAGCTCATGAGAGAAATCACAAGATTACGTATCACATTGGCTGCTGTGCATGCTAGAACTGGCACAAATGGAGGAACTTATGATTAAATTGGCACATTATTTAAAACATTATAAAAAACAGTTCATAATAGGACCATTTTTCAAATTATTAGAGGCGATTTTCGAACTAATCGTACCTCTCGTTATGGCATCTATCATTGATGTTGGCATTAAAAACAACGATATTCACTATATTCTTAAAATGGGCGGATTAATGGTATTACTAGGATTTGTAGGACTCATGTTTGCACTTGTTTGTCAATATAATGCTTCGATTGCCTCTCAAGGTGTTGGTACCCTACTGCGAAATGATTTATTTAAGCACATTAACTCCCTCACCTTTTCGGAACTTGATCATATAGGTACAAATTCCTTGGTAACTAGGATTACCAATGATGTCAATCAAATTCAACTAGCGGTTGCAATGCTCATAAGATTAGTGATTCGAGCTCCTTTCATAGTAATTGGATCAATCATTATGGCTATGATGCTTAATTTAAAACTTTCTATCATTTTTATTATTGTTGCCCCACTCGTTTCTCTGATTTTATATTACGTGATGAGTCATTCCATACCTTTTTATAAAATCAGACAGTCCAAAATCGATAAAATTTCGCTTATTACAAGAGAAAATTTAGAAGGTTCAAGAGTAATCCGTGCTTTTTCTAAACAAAATCATGAAATACATCGTTTTAATGATGCTAACAATGATGTTACTGATATCGTAATTCGCGTTGGTAAACTTTCTGCTATTTTAAATCCTGCTACATTTGCCGTATTAAACTGTGCAATCATTGCAATAATCTGGTTTGGAAGTAAGCGTGTGGACATGGGTGTTTTGGCCCAAGGACAAATTATTGCATTCGTAAATTATATGACCCAAATTTCTCTTGCCTTAGTGGTCGTTGCTAATCTTGTCGTAATATTTACGAAAGCAAGCGCATCGGCTGCTAGAATTAATGAAATATTAGATACACAACCTTCTTTTATAGAAGGAAAGGGAATTAATACTTGCAAACCTAATCAAAAGGAAGCTAAAATTTCCTTCAACAATGTTTCTTTTTCTTATACTGGTTCAGATGAATATTCGCTAACAAATATAAGCTTTTCTATATTTTCAGGTCAAACAATTGGAATAATTGGTGGTACTGGTTCAGGTAAATCAACACTGATTAATCTTCTGCCTCGTTTCTATGATGTAACCAAAGGAGAAATACAAATCGATGGTATTCCAATTAAAGATTATACCTTCTCTCAACTAAGAACTAAATTCGGCATTGTTCCACAACGGGCTGTTCTTTTCAAAGGAACCATTTCTGAAAATATGCGGTGGGGGAAAGCAGATGCAACGGATAGTGAAATTGAAAAAGCGATTGAGCTTGCGCAAGCTACCGAATTTGTAAATAGTAAGGCCGATAAATATAATAGCATGATTGAACAAGGCGGTAAGAATATATCCGGTGGGCAAAAGCAGCGACTTACCATTGCCAGAGCTCTTGTTGGAAATCCTGAAATTCTCATACTAGATGATAGCTCTAGTGCACTTGACTATGCAACGGATGCCGCTCTTCGCAAAGCAATAAAATCAAATATATCAAATGCTACTGTGATTATGGTATCACAACGTGCAAACTCTATTAAGCATGCAGACAATATCATTGTATTAGACGATGGACACATAGCTGGAATTGGCTCACACGAAGAACTTTTTCATACTTGTGATACTTACAAGGAAATTTGTCTTTCTCAGCTTAGTAATGAGGAGGTAAATAAGTAATGAATAAAAATCAAAAAGAAATACTAAAAAACCTTTTTAAGTATATAAAACCTTATCGAAATTATATTATCATCACTCTGCTTAGTGCTCTTTTAGGTGTTTCCTTTTCTCTTCTAACACCCCTATTAATTGGTAAAACAATTGATTGTATTATTGCCCCTGGTCATATTTTGTACTCAAAAATTATTCAAATTTTAATTTTTATGGCTATTTCAGTTTCTATTAGTACCGTTTTTCAATGGTTTATGAGTTACAACTCCACTAAATTAACTTCACTTGTAGTGAGTGACCTTAGAACTCAGGCATTTCAAAAACTAAATATAGTACCATTAAATTATATTGATACTAATTCACACGGCAATTTAATCAATAGTATTGTAAATGATATTGATCAAATTTCAGATGGACTTTTACAAGGCTTTACACAGTTATTTAGTGGTGTAATTACAATTCTTGGTACTTTGATTTTTATGGTAAGTGTCAATTATAAAATTGCCTTGATTGTTGTTTTGCTCACTCCTCTTTCCTTCTTTGTTGCTTCTTTTATTTCAAAGCATACATTTCGGAAAGTAAAAGAACAAGCACGCGTTCGCGGAGAATTAAGTGGTTATATTGAAGAAATGATTGGTAATGAGAAAACAGTCAAAGCTTTTGGTTATGAAAAAGAAGCAATCATGCATTTTGAAGAAATTAATAATCGCTTATATGATTGTGGCTCAAAAGCTCAATTTTACTCTTCCCTTACCAATCCCTGCACTCGATTTGTAAACGGTGTTGTTTATGCTTGTGTTGGAATATTTGGAGCAATCAACGCATTAAATGGTAACCTTTCAATTGGTCAATTATCCTGCTTCTTGTCCTATGCCAATCAATATACCAAACCATTTAATGAAATATCTGGCGTATTTACTGAACTGCAGTCCGCGCTTGCATCAGCAAGCAGAATTTTCTCCATCATTGAGTCAGAAAGTGAGTTATCGGATGATTCCTTAATAGACGAAGTTCAATGCCTTGGTGAAATTTCAATTGAACACGTTAACTTCTCCTATTCGCCTGAAGTACCACTGATTGAAGATTTTAACCTGCATGTAAAAAGTGGTCAGAGAATCGCTATCGTTGGACCTACTGGATGTGGTAAAACAACATTCATTAACTTACTAATGAGATTCTATGATGTCAATTCCGGCAGTATTTTGATTGACAATGTGGATATTCGCTCATTAAAACGTAGAACCTTAAGGAATCAATTTGGGATGGTATTACAAGAAAGTTGGTTATTTAAGGGCACTATATTTGAAAACATTGCATATGGGAAATCGGATGCTACTCTTGAAGAAGTGATTGAAGCTTCTAGGGCTGCGCACGCCCATAGTTTTATAAAACGTTTGCCCAACGGATATGATACTCTTATTGCAGAAGACGGCAATATTTCACAAGGCCAGAAACAGCTTTTATGTATTGCTCGCATTATGCTTACAAAGCCTCCTATCCTTATCCTTGATGAAGCAACCAGTAACATTGATACCAGAACAGAAATAAAAATCCAAAAAGCCTTTTTGGAACTAATGAAAGATCGTACAAGCTTTATTGTTGCACATAGACTTTCTACCATTAAAGAATCGGATATCATACTTGTCATGAACAAAGGTAGTATTGTAGAATATGGCAGTCATGATGAATTGCTTGCTAAAAATGGATTTTACTCAAAACTTTATAATAGTCAATTTGCTGTGTCTTAAATTCCTCTATCTTGTTAACTTTGCACATATATTGTTAACAAATAATTCATTTTGCCTTCATTAAACTTACACATTTGCAAACTATAATCAATATATAAACTAAAGCAGATTCCTAAAATTAATATAGATAATCTTTTTCATATCATGTGAAGGAAATACAATTTCCTTCACATCCTCTCCTAAAATAAAACAACTTAATCGGTTGTTTTTTTAATTACAATAAACGTCACTTTCGCTTGCGTATACTTATCCCTATCATATTCATATTTTTCTTTCAGGCGTATTTTTAAGTTGACATATTCTTTTGCTACTTGAGGATGTTCGATCAAATAATCTCTGAAATATAGTTCACTCCAGTCATCCACATATCGTACATGTAAATGATATACTTTTTCAGCAAAACCATGTTTTGTATATCCCTTATTATAGGTCTGTTTGAATATTGGCATTTTTGAAACATTCATTAATGTCCACTGATTTGATTTTAATTTATCCTCTACTTTTTCTATATCACTTGTAGACGATAGTTCCATAAGAATATCTATAGTCGGTTTTGATATAATTCCTGGAACAGCGGTGCTACCTATATGATTAATTCTTACTATTGTTGCATCTTCAAAAGCTCCCATTAGTTTTTCTTTCTCAAGTTCATACCATATAGGATATTCAAAATTATAGTTTTTAAGTATGATAGGAAAGAGCTCCCATAATTCTTCTAAAGACATTTCTGATAATTCTTTTCCCATCCTTCTCTCTCCTCTCGTTTCAAAATACGTTTTCTATTTCATCGTTCGATCTAAAATTCAAAGCCTAAATAAGTTAAGGTCCCATAAATATAACTTCGATGAAGGAGCTTGGGTTGTTTACTTTGTCCGGCACCCATTGCGATAAACATAGGTATGATATGTTCTTCCCTTGGGACTGCAAGTTTTGCATTCGGAGCCAGCCGCTGATAGGGAAACAATTCTTCCACTTCATTCTTCTTGATTTTTTCTATAAGCCAATCATCAAATTCAACTGCCCAACTTTTCACTTTTGTAGCTTCCCAGTCCACTGTAGCTAAGTTATGAACGGTTGAACCACTTCCAATTACTAAAATGTCTTCTTCACCAAGAATACGAAGAGCTTCTCCAATCTTATACTGTTCCTTCATTGACATAAATGGATTAATCGAAACCTGAATTACTGGTATATCAGCATTTGGATACATGATATAGAGTAAATCCCATGTTCCATGATCCAACCCTCTTTGGGTATCAAGTCGGCTGTTTATACCTTTTTCATTTAATAAATTTTTAACTTTCATAGCTATTTCTGGCGAACCTGTCGCTAAGTATTTCATTTCATAAAGTTCGTGTGGAAATCCATAAAAATCATAAATCATCTCATACTTACCTTCAACAGAAGATATTGTTGTTTTCTCACTCTCCCAGTGAGCTGTAAAAATAACAATAGCCTTTGGTTTTATTTTGTTACCAAGTTCTTTTAGAAACTTGGTATACTCATTATTTTCTACTACTATGGTTGGTCCTCCATGACACAAAAATAAAGAATTCATCATGTTATCACTCCTATTCTAATTTTTATTTTACTTCACGCATCTTTATAAATAAATCTTTTATCGTCGAAAAGCTTTCATTTAAATGCTCAATTTCAGCCTCTGATAAATGGCTTAATTTCTCAAAAAACTTTTCCTGATAAATTACTAGAAATTGCTTTACTAATTCAACGCCTTCTATGGATAATGTAATATAGCCAATTCTCTTATCATTCACATCCTGCGTCTTGTTGATATATCCTAATTGGTAAAGAGTATTAACCGCACGACTCGTGTTGGGAAGCGAAAGATTTAAATGCTTGCTAAGTTCTGAAGAAGTTGTCTTGCCTTGAAGATGAATTTCATTGAGCATCCTCGAAAGCATTGGTGTAATCTCAGGGATATTAATAATAGGAACTAATTCCATAAATTCTTTTTCAAACAAAATATAAAAGTTCACCATATTTAATACTATTTGTTCTGTCTTTTCGCTCCCCATAATTTCCTTCTTCCATTAATTTTATATTTAAACCACTTTGGTTTTATGGTAACTATTCAATACCTTCATAATTACCGCTACGCGATGCACACTGGTTACTGAATAGTTATGTTTTATGTTACTTATATTCAAGAAAACACCTCATAGGATAATGTATAATATAGTGTTACCTTGATTTCTTTTATCATAGCATAATAGTTAACCAATTACAACTATCATTTGTTAATTATTTTCAACAAAATCTAAAGATGCATATTTCACTACCATATTAATCTTTAATTTATTCACAATTTACACGTATTGTTAACAATTAGTTCAATTTAGTATCACTCATTTTACACATTTAGACATTATAATTAGCTTATCAAATAAAGCAAATACCTAAATTAATATAGATAAACTTTTTCATAATCACGTGGAGGAAAAACAGTTTCCTTCACACCCTCCCTAAAATAAGGCAACCTAATTGGTTGCTTTTTTAATTATGTAGAAAGAGCTGGAATACACAACCTGTTAAAATTTTTGTATCATATTCTTTATTTCATGTTAGAAATCAAAGTCTGAAATTAATAAATATATTTAATATAATTCTTTTCTTTTTCTTGTAAAAATTTTCAAGTATGCCGAACATACTGTTAAATGCTTTCCATTGTGCAACCTTCATATATTTTATTTCCTGCAAAAATCTTAATTATATTGTCATTATCGTCTGAATAAGTAGATAATTCTGTACATTCATCCTCTAGCTTTATACCTCTTAAGTTGATTCTTATTGCATTTTCTAATACTTATAATTGAACAGTTGCTAATACATCTTGCATCATAGATATAATTCCACTTACAACAACTTCCATTTTGTATAATCCCCCTATGGAGGTGATAATGTGATAGTAAATTTTTCATATGATACTGATTCTGAACGTGAAAGCATAGAACTCAATGTTGATGAATTATCCTCAGTTTTACATTGTGACGGAATTGGACACAATGGTAAGTATTACAGAATTACTATCAAAATTTTTGAATTCATAGATTATAATCGTGAACTTACAGTTTTTGCAAAGTACGATTCATCTGTTGAATTTTAATACAAGATAGATTTTATTTTTTTTGCATTTTTTTATTAAGTAATTTCTGGTTTAACGAGGTGAAAACTCATACAAGAAAACTACTAACTTATCATAGTCAGTAGTTTACATAAATTGTATTTATTTGTTAGAAGATAATGTGACTATTGGTTTACCCTCATTGTCTAACAAAGGAGTAAGACCACCAGAATTAGCATCTCTGTGCCATAAATAGTTAATTCCTGTCTCCTTATCAACCCATATTTCGGTCATCACCATCATCTTGCCTTGACTATAAGTTTTTTCAAATCTATCCATAATGTATCTCCCTTCAAACTCCTATTTAGCATTATAATATCTCAAAAACAACCAAATATCAATATTAATTTAACTATCTATTTGAGGCGCAAAAAAAACACTAACCTTAATACGAAAGTTAGTAGTTCTGACAATTAAACAAATTGGAATTTTTCCTTATTTCATTTTTAAACCTATAATATCTTCTCCATCAAAAGTATATAGGAGCTTTAATTCATTATTATCTCTATCATAATAATATAAGTCATATGGAGACCA
>JBGUEQ010000047.1:0-39783 GCA_041821265.1 Lachnotalea sp. | reverse complement strand
AGAAACCCTAATTCCCCTCATGAATGAGGGGCTAGGGGAGTTGAGGTGTGCTTTGCACACTTTCTAGTTATTTAATAGGAAAGTGCTGCAAACTTCCATATTAATTAAAAGGCACTTTGACTTTGTGCCCAATGCTTACCTTGCGTTAACATAGGCTGATCTGTAACAAACAACAATAAGGGGGATTAAAAAATGGATAATAATTTTATCGTAAAAGGAACCTGCATGTATATAAGGTTACCAGAAGATTTAGATTGCAATAATGCGCCAAAGCTACGAAGTGAATCTGATAAAATAATGGAAAGTAATAATATTCGAAATATCATATTTGATTTTGAAAAAACAAAATTTATGGACAGTACAGGGATTGGAGTGATAATGGGAAGATATAAAAGCATAAAATTAATAGGAGGTAGCGTATCAGCTATTAATGTAAATGGTACGGTTGAACGAATATTAACACTTTCGGGTGTACATAAACTAATTAGCATTAACAATGTTTCAGGACTTAAAACACCAGTTAAATAGGGGGAGAATTATAATGAAGAGTACAAATAAAATGAGGATAGAATTCGATAGTAATACGAATAATATAAGTTTTGCCAGGGTTGCAGTTTCTGCCTTTCTTACACAAATAAATCCAACGCTCGAGGAGGTTGCCGATGTTAAAACAGCAGTCTCAGAAGCCGTAACCAACGCAGTTATTCATGGATATGACAGTATTGATGGTGTAGTTGAATTAACAAGTATATTGGATAAAGACACAATAACAATCATTATTGTGGATAAAGGTAATGGAATAGAAGATGTATCAAAGGCAATGGAACCATTATTTACGACTAAATCTGAAAATGAGCATTCAGGAATGGGTTTTATGTTTATGCAGGCATTTATGGACGAAGTAAAAGTGGAATCACTCATTGGAGCAGGTACATCGGTTACTATGAAGAAAAGGATAGGATGTGAAAGTGTATAAATGGAGCATACAATCGCGCTAATTGAAAAATCACACCAAGGGGATAAAGAAGCGAGAGATATGCTTGTAAAGGAAAACCTGGGACTCGTCTGGAGTATTGTAAAACGATTTAATGGGCGTGGACATGAACAGGAAGATTTGTTCCAAATAGGAAGTATAGGACTGATAAAAGCAATTGATAAATTTGATATGACATATGAAGTGAAATTTTCTACATATGCAGTGCCAATGATCAGTGGAGAAATAAAACGTTTTTTAAGAGATGATGGAATGGTTAAAGTTTCAAGATCATTGAAAGAAAATGGCTATAAAATCAGACAAGCCACTCAATATTTATCGCATGAAATGGGGCGAGAGGCTACATTGGAAGAATTAGCAGCAGCAACGGAACTCTCAACAGAAGATATTGTCATGGCGTTAGATGCTAATGTTGAGGTGGAATCAATCTATAAAACAGTATATCAAGGTGATGGGAATCAAATAAGTCTAGTGGACAAGCTAATGGAGAAGAGAGATGATCAAGAAAAACTTTTAAATCGCATGTTGCTGGAACAATTACTTGGAGAACTTGAAGAAAAAGAAAAAACACTCATTATGCTGCGCTATTATCAAGATAAAACACAAATGGATGTGGCAAAAGCTCTTGGAATAAGTCAAGTACAAGTGAGTCGAATGGAAAAGAAAATATTATTACGAATGCGACAAATATTATCGAGTTAAGAAAATTGTAATTTCCGAAAACTATGTATAAATTAGTAATGTAATGAAATACTAATGGTAAACATAGCAAGGGAAGTGATTTCATGGAAAAAGAAAAATTACGAAAATGGTTAATATGTACACTAATAATATCACTGATAGCGATTACTGCTTACTATGTGTATTTTTTAAATAACGCGACAACGATTACGGATGGAACGTTAGTAAAAAATCAATCATGGGAAGTTGGAATGGCATATGGGTGATATTTTGTATTTGAAGGTGGAAAGAAATATCCAGGTTCATGATAGAATAGTGACAATTAATCATATTGCAAAAATGGAGTGTAGTAATTCCACGGTATTAAGCAGGATCAAACCAATTAAAATATTAAATCTTACGGATAAACAAGGTAGCAAATATGTGGTTTCTATCTTAAAAGTCTTAGAGGTGATACATCAGATATATCCAGATTTGGAGATAGATAATATTGGCGAAGTAGATTTTGTGATAGAGTATGTGACTAAGGAACAAAACAAGATAGTCGAGTATCTAAAGATTGGAATGATATGTATTATACTATTTATTGGCGCGGCTTTTACAATCATGACATTTAATAATGACGTAGCAGTTGAAAAGTTATTTGCACAGTTTTACGAATTAGTTATGAATAAAAAATCGAATGGGTTTACCATGCTAGAGATTAGTTACTCGGTTGGCCTTGGAATAGGAATTTTAGTATTTTACAACCATATTGGTGGTAAAAGAATTAATACGGATCCAACACCAATCCAAGTAGAAATGAGATTATATGAAGACGATGTAAATACGGCTCTTATAAAAAATTACATTAGAGAGGATAAGCGTATTGATGTGGATTAAGCAGCTTATTCTAATAATAGTGGGGTTAAGCAGTGGTGTTGCAGTCGCGGCAGGGGCGTTTGCCGCAATCGCAGGTATTGGTGTAGTGCCAAGATTTGTAGATAGAACACACACGGCAGATCATATACTATGGTATGAAGACAGCGCAGTATTGGGTGGAATAATTGGAAACCTTGTATATCTTTATAAAATTAGAATTCCAGGAGAATTAGTAGTTATTATAATTTATGGATTTTTCTCGGGAGTGTTCGTGGGCTGTATGGTAATGGCATTAGCAGAAATTCTCAATGTCATACCAATATTTTCGAGACGAATGAAAATGACGAGAGGACTTAGTTTATTCATTATTTCAATGGCATTAGGTAAAATAATAGGTTCCTTGTTACAATTTTTAAATAGATGGTAGGAGGTAGAATATGAATGAAGCGAAGAAAAATGAATACAATGAATATGTGAAGCAAGTAACACCGACACATAATTTGCTTGTAAATATGTTAAAGGCATTTATTACAGGAGGAATTATTTGTACAATTGGACAGGCAATTTTAAATTATTGTATGGCCAATAATATGGATGATAAAACGGCAGGTTCATGGGCAACTTTAATTTTGATTCTTTGCAGTGTGGTGTTAACTGGATTTAACTTATTTTCCAAAATCGCAAAGTTTGGAGGAGCAGGAGCATTGGTTCCAATCACGGGTTTTGCAAATTCAGTAGCTTCACCTGCGATTGAATATAAAAAGGAAGGACAAGTCTTTGGTATTGGTTGCAAAATTTTTACAATTGCGGGGCCGGTAATTCTTTATGGAGTTTGTACTTCATCACTTTTGGGATTTATCTATTATATGTTTAAATAGGTAACGATTCAGAACTCACTAAAGCGAGGTGCTTTGCAAAGCAAAATCTCGAGTTTTTTAGCACATAAATGCAAGGTTTCTTACATTTATGTGCATCGCGTAGCGGTAACTATGAAGGTGCTAAATAGTTAAATAGTAATTAGGCGTACCACGAAAAGCGAAAATCTTGCAAAACATAAGGAAGGATAGTGACTACATGGCAGAAATGATTGGAAAACAAAGTATAAAATTTGAAAACCCACCTTATATTCTAGCCACTGCAAATATAGTGGGGAAGAAGGAAGGGGAAGGCCCTTTAGGTAATAAATTTGATGTCATAGGTGATGATGATTTATTTGGTGAAGACACTTGGGAAGAAGCGGAAAGTAGCATGCAAAAAAAAGTTGCTGGGTGGGCAATCAAAAATGCAAAATTAACGAATCAAGAAATCCGATATATTTTTGCAGGTGATTTGCTGGGGCAGGCAATTGCTACTTCATTTGGTCTTTTAGATTATAATATACCACTGTTTGGTTTATATGGAGCGTGTTCAACAGCAGGAGAGTCACTTTCACTATCAGCTATGACTGTGGCAGCAGGATATGCAGACAATGTGCTAGCTGTAACATCGAGTCATTTTGCAAGTGCAGAAAAACAGTTTCGTTATCCACTTGATTATGGAAATCAACGCCCACTGGCGGCAAGCTGGACAGTAACTGGAAGTGGCGCATTTGTAGTCAGTAATAAAAATAGTAAAGTCAAAATATCAGGAATTACAACAGGAAAAATTGTGGATTATGGAGTGAAAGATTCAATGAATATGGGGGCCGCAATGGCTCCGGCAGCATGTGATACTATTTATCAAAATTTAGTGGATTTTAATTTGCAACCAGAATATTATGACAAAATAGTTACAGGAGATTTGGGATATATTGGTAGCGATATATTAATTGAATTATTAAAAGAGAAAGGGTATGATATATCTAAATTGCATATGGACTGTGGTAAAGAAATATTTGATCAGCAAACCCAGGATACACATGCAGGAGGAAGTGGTTGTGGTTGTGCGGCTACTACACTAAGTGCATATCTTTTGAAGGAGCTAGAAAAAGGAACCATGAATAAAATTTTGTTTGTTCCGACAGGAGCGTTGTTATCCACTGTTAGTTATAATGAAGGCAAAAGTGTTCCAGGTATCGCACATGGTGTAATGATAGAGAGTTGTAAATTATAAAAAACATATAGGCAGATAATATCTGTCTTTTTGTTTCTTGAAAATACTAGCATAAAATGGAATATTAATAACTTTAACGTTGTCAAGAATTGTGTTATAGAGTATAATAATTCATAACGTAAATCCTTAGGAGGTAAAAAAATGTATTCTTTTGACGAAATTAAAAATGTAGATGTAGATGTGGCTGATGCGATTACTGCAGAAATGGAAAGACAAAATAGTCACATTGAACTAATTGCTTCAGAGAATTGGGTTAGTAAAGCAGTTATGGCTGCAATGGGAAGTCCATTAACGAATAAATATGCTGAGGGATATCCTGGAAAGAGATATTATGGCGGATGTGAATGCGTAGATGTGGTAGAAAATCTTGCAATTGAAAGAGCTAAGCAAATCTTTGGTTGTGACTATGCAAATGTTCAGCCACATTCTGGCGCTCAGGCCAATATGGCAGTGTTTTTTGCAATGCTAAAACCTGGAGATACAGTAATGGGAATGAATTTAGATCACGGCGGACATTTGACTCATGGAAGTCCAGTGAATATGTCAGGTAGCTACTTTCACATTGTTCCTTATGGTGTTAATGATAAAGGTTTTATCGATTATGATAAATTAAGAGAGATTGCGATTGAATCGAAGCCAAAATTGATTATTGCAGGAGCTAGTGCTTATGCTCGCACAATTGATTTTAAGAAATTTAGAGAAGTTGCAGACGAAGCAGGAGCTTATCTTATGGTTGATATGGCTCACATTGCGGGCTTAGTTGCAGCAGGTCTTCATCCAAATCCAATTCCCTATGCTGATGTAGTAACTACTACAACACATAAAACATTAAGAGGACCAAGAGGTGGATTGATTTTAGCAAATGAAGAAGCGGCCAAGAAATTTAATTTTAACAAGGCTATTTTCCCAGGTATTCAAGGTGGTCCGTTAATGCATGTTATTGCAGCTAAGGCAGTTTGCTTCAAAGAAGCATTAGAGGATAGTTTCAAAGTATATCAACAAAATATCGTAGATAATGCGCAAGCAATGTCCAAAGGATTATTGAGTAGAGGTATTAAACTTGTCTCAGGGGGAACCGATAATCATTTAATGCTTGTTGATTTAACAAGTACTGGGTTAACGGGTAAAGAAGTGGAAAAATTATTGGATTATGCGAATATCACATGTAATAAAAATACAATTCCAAATGACCCACAATCACCATTTGTTACAAGTGGAATTAGACTTGGAACGCCAGCTGTTACTTCACGTGGATTGAATGTGCAAGACATGGATGTAATTGCAGAAGCAATTGCACTTATGATTCATGATGGACAAGCAAATCAAGAAAAGGCCAAAGAACTAATAAAAGGATTAACGGATCGATATCCATTAGTTTAAATATTATTTATTGTATAGTCATTATTCATAATAAGTATTATGAATAATGACTTACTTATATAGTGGGATACCAGGGTCCAAAGTGCGTAACAATCCGTAGGTATCAGGTGTCAAAATACCTTTTGACACCCTAATCATAGTGGAAAAGTTCTTGGAACTTCTATAATTATAAAAAGTTACTTCGTTATTATGCAGAGTAAACACTATTTTTAGAAATTTTCAAATAGTTTGATTATTTATTTCCATAGCAAACGACAAAAAAATAGGAGCGTAACAAATGATATCAATAAGTGTATGCATGATAGTAAAGGATGAAGCAGCTGTGCTTAGTAGATGTTTAGATTCCTTGAAAGTAATTGCAGATGAGATTATTATTATAGATACGGGATCAAGCGATATGACAAAGGAGATAGCTTTAAACTATACAGATAAGGTATATGCGTATAAGTGGCAAAATGATTTTGCACATGCAAGAAATTATTCATTTTCAAAAGCTACCAAAGACTATATATATACAGCGGATGCAGATGAAATTATTGATAAAGTTAATATTGAGCGATTCATGAAGTTAAAGATGGCAATGCTTTCGGAAGTTGAAATCGTGCAAATGAAATATACCAATCAACTTCAATTTGGAACTACATATAATTATGAAACAGAATACCGACCAAAGCTTTTTAAAAGACTTCGAGAATTTGTATGGATAAATCCGATACATGAGACGATAAATACAGAACCCATTATATTTGATAGCGATATAGAGATTATTCATATGCCAGTAAAATCTCATGCAAATAGAGATTTTAAGCATATTTTAAAATTGATAGAAAGTGGTATAAAACTTTCTAAAAAATTATATATAATGTTTGCGAAAGAATTATATATTGCAGGGGAGACGCAAGATTTTCTAGATGTCCAAAGCTATTTTGAGTATTCTTTGGAGAATGAATTACGAAGCGAAGATGAAATAAAGGCAGCACAGTGCATATTAACAAAATGTGGACGATTAACAAGGGATTATAATTTGATATTGAAAAACAGTCTTAAAAACTTAGCGGAGGGTAGGGCCAGCGCTGAAGTATGCTATGAGGTTGGGGAATATTTTTTTCAAAATAGAGATTATAATGAAGCGACAATTTGGTTTTATAATGCGGCATTTGAAACCGAGTGCGAATTGAATATACATTATGCGGGCGACTATCCATTGAAGCGATTAGTAGATACTTATCGTGCTATAGGAGATGAAATGCAAGAGAGTGAATATAGAAAACTTTTAGAAGAATGGGTACTTCCACAAAGTACAGAAACAAAATAGAAGATATAAGAAAAATGGTAACTATGAAGGTACTGAATAGTGACAAAAAATGTCAAGAGTATGATATGATTGGAAAGTAAATGAGATAAAAATACAGGAAGGAGGATGCAATTTTGGAAACGAATAAAGCTAAATCAATTATAAAGGCAGAACCAAATAAAAAAGCAGAACCAAATAAAAAAGCAGAACCAAATAAAAAAGCAGCCTTGACGAGACAACCTGTAATTCAAGTCAAAGATTTGTATAAAGTATATTCAATAGGACAAAATAAAGTTTATGCGCTAAGTGGCATAAATATGAATATTTACAGGGGAGAGTTTTGCTCTATTGTTGGTACATCAGGTTCAGGAAAATCAACGCTTTTAAATATGCTTGCAGGACTAGAACAACCTACCAAAGGACAAATTATAATAGCTAAAAAGCACATTGAAAAACTTAGCGAAAATCAATTAGTTAAATTTAGAAGAGATAGAGTTGGGTTTATTTTTCAGTCTTTTAATTTATTATCAACTATGAATGCGGAAGAAAATGTTGCGTTACCTCTTACGTTTAGAGGAACTGATAAAAAGTCCAGATTAAAAAGAGCAGAAGCCATGTTAGATTTAGTTGGCTTGCCAGACCATAAGAAACATAAACCAATGCAAATGTCAGGGGGACAGCAACAAAGAGTGGGTGTTGCAAGAGCACTTGTTGTGGAGCCAGAAATTATATTTGCCGATGAACCTACGGGAAATCTTGATTCTAATACTTCAGGAGAAGTAATGGAATTAATGAGAAAAATTGTTAAAGAGCAAAATAGAACGTTAGTAATGGTTACGCATGATAATCATTTAGCAAGTTTTGCGGATCGAATATTTCACATCAAAGATGGGAAAATAGTAAAAATTGAGGAAAAGGGTAAAAATACGGAGGCTAAAAAGAATGAAAAAGTGTAGTATATTATTAATGTTATTAACTTGTTGTTTTATGATGTTTTCTGCGCCTGTTTACGCTACAACAGAAACGAATACATCAGGTTCTAATGCTGAAGCATCAAGCACTGATACCAGTTCAGATAGCGATACAACTACAGATACAACTACAGACACGGAAGACATGAGTACGGATACAACAGACACACTTAATATTAATTCTAAAATTATGCTATGTGATAACTGGGAGATTCCTACAGTTACATATGGTCAGACCGTTAATATAGTATTGCCATTGGTAAACATGGACAAATATGATATTACTGATGTAATTATATCACCAGTTATATCAACAGATACGGCTTCTTTTCCGTTCGAAATCGAGAAAACTGGATATGCAGTACAACTTACTGAACTGCTGGGTTCAAATTATAGCGAAGATCCACTAGAGCGACGTCAAGAAGTAACCTATACATTTAAAGCCAGAGATGACATAAGTACTGGATATTATGCCTTGAATTTTGAAGCCACGTTTATGAATGCGGATGGTACACAGGAATCAGCCACGATTGAGACTTATGTGAAGACGATTGGTAAAAAGGGTTCAGGAAGTAATAATGCAACATCTGTACCAAGAATTATTGTAACAGGATTTAATACGGTACCAGAGAATGTACATGCTGGAGAAGATTTTACACTTACGCTTCATATGCAAAACACGTCGAGTAACACAGCTGTATCAAATATTAAATGCGATTTAGAAGCAGCTTCTGATAGCACAGACGATACAACAGTAACACAGGCATTTTTACCCAAAGAAGGTTCAAGTACTATTTTTATTGATAGTATTGAAATGGGGGAAACAAAAGATATTTCGATTGATATGAATGCAAAAGCAGATTTGACACAGAGACCGTATGTTTTAGATGTTAAATTAGAATATGAGGATGAATCGAATAATCAATACACTTCAGATGCAAGTGTTTCAATTCCTATATTGCAAGAAGCAAGATTTGAACTAAGTGATCCAGAGGTTATGCCAACAAGTATAGAAGTTGGAGCAGAAGCAAATATAATGTTTAGCATTTACAATACAGGAAAAACAAAAATGTATAATGTAACTACTAAATTTGAAGCAGCATCAATTACAGGTGGCGATACATATATTGGAACAATAGAAACCGGTGCGACTGGAAATGTGGATGCAATGGTGTCTGGTGAAGCGGCGACAACGGATGATGGGACGGTAAAAATCTTAATTACGTATGAAGATGAAGCCGGGACGGCAACAACCGTAGAAAAAACTCTGAATTTAACGGTTACGGAAGCTGTTCTACCTATTGCAGAAGGTTATGATGAAGATATGGGAATGGATGACACGGAAACATCAGGGGCATCAGCGGCTACAATAATTTGGATAATTTCTATCATTGTGATTATATTGGCAGGCGTAGGAATCTTTATTTTCTTGAAAAAAAAGAAAAAGAAAAAAGCAGAAGATATAGAAAATGAATTACTAGATAGGATAGATGATGGAACTGACTTTGTAGATAATATATATGAAGAAGATGAAGGAATTGAAGAGATTGTTGAAGAAGAAGAAAATGTAGATGATGAAGACCAATTAATTGTAAGTGGTAAGAAAGAAACACCTATGAAAGCGGGTGAAGACAATGAAATTTCTTGATTTACTACAAATGAGCGCCACTAATTTATGGAGAAGAAAACTAAGAACAGCTCTTACCGTATTAGGTGTTGTGATTGGAACGGCGTCAATTGTAGTAATGTTGTCATTAGGTTTTGGATTGAATAAATCAACGATGGAACAAATTGAAGAATCAGGTGGATTAACAACGATTAATGTATCCTATAGTGGGGATAATTCAAATAGCAATACCTCGTCGAGTTCTTTGGAGTCCTCAAGCTCTGGAAATGATGCAGAGAATAGCTCTTCGGGAGATACGTTAAAATTAGATGATGAGGCTATCACAAGTATTACAGAGCTTGAACATGTAGTGGTAGCATCTCCAATTTTAGGTGTCTCAGCCATAGCGAGACAGGGGATATATGAAGGATATTTAAATATTATAGGAATGTCAGTCGATGCGCTCCAAAAAATGAATATACCATTGGCAGAGGGTACATTGCCTCAGGCTGGTGAAGATTTAAAATTTGTATTTGGAAATCAAGTAATAGGAGATTTCTATAATAGAAAGACACAGGAAGGATATTGGGAACTTGGTGAATTACCCGATGTTGATTTAGTCAATACTCCTTTATTTATAATATATGACACGGATGCCTATTTTGCTGCACAAGATGGGGAGGGAGCTTCTCCTAAAAAATATATTATGAGTGGTAATGCGGTAGTAGAAGGCGATATGGAAACTTATAGTGATTATTCGTGGAATACTTATGTTGATATTGAGGCACTTAAAACGCAACTGAAAAAAGCATTTAAGGGAAAAGCAATACCAGGACAGCCATCAACAAAAAGTGGTAAAGGGTATGGAAAGTTTGAATATTCGCAAGCATATGTTCAAGTGGATAAGATGAATAATGTTATGACGGTACAAAATGAAATTGTAGCAATGGGATTTGAAGCGTCGAGTAATGCTGAATATCTTAAAACCATGCAAAAACAATATCGTTCGATTCAAGCAGTACTTGGTGGTATTGGTGCAGTTTCGCTCTTTGTAGCTGCAATCGGCATTGCAAATACGATGATGATGTCAATTTACGAAAGAACAAAGGAAATTGGTATTATTAAAGTTTTAGGGTGTGGTCTTGGAAACATACGAACCATGTTTTTAACAGAAGCAGCTTTTATAGGATTTTTTGGTGGAATGTTTGGGCTGATTTTAAGTTATTTGATTTCCTGGATCATAAACAAGTTTTTGGCAGGAGCATATGGGTATGCAGATGGAGCAACATTATCTTATATTCCAATGTGGTTGCCCTTAATCGCATTAATTTTTGCAGTGTTTGTAGGAATGTTAGCGGGACTGTTCCCGGCTCTTAGAGCAATGAAATTAAGTCCTTTAGCAGCTATTAGAAATGAGTAGAAGGAGATAAGAATATTATGAAAATTTGCAATCTGCGAAAAATATTTATGGCAGTTGTATTTAGTTTAGTAATGGCAATAACAATCCCATCTGCGTTGCCAGTAGTTACATCAGTTACAACAGTAGAAGCAGCAGTCAAATTAAATAAAACAAAGTCTACTGTTTTAGTAGGAAATACGGTAAAACTGAAAGTAAAGGGTATTTTGTCTACGAAAAAAGTAACATGGAAGTCGTATGATAAGAAGGTGGCTACCGTATCTTCAACGGGGGTTGTTACAGCAATTAAGAGTGGAACTGTAAAAATATCAGCCAAAGTAGGGAAAAAAAGATATTACTGTACAGTAAAGGTAAGAAATAATCAATTTAAACAAAGTGCACCAACTCATAAAAATTTAGAAAGTGGGCTGATACATTTTTATCCAATGAAGGTATATTATAAGAATGGTAAATTACACTATATTGCACGAATTTATAATAGAAAACCGTTTAGAGTAACTAGTTTAGCTAATATAAAAATCGCAGTTACAATTCCAGATGGTTCTGATGAGGGGTTATTAATTGCGGAAAAGACAGAAGCTAGTATTGACTTGGCAGCCCTGAATAAAGATTCAACCGGAACGCCGGTTAAATTAAATCCTGGGAAATATGTAACATATGATTTCGTATTTACAGGAGATCAAATTATAGATAATGATTTTGATTTAACTGCGATAACAACAATATATTATGTTGCACAATATGATTTTGAATAAAAAATAAAAAGCTTAACCATGCCTTTAATTCTAAAGTTTATGGTTAAGCTTTTGTTTGTTTGAAAATAAAAAACCGTTATATTGCACAAATATAAATAAAAAGTTCCAAAATTGTGTCGAAACAATGTTATTGATGTGAAAAAGGTGTGAAAATAATGTGAAAATTTGTTGCATTTGGGAGAATGTGGTAGTATTATATCTTTATCGCTTAAAAAATACAAGAAGCGTTATAGTTAGATAAGAGGAGGTTTATAAATGAGATTAATTAAAAAATGTTTTGCAGCTGGACTAACAGCATTGATGCTTTCAATGACGGTAGCAGCATCTTTACCAACAGCAGGAATCACTGCTCAAGCAAGTAACACATATTCTTCGCTTAATTGGTATGGTTTAACTGGAAAAAGTGAACGTACGTTAGATGAGGATAAGACGATTGGAAGTAATTACAAAATGACAGTAGAGCTGGGTGAAGCCTTTACTATTGGTGATTTTGCAACGGGGAGTTTTAGTGGAAGACTATCTGATTCAGCGAGTGTATCAAAAGCAGCAACTTACAAGTCAACAAAGAAATCAGTTGCTACAGTTTCTAAAACAGGTGTTGTAACACCTAAGAAAAAAGGAAGTACAGTATTATCAATTAAATTTGATGATGAAACAATCAACCTTACACTTAAGGTAGTTTCTAAGAAATATTCTAACAAGGAAGATGTAACGGCTATTCAAGATGACATAGCTGCATTGCTTAAGAAGTATCCAAAAGAAAGTTCAATTACTGTTAAAAATAGTATTACAGTAGCTAAAAAAATAGCAGCAATTAATAAGAAGTTAAGAACATTTTATGTTGAAAATAATAAAATAGATTCTTATGGATTCTATTGTACTGATTATTACAAAGTGGCAACAACCGATTATAATAACCGTCTTGTTGTTGTGAATTTGGCACAGTACAGAGATTTAGTTGAAACATTTACTGACTTACAACAAGAAAAAAGTGCTTTTGATACAAGAAAAGCAGGATTTTCAATCAAATCAGCTTCAGCAAAATTTAATGCTAAAACAGTTACCGTTAAATTCAGCAAAAAAGTATCAGCAACTCAGATTTTTTCATTAATTTCTTTATCTGATTATAATCAGACATTTAAATCAAGTATGAAAGTTGAAGTTGCGGCTGTTATAGTTAAGGTGGATGCTGATGGAAACGAAGAGCTCTATGATGCAGCATATGGTACAATTAAAAAAGGAAGTAAATCAGTTAAATTAACTTTAAATGATCAATTATTAGAAAAAGGAAATTATAAAGTTTACTTAACCAATAATTCATCTGTATACTCAGATAACTATTATAGTAATAACGTATTACTTAAAACAATCACACCTTGTGCAACATATACAGTACAATAAAATGAAAAGTGAAGGAGACAATGTTATGCAGAAAATAAAAAGAAGCTTGGCAGCTTTATTATGTATGTTGTTAATGCTTACACCTTTTCTTGCAGCTACCCCAGCACTTACGGTAGAAGCAGCAAGAAATAGTTATATAAATTTTAGCGATTTAGAAGATAGTTATAATAGTATAACAAAAGAACACTATTATCAGTTAACAGCGGAAGCAGGTCAGAGCTTCAATATTGGTGATTATATTTCTTTTAATGGTTCATCAAAGATTTCTAAACTATCAAAAGTATCAAAAACAGCTACTTATAAGTCATCCAATAAAGCAATTGCTACAATTTCAAAAAAAGGTGCTATCTCAGCAAAACAGGTAGGTAGTACAACAATTTCTATTAAATACAAAGGAAAATCATTAGTATGTACATTAGCAGTTGTTCATTCTCAGTATTCAACGAATCCAGTAGTAGCAGATTACAAAACTTCTTTAGATAGCGCAGCAAAGAAATTCTCTAAATTTTCGTCAATCAAAGCTTCGAATTGTTATACTTATATTAATACTTTAACTGCTTTATATGTTAAGAATGAAGCAGTACAAAAAGCAACAAATTGTGAAAGTAATGGTTTGTTAGTGAAAGAGACTACTACAGCAAATGGATATCTTAGTGACAATATTATTGTTGTTGCAAATGGAACAAAATTTGAAGTTCTTACGAATATGTTAAATAGCTATTATTCAATGAATAATCCTTTTAATACGAGTAAGAAATATAGCTCACAACTTAAGATTAAAAATACAGTAGCAACAGCAACAGGTATCACTCTTAACCTTAAGAGTAAAGTTACTCAGTCACAAGTGTTTGGGGCGTTAAATAGATTTGATCTTTCTTATTTAAAGAATTTTAATTTAGACAATACATTTAGTGTGTACACACCAATATATGTATATAAGATGAAGCAAAATAGTAATGGTAAATATACACGTGATTACGATTATGATTTTAACAGTACTTATGTTTCTACATCAGATACAAATACTACATTTACAGGTAGTACGTCACGTTCTTATGCAAACTTTTATACATATTTAAAAGCAGGAGATAAGACATTAAGTTTCGCACCGGGTAGTGCATCTTCATATTTTGATGATGATACTATGAAATTGAATAGTTATTCCACAGCAAGCACATATGAAGCCTTTACACCTGGTGTTTATAGAGCATATGTTGGTGGTAATTCTAGTTTTTATGTAGATTTTACAGTTCAATAAGTTAATACAATTGTTTGGTAAAAAGGGTGGCATTCATTTCATGAATCCACCCTTTTTTGTTATATTCGTACTAGTTGTTAAATTAAAAATGTTACAATAATTACTTGACCAAGATACAATTAATTAGTAAAATGAATTTATCGGAAGAAAGGAGTAATGTATGAGATATGAAATTTTAGGAAGTACTATGCCAGCAGTAGAGATAACAATGGAAGCTGGAGAATCAATGGTAACACAGTCAGGTGGTATGGCTTGGATGACTGAGGGAATTGTTATGGACACAAACTTAAAAGGTGGCTTAATGAAGGGCATTGGAAGAATGTTTGCAGGTGAATCTTTGTTTATGGCAACATATATGGCTGAAAAATCAAATGCTACCATTGCTTTTGCTTCTACTGTTCCAGGTGAAATAGTACCAGTAGATTTAAGCCAAAAAGGTAATATAATTTGTCAAAAGGATGCTTTTTTATGTGCGCAACCAAACGTTAATGTAGAAATAAGTTTTACGAAGAAATTTTCAACAGGTTTATTTGGAGGCGAAGGATTTATTTTGCAGGAAATGTCAGGAGATGGAATTGTATTTCTTGAGATAGATGGTGATATGATTGAAAAAGAGTTAGCACCAGGAGAAGTCATTAAAGTTGATACAGGAAATGTTGTAGCATTTGACAAATCAGTAAATTACGAAATAGAAACTGTCAAAGGTATTAAAAATATATTCTTAGGGGGAGAAGGATTATTTTTGACTAAGCTTACAGGTCCAGGAAAAGTTATTTTACAAACGCAAAATTTTAATGAATTTGCTGGTAGAATTATAAAAATGATGCCTACTAAATAAAGCAAAAAAGATATAGAGAATGTCTATAATCTTTTTTTGCTTTATTTAAGTTTCATCTGTTAGCGTAGTTTTATTATTCTTATTAGAAATAAAACCTAGGATCAATCCACCTAAAACAATAAAAATAGAAATAAATTGTGAGGTAGATAATGGTCCAATCGCACCTCTAATTAAATCACCTCGAAGGAATTCAATGGAGAAACGACCAACTCCATATAATATTAAATATGCGCTTGCTACCATTCCAGATTTTGGTTTTCCTCTGGCTATTAAAATAAGAAGAAAGCAAATCATAAAGTCTCCAACACTTGATATTAGTTGAGTAGGAATTAGGTGTAGATTATTTGGAGCATAAGCAGAATTTTTAAAAACAATACTAAAATGAGAGCTTGTTTCATTTCCATAACAACAACCAGCAAAAAAACAGCCGATTCGACCAAAACCTTGCGCAAGAGCAACAGATGGGACTAATAAATCAAAGTAGGTAAGAAAGTGCTTTTTTTTGATTTTGCAATATATAAAAGCAGCTAAGATACCACCTATAATTCCACCGTATACAACAAATCCACTCATTAGTTCTATAATGATACTAGGATTATTTATGATTGCTTTTATCTCCGTCAATAAGTAAAGAACTTTAGCACCTAGCATACCAAATATGATACAAACAAATGCCAAATTAAAAACAAAATCGGCATCTAGATTGTTCTTTTTAGAACGGTAATCGGCTAGAATAAGAGCCATCATAAATCCAATTCCAATGAATAAACCATAGCTATGTATTGTGATAGGTCCCAGTTTTAATAAATTATTATACATTTTGTTTTCCTTTCAAAGTTATATAAACTTGTTTGAAATAATAAGTCTGTTTGCAGATGTTTTGCGCCTAAGTGGGTGCAGTACAATAGACTTTCATTCTATGAAGCACATTTCTTAGTAAATGAAAAATAAGACTTTATGATTAACATAAAGTCTTATTAAAAAGCGATAGACGAGACTCGAACTCGCGACCTCCACCTTGGCAAGGTGGCGTACTACCAACTGTACTACTATCGCATTCATCAGTGCGTTTTAAACTAACGAACACAAAATGTAGTATACTATAATCATAATAAGTTGTCAAGAATAAAATGAGTTCTATATGTGGAAAATTAGTTCGAGTTTTAGGCCAAATTTAAATAGTTAATTTGAATAATTTGCAAATTCATATAAGAGAATACTTGCTATTTTTATAGTGACTAGGTAAAATAGTAAATAGATTTGATACACATGGATTGATTAGCTATAATTAGTAAGATTATTTAATTAATATAATTTTTATGTGAATTACAACAAAACAAGTATTTCGCTCTTTCTCTTACATTATGAGATGAGCCTTGAGCGAAGCGAAAGGAATGTGATTTAAATGATTTATGGTGCATTAGAAGCAGGCGGAACAAAGATGGTATGTGCTTTAGGAAAAGAGGATGGAACGATATTAGAACAAATTTCTATACCTACTACAACTCCAGAGCAAACAATTCCACAGATTATTAACTATTTTAAAGATAAAAATATTGTATCTCTTGGAATTGGGGCATTTGGACCAATTGATGTTAACAAATCATCAGAAATGTATGGTTATATATTAGATACACCTAAATTGGATTGGAAATATTACAATTTATTAGGAAATATAAAAAAGGAACTTAATATTCCAATTGGTCTTGATACGGACGTAAATGGTTCCTGCTTAGGTGAAATAACTTTTGGAGATTCAAAAAATCTTGATTCCGTAGTATATATTACGATTGGAACAGGTGTTGGTGTTGGTGCAAGTATAAATGGAAAACTTCTACATGGTATGCTTCACCCAGAAGCGGGACATATCCTTTTGAAACAGCATCCAGAAGATAATTATAAGGGGAAATGCCCTTATCATGGTACTTGCTTAGAAGGACTTGCTGCTGGTCCTGCAATCGAAGAGAGATGGGGACAAAAGGCTTTTGAATTAAAGGATAACAATAAGGTGTGGGAAATGGAAGCATATTATATTGCTCAGGCGCTAGTAACATTTATCCTCACTCTATCACCTAGAAGAATCATTTTAGGCGGAGGAGTAATGCATCAAACACAGTTATTTCCACTAATAAGAAATGAAGTAACAAAGCTTTTGAATGGTTATATTAACACAAAGGAAATAAATGATATAGATCATTATATTGTACCAGCAAGCCTTCAAGATGACCAGGGTATCATGGGATGTATACAGTTAGCTAAAATTGCATTATCAGCTAAATATTAGTTATACTTTATAATAGAATGAATATGAGTTTGGAGGACGAGGCATGAGTTTAGCAGATCATTTATTTATAGATATGTGTAAGGAAATATTACAAAATGGAGTTAGTACGGAGGGTGAAAAAGTTCGACCTAAGTGGGAGGATGGAGCAGCTGCCTATACAATAAAGAAATTTGGTGTGGTGAATCGATATGATTTATCCAAGGAATTTCCAGCATTAACACTACGAAAGACAGCTATGAAAAATTGTATGGATGAAATTTTGTGGATATGGCAGAAAAAATCAAACAATGTAAATGAATTAAAGAGTCATATATGGGATAGTTGGGCAGATAAGGATGGTTCTATCGGTAAAGCATACGGATATCAGCTAGGAGTGAAACATCAATACAAAGAAGGTATGATGGATCAGGTTGATCGTATCATCTACGATTTGAAGAACAACCCTTATAGTAGAAGAATTATGACAAATATTTATAATCATGAAGATTTGCATGAAATGAATTTATATCCTTGTGCATATAGTGTGACATTTAATACAACGAAAGAAAAAGGAAGTGATAAGCTAAAATTAAATGCGATTCTTAACCAGCGATCACAAGATATTTTGGCTGCAAACAACTGGAATGTATGTCAATATGCAATTTTAATACATATGATTGCGCAGTCTTGCGATATGCTGGTGGGTGAGTTGGTGCATGTTATTGCAGATGCGCATATTTATGATAGACATATTCCAATAATAGAAGAATTGATTCAACGACCAGTATATGATGCTCCTAATTTTTGGCTGAATCCAGAGATTAAAAACTTTTATGACTTTACAGTTGATGATATACGATTAGATAATTATGTAGCAGGGCTACAAGTTAAGAATATACCAATCGCAGTTTAGAAGAAGTGGTAAAATTTCGTAATTAATTAATAAAAATGAAATTCATACAGAGACGAAAAGATTAACGATATCGTACTCACATAGATATCACTACACGACGCAAATAAACCACATAAGGATGTAATTTATTCTTGGGATTTTGAATTGAATATCATTTTGTTTTTGCGAAAAAGAGAGTACGTTAAGTAACAGAAAATATTACATTAATCAGAATACGCGTGCAAGAATCGCATGGATGGAGGAAAAATGAATTTAATAGCAGCAGTAGATAAAAATTGGGCAATCGGTTTAAGAGGGCAGTTGCTTGTAAAGATTCCCAATGATCAGAAATTGTTTCGTGCAGAGACGACTCGAAAAGTAGTTGTACTTGGAAGAAAAACAATAGAGACATTTCCAAGTGGGCTTCCATTACCAAGTAGAACCAATATTATTTTATCAACAAATGAGAATTATACAGTAAGGGGTGCAAAAGTAGTTCATTCAATAGATGAACTACTAGAAGAACTCAAACAATATAAGAGCGAAGATATATATATTATCGGAGGAGAGAGTATATATAAAGCAATGTTACCTTATTGTAACGTTGCACATATTACCAAAATAGATCATGTATATGATGGAGATTCTTATTTTCCGAATTTAGATGATGATGAGGGATGGCTGGTTGCTGGTGAAAGTGAAGAACAGACTTATTTTAATCTAGAATATGCATTCCTTAAATATGAAAGAAAAAATAATAGCAACTATTAAGAAGCTATAAACACGAGGTGTCTTGCTAAACAAAAACCAAGTTGTTGTAGCACCACAAAGGAATTTCATGGAGTGTATTTGTCGATTTGCTTTATAAATAGAAAATATCTATAAATAATAGAAAATGTTTATAAACAAAAGAAAATATTTATAAACAAATGGATTGACATTAACAACTGAACAGTGTAATATAAAGTCGAATTATTGATATTAATGTTAATATGTATTAAATGCCTTAATATTGGAATTATTAAAAATGAACACAAACATGGGAGTATATTACTTACGAAAGAGAGACATCATGAAAAGTATTAAAACAAAATTAGTTGTATCAATAGGGGTGGTAACTGTTGCAATTTGCTTAAGTCTAGGAATTATATCATATGTAAACTCGTTAAATTCATTGCAGTCAAATTTATCAAAAACATTACCCAAAATCGCAGAACAAACGGCACTTTATGTAAAAACTAGTATGGATGGACAAATAGATTTATTAGAATCTATTTCAGCACAGGATCATATAGCTAATCCAAATGTTTTGTGGGAATCCAAAAAGGCTACCCTATTAAAAGTGGTTGACAGACTAGGGTGCCTTAAAATGGGAATTGTCGATAAAGATGGAGTTGCACAGAATACAGATGGCAATAGTGCTGATGTAAAAGATAGTGCATTTTTTCAGAAAGCAATGGAGGGAGAGAGTAATGTATCGGATCCAATTGTTAGTAAAACAGATGGTAGTGTTGTGGTTATTTATGCGGTACCAATCTATTATAATAATCTAATTATTGGGGTACTAATTGAAACACAAGACGGAAACTGTTTGAGCGAATTAACAAATCAAGTTAATGTAGGTGAAACAGGATATGCGTTCATGATAAACAAGGATGGAACTAATATTGCTAGTACCGATCCCAATAAGGTTACTTCTATGAGTAATGCACTTGTAGATGTTAAAACAGATCCATCGCAACAAGCAATCGCAGATATCGAGACAAAAATGATAGCTGGTGAAAGTGGTATGGGTGAATATCAAAATAGTGGAGAAGAAAAATTCATGGGTTATGCACCCGTTCCAGGAAGTGATTGGTCAGTTGGAGTTATTGTTTTGAAAAAAGAAATTTTGTCAGAGTTAGATGGCTTGAAAATTGATGTTATTGTTTCATCCTTGTTAGCTGTCATTATAGGATTTTTAGTTATTTATTTTATATCTAATTCAATAGTAAGTGGTATAAAATCAACATCGAAACACTTGGAATTATTAGCGGGAGGTAATTTGAGTGAAGAAATTAATCCTAAATATTTGAAGTTAAAAGACGAGGTTGGTGTTATGACCAATTCTATGAAAATAATGCAGCAATCGCTAGGAAGCATGATTAAAAAAATTAAAGAAAATTCTTCAAACATTAATGATCAATCGTATAATTTATCTTCAGTTTCTGAAGAAATGGCAAGTGTATCAGAAGGTGTAACGGAAGCAATATCAGACATTGCCTCAGGAACATCCAACCAAGCAAAGGATTTAATTGGTATCACGGAGTTACTAAATGAATTCAGTAATAAATTATCCAGAATGGTTACAGATATCCAAGGCGTGGATTCAAATTCCAGGGAAATTAATACAATGGCAAATCATAGCAGTAGTGAAATGAACGAACTGAATCAGTCTGTTACAAATATAAGTAATTTATTCAAGGAATTTTTGAATAAAATTTCTACACTGGGAAAAGATATCAACCAAATCAATGAGATAACAAGTTTAATCAACAGTGTTGCAGAACAAACAAATTTGTTAGCATTAAATGCAGCTATTGAAGCTGCTAGAGCTGGTGAAGCTGGAAAAGGATTTTCTGTAGTCGCAGATGAAATAAGAAAACTTGCGGAACAATCCAAAGAATCTTCCGAAAATATCAGTAAATTAATTAGTTCAATATCAAATGATACCGAAATTATTGTTCAGGATTCCGAGAGCATGGATCAGGAATTAGTAAATCAAGTAAATATTATTAATAATTCAATATCATCTTTCAATAATATTATTGTATCAGTGGGTGAAATTATTCCTAAGATAGAAACTGTCAAAGATTCAGCAGAAATGATTGAAAATGATAAAAATCTTATATTATCGAGAATAGATGAGTTGTCATCGATTTCGACAGAAGTTTCGGCATCAGCAGAAGAAATTTCAGCTTCATCAGAGGAAATGAATGCATCTACAGAAGAAATAGCAGCATCAGCACAAGTATTGAGTAATACAACGAATGAAATGATGGAAGAAGTAAATAAATTTAGTATTTAACCTTATAAAGGAATTTCTCGCTGCTATAGGCGGAGAGTTAAATTTACTAAAACATTTTTAATTAGAACTAAATAAACTTCACCCAAAATAGCGGAATCTTTTCTTATAAAGTTTTCGCTATTTGTATTTTGAGAAAAGTGCTCCAAATTTCTCTACTATATAAATGCACTACCTACCTAATATGTGTATATAGTGGAATAGAAGTTGTCTACCCGAGCGCAAATTCTATCATAAGACAGATGTGTTGTTAAGAAGTTACTGTTCACACAGTAGCTTAACACTAGCTGTTAAGCTACGTAAGAAAATGATTCGACAAATGATTTCTGCTTCGCGTAGCGAATTTGCATGCAGAAATCATAAGTTACTGTGAACGGAGTGAACAGTAACGTTTAGAATTGGATTACGAAACAAAAGAATAAACGGTTATTGACATTGAAGTGGAAAAGTATAATAATAAAAAGGTAACTAGTTTGTACATTCAAGGTTAACGCTATGCGATGTACATAGAATACAAGACTATTGCAATTGAGCGCTATAAAACTTTGAATTTTGCTTTGCAAAAAACCACGCGGTTGTGGGTACTGTATCGTTACATAAAAAGACTTATTAAGTTAAAATATCTTAGAATATGAAAAGTAATTTGATGTGTGCTTTTCATTGTTTGAGCAAACGGAAGGATGAATTACCATGTTGGATATTAAATTAGAGAAAACAAAAAATCCAAAACCTATTCCGGATGAAAAAAATCCGTTAGATTTTGGCACTATATTTACAGATCATATGTTTGTTATGGATTATGAAATTGAAAAGGGATGGATTAACCCGAGAATTACAGAATATGCACCGATTTCATTAGATCCATCAGCAATGGTTTTCCACTATGGACAGGAGATGTTTGAGGGATTAAAAGCATATAAAACAGAAGATGGAAGAATTTTATTATTCCGTCCTGATAAAAATATAGAGAGAGCAAATAATACAAATAGAAGAATTTGTATACCAGAAATACCAGAAGAAGATTTTTTACAGGCGCTTAAAGCAATTGTATCAGTAGATAAAGAATGGATTCCAACTAATCCAGGAACATCATTATATATTAGACCTTTTGTTATTGCAACAGATCCATATTTAGGAGTAAGACCATCTAATACTTATAAGTTTATTATCATCTTGTCTCCAGTTGGACCATACTATAAAGAAGGATTGAATCCGGTTAAAATTTGGATTGAAGATGAGTATGTAAGAGCTGTGAAGGGCGGTATAGGTGAAGCTAAAACGGGTGGTAATTATGTTGCAAGCTTGGCTTCTCAAGTAAAAGCACATGACGCCGGATACTCGCAAGTACTTTGGTTAGACGGGGTACATCGTAAATATATAGAAGAAGTTGGCGCAATGAATATTTTCTTCAAAATTAATGGAACCGTAGTAACACCAGAATTAAACGGCAGTATATTACCAGGAGTTACTAGAAATTCATGTATTACATTATGTAAAAAATGGGGATTACCGTTGGAAGAAAAGAGAATTTCTATAGATGAAATATATGAAGCTGCTAAGAATGGTACGCTAGAAGAAGTTTGGGGAACGGGTACAGCAGCTGTAGTATCTCCGGTTGGTCAACTTAGATGGAAAGATCATGTGATGCAAATACAAGATGGAGGAATTGGTAAAATAAGTCAGAAGTTATATGATACTGTAACGGGTACTCAGCTCGGTGAAATTGAAGATACATTTAATTGGACGGTAGAAGTATAATAGTTTCGAAATAACATAAAGCATATGAAAGTATTAAGTTTGCAAAATAAATATTTTACACTACGGTGATAAGATAATTGTTTTGCAAACTTTTTTAATTGATAGAAAAGTTTTGCTAACTTCGCTATTAAATAAAATGTCATACTTCGTGTTAACATATCCAAATTGCAACTAAATTATATTGTCATAATAACATTACTGAAATAATCTTAAATAAATTGTAATGAATTTATACATTGGAATTAAAGGTTTTTTCACACATACATGATAAGATTTAAAATATAAGTAAAGTTAATCTAGACAATATGATTAGCGATATATTGGTTGTTATTCATAGGACTGCTGATATTTGCAGTGTATAAAAAGTGACATATGTTCAATATAAGCGCTAAAATTTATAAATAAAAGGAATGCATATGAAAAAAAATGAATTTGGTGAAATAGAAAACCCAAAAAATAAAGTTAATATATTAATATTTGTTGTTGCCATTATTGCAGTAATAATAACAGGTGTTGTGTACTCGGTTAAACTAAATGAACAATTGGAAGCATTAAGTGTATATAATAAAGTAGCAATAGAGTATTGTCAAAACCAAGTTAACTACATATAATAATACTAAATATCAATGCCTAAATATGGGCAAATGGAGAATATATGCAAAAAAAGTCCTTGACAATAGCACAGGATGCAGCTACTGATAAAGGAACATTACAAGTCAATGTAACCACACAGACAGGTTTAAAACCTATAAAAAATGCAGTAATTAAAATTTCTTATACCGGGAATCCTACAGGCACAATTGAGGAACTTAATACAAACGATTCAGGGCAAAGTGATGCAGTTACCTTGGATGCACCTCCAATTGAATACAGTTTATCTCCTTCGGAGATACAGCCTTATGCCGAATATACGCTTCAAATCGAAGCAGAAGGTTTTGAATCAATTGTGATATCGGGAACGGAAATACTAGCAAATACAAATGCAATTCAAGACGTGAGACTTCGTCCTACAAAACCAGACGAGGTGGAAAATAATGTTGTTATTCCAGCACATACACTATATGGAGAATATCCACCTAAGATAGCAGAAGCAGAGATTAAACCAGTAGATGAAAGTGGTGAGATTGTATTGAGCCGTGTAGTAGTACCAGAATATGTAATTGTACATGATGGAGTTCCTACGGATCCTACGGCTGGTAATTATTATGTAAAATATAAAGATTATGTAAAAAATGTAGCTTGTAGTGAGATTTATGCCACTTGGCCAACGTCTACGATTGAAGCAAATGTATTAGCAATCATGTCTTTTACATTAAATCGGGTTTTTACAGAATGGTATCGAAATAAAGGATTTGATTTCACAATTACATCGTCAACAGCATTTGACCATAAATGGATGTATGGAAGAAATATTTTTAACGAGGTATCTAGTGTCGTAGATAGAATTTTTAGTAGTTTTCTATCAAGACCAAACGTGAAGCAACCGATTTTGACACAGTATTGTGACGGAAATCGAGTAGAATGCCCTAAATGGCTCTCACAATGGGGTTCCAAAGAGTTAGGCGTGCAAGGATATACACCGATTGACATAATTAGATACTATTATGGTGATAATATGTATATAAATAGCGCAGAAGAAATATCGGGAGTGCCTTCCTCTTGGCCAGGATATAATCTGCAAGTTGGTTCTAGTGGAGAAAGTGTGCGTCAGATGCAGGAATATTTAAATGTAATAGCAAATACTTATCCAGCGTTGCCTAAGGTAACCGTAGATGGAGTATTTGGTCCAAAGACGAAGTCTGCTGTTGAAATGTTTCAATCCGTATTTGGATTAGCACCAAATGGTATAGTAGATTATCCAACCTGGTATAAAATATCTGAAATATATGTTGGAGTATCAAGAATTGCAGAATTGGTGTAATATTGTATTATTGCTATTATGAAGAAGTGAGGCTGAATCTTAATATTTAGTACGTTTTATGAATAGAAATTATTCCAATAAAGCGTACTAAAATAAAAAAAATAATTATTATGTAAAAAAAGCTTGATAAATGTATCGTGATGTGATAAAATTTTAAAAATTTGAGTAGTTTTACAAAAGTCATTTTTGACTAATGTATTTACGAAAATTCATGCGAATATTAGGTAAAACATATCGTTTTGTATTAAACTAATAGGCATCGCAGTGGCTAGACAATAGTTTAAATACTATTAACTATCAGTAATTATATAGGCAATAATATGAAAAAGAAATTCGTAAGAATACGTTATTTTTTTTTTGTATAAAATGCATAATATGCAATAAAATGCATAAATATGCTTTGAGGAAAAGAAAGGATTGTGGTGATATTAATGAAAGCTTTTCTAATATTAGAGGACAAAACTGTGTTTACAGGTCAGTCTATTGGATCTACGAAAGAAGTTATAAGTGAGATAGTGTTTAATACATCAATGACAGGATATTTAGAGGTCTTAACAGATCCTTCATATGCAGGACAGGCTGTTGTGATGACATATCCTTTAATTGGAAATTATGGTATTTGTCGTGAAGACATGGAATCTAAAAAGGCTTGGCCAGATGGTTACATCGTTCGCGAGTTGTCAAGATTACCTAGTAATTTCAGAAGTGAAGGCAGCATTCAGAATTTTCTTGAAGAAGAAGATATTCCTGGAATTGCAGGGATTGATACGAGAGCACTAACTAAGATTTTAAGAGAAAAAGGTACAATGAATGGTTGCATTACCACCAATGAAAACTATAATATAGATGAGATAGTAGCAAGACTTAAGAATTATACAACGGGAAAAGTAGTTGAGAAAGTTACCTGTGATTCTAAATCAATGCTACAGGGTACGGGAATGAAAGTAGCATTGTTAGATCTTGGTGCTAAAAATAATATTGCGAAATCTTTAAATAGCAGAGGATGTGAAGTTACTGTATATCCAGCATTAACTAAAGCCTCTGAAATTATCCAAGCAAATCCAGACGGAATTATGTTGTCAAACGGCCCAGGAGATCCGAAGGACTGTGAGAGCATTATCGAAGAAATCAAAGACTTATACAACTCGAATATCCCGATTTTTGCAATCTGTTTAGGACATCAACTTATGGCGTTGGCCACGGGCGGAGATACACATAAAATGAAATATGGCCATAGAGGTGGAAATCATCCGGTAAAAGATTTAAGCACAGGCAGAGTGTATATCTCATCACAAAATCACGGTTATGTTGTAGATACAGAGAAGATGCCAGAAGGTGTTGCCAATGTAAGTTTCGTGAATGTAAATGATAAAACCGTAGAGGGACTTGACTATCTTAATAAAAATATTTTCACAGTTCAGTTTCACCCAGAAGCGTGTCCAGGACCACAAGATTCGTCTTTCCTATTTGACAAGTTTATTAAAATGATGGAGGTAGAAAAAAATGCCTAAGAATCCAGAAATTAAAAAAGTATTAGTGATTGGTTCCGGACCAATTATAATCGGTCAGGCAGCAGAATTTGATTATGCTGGAACACAGGCTTGTCGTTCACTGAGAGAAGAAGGTGTTAGTGTTGTTCTAGTTAACTCTAATCCAGCTACAATTATGACAGATAAAGATATCGCTGATATGGTTTATATCGAACCTTTGACATTAGAAGTGGTACAGGGAATTATTTTAAAAGAAAAGCCTGATAGTGTGTTACCAACATTAGGTGGTCAAGCAGCACTTAATTTGGCAATGGAACTTGCAGAATCAGGATTTCTTGAAAAACATGATGTAAAATTAATTGGTACTACGCCTGAAACAATCAAAAAAGCAGAAGATAGAGAAGAATTCAAAGAGACAATGGAAAAAATCAAAGAACCTTGTGCTCCTTCTGTGGTTGTTACAAATGTAGAAGATGGTATTGCATTTACAAATATAATTGGCTATCCAATCGTTCTTCGCCCGGCTTATACATTAGGTGGTAGTGGCGGCGGAATTGCCAAAAATGAAGAAGAGTTAGTTGACATACTAACAAACGGGCTTCGTCTAAGCCGTGTAGGACAGGTTCTAGTTGAAAGATGTATATCAGGTTGGAAAGAAATTGAATACGAAGTAATGAGAGATGGTGCTGGCAACTGTATCACAGTGTGTAATATGGAAAATATCGATCCTGTAGGCGTTCATACAGGTGACAGTATAGTAGTTGCTCCATCACAGACATTAGGCGATAAAGAGTATCAGATGCTTCGTTCATCAGCCATTAATATTATTAGTGAATTGAAAATAACAGGTGGTTGTAATGTACAGTATGCACTGAATACCGATAGTTTTGAGTATTGTGTCATTGAAGTTAACCCTCGTGTTAGCCGTTCTTCTGCATTAGCATCAAAAGCAACAGGTTATCCAATCGCCAAAGTTGCAGCTAAAATCGCACTAGGATATACATTAGATGAAATTCCAAATGCAATTACAGGAAAGACTTTTGCTAGTTTTGAACCAACACTTGATTACTGTGTAGTAAAACTACCAAGACTTCCATTTGATAAATTTATTCATGCAAAGAGAACACTTACCACTCAGATGAAAGCTACAGGCGAAGTAATGAGTATCTGTACTAATTTTGAAGGTGCATTAATGAAAGCAATCCGTTCACTTGAACAGCATGTAGATAGCCTAATATACGATGACTATTCAGCACTGTCCAATGAGCAGATAGAAGAAATGCTAGCTGTCATTGATGATAGAAGAATATTTGTGATAGCAGAAGCAATTAGACGTAATATTTCTTATGAGACAATTAATAGTATTACTAAATTTGATATGTGGTTTATAGATAAAATAGCAATTCTTGTTGAGATGGAACAAAAATTACAAAATGAAGAACTTACCGTGGAGACACTAAAAGAAGCAAAGAGACTGGAATACCCAGATACCGTAATTGCTAAATTAACGGGTAAGCAAGCATCTCAAATCAAAGAAATGAGACATGAAAATGGTATCATTGCTGCATTTAAAATGGTTGACACCTGTGCAGCAGAATTTGAAGCGACGACACCTTATTACTATTCTGTATTTGGAAGTGAAAATGAAGTGGTAGAAGACAAAGTAAAGAAGAAAAAAGTATTAGTACTTGGTTCAGGGCCAATCAGAATCGGACAAGGTATTGAATTTGATTTTTGCTCCGTACATTGTACTTGGGCATTTAAGGACGAAGGATATGAAACAATTATTGTAAATAATAACCCAGAAACAGTTAGTACTGATTTTGATATTGCCGATAAGCTTTACTTTGAACCATTAACACCAGAAGATGTAGAAAATATTGTTAACCTAGAGAAACCAGACGGAGCGGTTGTTCAATTTGGTGGTCAAACAGCAATTAAGTTAACAGATGCACTTCTTAAAATGGGAGTTCCAATCTTTGGTACTTCTGCAGCAGATGTGGATGCAGCAGAAGATAGAGAATTGTTTGATGCAATTCTTGAAGAATGTGGTATTCCAAGACCAGCAGGACAGACTGTATTTACGATTGATGAAGCACTGAAATCAGCCAATGAGTTAGGCTACCCAGTATTGATTAGACCGTCCTACGTTCTTGGCGGACAGGGCATGCAAATTGCGATTAATGATGATGACATAAGAGAATTTATGGCAATTATTAATAGAACGGTACAAGAACATCCCGTACTAGTAGATAAATATCTAGTTGGGAAAGAAATTGAAGTGGATGCAGTGTGTGATGGTGAAGATATTATCATCCCAGGTATTATGGAACACATTGAGCGTGCAGGTATCCATTCAGGAGATAGTATTTCTGTATATCCAGCACAGAGCTTAAGCGATAAAATTAAAAAAGTAATTGAAGAATATACAAGACGTTTAGCACGTTCACTACATGTACGTGGTTTGATTAATATCCAGTTCATTGTAAGTAATGAAGAAGTATATGTAATAGAAGTGAACCCACGTTCAAGTCGTACTGTACCTTATATTAGTAAGGTTACTGGTATACCAATCGTTAAACTTGCAACCAAAGTTATCATTGGTAATTCAATTAAGAGTTTAGGATATGAATCGGGATTACAGCCAGAAGCAGATTACTTCGCCATTAAGATGCCAGTTTTCTCCTTTGAGAAGATTCGTGGGGCCGAAATAAGTCTTGGACCTGAGATGAAGTCAACAGGTGAAGTGTTAGGTATTGCTAAAACATTCAATGAAGCATTATACAAAGCGTTTCTTGGAGCTGGAATTAGATTACCAAAATACAAACAGATTATTCTTACAGTAAATGATGCAGATAAAATGGAAGCAGTTGAAGTAGGACGTCGCTTTGAGGCACTTGGTTATAAGATTTATGCAACAAGAAGTACTTGTAATGTTCTAAATGAAAATGGTGTTGCTGCGGTTAAGATTAATAAAATTGAACAGGAATCTCCAAATCTTCTTGATTTAATATTGGAACATAAGATTGATCTTGTTATTGATACACCATCACAAGGTTCAGCAAAGAGTAATGATGGTTTCTTAATCAGAAGAAATGCAATTGAGACAGGCGTTCATTGTTTAACTTCGCTAGATACAGCAAATGCGTTGTTAACAAGTTTAGAGCATGCGAATGATCAGGAACTTTCCTTGATTGACATTTCAACGATTTAATAATGCAAATATAATATTTTTGTATTTAAAAAAACTAAATTAATTTATAAAATAATAAAAATGCTATTTATATTAATACCAAAAGGTATTATATTATAAGTAGCAATTTTTTATTTTATAAGGAGGATTAGAGTAATATGAATACTTATTTTGAATTAAATAGAAATGTTCTAGTTGAATATAATGATGAGAAGAAACCAATCGAGGTAGCGGTAAAACGATTTTTTAGAGATCTAGAAATGACTTTAAATGAGACTACGAGGAAAGGCAGTAAAATTATTTTATGCAAAACTCAGCAGGAAAAATCAATCGGATTTTATGAAATTGCATTTGTAAATAGAGAGACTATGCGTATTAATACATCGGATGATTTGGGCGTGATATATGCATTGCTTTATCTAAGTGAAACATATCTTAATATTCATCCTTTTTGGTTCTGGAATGATCAAAAGTTTGATAAAAAGGAATATATAAATATACCAATGCAAGAAATTATATCACAAGATTATAGGGTGAATTATCGTGGATGGTTTGTAAACGACGAAGTGCTAATTTGTAATTGGCAGGGTGATGTGCCATTTTGGACAAGTGATGCAAAATATGATTCAGATGAGTCCAGAGGAGAGCTGATAAGCTCAATTATAAAATATCAATATGATTTAGTGTGTGAAGCAGTTAAGAATCCTATCTGTTGTACAAATCTGTATGGAGAAATCATGGAATTATATCAAAAAGGCCATATAAGGCTTCCAGATGACATTATATTCATCTGGGCAGATAAATGGGTACGGCAAGATGGCTTCGAGACGTCAAGGGAATCACAACCCACGTATTAAGGCATTACCAGAAGGAAACCAGATAGATAAAAGCAATGGAGTGTATTATCATGCTTCTTTCTATGATCTTCATGCTGCAAATCATATTACGATGCTCCCTAATTCTATTGAATTTGTAGAAAAAGAGTTAAACCATGCATATGAAGTGGGCATCAAGGATTTTTGGATTATTAACAGTTCCAATATTAAACCACACGTGTATTTCCTGAATTATATAAGTAAATTGTGGAAGGAAGAAGTAAATAAGCAAGATATGTGCTTGGAGTATATAAAAGATTATTATAGCGAAAATACAGAATTAATTAGTAGGATTTATCAATGCTTTGAAGATTACGCGAATGCAACTATTATGTTTGGAAATCTAGAAGATGAACACAGTGGGGAGCAATTCTATAATTATTCTATTCGAATTTTCTTGAATTATTGGAAGATGAATTCTTCCAAATATTGCGCCAAAGAACTAATTTGGGCAACTGGTGAAGTAAGCGTTGAAGAACAAATAAAATGGTACGAAGAAAAGTGTAAGGAAGGTATCAAAGGATTTGAACAATTATATCAACAATGTTTAGAACTAGCAAAAGAATTAGGGCAGGAGAATCAACATGCAAAACAGTTATTTGAAGATTCTATATTACTTCAAGTGAATCTTCATTATGCTTGTATCAAAGGCTCCCTAGAATATTGCACAGGATATTATAAATTCATAGAAAATGACCTTATAAAATCATTTTACTATGTAGGCAGAGCAGCACAAGAATTCGATTACGCTGTTCAAGCTATGAATATGGCAAATCATGATAAGTGGAAGGGATTCTATGACAATGATTGCTTGAGTGATGTGAAACAGACGGTGTATTTATTAAAACAAATGATGGGACACATTAGAAACATTGGTGATGGGCCACATTTTTATCAATGGCAGAGAGAATTTCTATATAAAGAAGAGGATAAAAGAGTGGTACTCATCACCAATATGGAGATTCTATTTCTTGAGCGGTGGTTATATCATATATTTATTTTCAACCACAGTGGCTATCAATTGTAGTGGAACAAATAAAATAACTGTTAACATTATTGTAGATTAAGAGATTATTTTCCCCACTTTCAAACAGTTTTTGCTTAACTAAATAACACTTTTTGGTTAATTGCTCATTTATTGGTAAATGGAACTTGCAATTTTTCTTAACTAAATGACATTGCATATTTAATATGTTATAATTAATATGAATTTTTAAATTTTATTAGATTAATGGGTAGCCAAACTAAAAAGGAGTTAGTGATTTTGAAAATTCCAATGATAATTAATACAGATATATTTGCTTTATTAATTTTATTTTTTACAATTTTCTTAGCAAAGAAAAACAAATTACTTAATACGGTTAAAACAAAATATTATTTCAATTCTGCTTTTGTCGTATGTATTGTTTTAATATTGGAAATGTTTGATGTTCTAACAATGGGAACAGGGAATATATTTCGTATTCCTCGTATTATAGAAAATACGATTGGTTTTGTTATTAGTCCAATCGTTTTAATTAATATTATATTTTTGCACAATGAAAAGTTATTGGATTATAAAAAATATTTATATATTCCCTTTTTTATAGTTGGTATTCTATCATTGTCTAGTTGGAAAACAGGTTGGATATTTAGTTTATCGAATACGAATGTTTATTCGAGAGGGCCGCTTTTTTGGATTTTTCCAAGCTGTATGCTATTCTATTTTATAATTTTAATATATTCAGATTTTTATAATAGCAAGAAATATGAAAAGGAAGAAAATCATTTTTTGTATTTAGTTTATGCAGTAGTGTTGATTGGAACAATACTTCAATTAATATTTCCACGTTGGCTTTTGATTTGGGGAAGTGTTAGTATTTCATTATTGCTAAATTACATATTTTTGAGAGAGTTACAATTTAAACATGATTCTATGACGGAAATATATAACCGCACTGTTTTTCAGAATGATTTATCCCGATTGAATAAATCGTTAAGTGCAGGCATTATTGTCATTGATATTAATGATTTGAAAATGGCAAATGATCATTATGGTCATACTATTGGTGATGAAATGATTATTCATGTAGCGCATGCTGTTAATGATTGCTTTATGTCAATAGGAAAAACATATAGAATCGGTGGAGATGAATTTTGCGTCATTTGTAAAGCAACACCGGAAGAAACAATAATTAGTTTACTGAAAGAATTAGATTTAACACTGAAATGCATTAGCTCCAAATTTGTAGTAAATATAACCACAGGCTGTGGTTATTGTATGTATAAACCTATGAATATGAGGGATGCATATGAAGCGTTTTCAATTGCGGATCAGCGAATGTACGAAAATAAAGTACTTTTAAAATGGCAAGAGGAACACAAGGTTCAATAAATTCAACAGTAAAATGGATTGATTTATGGTACTTCATAGATAATTTTATATTAAAAAAAAAAATTGATAAATTACGAAAAATATAATATACTATATCTATCTTAAAACACAAAGGAATAAAGGATGGTAAAGAAATGGGATTATTACAAACTTGGAGAGAAACAGCATATTCACAGAATATGAGCCAAACGGAAAGCGATCAACTATGGGGAGAATACTTTAAAATAGAGCAAGGAATTTACAAGCAAATTTTAGCTAATCCATCAGAAGTAGTTGAAGGAACGGTACAAGAGCTTGCTGACAAATTTAATGCAGATATCATGACCATGGTTGGATTCTTAGATGGAATAAATGAGAGCTTAAAAAATGAAAATTCAATCGAAGAAATGACAGAAGATACTAATGTAAGTGTAGATATTGACTGTGAGAAATTGTATTATAATATGGTTGAAGCAAAAGCAGATTGGTTGTATGAACTTCCTGAATGGGATGCTATTTTGACTCCAGCGAAGAGAAAAGAATTATTCAAGACTCAGAAATCTTCAGGAACTATAGTAAAAGGTGCTAAAGTAGGAAGAAATGATCCATGTCCATGTGGAAGTGGGAAAAAATATAAAAAGTGTTGTGGTCAATAATTTTATAAGTATAGAAAAATTGGTTATTACGTTTATGACAATGACATAGTAAGTAATTGAATTTTATAGTTGACTGATAGGAATAAACAATTAACAGGATTTGTCCACTGTTTCACACGTGTTTGTGGAGGTGGTCGAGTCCTTTTTCTAGAATTAGGAATTATGTTATCTTGAGGATAAAGAGAAATAAGATAACAATCTTGGAGGAAAAATGGATTTTAAAGAATTTGGGTTAGATGAGGCAATGATAAAAGCTTTAAATAAAGAAAAGATACAAAAGGCAAATGAAGTGCAGGAAGCAGTATTTGATGCTGAAGATAATAAAGATTTAATTGTTCAGTCAGAAACGGGTTCAGGAAAAACATTGGCATATTTACTTCCGATATATAAAAAGCTAATACCAGTGGAAAGAGGTATGCAAGCGTTAATTCTTGTACCAACGCATGAATTAGCTATGCAGGTGAATAGACAGGCTCAATCTTTGTCTGAGAATTCAGGATATCAGATAAAATCAACAACTATAGTGGGTGATGTTAATGTTAATAGACAGATAGACAAATTAAAGGAAAAGCCACAAATTGTGATTGGTACTACTGGAAGAATATTGGAACTAATTAAGAAAAAGAAAATTACGGCGCATACAATTAAGACAATTGTTATAGATGAAGCTGATAAGATGCTAGATAAGAATAATATAGAAGGCGTAAAAGCAGTAATGAAATGTTGTATGCGAGATACCCAGATAGTTATGTTTTCAGCTAGTATGTCTGATGAATCGGTGAAAATCGGACAAAATGTACTGAAAGAGCCTGTTGTAATTAAGTTAACAAACAATAAAAAAATGGCGATTCCAAAGAATATTAACCATATTTATTTTGTAGTAGAAAGAAGAGACAAGCTTGAAATGCTTCGAAAACTGGCAAGTAGTATTGCACCTAAGAAGGCAATGATATTTGTTAATAAAGTATCTGATATTGAAGAACTCACACAGAAGCTCAAATATCATAATTACAATGCTGAATGTATCCATGGATCTAACATAAAAAAGGATAGAAAAAAAGTAATTGATGATTTCAAAGGTAATAAATTACAGTTTTTAATTGCTACTGATATTGCAGCGAGAGGTCTTCATTTTGAAGGAATCAATGCGATATTTCATATAAGCATTCCAGAGAATCCAAATGATTATCTTCATCGCGCAGGTAGAACAGGAAGAAATGGTGAAGATGGATTAAGTATTCTCATTGTAACGAAGCAAGAACTAGCATTAATTAATAAATTTAAAAAGGAATTTGGAATTGCGATAACACCGTATAAGATTGATCACGGGAAAGTAATTGTGGATAACGAATGAAATTTTTGTTCTGTTTAGTAAGTGACATGTTTTAATAGTTATTAGATATTTAATTGTTATTATTTTAATGGGAGAAGAGGAGATAGTTTTTCATGAGATTAGTTGATTTGGCAGAAAATACGAAGATACAAATTGATGTATCCTATAAAGGTAATAAATTATTTTATGAATCACAAGTCAAGCTTACTGCATTTAATGGTGCGTTTATTGAACCTATAAAACAAGATGAGAAGATGCTTGAATTTAACAGTGGAAATCTAATGATCAGTGTTACAGCAGATATTGAAGGAGCACAGCCAATTCTATGGAGAGAATGTGTAGTAAAAGGTGTTAAATATAAAGGTGAAGTATATCATATGATCACATGCCCTAGAGGTGGGCTTGTAATAAACCGAAGAAGTAGATTTCGTATAGATATGGGATATACAGGAACGGTGCGTATTGGATATAACAAAGGAACTTTAAATGTGGTTGTACATGATTTGAGCGCAAGTGGTTTTTCATTTACTACAGAAAAAAATCTGGAAGAATATAATGAAGAAGCTCATTTGGTGTTTATAGATACGGATAATGATACCCGCTTTAATTTAGTAGGTGAAATAGTCAGAAAGCAGGAATGGCATAATAATAGGTTTTTGTATGGGTGCAAATTTGTTAAAGTGAATTGTATGGTGGAATATTATATTGCTAAGAAACAAAGAGAATTACTATCACTTAATTCTATTAACAGTAAGAATATTATTGAACTAAATGATGAAAAAGTAAATTTTAATAAATAAACCATGAAACTATTGACGGATAATACTATTTGTGTTATAGTATAAAAAGTTGTGAAACAAAAGCAAGCAGAGTATCCACTCTCACCTTAGCACATGAGTGACTATGGTTTAATATATGAAAATTAATGATATTTATTAATGGACTTAGATTAAAGTGGGTAGCTGTATAGCTATTCACTTTTTTGATTAATTGAAAAGTTCTACGAACTGCCCTATTAATTAAAAAGGCACTACGTGCCCAAATGCACACCACGCGAATAGGAAGTGAGTTGTCACGCAACTCGAGTGGGTGTAAGAGTGTCTGCAAGAAGACACTTTATTTTGTAAGCATAGTCAATTAATTTTAATTGATTCAGGTTACAATAACTAGAGAATTATTTATAGTTATAAATATATTGTTAGAAAACAGATAGAAACGTAAATGTAACGGTATTTAATCCGTTGCGAATTCATGGAGGTGTACAGTTATTAGCGAATTAATGATTAACGAACAAATCAGAGATAAGGAAATTCGTTTGATTGGAGAAAACGGAGAACAATTAGGAGTTATGTCAGCAAAAGATGCAATGGATTTGGCAAGAGAAGCAGAGCTTGATTTGGTTAAAATTGCACCCACAGCAAAACCACCAGTATGTAAAATTATCGATTATGGTAAATACAGATACGAATTAGCTAGAAAAGATAAAGAAGCTAAAAAGAAACAGAAAACCGTAGATATTAAAGAAGTACGTTTATCACCTAATATAGAGGAAAATGATTTAAACACAAAAATAGGCGCAGCTAGAAAATTCATTGAAAAAGGTGATAAAGTAAAAGTAACGTTACGTTTTAGAGGACGTGAAATGGCTCATATGCATTCAAGCAGACATATCTTAGACGAGTTTGCTGAAAAGTTAGCGGATATTGCTATTGTTGAGAAACCAGCTAAACTTGAAGGCAGAAGTATTATGATGTTTTTGACTGAGAAGCGTTAGATTAAGAGACTATATTTTTAAGTATAGATGCTAATGAATTATCGTCACAAAGTGACAATAATATAGATATTTAATATATGACAATTATTAAGGAGGAAATATTATGCCAAAAATAAAAACTTGCAGAGCTGCTGCTAAAAGATTTAAAAAAACAGGTACTGGAAAGTTAAAAAGAATGAAAGCTTTTAAGAGGCATATCTTAACTAAGAAATCTGCTAAGACAAAGAGAAATCTTAGAAAAGCTACAATTACAGACCCAACTAACGTAAAAAATATGAAAAAAATCTTACCTTATTTATAGGATTTAAATAGAGTAAAGGAGGAAATCGACAAATGGCAAGAATTAAAGGCGGAATGAACGCTAAGAAAAAGCATAATAGAGTATTAAAGCTAGCTAAAGGTTACAGAGGAGCTAGATCAAAGCAGTATAGAGTAGCAAAGCAGTCAGTTATGAGAGCATTAACAAGCTCATATGCTGGTAGAAAAGAAAGAAAAAGACAGTTTAGACAGTTATGGATTGCTAGAATTAATGCAGCATCTAGAATCAATGGCTTATCATATAGCAAATTTATGTATGGTTTGAAATTAGCTGGTGTGGAAATGAACAGAAAAATGTTATCAGATATGGCTATTAACGATGCAGAAGGATTTGCTACATTAGCAGAACTTGCAAAATCTAAAATAGCATAATAAAAAAATCCCTCTTGAAACGAAATGTTTTAAGAGGGATTTTTTTATGTATCAGGTCATAAAGTTGCCAAACTTTTTCACTTTAGGTGCGAGAGCGTATATGAGAGTTTGTAACTCTTTCTCATCCATATCATCAATTTGTAGAAGATTTTTTACTTCAGCAGCAGGTTTATCAAGAAAAACAAGTACTTCACTTGACTCATATCCTTGTATAGGACTAATTCCTTTTTGAGCACAGACATATTTAACGACATCATTCATTAATTTTCTCTCTTTATCAAACCATTCTTTTTCTTTGTCTTTCGAAAATGCATTTTGTAATCCGCGTAGTGCATCCATTTTATAACTCCCTTCTTAATCCATATAAATAGATGAATATATTTTGTCATTAAATGGCGAAAAAGTCAATACAATAAAGCAAATAACGTAAATATAAACAATAAAGAGTGTTGTTAGTTACAACCTGTAAAAAGTTGCAGTTCTATGTATTATAATGTATTATACTATAAGGTGATAATGTTTTTGCATTATTTGCATTTGATGGGATTATGTAGTATTATCAATATACTTTGATTTGCAAATAGTTTATTTGAAAGGTTAACGATTTCTGCGATATGAAAATAGTTGGCTTAGTTTAGGAGGATGAAGAGTGAAAATAGACAAAGAAGACAAGTTGTTTAAGTATGCAATATATGCAATAATTACGGCAATTATAATTTATATAGCATTTGCTGTAATGGGAAACCTTGGAGGGATTTTATCAAGTATAACAAAAATAATTGGTGTTGTTATGGTATTGCTAAAACCTTTATTAATCGCATTAGTGATTGTATATTTATTTCATCCAGCAACTAGTAAGATTGAAAACTTTCTAACAAACAAGAAGGTTTTTAAAAAGTATGATACTAGAAGAGTTTTTGCCATCACAACGATGTACATTGGTGTAATGGGGATTATCATTGCAATGGTGTGTGGTGTATATATTATGATTGGTGGGCAGTTATCAAAAAATACATCCATTTCAAATATTATAGTATATATTACAGATTACATTAGCAAAAATCAATTATCCACTGATGTGATAGAGAGCAAATTAAATAGCCTTAATATACAACTACCAGATAACTTTAATAATATTGTGGCAAAGGTAGTCGCAACCCTTCAAGCGTATTTTACAACAAGTATAGGCGGTTTGGCTAGCTCGATTGTAACATTTGGAAGCAACGTATTATCTTTCTTTATTTCCTTGATATTAAGTATATATTTGTTGAAAGATTACGAGTATTTTGTTGAATTGTGGAATAAAATTTATTATATGATATTTAGAAAAAGCAAAGCAGGCAAAGTATTAGGAGAATGTATAACAGTAGTGAATACGACTTTTTCTAATTATATTAAGGGACAATTATTAGATGCGTGCATTGTCGGCATATTGTCAGCAATTGCATTAACAATTATTGGTGTTGACTATGCGCTTATTATTGGTATTATAGCAGGCATTTGTAATATGATACCTTATGTTGGTCCATTGGTAGGCACTGTTTTAGCAGCTATTATGGGATTATTAAGTGGACAACCTATTATGATTTTGTGGGCTATTATTGCAATGGTAGTTGTTCAGCAGATTGATAATAATTTTCTGGCACCAAAGATCGTTGGTGATAGCGTGGGACTTCATCCTGTGTTTACTATGCTGGCTATTGTGATAGGAGGAAATGTGGGAGGACTTATTGGAATGTTGGTTGCAGTTCCACTTACAGCTTCTTTTAAGGTGTTAGTGAGTCGATGGTATGAAGCAAATATAGATTATAAGAAATAGTAAATAACCGTAACTATTCAGAAAATGGGGGGGGCTGTGACCTGTACTCACGAAACCCCTTCGTAGCAACAATGGTAAAACCAATGTCATTTAGTTAATTTAAGGGTGACGACTTCCTTGGGTTCAGATGCTAACGTCTATGAGTGAAACAGATA
>JBGUEQ010000046.1:0-41052 GCA_041821265.1 Lachnotalea sp. | reverse complement strand
ATTTATCAATACTTTCCTTACGCTCATTAATCTGCTTTTGAAAAGTTGAATATCTTACAATAGGCCCTGCTATTAACTGTGGAAAAAAGGAAATATAAAGTGCCGTATTAAAAGGATTTTTCTGTACTTCCCCATCTCCTCTGTACACATCAACCACATAAGAAATAGCTTGAAAGGTAAAGAACGAAATACCAATTGGTAACGCTATACTTGGTACCGCTAATTGACCGCCAAAGCTATTAATGGATTCTACTGTAAATACTAAATATTTAAATACAAATAACAGTCCTATATTAATAATTACCATTATTATTAATATAGTTTTAGCAACACGTTTTTTATTTCTTGTCCAATGCACCAGCAACCCAAATATGTAATTCAAAGTAATTGAGGCTAACATAAGAAATACCATCTTAGGTTCTCCCCACGCATAAAACATAAGGCTTGCAACCAGCAACAAAAGATTTTGCAACATTCTCGAAAAAAAACATGCGTAATATAGCAGTAAAATTATTGGTAGAAAATAAAATAGAAAAGTAATACTTGAAAAAAGCATGTTTTAATCCTCCTCTTTACGGTCTTTACAAATTTTTTGTTCTAGTATTTTATACTTTTCCTTTGATATATCATGCCAATGTACCATAATGATAATCAAAATAGCTAATATCACAATACAAGTAACCCTGACCATAACAATATGGCTATTTAACACCGTCATATAAGTAGGAATAATTGATTCATCCGCATCCTCATCTGGAATTTGCGCCAACCCGACTTCATAACTACCTCTCCAGGATACATAGGTCTCTACCGCTAATGTTGCCATATTCTTACTAGTCGCTGTAGAAACTTCAATTGTCAAGGTAGATTCTGCTAACTTCGGTGTAACAACAAGTTGTCCATCCTCAGATAAGGTTGCCCCTTCTACCTCTTCTGCAAGAGAAAATACCACTGGGGTATCTAGTTCATTCCCATCTAGGTCTTTAACAACCGCCGTATATTTTGTTATTCCTTCTCCTGCTGATGGAATCTGCACTTGATTGGAACCGTCAATTTCAATTTGAAAATAACGTTCATTTTGTTTAATCTCACTATCTTTCCAGAGAGTAATATCACTAATATTATATTCAGCCTTCTGATCCATCTCTAAAACGGTTGTCACTCCCCAAGAAACAATTCTGGATAAATTTACATTATCTCCATTCTCTGTTTTCAAATGAGAAAAAGGAATATAAATAGTTCCATCAAAATTGGCAGGAACTTCAAATCTTCCATATTCAGCTAGTAATAACTGACCCTGTTGTTCATCCAAATCTTCAGCAATAGCATATTCTCCATCTATTAATGAAGCACTTTGCTTTTTGTTATTGGTTAATGTAACATTAAGCTGTAATGCTTCATCCTTATCATTTTTAAGTTTAAAACTAATAGCATCACAATTGGTAATGGTTCTATTTTTATTTTCATATAAGAAAACACTACTATATTCTCCCTCACCACATTGCGAATCAACATTGACATCTATGTTGTAGTCTTCACCCTTGACTTTATTAATCGAATAATCTAGTTCAGCATCTTTTACCCACTTTTTAAAGGATGATGGTTCTAATTTTGTCTCACCTTTTCCTGTAATAGCATATGCTTTTTGTGTAAATCCTAAGGAACATAATATGACAAATAACATAACACAAGGAAGACCTTTTTTAAACATACTTAACTTCACTGTCAAATTCCTCCTTGCCCTTGTTTTTTTTATATATTTTTATTCGTTCCGCTTCATTTCTCTCTTCTTGCCTGTATTCGTTTAACCAGACATGAAGAATTTCTGCAAATCCATCATTATTAGTAAATTCATCACAATTATCTACCTTATATAATGCGAAGCAATTCAAATCATCGTTCTTTAAGGTACATTTGATTATGATTTCAGGAGACACTATAATGGATAATTTTTGCTTTGCTTTCTTTTCGCTTGATTTCTTGATTAAAATATTCTCAAAATTAAAATCATTTACAAATATCTTAGGACCTTCTAGCGTCTGTAACCATTTATACACAGGTATTCTAGGAAGTGTTCTGTTAAAGTTATCACGAACAGCAACTCTTTTGGATATATTAATCATAAAATCATCTACCGTACTGCTCTTCTTCGGTAAAAACTTAGGCATTGTTGGTTCTCTATCATATATAATCTGATACCATTCGTTTTTCTCGCACTCCTCTAGGTTTACAATCTTAATTCCATATTTCCAATAATCTTCCATCGTGACAACATTTACAACACGTCCAAGCCATGTGGACTGATAATCAGGGGTAGTCACTGTAATTTTAACACCTTTATCACAATTGATGTATTGGGGAACATGCAGCTTTACCGAAACACCATCTTCCGAAATATCTTTTGTTTTTGTTTCGAATTTTTTTCCTTCATATTCTACAATGCAATCAAGTTCAGCATCAAAACGCTCTGTTTTTCTATGATACTCACGTCCAAACATGAAGAAAACTGACATAGATAAATTATATATATTAACCCCTAACCAAAATAACAAAATAATTCCTGCTGGAGAACCCTGTATAAATATTCCATATATACTTGTCATCGCTCCTATCATTGATAGAATCAAGAAAATTACATGTGGAAATGCTTGTCTGTATTTATATCCCTTATCAATACCTTTACGTCCATCCTTTTTGGTAACTGCAAATTTCTTTTGAGAAAATCCAATTGTTTCTAATATAACCTCTAGAAATAAGCTAGGAAATAATATTGTTTGATATACATTTGTCCAACGTACATTCGTTATATTATTTGATAATGCTTTCAATGACTGATTGTTTAATAAATACATTGGCAACCAAAATAACAGTATTTGAGGTATTGTACATTTCACAACAACAACTCCAAATACCGAGTATAAAATAGGTGCCATAATATAACAAAACCTTTTAATTGCTCCATACCAATAGGTAATCGAAGTAATGTAACTTGCCTTCTGTTTTATAGTAAGCCCTTTGGTAAATAAAATATTTATTTTCTTACCCGTTTGAATACAACCTCTTGCCCAACGAGCTCGCTGTTTAATCAAACTCTTTAAATCTTCTGGTGCAAGACCAGATGCATGTGATTCATCTATTGCATAACATTGATATCCTTTACTTTGCATTAATATTCCAGTAGCAAAATCTTCCGTTATTACACCTGTTGCAATTCCACCAACATCAATAAGTGCTTGTCTAGAAAGAATGGTATTAGTTCCACCATAGATTACTGAATTACTTGAATTTCTCATCACCTGAACATCTCTATAAAAATAATCTTGTTCATTTGGTAAACGATTCTCTGAATATAGATTATATTGAAATAAATCTGGATTATAAAAAGTTTGCGGTGTCTGAATAAACCCAATCTTCTCACCTGTAAGAATGTACGGCATACATGCTGTCAGAAAATCTCTTCTTGGAATCATATCCGCATCAAATGTAACTACATAGGGTGACGAACTTACACTTAATGCATAATTAAGATTGCCTGCTTTCGCAAATTCATGGGTATCTCTCACTAAATGAGTAATCCCACCCATTTTCTTACATAATTCTCCCATTTCATCCCTATGTCCATCGTCGCATAAATAAATATGTACCTTTGATTTATCTGGATAATCCATATGCAAGCAGCCATTAATTGTCTTGAACAAAAGATCAGTTGGTTCATTATAAGTTGAAATAAAAATATCTACATCTGGAAAATCTTTGTCCTCTACTTCAGCTTTTGTGGCATATTTCATATTAGACATCTGACTAAAATGTATAACCGATTCAAACATTCCTATTGTTTCAACAAATAGTAGTATTATTCCACATACCATTGAAAAGGTACCAAACTCTACTGGTATTGTATAAAAAGTACGCCATACTATATAAATCATGCTAAAGATTATTGTTAATATTGCTAAAATCTTTTTCTTCATTTATTATTACTCTCCTGTGGTTGAAAGGTTTGTATTCTTAGCCAATGTTTTATGATAATTCCCCTTCTCTTATCTATCCAATATTTAAAACAAAAATATCAAAAATTCCACTGTACTTTAATTGTCTATTCTGCTTAATATGACATATTACTGTATCCTCATCTTTTAAACTTTATCTTATTGGATTGCTTCTGTCAACCATTTATTACTTCCTATTTATAAAGGATTTATAAAGAAATAAAGTGCTTTTAATATTAATGCTAATTTATGGATTTTTTGTTTAGTAACAAAAATAGAAAGCTTCAAATTAAGCTTTCTATTTTTAACACCAATCGTTCTACCCTTACACATAAAAGATCGTAACTCCTGAAAAACTGACACTACCTGTCAATATGATATTAGGACTTCCAGTACTTTGACTCCTGTTTTTCTCTTCTACTACACCAAAAGATACATCTGTCTTATTAATCACATTCCAGGATTTTGGAAAAAATAACTCAACCCCTCCAAATGACACGTCAAGGTTAATGGTAGCATTGTCATTTTGAATAATGGCATTATCAAAATATACTTTCATGGAACCAAAGGAACAATCTAGATTTGCTTGAACAAAATCATCTGTATTTACATATTTGATACTAGAACCAAAACTTGTATCAAATATTATTTTATTTCCATCCTCTTGATCTATCACTGTAGATATTTTTTCCCCATGGTTAAAATGTGCAAAATGTGCGTAATGATATTTATCATGAAAGATAATGGAAAATCCTATACTGGCAAACAAGGCTGCACCAAGTACTGGCCCTGGAGTTATTGCACTAATGCCTAATGGATTTGCATATATAATACATATAATTGCAATTGGGAAAAAAATCCCTGAAAAGTGAAGATGTTTCACACTTTTCAATACACATGCAATTAAGAATATTGTTAATATTAAACTAAATGCATTTACCTCCACAAAATATCCGAGCTTACTTACGATGATAAATATTCCCGCCAGAATAAAAAACAACCCCCAGAACACTTTTTCTTTTTTCATAAATTCATCCTCTTTTCTTCTAATTTTAATTTCAATAGTTTATAGTAATACCTAGAAACATACACTTGTTTATGCGTGTTTTGAAATTGAACAATACTTGCTGCTGATAGATTACGACTAATCGAATAGATTTGATTTACATTCAAAATTGCCGATTTGGAAATTCTCATAAAATGTGCAGGTAAAATTTCTTCTAATTCATAGAGCCGGTATTTCGTTTGGTACACATTATCAACAGTATGCACACAAATTTCATTTGCATCAGTCTCAAAAAATAGTACTTCGTCCAGCGAAAGATAATATTCGGTATCTCCTTTATAAAATACAAATCTCTGATTTTTCGATGTTATTTCAGCTACCACTTGTTGGATTTTACTGATTTCACTGCGTAATCTGTTGCACTTTATAATAATTTCCTCTTCTATTAAGTTTTCATCAACTTCTATTCGTATTTTCATTTTCTCATCTCCATATTGCTATTATAGCAAGAAAATATTTGTTGTAAATACATTAGGGGTTAGTGGTTCATTAATAACAGTAAGTGGTTCATTTATTACTATAACTTCCACTCATGCACCACGCTCGGGTTATGTAACAACCTCCTTCCAATCCATGTAGTGTACCTTTTGGCACGTAGTACCTTTTAATGAATCGGGAAGTTCTCAGAACTTTCTGATTCATTAAAAAGCGGACACATCTTGCGTCCGCTTTTTAATCTAATATGTATAAAACAGCTTTCTAATTATAACAGTACAAACTGGTCTACAATCGTTTCCAGTTCTTGTGTACATGTAAAACTTTCTAGTGCAAGATCATGTGTTTCACTTGCTTTTTCTACTATTTCAGCTGTTTTTCCGGCTATGTCTGTAACACCAACTGTTGACTCCCCAATTGTTTTGTTAATACCATCTAGCGCCTCTACAATAAATGTAATCGACTCCGTCAATGTTGAAATAGATCCTTGAATATCATTCATACGATTTTCAAATATTCCAGCATCATTGATATATTGTTCACCAACCTTATTAAATTCTTCATAATCACTTAAAACGGTACTGCCCAAAAATCCTGCTGTTTCCTCTAAACATTCCGCCATATTTGAAACTGCATGATTTACCTCATTTACAACGCCGTTAATATCCGTAACTTCCTTGGACGTTTGTACTGCTAGTTTACCAATTTCTGAAGCAACAACCGCAAATCCTTTTCCTGCCTCACCCGCTCTTGCTGCTTCTATACTTGCATTTAAGGCAAGAAGACTGGTTTGCGATGAAATCGCCATTATTGCTTCTGTCAAGACATTAATTTTTTCTACCGCTTTAGCTTCTTCAATCGCTTGATCTGATTTTGTCTTTACGGAATCATAAATATCTTTCGTTCTATTACTTGCCTCAAGTGTTGTATCTCTTAGTGCACTTGCTCTAGTCATAACTTCTTTTGATATAGTTGTTCCTTCTACTGAAAGTTTACTAATATCATTTGCACCTTTTTCAATCGTTCCAATATTCCCAAAAATAGTTTCTGTAGTTGCAGCTGTTTCTTCCATTCCAGCAGCTAATTCTTGCGTTGTTGCTGAATTATCACTAGACATTTGATTCACTACGTCAATCACTTGTTGCAGTGCCGTAACACTTGTCGTAATTCGATTTTCTGCATTATCAATTTTTTGCACCATTTCTCTAAGACTTATACGCATGTTACGAACTGCTCTAGCCATTTCACCCGTTTCATCCTTACGCTTACAGATACTATCGCTATGCTGATTATGTTTAAAATTAAATTCTGCTGTATCTCGAATAATTTCCGTAAGTATCTTAATTGGCTTAATAATAACTGAGCTCATGAAAAAACCTGCTAGCACAATTAATAACACCACAATAATCGATACATTTGTTGCCATTTTCACCACATTATTGATTGGCTGCATTACATCTGCTTCATCTGCTGTTACCACTAGGATATCATTGTTTTTAGTAATAGCATAACTAGCGTATTTCATAACACCTTTATATTCATATGTTATCACATTATCAGCAGGCGTTGTACCCGCTTTAATCTCAGCAACCAGCCCTGTTACTACTGTATTTTCAACTGCTGAACCTATCTTATCTGCTGTTGGATGATATTTCATAATACCATCAAATCCAACTAAATATGCGTAAGAACTATCTATATTATCAACCTTAATTGAAGATAATAGATCTGTATATTGCTCGATTGTCGCTTCTTGTTCACTTAGAACACTATCCATTATAGTACGCTCTGATGTTGCAATATTTAGCATGTACGATTTTGTCGATTTAGCAAGTGACGATTTACTAATTGGTATCACCGTTAGCATGCATGCAATAATCGCAATCACTACAGCACCTATTATTGTAACAATGATTTTCGTGCTGATAGAATTCACAATATTTACTTTGTTTTTTTTCTTTATTCCCATAGTTTATCCCTTCTGCATAAAATATTACGGTTACAAGCTTAATATACCATCATTCAACAAAATACACCATATTATCTTTTAATTTTACATATTTTAATAAATAGAAAATGGATTGAACTATGTTAATATGAACCTTTAGTATCTTACTAATTACCAATAATTACACTTTTAATTTTCTCCGATTCACCTAAAAGATTCTGGTCTTCCTGTGCGATTCTCAACGCATAGCCTCCTCGACATTATTTGTAGGTGGTTTACAACTTCTGTTTTCACAAACATAAAACGTTGTTTTCTCGTTCATTAGTTTGTATTCATCATTTCCTGTTTCCAATATAGTGACACTCGTATGAAATGCAAATGTTCCTCTTATTTTTTCCCTATCTTTCTTATTTCGTAATACACAAACCACCTCTTTTGATGGATATATATATAAAGATAAGGCCATTAAATAGAAACTATACCCTGCTAAATAATGACTCGCATGAGATGCCATAAATTCTAGTTGTTCTTTTGCCAGCTTGTCTAGATCCATATTTTTTGTAATAGAAGCTAGTTTTACTAGATTGTATGCCATAACTGAATTCCCACTTGGCATGGCTCCATCATACGTTTCCTTTGGCTTTAATATTAGTGTTTCATTGTTTTTACCATACAAATAAAACCCACTATTTTCTTTATCATAAAACTCATCAATTGCTTTGTTATTTAAAGAAATCGCTCTTTCCAAATAGCTATTTTCCAAGGTGGATTCGTACATATTAATTAATGCATAAATATAGAAAGCATAATCATCAATAAAGCCTTTATTTGATATTTTTCCATCTCTAAAACTGACATAAAGCGTATCCTTTACTGTCAAATTCTCCTCCAAAAAACAACATGCATTTTGTGCCACTTCTAAATACTTCTCATTGCCCACAACTCGATATAGAATTGCAAATGCAGCAATCATTAGTGCATTCCAAGAGGTCAGTATTTTATCATCTAAGTGTAGTAGAGTACGAGATTTTCGGTAATCGTATACGGTATTTAAATAACTGTCAAAGCGACCATCTGATTTGGTATTTGTCAATAGATTTGGTATACTCTTACCTTCAAAATTTCCTTCTTTTGTAATTCCATAGTAATCATTAAATTCAACACCTATCTCATTACCTAATAGTTGTATTATCTCACTATAATCAAAGACATAATACTTACCCTCAACGCCCTCACTATCTGCATCTTGCGCACAATAAAAACCACCTTTGGGATGTGTCAGTTCGCGCAACACATATTCTGCTATTTTTTCTGCAACCTCTTTAAATAATTTATTGTTAGTGATAGCAAATGCTTTACTATAACTAATCATTAATAACGCATTGTCATATAACATTTTTTCAAAGTGAGGTGCAAGAAAAAATCGATCGGTTGAATACCTTGAAAATCCAAATCCAATATGATCAAATATTCCACCTTTGTACATTTGAATCAATGTCTTTTCTACCATTTCAAGAGCTTCTTTATCCTTTGTATTTTCATAATACTCCATTAAAAATAGCAAGTTATGCGCCGTAGGAAACTTAGGCGCGTTACCAAACCCACCATAAGTCTTATCAAATGACTTCTTAAATAGTTGCATGGCTCCTGTAATTAAATCAGTTGATAAATCAGATTTTTCTATCTCTTCTTTTTTAAGTAACTTGGTTATTTCATTTCCTGACTGTATCAATTTTTCTTTGTCTTGAACCCATTTCTCACCTATGCTTACGATTAAATCTGTAAATCCGATTATTCCATATCTCGATTGGGTCGGAAAATAAGTACCTGCAAAAAAAGGCTGTTGGTTTGATGACATAAATATAGTGGTAGGCCATCCCCCACTCCCTGTAAGTGATTGACACATATTCATATAGATACTGTCAATATCTGGACGTTCCTCTTTATCCACCTTGATTGAAATAAAGTTTTTGTTTAAAATTGTAGCGACTTCAATATTTTCAAAACTTTCGTGTGCCATTACATGACACCAATGGCAAGTACTATAACCAATGCTTAAGAATATGGGCTTATCCTCCGTTTTAGCCTTTTCAAAAGCTTCCTCTCCCCAAGGATACCAATTAACTGGGTTATAGGCATGTTGTAGTAAATAGGGTGATTTTTCTTTGATTAATTTGTTTGCTTTTCTATCTTCATTATTCATATCTCGTTCCTTTCCTGTACCTACTTGTTACATATATTATAGCATCTGAACTATATGTATATTCTATACACCACTCACGACTTTATATCACTTTACTTGACCTTCATTATCAAGCCCATCAAAATAATTTTAATATCTAAAATAACTCTAAAATATTATTTGGTTTTATCATACTTTAATGATAAAATAAACTAATGCCTTGGTAATAATATGTAATTCATCTTAATTCATGTAATAAACCATTTTAATAATTATTACATATTTTAAATGTAACAACACAACTTTAAGTAGGTGAAAAAGTGATCTCATTAGACGAAAATACAACAAAAGAATATTGTCTTACTATAATCAAGAAAAATTGGTTGAATACTCCAATAACTTTTCCAGATTTTTTAACTGAAGTTTCTAATCAATCCAAATTTCAAAACGAACAGTGCCTTCAAACTATTATAAATGATTTAAAGAATCAATTTGCACTATTTCCCCAGTTTCCATTAAAACGCAAAAAATGGAGGTCGCAAACATTAAATAAAATAAACGATATATTAAATACTGAATCTATAATTGGCATTCATCTCTTAATGAATACAAATGAAATTGCAGAACTTCAAAAAGAATTAAAGAAATTTCTTCAAACTGTTAGGAAGTTTGCTCCTAAGCTAACTTTTGAGGGAATTGGGCAAGCCACTCGAAATTATGTGGTGTATGTTATGTTTAAACAAATTAATATGATATTTTCAAGTTATAATACTGCATGCTTTGGTTATAGTATGCTCTATCCCTTCACTGATAATTACATAGATAACGAATCCGTTTCTTTGAAACAGAAACTTGCATATAATCAAATGATTCGAGATAAGATAAAAGGACTTGACGTTTATCCCTACACATTATATCAATATAAAACTTGTAAGTTGCTTCACGCAATTGAATTAGAATATCCACGAGAACGTGATTCTACCATTTTCACATTATTACAAATGATTCTTGATTCCCAAGAAGACAGTTTGAGACAACAAAATAATGACATATTATTGACCGCTGAGGAACCCTTGAATATTTCTCTGTGTAAGGGTGGAATATCGGTTTTAATAGATCAATTTTTTGTTAAAAATAACTTTACAGAATATGAATTGAATTTTTATTTAAGCTTTGGGTTTTTCTTGCAATTAGTTGATGATCTTCAAGATATAAAGGAAGATTATAACAAGGGATATCAGACCATATTTACACAAAATTTGTGTCCTAAAGAAACTGAAAAGATAGTAAATAAAATGTTACACTTTATTCACCAAATTGTAATCTCTTATAATGCACCTAATAAATGTTTTCTAAATTTTTTGTTATCTAACTGTTATCAACTTGTATATTTATCCGTAACGGGAAGTAAAGATTTTTTCTCTAAATCATATTTAAATAAACTAGAAAAATTTTATTTTATTAGTTATTCTTTCAGTGAAACATATGTAACTAATAAAATGAAAAATGAGACTCTATTAATTTCCAATAAATATATGAAAATATTGGATGAGTTACTTCTAGAATAAAATCAAATACTTGATTATGACAAAATGCTCATAATAATTGAGAGTATTAAGAACTTAAACTCTCCTGCAACTTTAAAAACACGATTGAACATTACGCTCAATCGTGTTTTATATTATAACTTAATGATTACTGTTCCCCAAAAGAAACGTCATCCACATTCAATGACTGACCTCCTGTAGCCGTAACTGTAATATCAATCCTAGCTCCTGTAACACCTACTGGTGCTGCAATCGTGTAGATTCGATAGTAACCAAAAAGTGTCTGTGCATTTGGAATGTCTTGTGCTCTTGCTGTAACTGTGCCTCCCAGAACATCTCCTCCACCCGTCACAAAGTTTACTGTTGCAGTAAAAGATGCTAATATGCCTTCCGCCTGTGCAAAGAATTCAAAATCATAAAAACATTCCTCTGTAATTCCTGTAATTACTTGTGTTAAAACTGCTCCATCTAACATGTTAACAGCTGAAGCACCTGAGTGAACTCGACCATTTGCAGTATTTTGAGATAGTAAACCCGGAGTTGATGAAGTCCATCCTGTAGGAACCGTATTCGTAAATGTTTCCATGCCGCCATTTACAACTAGTTCTCCTGTTGCTGGACACAAACATTCACCTGGTTCTCCCTGTGGACCTTGTGCTCCTGTTGGTCCTGTCGGTCCTGTTGCTCCCGTTGCGCCTGTAGCTCCTTGTGGTCCTGTTGGTCCTGTTAATCCAGTTGCTCCGGTGGCTCCGGTGTCACCTTGTGGCCCTGCCGGTCCGGTAGCTCCGGTTTCCCCCGTTGCTCCTTGTGGTCCTTCTGGCCCAGTTAATCCGGTTTCGCCTTGTGCTCCCGTTGCTCCTTGTGGTCCTTCTGGTCCGGTTAATCCGGTGGCTCCTGTGGCTCCTGTTGCTCCTTGTGGTCCCTCAGGTCCAGTTGCTCCTGTCTCTCCCGTTGCTCCTTGTGGTCCTTCTGCTCCAGTTGCTCCTGTATCACCTGTTGCACCCGTTGGGCCTTGTGGTCCCGTTAATCCTGTTGCTCCTGTGGCTCCTGTAAGTCCTTGTGGTCCCGCTGGTCCCGTAGCTCCCGTGGCTCCTGTGGCTCCTGTTTCTCCCGTTGCTCCGGTTTCTCCTTGTGGCCCCTGTGGTCCTGTCTCTCCGGTGGCTCCGGTTTCGCCTTGTGCTCCGGTTGCTCCGGTTTCGCCTTGTGCTCCCTGTGGTCCTGTCTCTCCGGTGGCTCCGGTTTCGCCTTGTGCTCCGGTTGCTCCGGTTAATCCTGTTGCTCCCGTTGCTCCTGTTGTTCCTTGTGCTCCTGTTGCTCCTGTAGCTCCCGTGGCTCCGGTTGCTCCGGTTAGACCCTGTTCACCCGCTGGTCCTGTCGCTCCCGTGGCTCCGGTTGCTCCTGTGGCTCCTACCGCTCCAGTGGCACCAGTCAAACCTTGTTCGCCCTCTGGTCCGGTTGCTCCCGTAGCACCCGTGGCTCCTTGTGCTCCCGTGGCTCCTCTTAATCCTGTGGCTCCTGTAGCTCCTGTTGCTCCTTGTGGTCCTTGTGGACCTTGTGGTCCTCTAGGTCCTGGAGGTCCTGGATGTCCCGGAGGTCCTGGAGGGCATGACGGTCTGCAGCAAGGTGATGGCCCAAAACAATTTCCAGCATTGCCAGAATTACGTTGGCAATCCGGTCCATTATTAAAACTCTGTTGAGTAAGATCGCTGTTGTTGTCTTTATTACATTTCATAATTTTAACTCCTTTGATCATAACTTTTACAAATAATATTATTTATAAGTATATAAAATAACATTATTCTATAATATATTATGAAAATCTCATATCATTAGTTACAATCTTATCGAGTTTAATAAACAAACATTATCACCTCTACTGTACCTTAACTAAAAAGTGGTGGAATCCCAAAGAGGTTATACCACAATCACAAAATTCCCTTCCTTTTGCTTGCATTTTTTCTTAATGCTTGCTATTGTTTTTGAAAATTCATCAACGCTTTGAAACACCTTCGCACGATTTGTTACTGCTGAAATAGATAAGGATGCAATTGGAAATTTTTCTTCTATTCCACTTCTGTTTTTTGAATAGATAAATCCATTTTCCCAGTCTATTTCATTATAAAGGCTCTTAATTTTAGTTTCAAATAATTGAATAATTTGTTGACAAATTGTCTCGGCCTCCCAGCTATGAAAGATAACAACAAAATCATCTCCACCTATATGACCGTTTAATTCTGCATTTACACAAACCGTTTTAACACAATCTGATAGAGTCTGTATCATCAAATCTCCATTATTAAAACCATAAGCATCATTATATGCCTTAAAATTATCTATGTCTAAGTAGATAATTGAATATGGTTTATTTAAATTGATACATTCATATATTTTTCTTTCAATCACACGATTACCTGGTAGTCCCGTCAGCGGATTCGAATCCACAGCTATGGTTACTTGGATTTTTATAGCGGTCTGTAAAACATCTTTAATGGTAACAATCCCCAAAAATTTACCCTTTTTAGTTACAATGACCGAATCATACAGCTTATCTTCTGTTCGTTCTAATGCCATATTAGATACAATTTCTATTGACGTCTCAACATCTACCGATAAAAAATTTGGACACATGATTGATTCAACTGTCTTTTTAGAATTTAAATTATAGCCGTATCTTCCACTAAATATTTGAAGCATCGTAGCTCTTGTAAGTATGCCAACGATGCAATTCCTATCATCTACAACACAAGCTTCTGTAAAGGATGTATCAGATTGCATTTTTTCGTATACATCTACTGCTCTTTTTGATATAAGTGTTCCAATCTTTTTTCTACATATTGTTTCAACCGTTCCAAAAAAAGAATTTTTATATGTATTTTTTTGGCATTTTAAATATATCTCGACTATTTTTTCTCTAATTTCATTAGGTATCTCACTCAACTCAACCTGTGGCTTTGCAATATAATAACCTTGTCCATAACTCACGCCTAGTTTGATAAGCGTTTCAAGTTCGCTCTCTGTCTCTATCCCTTCTGCAACTAAATTTATGTCAGCCTCTTGACAAAATTGTCTAATCCCTATAACTAATGATTGTTTTATCGTATCCTTATCAACATCTCTAACAATCGCCATATCTATTTTAAGAAGACTTGGAGAAACCGCACAAATTCTATTTAATCCAGAATAACCTGAACCAACATCATCAATTGCAATTTCAAAATGTTGACGCTTATAATGATCTACTGAGTTTTGAAACGTTTCTAAATCTTCAATGGCCGTGCGTTCTGTAATCTCGAAAATAATATCTTTTGGATGTAATCCATATTCTTGTAACCGTTTTAATGTAATACCATTTTGGAATTCTTTGTCATGAATAATATTTGCATCCACATTCAAAAAAAGTTTTTTGCCCAAGGGTTTTTTTACGGCGTTTTTCAAAGATAGGGTTCTACATATTTCCTCTAACTCCCATATCTTTTTAACCTGTTTCGCAATTTGAAACATTTCTTCTGTATTAAAACAACAATTGTCTAATTGTATCCTGCTAAGTGCTTCATATCCATATACTTCGCCGCTTTGCAAGGAAACAATTGGTTGATAATGTGGGATTATTTTTTTATGATCTAGAATATCAAAGAATTGTTTTTTTACTTTTTCATTTATTTCCATTGCAAATCACAACCCACCCTTCTCGTTTTCTAATTCATTTATGTATAATATTGGATGATTAATACATCTCAAAATTCTATATTCCAAATATCACTATAACTAATTATTATAAAATCTAGTGTTAACTATTGTAAAATCTAAGATAACTATTCATAACCCACTAACGTGAGGTGTTTGCAAAGCAAAATTTTGAGTTTTATAGTGCTAAAATGCAAGTTTCTTGCATTTTAGGTGCATAGCGTAGCGGTAACTATAAGGGTACTGAATAGTTACAATCTAAGTATCATTCAATACACACTTAATGATTTATCCGTCTCACTTTACATGAATTTTTCATTATACCTCTTCTAGTTCAGAAAAAATAACTTTGTTTCTAATCTTCTTTGCTTCATATAGTGCAATATCAGTATCTCTTAATAATTGATCCATTGTATATTCATTCGATGGCATAATCGTAGATACTCCCAAACTAATAGTCACAACATGAGAAACGGAAGATATTTCATGTAAAATCCCTAGGTCTTCTATACTCTTACGTATATTTTCTGCAAGTAAATATACAGCTTCTCTCTTAATATCGCTCATTACCATAACAAATTCTTCTCCCCCGTATCGTGCTACAAAGCTTGAAGCATTAATAGAAAAATCAGATAATGTCATTGCAATTTTTTTTATGCATTCATCCCCTGCCTGGTGTCCATAAAAGTCATTATAGGCTTTGAAAAAATCGATATCTATCATAATTAATGTTAATAATCTGGAATTTCTCAAGCATTGATTCCATTTAATATCAAATAATCGATCAAACATCAACCGATTGTACAATCCCGTTAATCCGTCTTTTTTTGCTAACACTTCTAACTCCTTGTTTGCATTTATCAATTCAATATAAAGCTGATTCAATTCATTATTTTTTTCTTCAATAATTTTTTTATTCAAAAATTCATCTATTTTGTTCTTATAAAGAAGTAATTGAATAATCCAAGCCACTATTATCATGGTAGAGGAATTAACTATATCTCCCCAAAGTATAGAAAAAGATTTTTGAAAATACGGTAATAATACAACAAAAAGAATATGAATCAATATATAAATAATCAAAAGGTGGATTGGTTCATATAGTGCAACAACCCCTATCGCAATAATTGCAATCATATATGCATTGATTTGTCCATATGTACTCTGATCCATTAATGATATAATCGCGTTCCATGATAGCATTAAAACTGAAAGTGAGTAAAATAATTTTAAATAAATCTTATCTGACATTTTCTTATACTTGGGTAGTTTAAAACTTGCCACAAAAGACATACAAGATGCTGCAAGCAATATCAAATACATAATAATATAATAAATATGCGGTGACTGAAACGATTGTTCTTTTTCCATTACAAATGTAAATAGTAGCATCATACATTCAATTATAATAAATAGAACAGAAAACGCCTTTACTCGATATAAATCGATTTTATTTATTTCAACCGTAAACGCTTCTTTATATTTAGACGGAACGGTCGGATGTACATATTTACTAATTTTCAAAAAGTCCATAGGCTTATCTCCTTGTTTTAATATCGCTAACACCAAATTATCGATTCGTAATTGTTGTAGTTCAATTAATCATTTCATTATACACTACCTTTTTTTATTTTTCTACAAATCTATGCATTCTGTAACTTCTTTCACACTCACACCGACTGTATATCAATACACTTCCTAACTAAACAGTGTGCATCTTGGCGCGTAGTGCCTTTTATTTAATAATGTAGATCGCTGAACTTTCCTATCAAACAAAAAATATCCCCTAATCGACTAAACTAGGGGATTTAAGCTACTACTATTTGGTTTATTTAAATTCTTCCAGTCCTTCTATTGCATATACACGCACAGGGCAAGAATCCAACCCCTTGATAGGAAGTGGTGAATATGAGATAAAAAACGTATCACTTGTTAATTGATCTAGATTTTGTAGCACTTCTAAAAAGATAATATCTTCTTTCATCAACACATCATGAAAAGCACATACGTCTTCATAATTATTCTCAATTGATACGCCATCTCCAAACCCAACGCACTTCACTTTTTTCTCTTTAAACCACTCTGCTGCTTCACGGCAAATGCAAAGGCGTTTATCTTCAGGTGTATTGGTTCGCTCTGTAAATGGTGGGATTCGATACTGTGAATCTAATATTACAACATCACCTTCTTGTATTCTGTCTCCACAAGCTTTTTCTAAATCTGCTGGCATAATATGGCTATTTTCCTTCATATGTTCAATGTTAACATAAATTGCTCGTCCCATAAACTTTGTGAGTGGTAATCCTTGAACATCAGTCCATTTATCATTATGATGATATGGACATTCTACATGAGTGCCTAAATGACTGGTTAAATCCATAATAGTATGAAAATCTGGGATTGGTCCTCCTGTATTAAAACGCCACAAATGACATCTTCTAGATTCTGTTTTGGGGTCTAGTATTTTTGTTAAATCTACTACTTTTAAGTTTCCTAAATTATATGTACTCATAAAATTAACCTCTTATTTCTTTTCTTCTAATGCGTGGACTAATTCCACAATAAATTTATGACTAGGTGCTGGCACACCATTTCGTTTGGATGCTCGTACGACATAACCACTTATGGTTTCGACTTCTGTCATTCTCTTATCTCTAATATCAGCATATATGGAGGTATACCCCTCGTGTACGTTAACAAGAACCTCTTTGACTTTTCCAAAAACTTCTTGCTCATCAAAATTCATTCCATCTCCATTTGCAACGGCTACAGCTTCTTTTACCAATTGTTTTACCAGAAACAATCCATGTTCATTGTCCAATAAAAAGCCCAGCTTCACTTGAAGCACTCCTGTTAGAACGCTTGCTGACACATTTGTAAACAGCTTATCCCATATTATCTTTTGTATATCCTCACATATTTGCGTATGAAATCCACAGCTTTCAAAACTTTCTTTAATCTGAAGTAATTGGTTGTCTTGTTTTACAATCATGCCAATATTGGTTTTTCCGCTTCCTCCATGGTTAACATAATTGGATTCTATAACAGAAGCATTATGTTGCGTTGTTCCAATGATAATATGATCTTTTGAAACAAATTTTTTTATAATCTCTTCATGACCGGAACCGTTTTGTAAGGTTAAAACATAGGTGTTTTCTCCTATTAACGATTGATTATTTGTTAACGCAACCTTGGAAAATAGCGATTTCACAAATAAAATAATCAAGTCAGCTTCACCAATCTTTGAAGAATCTACCAACGCCTTTGGATAAAACATGACCTCTTTATCCTGTTCCTTTATTTTGATTCCATTTTTATTAATGGTATCTACTTTTGTGGAATCTGTATCAATTAAATATACCTCATTATTTTGCGAAAGGTAACCTCCATACAACGATCCCATTGCTCCTGAACCAATTACAGCTATTTTCATCGCTTTCTCCTTTTCTTTTTCAATAACACCACAATCTCGCAGTATCTAAATAGTAACTTTAGTAGCTAAAACAACGCTGGAAATAGAAATTGTGGAATACTAAGCAATACATCAGGAAATAAAACCATTAAAAATAATATTGCAATGGAGGATAAGAAGTATGGTATTGTCCCTTTAAACGCATCTTCAATTGTTATTCCACTAATAGAGGATGCAATCAACAAGCATAGTCCATAGGGTGGCGTTACTAAACCAAGTGCTAATGTTACTATAATAATTAAGCCAAGTGTGATAGGACTAATACCAAGTGCAACTGCTGATGGTAAAATAATTGGTACAAAAAGTATCATCGCTGGTACCGCATCCATAAATGTTCCAATAAACATAAAGAATGCCACAATTACGAGTAAGAAAACTATTTTTCCACCTGATATAGAGGTAAAAAACTGTTGCACATATACATTTAACTGGTAATAACTTAGTAACTCTCCAAGTGCATTCGCTGTAGCAAGTGCAAATAATGAAAGTGATGATAATTTCAATGTTTCCATTAGAATACGTGGCAATGCTTTGATTTTGATTGTTCTGTAGAAAAAGATTCCTACAATCAGAGCATATACACAGGCAAACGATGCCGATTCCGTTGGTGTAAATACGCCTGTTACGATACCTCCAATTAAAATAATTGGGGTTAACAGTGCTGGCAATGATTGAACCGTAAGTTTAACCACTTCAATAAATGGAACTTTTTCGCTTTTAGGAAAATTCTTTTTCTTTGAATAGTATTTAACTACTAGCATCATTCCTAGCCCAAGTAAAATACCGGGAAGGAGGCCAGTTACAAACAGCGCACCGGTAGCTACATTTGCAATACCTGCGTATACTACCATTGTGATACTGGGCGGAATAATTGAACCTAGTGTGGAAGAGGCCGCGGTAACACCCACCGCTGTTCCTTTGTCGTACCCTTGTTTTTCCATGGAGGGAATAAATATCTTTCCTACACCTGCTGTATCTGCCTGTGATGAACCAGAGATACCTGCAAAAATCATAGATACAAGGATATTCGAGTATGCAAGTCCTCCACGAAAGTGACCAACCATAGAATTACAGGATTGAATCAATTTTTCGGTAATAGCACCCTCATTCATTAAATTAGCGGCAAGTATAAATAAAGGTACTGCTAATAAGGTAAAGCTATTCATTCCATTAAACATTTTAGTAAAAACTACTGCATTCGGTATATCTGATAAACCTGCTATACCTATGAAGGAAACTGTTCCTAATGCAAAGGATATCGGTACTCCAATTGCAACAAATATGATAAACAAAACAACCAAAAATCCTGCCATTATTAATAGTCTCCTTTCTTAATATGTTGAACATCATCAAAAATCAAATAGATTAAATAGATTACACTAGTTCCGCCACAAATAGGAAGACACAACCAAGAAAATCCTTTTTTCATTTCTGGTATACTAACCCATGTATAATTCCAAAACTTTTTTGTAATATCTATTCCGTATTTCAACATCAAAATAGCAAATGTCAACATAATAATAGAAATCACAACTGATAAAATTCTTTTTATTTTTTTACTTTTCAAGACATCGCTTAGCGAAGTAAATGCAAAGTGTTTTTTCTCATATACCATAGCTGCTGCTCCCATAAATACAGCCCAAATAAAGGAATACATGGAAACCTCTTCCGTCCAGGTTGCCACTATACCCAGGTATCTCGAGGATACCTGAAATACAACGGTTAAAAGAAAAATGACAAGAAAAATTGTACCGATTGTTAATTGTATTTTCTGTAAAAGCTCTACAGCTTTTTTCATATTAACTCTCCTTTTCTACGTTTCAAATTATTCTAATGCACGAATCATATCTAAATATTGCTCCATATTATTGTCAGCTGCAAATTGGTCTTGAATTGGAAGTGCGATTGCTTTAAATGCATCAATATCCATATCAGCGTTTTCTGTAACAGTAGCACCATCCGCAATTACTTTTGCCTTAGATTCATCCGCCATTTTGTAAACAATACTTCTTTCTTCTGCTGTTGCGGTCTCACAAGCTGCATCAATCCAACCTTTTTGTTCTTCTGTTAATTGGTCATATTTTGTTCCATCCATTAAAAATAATCTGGTGGTATAATCATGATTTGTTTCACTAATAAATTTACCATTCTCTGTTTTATGATGTTCTTTTAACATAAGACTTGTATAGTCATTCTCTGCTGAATCTACAACACCTTGTTGTAATGCTTGATATAATTCACCCCAAGCCACAGTTGTAGGTACTGCTCCACAATTTATCCAGAAATCTTGTTGTACCTTAGAAGACTGTGTACGAATTGTCATTCCTTTTACATCATCTGGTGTAGTAATAGCTTTTTTACCATAGAAATTACGAACACCTGATGACCAATATCCCATAACTTTAAATTGGTTCCCCGTTTTATCAGTAATTACTTGTTTCATTGCATCACCAAACTCACCATCTACAGCTTTTTCCCAGTGATCAAAACTATCAAATAAATATAGTAAAGAAAAAATATCTACTTCTGGAACTCCGATCTCTGTCATAAATCCTGGGGAAGCTACTACCATATCAGCTGCACCCATATTTAATTTTTCAATTAATTCTGATTCATTCTCACCCAAAGTACCATGATGGAGTGTTACTTGTATTTTTCCGCCTGATAGCTTCTCTACTTCTTCTTTAAATTTAATTGTAGCAAGTGCATAAGGATTCTCGAGGGAAGTCTGATTATGAGCCACAATTAATTCCAATTCTGGTTCTACCGTTGATTCTCCATCCGCTGAAGTACTATCCGTTGAAGTACTATCCCCTGATGTACCTTCTGCTGTACTTTCTGTAGTTGTATCCTCTGCCTTTTGCGTTGTTGTGTTTGCACATCCAGCAATTGATCCAATTGTTAACATGGTTGCTACTAATAATGCCATTTTCTTTTTCATAGTTAAAACCCTCCTGTTTGAATGAATTAGTGTAACTATTCAGTACCCACTATTCCGCGAAGTCAAAATTATGCATCTTGCATAATTTTGCGAGTTAATCATGCGCCAAAATGCAATTTTATTGCATTTTGTGTGCATCGCGTAGCGGTTACTATGAAGGTACTGAATAGTTACGAATTAGTTTATAGTAACTCTAGGCTTACCTTGACCACAACCTTACGTACAGTTGTATAATCTTCTATTAATATAGATGGTCTATGTACATCATTTGGAAAAAATATACTGTAGCACCCCGGTAAGGCAGTGATAAAACCTTCATTTTCTGTGTTTGCATAAAAGATTAAATCTCTTTCTTCTATTCTTTCTGCAACTTCGAATTTTCCTTCGTCTGTACAAAATCCAATTCCTTCTTTTCCTGACACTATATATTGAACATCTATATACTTCTCATGTACTTCTGGTCTAAGTTCTTCCTTTGGTTTTGGTGTTGCATCAAAAACCTGAGCGTACATTTTTTTTCCTTCAATTTCATAAACACCATTTTCCATTTCATTAAAATTAGTATCCTTAAGAAATTGAATTGCTTTTTGGATTGCTTGTGGATAGTTTGAGCAATCATCATTTGAATAAATCGATGAAAATATCATTTTGTTTCTCCTTCTCTTACATGCTTAATATGGAATTCCAAATTTCCTCTACTACCGGTATACCATTTTTCTGATTATCTAGTCTTGTCCTTAATGAAGATTCTCCTGGATAATAAATTGCACCATTTTCATGTATTGGTTCAGATCCTTTTACATAGTCAATAATTTTGTCTACCATTAAATCAATCTCTTGAACGCTACTTAACTTAGTTGGATCAATAGCAATTAGAATCTGAGATAGTCCTACTTCTTCTCCGATATTTTCGCCAATATCAGCCACACAATTTCCGCCCGATAGAATCGCTGCTATCATATCAAATACAATTGATAAACCACTTCCTTTCCAAAATCCAACTGGAAGGACTCTCCAGGTTTTTTCAATTTCAGCGGCATTGGTAGTAATGTTTCCCTCTGAATCATATCCTCCAGGTACTGGCAATGGCTTATCTTTCATTTTATATTCTTCGATTTTTCCATAAGAAAATTGCGATAATGCACAGTCTATTACTACATGCTCTCCATTACTTCTTGGAACTGACATAATAAAGGGATTATTTCCTATCCTTCTGTCTTTAGCGCCATAAGCTGGCATATTTGGCATTGTATTGGTCCAGCAAATACCAATGCAACCCTCATTTGCTGCTTGCCATCCAAATGCACCGCCACGCATCCAATGATTTGTATTTCGAAGTGCCACAATTCCTACACCATGTTCTTTCGCCAACTCACAAGATCTTGCCATTGCTTTCATTGCATTTGTATTTCCTAAAGCAAGATTACCATTCCATCTCTCCATTGTTCCCAATTTCATTTCGCAGGTTGGTTGAGCTTTGGGGTTAATCACACCCTTGTCAATATAGGAAATCACTCTCGGGAATCGATTAATACCATGAGAATACACGCCATCCAAACTTGTTTGTGCAAAATTGGTTGCCGCTTCAAGACTAGTGTTAGCATCAAATCCCTTTTTTAATAATACTCTTTGAAACTCCTTTAACATAACTTCATATGAAACTCTCATTCACACGCCTCCACTCTTTGCAATCGATTGTATATTTATAGTATCACAATCGATTGCACAATTCAATACTAGTCAACTATACTCTTATAACAAAAATAAGACGATAATTTTATACATAATGCATAAATTTATCGTCTTATTTTCAGATTATACTTTATTATTTCAATTCAATTAAAATCAAATAGCAATCGATTGCCATTTTGCAACTCAAGTACTTTCTCTTTCTACAATACTTGGAAATAGCATGATCTTATGTGGCTTCTCAACTCCGTTTAAGCTTTCTAGCAGGATTTGCGCTGCCATTAACCCTGTTTCTGGCATTTTATTATCCAATGTCGTGATACTTGGAAAACAAATCTCACCATAGATTGAATTATTTACACCCATCACTGCTATTTGCTTTGGAATCTTTATGTTCAATTCATTCAACACGCGAATAACTCCTACCGCCATTAAATCCTCAGCACATATCACAGCATCTACACTTGGATGTTTTTCTAACATTTCTTTTGCGCCCCAATAGCCTGCCTCTTTTTCAATTCCTGGTACTTCTATGATCAGTTTTTCATAGGATAAATTGCATTTAGCGAAACCATCCTCATAACCCTGTAATTTTGCATAGCTACTTGGTGTACCTAAACTTGCCATAAATGCTATATTCCTCTTGCCTTTTGAATACATCAGCTCTACAGCTTGCTCTATTCCACTTCTCTCATCTACCAAAATACTATATGCATTGGGCAAATTTAAATAACCATTTGCCAACACAATTGGTGCGGTACTTATACGTTCTCTTAATTCTTTTTCAACAATATCATTTTGAAATGCAGAACCTACCAACATGATGCCATCTACTTTTCTCTGGTCTAATATTCTTATGCTTTCAGCCATCAGTTTATCCTCATAACCTGCGTTTATGATTAGGCTACAATATCCTGATTCTCTTAATTTTTTTTCTACCACATACGCCAAGTCAGAATGGTGGCTATTTCTTATATCCTGTATTAAAATTCCAATCAGTTTAGTTGATTTATTTACCAATCCTCTTGCATTTTCATCTGGAATATAATTATATTCTTTGAGCAATTTTTGAATTCTTTCTCTTGTTTCCCCCTTAATTCCCGGTTTGTTATTAATAACACGAGATACGGTGCTGGCTGCAACTCCAGCCTTTTCTGCTATATCATAAATAGTCATAAACACTCCACCCTTAATTTAATTGATATCATAACGATTCTATACTTCCATAGTTATCGCTATGCGTTGTAGCGCCACAATGCAAGAAATTTGTATTGTGGCGCTACAACGCTTGGATTTTGCTCGGCAAAATTCCTCGCGTTTATGGATACCTTACAGTTACTTACTGTCTTTTATTACAATCAAATCACTATCACAAATCGTCTATAGCAAGACTAATATCGCTGTAATGCAGACTAAACTTATTAAAATACACAAAGAATTGATTGTACTAGCCAGACCCACATCACCTTTGATTTTTTGTGTATATGCAGTGCTGATAGCAGAAATTGGGCTGAATACCGCCAAGACAATAGCTTTACGTATTTCCACATTAAATGGCAATACATAATATAAAATTACCGCAAATAAAATTGAAATTGCATATCTTGTTATAATTATTTTTGTACTTTGTACGATCTGATACTTTTTTAAATGAAGATCAAATCCTATTCCTATCATAAACATAGCTAAAAATGCATTTGCATTTCCAATTAATTGAGCTAAATCTAATGCTGGTTGAGGCAAGCTTATATTTAATAAGGACAAAGCAAGCATAATCATATAACACACCAATGGTGGCGACTGTAATAATTTTATTAAAATTGAACTTATTTTCATTTTTTCATTTGCTTCATGATTCAACGAAGAAGCTACTGCATAAGTGCCGCCTGTAGCCATAATGGAATTTCCAGAATCAAAAAGACAGATTGCAACAATTCCCGCTGGTCCCAAAAACGCTTGTGCAAAGGGGATGGTAAAACAACCGATATTATATCCCGACGTATTTATCATATTAAATGATTTTTCACTAATGCTTTTATTGATTCCTAATAGATATCCAGCCAGTGCTAATATAACTGTACAGATAAATCCAATAAGAATAATGCTAATAATACTTTTATCTAGTACTAAATTAGAAAAATTTACAATAATCGCACACGGCAACGTTAAGTTTAATACTATTTTAGAGATAATACTGAAATCTTCTTTCTTAAATGCTCCAAATTGTTTCAATGCATACCCTATTATAATTACTATAATAAAAAGCATGGCTCTTGTTAATACACTACCCATAATTTCACCAAATTTTCTTTTGCAATCGATTGTCTTTATAAATATATCATTTTTGGATTTTACTTGTCAAGTAAAACAAACTATAATGCTTATTATAGGGCACGTCTATTATTTAGAAATACTCCGTATCTTAATTGTTATAATTATTTTCACATCACCTTTATCATTGTTTTTTCAACTACATCTTTAATCATTTCAATCTTCCTGTGGTCTATTTTTACGTTCGCTTATTCGTTTTCTATAAAATAATTCGACCGTCTCAGCCATCTTATCTACTGAAAAATTTTGAACATATGAAAACGCATTTTCACTCATATCATGAAGTAAATTTTTATTTTCAAGTAATTCAATTATTTTGTCTGACCACTCTTTTATATTTTCTGATGTTTTATACCCATTATATCCATTTTCTATCATATCATCTGTCCCACTAGATATCACACTGACAACCGGGCAATGTCCTGCCATGGCTTCTAAAAGAACCATTCCTTGCGTCTCAGACAATGAACTAAACACAAATAAATCTGAAGCAAGATAATACTTAGCGATATCAGCCTGCGAAACGGTTCCCATTAATACGACTTTTTGACTCAACTCACATTGATTAATTAACTTTTGTAGACTTTCTCGTTTAGGTCCATCTCCAATAATAATACACTTAAACTCAACCGTGGAATTTTCATTTACGTACTTAAGCCCCTTAATTAAAAAATCAATATTTTTTTCTAACGCTAATCTTGATACCGAGCATAATAGTACTTCACCATTTTTTGCATATGTTTTTTTCAGTTTTTCTATCTCATCTTTTTCAATCTCTTGATATTGTTTTAAATTGATACCTGTTGGTAAGACCAATTTTTATCTACTTACTCCCACATTTTCCAGATACTCTTTCGCTGATTGTGTTGGTGCTATAATCTCATCACATTTTTTAGCAAAATTTTTAATTATTTTATGTGAGATTATATTTTTAAAGGTCAATTTAAAAAACGTAAAAGACAAATAAATTCAACTTTGCAATTGCAAATATATACTGGCACAAAATAGAAGAGGAAATCATAAAAAATAATTTTGATATTATCCATGTTCATCATCCTTTTTCGGATGGGAAAAAAAGGATTGATATTAGGAGAAAAATATAATATTCCAGTAGTTTTGACTTACCATACCAGATTAGAAATGTATTCGGAGAATTTAATACGCAAGCATTTGACACCGAAAGTACTTCCGCTGGTTTAGCAACTTTCTTGCAAATCAAACGCAGTCGTCCCCGTTGGATCAACAAATATAAAATAACTGTATCCATTGGTAAACGAAAAATAATAAGGCCCAAATACAACAATGCTGGCAATGCATCCCACAGAAGAAGGCAAAATAGGAAAAATAACTGTAATAATCTGTACAATCATTAATATGATAGCTGCCCATATACCAAAACTTTCTATAAACTTACGAAATACTTCTGCAGACGAATATATACCCGCATTATAGCAATAGAATATAAAAATAATTATAACAATCAATCCTATAATTGAAGAAATATTAATTATATAGGATAATTAGTATTTTATATATAGTTATCCTAATTATAATTTAATAAAACAAATTAGATAGTTATTCGTATAATTCTTCTATTTATTTACATAATATTAATAACATTCTTTTTCATACATCTATGAAATACTTTAAAATACAAATAGTTAGGAGTAAACATGTTTACTGATAGAAGATTGTCAAAGGCATATCAAAATGCCAAAGTTAAATATTTCGATAAAAATTCAAAATATATTTTTTTCAGTGATTGTCATAGAGGCGATGATAGTATTTCTGACGAGTTTGCCAGAAACCAAAACATTTTATTGCATGCACTCGATTATTACTATAATAATGGATATAGCTATGTTGAGGTTGGCGATGGTGATGAACTTTGGGAATACTCCGATTTCAAACTAATACGAACCGCCCATAGCGATGTATTTTCTGTAATCAAAAAATTTTTTGATGATAAACGATTAATTATTCTTTATGGAAATCATAATATATTTTTAAAGAATAAATCATATGTAAAAAGAAATTATTACTATTATAATGATGATTACAATCGAACTACATCAGATTTCTTTAAGGGTCTTGCTCCAATTGAAGCTTTGATACTAAAAGACAAAAAAACGGATCAAGAAATATTTGTAGTCCATGGCCATCAAGGTGATCTTATGAATGATCAGTTGTGGAAAATATCCATGTTTTCCTTACGATATTTCTGGAGATACCTGCATGTTGTTGGATTTCATAATCCTGCCAGTCCAGCTAGAAACCAGCTTACTAGACATAAAGTTGAAAAATCCTATAAAAAATGGATTCGCAAACATAAAATTATACTAATTTGTGGTCACACGCATCGACCAAGATTTCCTAAAAAAAATGAACTACCTTACTTTAATTGCGGGTGTTGTATTCATACTAAAGGTATCAGTGGAATAGAAATATGCGACAATAAAATCATGATGGTAAATTGGAGGATCAGAGCTGATAAGAGCGGGTTTCTTCATATTGAGAGACATATCATAAAAAAACCTGAACCAATCGAAAAGTATAAATAACTAAGAAGATACCGAGTCGTTAAAAATTTAATTTCAAATAAGCTGTTGTTCCGCCTTAAATCCAAAGATAAATGCACAAACACAAAATATTATAATTTAGTATTCACCATTTTCTTTGACTCCTTTTGTTGATACATTCTTTGATCAGCTACTTTAACTATTTCATTGGCTTCCTTCAAACAGTCCGTTGGCACTTCAACAATTCCATAACTAAATTCGTGTTTGTATGGCTTGCCACTTTTTTGATCATATTTCGCTAACTTATTAATTATTTTTTTTAAAATTTTATCGGCCTTTGCTTTGCGAATGTTCGGAAAAATAATGAGAAATTCATCTCCTCCCATTCGACAAATCGTATCAATGACTCCAACAATTGATTGCATCGTTAAGATAATTAACTTAATCAAATCATCTCCTTGTGTATGTCCATAGGTATCATTCACACATTTTAACCCATCTATATCAACAAAACATACCGACAAAGTCATTCCTTCATCACTTAACAATGCAATTTCCTGATCCAGCTTAACAAACGCAGTCCTACGGTTTAATGCTCCTGTCATAGGATCTGTATAGGCATAGTACTCAAGCTCTTTATATTGCTTTTTTAATTGTTTTTCAAATTCCAACCTTTCGCTAATATCATAAAATATAATAACAGTTCCACTAAATTTTTCACTAATATCCATCATCTTTTTTAATTTAACAGCATATGTTTTTGTTCCTATTTTGGTTTCTATTGTTTTTTCCAACAAAATTTCATCTTCACTATGACTAAAAAACTGATCAAGATCATCTTTTAACCAATTTAGTGTAATATCCATATTAACATCACTATAATACTTCCTACCGGAAGTTGAATCATCTAGAAAAACTTCGGCTGCTCGTGAATTAATATTTTCAATATTTTTATCTTTATCAATTAAAATAATTGGGTCATAAATACTTTCAAATATAGTAAGATATTTATTTTTTTCATTCATAGTCTTTCTTGATGTATCTTGAAGACTTAATAATTTCTTTTCATCCGATTGTACCATCCATTCAGTAATAAAACCTAATTCTATAAAATCAAATACCCTCTTTACATAGTGTAAAAAATATATTTTTTCTTCACCTGTAAAATCACTCTCATTAATAAGGTCAGTATAAACTTGTTGATAATACTTCATAAAACCCAAAAACATTTCAATTGTAATACCTCTTATACGATGCTTTTGTGCTTCTTTTACTCCAAAAGATGCCATTTCACTCTTTGAAAAATCAACATCAGGTCCCAACTCTGGAATTGCATCTAACTGATTCATATTATTAATCAACGCATCTGAAATCCCCTTTATTGAAAGGCGCCAAGCTTCCGCTAAGGTTGATGTATATTTTGCATAATCTGTTATTTTTGCATATGTTAATATCTTTGCCATAAGGATATCTTCACTTCCTATAATCAAGTTACTAAGTTTTTTTGAGTTCATTTAATTTCTAGCTCCTTTCTTAAAGAAGTGTTTTTTCTATCTAATATTGCTCATGTTGATGAACTAAGGTGATTTTTAATAAGCAATTTACTACTCTTATTATACTAGATAAAACCCTTATTGTATAGTAAGGACTTCGACCTTAGACTGTAATTTCTACTTTTTTAATTAACAAAACTGCTGAAACACCAACTTTATTTGTCAGTCTTTCAGCAGCTTCCTATCTTTCGCGCCCTAATCATATAAATAAATTTAACTTTAAATTTATTTAACTTTAAATTTATTTAACTTTAAATTTATTTATCTTGTCCTTTAATTGATTTGCTAAACCTTGTAAATCATTTGAATATCTAGAGAACTCTTCCATCGTAGCTGTTATTTCTTCTGTTGAGGCCGTAACTTCTTCTGTAGCAGAAGCGGTTTCCTGTGATACTCCAGAGATACTATCAATTGACAATACAAGAGAACTTTTACTCTCATTCGTATCTGTAATCGATATTCTTATTTCCTCCACTTTTGCAATCATCGTTTCAATGGATGCTAAAATTTCACTAAATATTTCCTTGGTTTGTGATACTGCTATTTCTTGCTCATTTACTACATCCTTGGTTGACTTAATAGCTTCTGCAGCAATTTTCGTTTTACTTTGTATCCCTGCAATGATTTGCTTTATTTCTTCCGTAGAGATTTTTGACTCTTCCGCAAGCTTTCTAATCTCACCTGCGACAACTGCGAAACCTTTTCCAGCTTCACCTGCACGAGCAGATTCTATACTTGCATTGAGCGATAATAAATTGGTTTGAGATGTTATACTAGATAATGTATCCGAAATAGCACTGATTTGCTTACTGCTCTCATACATATCTTCAACTACGCTATTTACTTCCTCTGCCGATAATTTGGTTTTATTTGATTTTTCAATCAGGGTATCTACCATACTTAATCCTTTTGAACCTAATGACTTTGTACTATTAGAAATCTCGTCCATTTCAAATGAATGATTACTAATCGTATCTAACTTACTTGATAACTTTTCCATTTCGGATACGCCATTTTGTGCATCTTGTGCTTGATTTGTCGCACCATTTGAAACTTCCTCAATTGCTTTTGCAACTTCACTGATAGAAAGTGTAACTTCTGATGACATATTTGCTAAATTGGTAGAAGTTTGTAACACTGTCTCAGAGGACGTCGTAACACTACGTGTTAATTCCGATATATTTGACATCATTATGTTAAACGAATTCGCTAAATCACTAAATTCATCTTTTGTTGCAGCTGTGATTGATACCGTTAAATCTCCATTTGAAGCTTTTCCAAATACTTCTTTTAATTTATGTATATTTTTTGCAAGTCCATTGCTTAATAAAAAGGAAAAAACTAATGAAATCATAAACATGACTACTATAATGATGATAGATGTCTCTAATATTGACTTTGTATCAGTCGTTAATTCTGATTTCTCTAATGCAGCTATTATTTTCCAACCAGTATCTTCATTTGTTTGAAAAACTGCAAATTTCTTTACACCACTTAATTCATATTCTGCAAATCCACTGTCCTCTGTTTGCGCTTCGTCCCAAAAATCTAGTTCAGCTGCCTTCTTCGTATTAATAACATCAGCCTGTGGATGCGTTAAAATAGTACCATCTTCAGAAGCAATAAACACATAACCGCTCGTACCTACTTGATTCTCATTCATCTTTTCCGTTAGTGCTGCAAGTGTACAATCAACTGCCATAACACCAACCACTTGTCCATCTTTTTCTACTGTCTTTGCAACAGTTATAACATTATCTCCCGTTACCGCATCTACGTATGGCGACGTTATAACTATCTCCCCTTGATTTTTTACAGCTAATTGATACCAATCTCTTGTTGTAGCATCAAATCCCTCTGACATTTTAGTATCTGGTGATATTATAAATGTTCCAGAAGGCGTTCCATAATATGCAAATAAAAGATCTTGTTTATTATCTTTGAGACTATTCAATAAGTCCTGCACATAGCTTACATTATTATCTGTATCAATATTAATGAAATGTTCATTACTTGTTGTCATTGATACAATATCCTCTAACCCATTAAAGTACTCAGACAAACTATTATTTACTTCTGTGAGGGTTTGTTCACTTGTTAGCTTAATGTTCTCATTAAGTATTGATTTTGCTTGATTGTAAGAGCCTAGTCCCAACATAAGCAATGGAACAATACAAACTGTGATCATTCCTACCATTAACTTTGTACGAATACTGTTTAATTTCAGCCCCTTCTTTTTTGTTAATTTTTCTATGATTTCAGTTACTTTTATTTCCTTTTTATTCATAATTATCTCCTTTGAAAATTTCATTTAATTTTAACATCGTATTAACAAATGCTATTTCCAATCATTTTCTTTCCATATTTTATACATGTTAATAGAAAAAATGTCATGTTATACTTTATTTAATTAATTATTTTATACGTTTATAGTTACTAATTCTCAACTCAACAAGGAAGGAACCTATGATGAAAAAGCACACTATGAAAGCTACTATTTTAACATTATTACTAATTATTCTCACCTTTTTCTTTAGCTCTTTGAATGACTTTTCTTTTGCAAAAAAGCCTGATCGAATTGTACCAACCGCACCAACAAATTTAACCGCTTCCAATATTACCAACACTTCTGTTTTCCTATCTTGGAATAAATCCACTGATAAAATTGGGGTAACGGAATATGTCATTTTTTGTAATGATACCGTTTTAGCCTCCACTTCTGCAACTACATATGCTGTGAATGCTTTAGCTTCTGCTACTAGCTATCGTTTTTATGTAAATGCAAAAGATGCAACTGGAAATATTTCTGCCTCTTGTAATCCACTTATCATAACTACAACTGACACTTCTACTGTACCTGTTACTACTAGTACGCCTGAGGTTTCTACTACACCTGTTACTGATACACAATCCCTAACTAAAAAAGTAGTTGGGTATTATGCTGCGTGGGCTTGCTATTTGGGGTATTTTCCTAATCAAATTGACGCTAGTAAGTTGACTCATATTAATTATGCATTTGCAAATATTGGCTCAGATTTAAAGATTACATTGGGCTATCCGGATACAGATCCCAATAACATTAAACTGCTTAATTCACTAAAAGCAACAAATACAAACTTACAAACCTTAATCTCTATTGGTGGATGGAGTTGGTCTGGAAAATTCTCTGATGTGGCGCTAACTGATGCAACTAGAACCACCTTCGCAGATAGCTGCGTAGAATTTATAATCCAATATGGATTTGATGGAGTGGATCTTGATTGGGAGTACCCAGTCAGTGGAGGTCTAACCACCAACGCAAGACGACCAGAAGATAAACAAAACTTCACTCTTCTTCTCCAAAAAATACGTGAAAAACTTGATTCTCGTGGTGCAATAGATAATAAACATTATCTACTTACAATTGCTGGAGGAACTGAAAGTTCTTATATAAGTCACGTAGAAATAACTAAATTAGCACAATATTTAGATTATGCAACTATTATGGCCTATGATTTACATGGAATGTGGGATTCATACACTGACCTTCATTCTCCACTATATGGAAATAATGATATTTCTCCTCAGTATAAAACTAGTGTTGATGCTGCTATTAATCTTTGGTTAAATGCTTCGTTTCCTTCAGATAAGCTTATACTTGGCATTCCTTTTTACGGATATCTGTATTCATCTGTAAGCAGTGTAAATAACGGATTATATCAGACCTATGGCGGCTCTAATTCTATAAGCTATCAAGATATTATTGCTAATTATTTAAATAAGCCTGGTTATACAAGATATTTTCATTCACAGTCATTAGTTCCCTGGTTATTTAATGGCTCTACCTTTATTAGTTACGAAGATGCTTCGTCGATTGCCTATAAAACCCAATATATTAAATCAAAAAATTTAGGTGGCGCTATGGTATGGGAATTAAGTCAAGATCCAAGTGGCGAGCTTCTTGAATCACTTTTTAATGGTATCAATTAATATTGATTTACGTTTCATACTATTGTTAAAAAAGTTTATAAATGTAGCTATTTTGTACTGACAATCGGTGAGGTGTTTTGCTAAGCAAAACACCTCACCGGTTGTCAGTACAAGCTAAACTATAGATTTTATATCATATAATCTTGTTTATTAAGACTGAATAGTTGTTACTGTTCACACAGTAGCTTAACACTAGCTGTTAAGCTACGTAAGAAAATGATTCAACAAATGATTTCTGCTTCGCGTAGCGAATTTGCATTCAGAAATCATACGTTACTGTGAACGGAGTGAACCGTAACGTATAGTTACCATTTATAGTACTATAATACCATATACACTTGATTTGTAAATATATATAATGATTATGTATCATTTAAATTTTTAAATTTTTCATTTCATATTAATTAAAACTTCTTCCATATCGCTTTGAGACAATGGTTTATAAAAATAATAACCTTGAATTTCATCGCAATTTTTTTCACTTAGATAATCAAGTTGCTCTCGCTTTTCTACGCCCTCGGCAATTACTTTTAATTTTAAATCTTGGGCTAATTTTATAATTACATCAACAATAACTTTATCTTTTTCATTGTTTAAAATTCCACTAATAAAGTTCATATCGATCTTCAAACGATCTATTGGTAACATCTTGATACGACTTAATGAAGAATATTCAATACCAAAATCGTCAATCGCCAACGATATTCCTATCCCTTTTAGATCCGCTAATACATTAAATATATAATCAGATTCTTGCATTGCGATATTTTCAGTTATTTCTAATTCCAAATAGCAAGGCTCTAAGATTGTTTCTTCAAGTATCTCTCTTACTTTTTCAACAAAATGAGGCTTTAATAATTGTTTTACAGAAACATTGACAGCCATCCTTACAGGCGTAAGCCCCCTATCCTGCCATGTCTTATTTTGAACACAAGCTTTTTTTAGTACCCACTCACCTATTGAGTTAATTAATCCAGTATGCTCTGCGATTGGAATAAAAAGTGCTGGTGAAATATTTCCTAGTTCTGGATGAATCCACCTTGCCAAAGCTTCCATTGCTATTATTTTTCCAGTTTTAGTTTCTACTTGAGGCTGATATGCCACTTGTAACTCACATTTTTCTACCGCATGATATAGGTTATTCGTTAGCACCATTGTTTGGTGTATATCATCCTTCATTTTCTGCGAACAGAATATAAATTGGTTTTTCCCATTATTCTTAGCCATATACATTGCAATATCGGCGTTTTTAATTAACGTCTCCTTGTCTTCACCATCAATAGGAAATACTGAAATCCCTACACTCGCAGTAATGTAGAACTCCTGATTACCAATTAAAAAAGGTTCTTCAAACTGTTTTATAATTTTATTAACAACGGTTTCGATATCACGGTTAGAATTAATATCATCAAGCATAATAATAAATTCATCCCCACCAAATCTACATACAATGTCTGATTTTCTTAAACATTTTTTTAATCTATCTGCTATGATAATTAATATATTATCACCACATTGGTGCCCCATAGTATTATTTATTACTTTAAATGAATCTACATTTAAGAAGATAACACTAAAGAGATTTCCCTGACGTCCTGCCGATTTTATTGTTTGATTAATAAACTCTCCAAACAAATTTCGATTAGGTGTATTGGTTAATTGATCATAATATGCCATATGTTGCATTTTCAATTCAGAACTTGCTCTAATATTTGACTCACCTATGATGTTTCCAACCGTCATGAGTAATTTGACAAATTCTTGATCCCAAGCTTGTAACTTTTGTACATAATCAATTCTCATAAATCCAATTTTTTTACCCTTACTAGTTAAAGGTACTGCTAACATAGATTTTACATTTTGCTTCGTTAAAAATTCTTTTATATCTACTGCCTCTGGAGGAAGTTCCATTACATTAAGTATTTGTACTGTCCCATATTTTTCGATTTGATTTTCCCACCATATATCTCCAATCACACTTGTGTCTTGAAAATCTCCAATGTTTATATTACTTTCCATATTACACCATTGATCACAATAGAAATCTTTTGTTACGTCTTCTAGATTTTTATAATAGTATACATATGCTCGGTCTGCATTTATATGTGTACAAAACAAATTAAGTATTTCATTCATTTTTTTCTTTAAATTATTATGATTTACATTAATACTGCGTGATGTGATTAAAAATAATAAATCCTGTGTTTTTACTTTATCTGATAGTTGTTTTAATCTTAATAAATATATATTGTTTATATAATATATTAAAACTATGGCCAGTCCCATAAGTCCAACTCTAGCAATATAATCTGTCGTATCAACTGTCACCACACAACTTGGAATTTTTATCCACATGTATAATTGTGTGATTATGATGGAAGTGGCAATCATTGTTAGAATCGTGGTGTTGTTAAAGAGTAACGCCGCTATAAGTATGATAAACGGAAATGCCCATACACTAATGGATGCGGAGCTAATATATTGTAATGTAATGACCGGTATCGATATAGAAAGTATAGTTGCATATAACATTAGCTTCAAATCCTTACTAATATTCTGTTTACGTACCAAATACACCACCAAACCAAATAAAAATAAAATAACTGTAAAAGATACAACCTTAGATAACTCGAAGTTATTATTTTTCATATATTGTGTCCCAAAAAACATACATCCGCCCACACCAAAAGCCTCTGCCAAATACTTTGTAATCTTGGTTCGAAACTGATCCATAAACTCAATATCTTCTTTTACGCTATATATTTTTGTAAAATGATGTGTCTTTATGGCATAGCAAGCATTCATGATTGGTACTATAAGAAAAATCGGTGCAACCTCACGAAGCAAACTATTGATAGATAGCTTATCCATTATCTCCCCTGTTATAATAACAGCTAATGGTACTAAGCTCGATATCAAAAGATAGCCTGCCTGTTTTTTCTTATACTTGTCCTTCGTTTTTACTTTCCATTGATAAATCAAATATATTCCGATTAGCATAAAACTATAGATATATAGATCTAAGAATGCTAACCTAGAATTAAACTGAGTCATATTAATCCAACCAAAAGAAGTTTTTTCCGGAAGATACAAATATTTAGTTATATTCTCTGATAATGAAAAAATAAAAACTGTAATCATTGCGGGCATGTAAATTACAAATTTAACCCATCTTTTTTTAAATATTTCTTTATGTTCTGTTAGTAGCATAATATAATGCAAAAATAGACTACAAAACATTCCTGTACCTATCATCGCAAACCTTTGCCAAACTATACTGTCCACATAGCTTAGGGCCATGTGTGAACGAGCATCGCCAATACACCAACAGCCAAAGGACATACAGAACAAAAAAACTAACTTATTCATAGCAGTATTTATATTCAAATAAAGGAAATATATCCCTATTATTAAACACACAAAGCCCACTACATAAAATAAACTGAACACCAAAAATACCATATTAACCATAAAGCTCTCCCTACTTTTAAAAATATTATCGAAATATGTTAGTTTTTATCATTTTGTGTTACTATTAATTTATCCTATAAATTCTAACAAGTCAATCCATTTTGGTTAAATATGGTATTTTTGTTAATTATATTTTTTATAATGCTTTTTAATGTTTATTTTATGATACCAGAGTCCCAAAGTCATGTGTTTCATGCTAGCATGAAAAAACATGACTTTGGGACCCGCAAAACATGAGAAAGAAGCCCGAACAGGGCAGATTTTGAATTTTTTTAGGATTGTGGGAAAAATCAAACAGTAAGTATTTTCACCTTGCCATTTGACTTTTATTCTAAAAATTTGGTAACTCGATTGAAAGCGATACATAAAATGTTGTACCTTCTGTTAGTGTACTTTCACAAGAAATCGAACCATGAAGAAGTTCAATAATCCTCTTAACAATGGATAGCCCAAGCCCATTTCCATCCTTTTTATGTGATGCATCACACTGATAAAATTTTTCAAAAATTCTAGCAATATTTTCTTCACTAATTCCGATTCCTTCATCTCGAATACGGACTTCCACATAGTTATCTGTCACACGTTTTGCCTCAACATATATTTTACCTGCTTTTACTGAATACTTAATCGCATTATCAATTAGATTTGTCCAAACTTGAAAGAGCATATCATAATCGCTTATTATTTCTACTTCTTCTAAATTAACCTCAAACTCAATTTCTCGCTCTGACCACTTTTCGCTTAAAACTATAATACATTTACGTATCTGCTCACTCAATTGTACCTTATCTTTTTTAGATACAATTACTTGATTATCCAATCGAGACATTCGAAGCATATTACCCGATAATCTTGAAAGACGTATTGCTTCTTGATTTACCAATCTTAGATAGTCCTTTTCTTCCTCCTTTGATATCCCGCCATCTAACAAGATTTCTGTAAAGCCAGCGATTGCTGCAACAGGCGTTTTCATTTCATGGGACACATTACTCATAAAATCCTTACGTAAATACTCCATCCCCTGTAACTCTATTGCCATCTTGTTCACATTAACAGCTAGTTCATCTATTTCATTGGTGTATCTATGCTCACCACGTGCTGCTATGTTTCGTATGATTTCTACAAAAAAATCTCCCTGTGCAATCTGCTTTACTACATTATTAATTTCAAGCAACGGTTGTGTCAGATGCTTGCTGCCTGCCCACAATGTAACGCCTCCAATTATCATAGTTAATGTACAAACCATCAAGCACATTGCAAATGCAACTTGTGCAGTAAATACACCATGATACAAAATTTTCATTCCTATTACCACAATAACGCCAGAGAAACAACATGATAGACATATAGTTACTATAGATACCAATGCAATATAAATTCTTAAGGATAAGCGAAATTTTTTCTTTTTAGTTGTGTTTGATTGATGCAATGCAAGTACCTCCGACTTATATTTTCGCCTTGTATCCTAATCCTCTGATTGTAACAATTTCAAAATCCGAACATGTTTCAAACTTTCTTCTTAACTTTTTAATATGTGAGTCAATAGTTCTGTCATCTATTTCTGTGTCCATTCCCCATATCTCATCCATCAATTCAAATCGGGTAAATATTTTATTTGGATTACTGAGTAGCTTGAATAGCAGGTAAAACTCCTTCGGTGGCATTTCAATTCCCGCTTTATCTGTCTGAATGGTCAAAGAATCATAATCTAAAATAATATTTCCTACCCTTAATTTTCTTTCGTTTGCTATCTGTGCTCGTCTAAGCAAAGCATGTACACGCAATACCATTTCTTTCATATTAATTGGTTTAATCATATAGTCATCTGTTCCTGCAACAAATCCTTTTTCTATATCATCCATTTGATCCTTCGCAGTTATCATTAAAATAGGTATCTTAATGGCGGCAGCTCGTAGTTCTTTTGTCAGTTCATAGCCATCCATATTTGGCATCATAATATCGCTAATAATCAAATCAATGTGGTCTTTGTCTAACATCTCTAACGCTTCTTCTCCGTCAAACGCTTGTATTACTTTATACTCTTGCTGCTTTAGTTTTGCACACATCATTGTATTTAAAGTTTCATCATCTTCTACTACCAGAATTGCAAACATAAGCTCACCTGCTTTCTTACTCTAATTATCACATATTAGGCTTTTGTTGTCTAGACGATAAACTTTATCTACCAAATCAAGTATTCTTTCATCATGTGTTACCATGATTGCTGCCTTTCCACGCTTTTTTACTTCTTTTTGAATCATAGAAATAACCTGTCTTCCACGTATACCATCTAGGCTGGCCGTTGGTTCATCTGCCAGTATAATATCAGGATTATTCATAAATGCCCTTGCAATTGCTATTCGTTGTTTTTCTCCGCCTGACATTTTATGTGGATATTTCTTTGCACAACTACTTAATCCTAAATTTTTCAACAGCTCTAAAACTTTTTCATGATTTTTATCTTTGTTCATATCTAATATTAACTTAAGTTGTTCTTCTCCGGTCAAAAATGGAAGAAGTTGGTGATTCTGAAATATAAAACCTACTTGTTCTTTACGTACCTTGGTCCATTCTTTTTGCTTTGTCTCACTTATATTGGTATTTCCAATCATTACTTTACCTTTTGTTGGTGAAAGCAATGCCCCTGCTATAGAAAGCAACGTGCTTTTACCTGAACCTGATGGGCCTACAATTGCTATAAATTCTCCTGGTTTCACATCCAGTGAAACATTGTCAAGTATTACACTTTCCTGTTCTCCATCCAAATATGTTTTCGTTATATTCTTAAGCTGTAATGCATATTCACTCATTATTCGTTCCCTCCTATCGTAACAATTGCATCCACTTTAGCAATTTTTCTTGTCGATATCAAACTACATAAAATAGAAATCAATATAAATGTTCCTGAAACAATGAATGCCGATTTTCCTTCCAAGTAAAAAGGCATGCTAGAAGGCAAAATTGATGCAATTCCAAATGCTAATACATTTCCAATTACGGTTCCAAAACTTGCAAGTAAAAATACTTGAATGACAATCATTTTGCTTATATTTTTCATTTCCATTCCAATTGCTTTCAACACCCCAAATTGTCTTTGCTTTTGGATTGTAATTACATAGAAAAACACTCCTAAAATTACTGAAGATATAACAACTAATACCCAAAGAATCATATTAATTGTCAATTGTTCTGCTGCGTAACCTGGAAGGTTACTAATAATCGTTTTCTTATTTTCTATTTTTATTCCACTTAAACTAATATTACTAATATCGGTTCCTTGCATTGCAAATGCATGATATTGTGTTTCATAAGGAGAATGCATGTTTTTACAAATGGCTTCGTAAGTAGAGGTAGATATATATCCGACACCTGTATGGCTATAAGATGCATCCTTGGTAAATCCTACCACTTCCATTTTAATATCTGTCGCAGCGTCCGTAACCCTATCGCCAATTTGAATTCCTTTCGTTTGATAAGAATCGTCTAATACAATTTGATAAGTATTCTTATCTTCTGAAAACAAGCTTCCCGCGTCTATCTCTGGTACAAGAAATCCTTGAGACGAAATCGCGAAATAAGTTACATCTTTTTTGTCCACACTATCCATCATTTTCAAATAACTTCGTTGTATATCAAGTGTAGTAACTTGATTTGTTGTCTGTGTCTTTACTGCTTCCAACACTTCTTCTGACAGGCTAGAAACCGTAATCAAATCCTCTGAATCCTCACTAATGATATAATAATCTGAATTCATATTATCAATCCCGGATGATACTGCTCTTCCAAGACCATTTGCCAGACCTGAAAGAAACAATACCATAAAAATCATTAATACAAGTATCATTTCAACCATTAGATATTTCTTTTTTCCAAATTTTAATTCTTTCCAAGCTAACTTCATAATTTACTCCATTCATGCGGCTCGTCGATGCTATCATTTTTGATAGTCTTATTCGTGATTAATCAGTACCCGTAATGCAAGGCGTTTTGCAAGGCAAAACTCCAAGATTCATAATGCTATTCTACAGTGCTCTTACCTTTTGTATGTATCGTATAGTCGGAACTATAAGGTACTGAATTGTTACTATAATTTAACGTATCAATATGACCTGAATATGACCATTGCTATTCTCAACGTAGATTTATGCATGAATTTAGATGTATAGCAAAAAAATATAACTAGAAAGTGTGCAAAGCACACCTCAACTCCCCTAGCCCCTCATTCATGAGGGGAATTAGGGTTTCTTTTTTTATAA
>JBGUEQ010000045.1:0-41754 GCA_041821265.1 Lachnotalea sp. | reverse complement strand
CATAATTTTGAAACCTTTTTTCTTTAATTGTCCGCCAAAAAGCAACCAAATCTTTATCTGGTGATATTTTGGGATTTCCAGGCGCTGCAAGTCCTAAAAACTGAATATCTCTTCCATTTCCAGTCTTTTTAAAAATCAAAAAGGGTGGGAGATCATCTAAATGTTGCCCAACATTCAACATCATAAATGCCTGTTCTAGTATTTTATTTCCCTTCTTTTTTGTATCAGTCAACTCTCTTCCCGGTTCTCTATTATCACCATAATAACGGAATATTCCCGTCTCTTCATCAAGAAAATCTGGCCACTCTAATTCTTCCATAGAAGTATATAGAATGACATATGCATATTTACCCGAGCCATCTTCTCTAAGTTTTTTTCTAAATCCACCGGCATTTTCACAACCCGGTATAAGTTTATGGAAGGGTTCCGCTGACATATTTGGTGCTGTTCCACCTTTATACACACAATCAATAATTAAATCTGATGTTTCTAACTCATCAAATGCAACTTCCATTCCATCACCTCTTCAAGTATATTGATATAAAATATCCATTATAATATCGTACAAATAGTACCGATAAAATCATATCATAAAAGTGCTCTTTTAACAATTTGAATCATTTTTCTTTCTATACTCGTTAAGATATTTAAACGGAAACGAAATGACCGTGTACTGACCGTTTCGAACAAATTCAACTGTCAATAATCTAAATAGCTTTTCAAAGAAAATTTCATCTCCAGTTGATTTCACTTCCCTTAATAATCATACATTATGCAAATACCATTTCAGATCTTTGCTTTTTTCCAACAAAATAATATAATTTTGACTCTTATAAAAATATTTCACATCTAAAACAGTACCTAAATAATTCTCTTTCACTTCTTTATTTTAGGAGTAGGGTGCAACAAATACCCTCTTATTCGAAAGCGATATTTACTAAATTATCCCATTACTTTCTTTTGTATGCTTAATACTGAAAGAATGTTCACAATTTCAACTAACTGATTCTAATATTTCATCAGCTAAATTACTCATGTAAACCCTCCAATTATATATCTATTTTATAACGATTCAGTACCCTCATAGTTACCGCTACGCGATGCACATAAAATGCAAGAAACTTGCATTTTATCGCTATAATACTCGGGATTTTGCTTCACACAACACCTCGCGTTAGTGGGTTCTGAATAGTTACCCTATTTTACTCTCTAAAACGCATAATATCCACTTCATTACATTACCTTTAAATCTTCCCCCTACGACACATCCCCTTCAAAATCAACTCAATCCCCCTCTGTTTCACTCTCCTATACCTCTCGCCCTTTAAATACAACCGTTCCACTTGAATATCCTTCAACGTCTCCAGCTCCACCTCATAAGGATTCGCTGACAACACAACCATATCCGCAATCTTTCCAACTTCCAGACTTCCCCTGTCCTTCTCGTCAAAGCTTGCCGCATACCCATTGTACGTACACATTCTAAGTGCATCATATACGGAAACAGACTCCGTATTTACACTGTGGTTACACGCATTATGTATCCACAACATTGGATCTGGGTCGGTACATGGTGCATCTGAACCACATGACATAGTAATTCCATAGTCGAGAAATGTATGAATTGGATTCAGTTTTTTGCTTCTTTCCCCTAATATTTCATCCAGGTATTCATCAGGTTCTTGTGCCCAATTAATGAAGGAGGTCTGAACAGGAATCTGAATACCATATTCTCTACAGATTTCAAGACCTTCTTTTGTTGGAAGGCAAGCATGGATGATACCATGGCGATGATCCGTCCTAGGGTAGTCGTTTAATGCTGCTTTAAGGGCTTTGGTTGCCTGATTAAAGGCCGCATCTCCTATTGCATGTACTTCAATCTGAAGATTCGCTCTATTGGCTTTTTTACAGAAATCTATTACCTGTTCATCCGTGTAGTAGAGAACACCCTTGGAATCCGAACCGATATAAGGTTCTATTAATGCCGCATCTTTGGAACCATAACAACCATCTAAGGCTGTTGCAAAACATCCACCAATACGCTCTAATTTTCTCTTCACCGCTTTATCTACATCTAAGGTCTGAAAGAATACTCTCATCTGAAAACCGTTCGTAAGCCCTCTTCCAAGCCAGCGCTCTAAATCAACATCTAAATCCTTTGGAAAACCAACTCCACTTACGGTATGGATCAACCCAATGCCTTTAGACGCAATATAATCTACCGCATTTTTCATGTTTTTTATTAGTTTTAATGGAGAAATGGAATTCGTAATATAATTAGATACCGCAAAAAATGCCTCTTGTTGCATTTCCCCAGAATCTTCGTTAAATCCTCTCAGATTTGAGACTTGATCTTTTACTTTGCTTAAAAGTGCAGAATTTATAATGCAGGCGTGACCATCGTATTTTACTACCATAATAGGCTTGTCTGCACATACATAATCCAATTCTTTTCTTGAAACCAAAACTTTTTCTTCAACGGAATATGGCGAAGCACCAAATACAATGATAATATCATCTGTCACTCCCTTTACATATTCCGAGAGCATACTCATGATTTCCTTGTTACTCCTTGCATTCATTACATTTAGTCCTGCATGAAATGTGGCAAAACTTGCAAAATGCATATGGGTATCTGCAAACGATGGTATTAAAACTCTTTTACCCAAATTGATTCTCTTACCGCCCTCATATTCAGTGGCTAGTTTATTGCCGACATAAACAATTTTACCGCCATCTTCCACCAAGAATTTAGCTATCGTATTTTTTTCATCACAAGTAATGATAGTTCCTTCAAAAATTTTCATATTGTTTCCATTCCTTTCGCTGGCTCATTCTCATAATATGTTATAAGAGGAAAAGCGGATATCTTTGGTCTTGTTATAAATCACTTCACAGGGAATACTTAACTTATACTGTATTCCATATCAGTCCTTTGACTATCAGCAAAACTTAAAACCACCAACAATATCATTAGTACCGACATAAATAAACATATTACTATATTTCCCGTTGTGTTAAACCAGTCTATTGTTCCCACGCTAGATAGGCAAGAACGAATTACCGTTATTCCAATAAAAAAAGGAAAAATATTTCTAAGTATTTGATATATACATTCTATTTTTGTTCTAATATATATCAACTTTCCTTCTTTTTTTAATTCCTTATTTTTACGTTCTTGTTGATACAGCGAGACAGTCAAAATAGCCCAACCCATTATTCCAATCCATAATAAATTTTCTTCTAATATGCTAAATCTATTACACCAAGTTATTATTCCCACAACAATTAGTACACATATGTTACTCATTCCGAACAACCAATTATATCGAATCATTTTTGATTGCTCTTGTACTTTTTCTTTTAGTAATTGTTCTACATTAAATTCATCTTCATTAAGTAGTTTTTTCAAATACTTATCAATTTCCAAGGCTTTTTTAATATTCGTTTCATTCTGAATCATTCGCTTTTCAACAACCGCCCTAGTATCACCATTTTGATACTCAATAATCTCTTGTATTGAAAAGTCAAGGAGTCGCAACTGTTTGATTTTTTTCAGAATCTCAATATCTCTTTCTTTATAATTCTTGTATCCATTTTTCATTTTTTCTACGTTTATCAATCCACTGTCTTCATAATATCGAATTGATTTCCTTGTCAAGCCTGTTTGTTCCTCTACTTCTTTTATTTGCATATAACCCTCCTTTCATTTAGCCGTTATACACCATTCCCCCAGGGAACAGTCAAGGATTTTTGCAAACTTTTCTTTCTAGCTAATTATGTTCTTATATTTTTCAAGTAAGTTTATAACACATTTTTCTAAATACCAACTACATCATCTTCCCACACTTTGGACAAAACCCAAAATCCTCTGTAGTTGTATATCCGCAATAAGAACAATGTCTGACAGCACTCTCTCTATTTCCAAAATTCAAGTTCTCCAAATTCAAATCAACCACTTGTCCTTTTTCAATTGCTTTACCAAGTTCATGGCTTATCTCACAACTAGAACCACAGCAGTTCATTTTCACATAATAACGCTTGTTCCATTTGAAAATCGGAATAAAGAATAGCATAAAATAAGTATAGGTCAGAAATACTTCGATGTGACCATATTTCCCACAACATTTACAAATGATAAGCTGATCAAAATTTAACTTTTTCTCTCTCTGGTTAATCCCCATGATTAAAAACATATTATGCCTCCAGTTTATTATCTATAATTCTTTTCTCTATTTATTTTTGTTATTTATTTTTTCTATGTTAATAAATTTCATACCTGTTAGCTATGTATTTCCCCATTCCCATCACAATTCCAATGATATATGGCAAGAATTACATGACTTTTCTTTATCGTATGTGTTCTTCTCGCTGTAAATACACCTATTGTATAGAATAACAGTGCTAATGCGATTAAACAATTGCTAATACTAATTTAATATTCATAAATTACACTCCACTTGTAGCGTTTTCTTTAAGTGTTCTTTTTTCTTGCTCAAAATATGTTACTTCTCTTATGAATTTTACCACAAAATCTTAATATTAAGTTATCCTAATTAACCAAGTTTTACACTATTTTTTATTTTAACCTAAAGATTCTGCTTCTCAGAATCACTGTGCCATTTACGTGCAAATGCCCTAGGCACATGCCTAGGGCGAATTGTTTTTATATTCTTCCAAAGAAATCTTTCTTTCTCAATTTCTTCAATAATTTTAGCTGTTTCTTCCACTCCAAGCAAACTAACGTTACAGATTTTTTAATCTATCTCGTCATATGTTCCTTCAATCGCATGTATCAAATCAACTACTAGCGAATTATATGGAGTTGGCACACCATACATTTTAGCTTGTTCGACTACCGCACCATTGATTTTATCTATTTCTGTTCTTATTTTTTTCTTTCGATCTTGATACATAGAAGAATAACCAGCTGCTGCTTCCTCACAGACTTTTTTCACCATATTTAAAGCTTCTCTTCTATCAAAATAGGTTCCGTCTGCTTCTGCCACTTCTACACCTTCATAAATTATTCTTTTGGCAAAATCCCATGCATGAAGATTTTTTACCATAAATCCAATCTTTGTCTCTAGTAATGCAGTCAAAGTATTAATCGACATATTTACCAATAATTTACTCCATATAATTCTTTGAATATCCTCCGCAATGTCTACTTCAAGTCCTGCATTTTCCAATACTTGTCCAGCTTTTACAACGCTATCCACTGTATCTCCCATGGGACCTATGGTGGTAACACCAAAAGCAGTATGCTTAAATTCTCCCAGGTTTGAAGTAACACTATTGTGTTTTGATGTTCCTATCACAATGTTTTCTTTTTTCACAAAATTTAGGATATCTCTATCATTACCTGCTCCATTTTGCAATGTAATGACTATGGTATCTTTCCCAATCAGACTTAAATTGTTTTGTACTGCTTCATAGGTATGAATGGCTTTTACAAAGACAATAATAATATCAACAACTCCTATATTGGTTCCACTCATGACTGCCTTTGGAAAAACAACTTTTTCCTCACCATTTTCTATCATATGTAAGCCATTTTTGTTAATTGCTTCTATTTGAGGAATATAAGAATCTAGTAAAACCACTTCGTATTGATTTGATAAATAGAAACCATACAGACAGCCCATTGCTCCTGCACCCAAAACTGCTATTTTCATATTCAACACCCTTCCTTAACTTATACTTCTTCGTATACGGTTAATGCCTCTAAAAAGTCTTCTATTAAATCTTCTGCCTTTTCAATTCCTACCGAAATTCGAATGAGACCAAATGTAATTCCCATTTTCATTCTTTCTTCTTCCGGTGTATCATAATGAGAAGAAGAAACGGGATGTGCCAATGTAGTACGATAGCCTCCAAGTGTCATAGCATAATGTGCAAGATTTAGCTTTTTCATGAACAGATTTAATTTTTCCATACTATCTGGAAGAACAATACTTAACATTCCTCCACAAGATTTTTCATCGCCAAATAACCTCATTGCTAATTCATGCTGTGGATGACTCTCTAAGCTTGGATGATTCACTTTTATTACATAAGGGGATTCTTCAAGAGCCTTTGCAAGCTTTGCAGCGTTTTCCATTTGCTTTTCTAAACGTAGAGACATGGTTCTCATCCCTCTTTGTACCAGCCAGGAAGTAAATGCATCTGCTGCATTTCCTAAAAGTACTTGGTATCTATATGCTTTTTGAATTAGATCTGCTTTTCCTGTGACTGCGCCACATACTGCATCACTATGTCCATTTGCAAACTTCGTAAGACTGTTTACGACTAAGTCTGCTCCATGTTTCATTGGTCTAATTGCAACAGAGGTCATAAATGTATTATCTACAACTAAAATACTATTGTTTTCATGAGCAAGTTTGGCAACAGCATCAATATCCACAACGGTAATCATAGGATTAGACACACTCTCCGTATACAAAATCTTGGTCTCTGGTCGAATCGCCTTTTTAATTTCTTCTAATTTAGTAAAATCAACAAAGGTTACATTAATTCCGTAGTTTGGAAGTATTTCCTTGAAAATATCAATTGTTTCTCCATAAAGAGTCATATCTGAAATGATATGATCGCCTGCTTTTACCTGTGAGAGGATTGTCGTTGATATGGCTCCCATTCCAGAACTACATATGATAGATGCTTCCCCACCTTCTGCAAAGGTCATCAAATCAATTAAGGCATTTCTATTTGGATTTCGATTACGATTATAGCAAAATCCCTTTTTTTCATATCTATCATATAAGTCATCTAAATCTTCTACATTAAAAGCGGTAGTAAGATAAATCGGCGCAGTTTCTGGATTACTTGCCAAAGAATTGATATACGCTCCTTGTTTTAACATTTCTGTTTCAAAGGAAAATTCCTTGTCTGACATTTTAAATTCTTCCATGATACATCCTCCTTATTGTTGAAATACCTCAAGTGCGTACATAAAGTCTTTAATTAAATCTACTGAATCCTCAATCCCACAGGAAACACGCATGGTGCCATAAGAAATTCCCATTTTCTCTCTTTCTTCTTTTGGAACATGATGATGTGAGGAATGAAGTGGGTGGGAAAGTGTTGTTCGAATTCCACCTAGGGTTGGCGCATAATGTGCCAATTGAAGGCGATTCATAAATTCATTTATTTTATCCTTATCATCTGGCATATCAAAACTTAACATGCCTGTCATATGATTATCATCCTTAAACATCTGATTCGCCAGTTCATTTTGTGGATTTGATTTGATGGAAGGATGATTTACTTTTAATACAATTGGATTTTCTTCAAGTGCCTTAGCTAACTTAGCGGCATTTTCCATTTGTTTATTCACTCTTAAGTGAACTGTCTGCATTCCCTTAAATACGGTCCAGGCTGTGTGCGGAGAAGCTGAGGTTCCGGTAAGCATTCTGATTTCATGAATTCTCTCATACAATGATTCATCATTTACAGTAATGGAACCTGCAAGTGCATCGCTATGACCATTCATAAATTTAGTCAGACTGTTTAATACGATATCTGCACCTAACAACATTGGCTTAATTGCAAGTGGTGTTGTAAATGTATTATCAACCATTAACCATGCCTCTGTCTGGTGCGCTATATTTGCCAGTCCTTCAATATCTACTACAATATCCGTAGGATTGGAAACCACTTCCGTATATAGCATTTTCGTATTAGGCCTTATTGCTGCTTTTACAAGTTCAAGATTTGTAAAATCCACAAAATCTACTTCTACTGAGAATTTTCTCAATAACTGGTTGATTGCATCAAAGGTTTCACCATATATATAAGAGTTACAGATAAAATGATCTCCTGGATTTAATAAGGATAAATAGGTTGTTGTTATACCACCCATTCCTGAGGAAAAAATTAATGTTTGTTTTCCTTTCTCCAGAAAAGAAATCATCTCTGCTAAAGCAGCTCTGTTTGGATTTCTTGTTCTTACATAGGTGTAACCTTTTTCTTCATATGTTTTATGTACATCATTTAAATCACCCATATTAAATGCTGTTGTATTAAATAATGGAAACGCCTCTGGCATTAGGTCCATTCCTTTAATTTTGTGTCCTTCATACAATGTTCTTGTTGCTTCACTATAACCTTCAAAACTCATTTTATATTCCTCCATTCGTTTACATACATCATCACATTTTCAAAATTAACTTATATAATATTTATAGATAATTATTTAGTACCTACTAACGCGAGGTGTTTTGCAAAGCAAAATCCCGAGTTTTATAGCGATAAAATGCATTTTTGCATTTTACGTGCATCGCGTAGCGTAACTATGAAGGTACTGAATAGTTATAGTTATAATATCTATAGCATTCATAGAGTCAATAAATATTTCAAATTTCATTTATTTTATATCATAATGGCTAGAAATTTGTTTGATATATTTATCAGCTTTTCTAATAAATTCCTGCCTTTTTGCTCCTGTGTCTCCTGGATAACCATTCTGATACATTTGGATGACATTTTGAATGCTTTCTTTTGATTGTCTTAATTCTGCTACTCTGATCAGTTGCCCTAACTTAAAACTATATGCTTCTTTGATTTCTCTCTGGTATTCATATTCGTTAAAATCACCACGAAATATTGCAAAATCCTTAAATATGGCGTCTTCACAGTGTTCATCGTAAGCTTTTCTAAGATACTGTCTGGTCATATCATAATCTTTGTCACTGTTTTCTATGCCATTTATAAAGCAGAGTGCAATTTCATAGGATGCGTCACCATAATTTTGTTTCGCAGCTATTTTAAAATTGGTTAAAGCCTCATTTTTATCTTGATTTATTCCCCATCCCATTTTATATAACATCCCTAGTCTATAATAATCTTCTGGTGTTTCTTTTTTTTCTTGGTAATAGTCAAACATCACCGGTAACAATTGATGTATATCTTCATTCTGATCACTTATACCCAATTGTTTCATGACACATATTACATAAGAGTAACTTGCTGGTATATAGCCATTATCAGAAGCGTACAAATACCAACACGCTGCCTCTTTGTAGTCCTTAAGCCGTTCTTGGTATCTGCCAAACTCATACCCCTGAACTGGCGTTTTAATGGTTCCACTTTGCCAGTATAAGGTGTTTTCCAAGGCTTTCTCGTGTTCTAGATCTGTATAATTACTCATATTAAAATCCTTTCATTGCACAAGGTCCTGAACTACACATACCGCAACCTTGCTCTTGTTCATGTATGTTTTTGCCATCTAGGTAGGCATTGCATCGAAACCGATCAAAGTTTCCGTCCTCACTTAGTGCTCCAGACGGGCATTTTGTAACACATACTTTGCATTTTCCAGTTTTGTAATATAAACACTGAGAATTCTCTTTTACTTTCGTTGGCTCAATTTCAGAATCAATTACTACACTTCCAATTCTCCCTGCTGTTCCTTTTTCTGTAATAAGTAAATGATTTAGCCCAAAAGTTCCTATCCCTGCAATTACCGCAGATGATTTATGCGCCCATTTAGCGGAAAGATTGATACTATCATAAGATGCATTGGCATAAGTAGGTGGTTCACTTTTTACCGTAATCCCTCTGGTTTTTAATTGTTCCTGAAGGTTTTTGGCAATTTGATTTAAAATCATATTTCCATTATTATAAGACTTCGACCAAGCTTTTGAAATTACCTTTTCACCCTGAATCGACGTTACCGTTTCTTTTGAAAATGGAATAAAATATACGATTACTGTTTTTGCTGTTTCAAGAAATACTTTGGGATGCACCTGTGGACTACCAATCAAATCATCTAGTTTTTCATACATAGGGTCATCCGCGCTTGCAAATCCAATGATTGGTTCTAAAAACATATCCTGATAGGGACTTTCTTTTACTGTTTTGGCTATTATTTCTTCCACATATTTTTTAAATTCTAACAAACTCACACATCCTTTTCCAAAAACATAATAGCTATATCCCCTGCCCCATTGCAGAATATATAGCTATTTGTTTACAAATAAATTATAATGTCTATATCAAATATAGAGTCAATCCCTAATATCTTTATTTATCAGTGGTTTCTTAGAATAAAAATAATCAGTTTTGAGGTTACTTGCAGTTGAAATTCAGTTACAAATATCTTGCCACACTATCAAAAGTGTAAAAACTCGCTTACAAACAAACGGCGAGTTTTATATTTGGACAAGTTCTTAATTTTTATGAAATAATTGGAATCTGCACCTCATATGGACAATAGTGGTATTCTTTTAAATTATCTTCATACTCGTCTGCAATAATATACTTTGGTTTCTGATTATTACCAAAGGCCTTTTTGATTATACTTACATCCCAATCTTCGGTAAGAATTTTTGCCTTCATGCAAAGGTACTTACCCGCAGGAATTTCCATATAATAATCTTTCCAAACTTCTGGCTTTCGCTTAATATAGATGAAATATTTCTTTTCTTTAAAACGATTCTCCATAAAATCATCAAAAGAAGCGATATATCCAAACTGACGATATAAAGGAATATCTTTCATCTCACTGTTGCGTAGTTTTGCCAGACGGGTTTCCACACTTTCTACCGTGTCAGCTTTTTTTTCCCAATCCACAAACAGTAAATACCTCGTCGGAAACTCTCTAATATAGGGAACATTCTCTAAATCTGCTTTATTGTAATATTTAAAATAATCTTCATACCAACGGATATCATCTAGTTTTTCTACTAGTTGATCAATTTCTTCCTGAACACTCTTTCTCTGTTTTTCTAATGATTTACAAATATGTTCCACTTTTCCTTGCTGCAAAATATCAGATATTTCTGCTAAAGACAATCCAAAATTTCTCAGATAACGAATCCGATCAATGAGATGAAACTGAACAAACGAATAATAACGATATCCCGTGTTTTGATCAATGTGTTGAGGTTGAATCAAATTCATATTAGAATAATTGCGCAACGTCTGAACAGAGACCCCCATTAATTTTGCGGTATCTCCAATTGAATATAACTCCTGCATCTCTTCACTCCTATTCTAATAACATACTTTATCTATTCTAAGTAATAAGAATAATTTTAGTCTCTGTTTTAGAATTTTGCAACCAAAATATGATTTAAACTTCATCATCTGATTATTCATTGTTACTGTTTCATTCTACTTCGTATCAATTCAGCAAGCAATATTGCTGTCCCATCTACACCTAATAGACTACTGTCGATTAACATATCCTTATGTCGAATGTCTTCTGGATGATACTTCGCATAACGCATATGGTAAGCATCTCTTGCCTTGTCCACTTTTGCAATCATACGCCTTGCATCCTCTTCTTTCATAAGAAGCGTCTCCACACAGTTTCGTAGTCGTGCCTCATAAGATGAATAAATATATATACTAATATGGTTTTCATAGCCTTCTAAAATAAAATCGGAGCATCTCCCTACTATAATACAAGTTTGCTTCTCTGCTAGGTCCAAAATAATTTTTCTCTGTGTTTCAAAAATTTGCTCCTGAATCTCGATAGAACTTTGTCCCAGTGGAAACATCATATTCCAAAAATTAGTTTTCACTGTCTCTTCTTCACTTCCGATTACAGAGACAGGTAGATTCATCTTTCTAGCCGATTCTTCTACAATATCCCGGTCGAAGTACTCTACTTCCAATAATTCTGCCAGTTTAACTGCAATCGGTCTTCCAAGGCTTCCAAACTGTCTTGTTATCGTAACTGCATATTTTTCCATAGTATTACCTACTTTCTTCTAGCATATTTGCTACTTGATTTTTCCATATAATCGATGACAATCTGACAAATCGTACATATGATAAAGTATACAAAGGCCGCTACAATATATGCCTCAAGAAACTTTGATGAACGTCCTGCTATGATTTTCGCACGTCCTAATATTTCGGGAATTGCTACTGTAAAGGCTAGCGAAGCATCCTTAATTAATCCCACAAAGCTGTTTCCAAGATTCGGTAGTGCTATAGAAAAAGCCTGTGGAAATACTACATGAATTAGCCCCTGCCTCGTATTCATACCTACTGAATAGCATGCCTCTAGCTGTCCTTGTTCTACAGATAGAATACAGCTACGAAACATCTCTGCCATATAGGAACCCTGATAAATAGAAAAGCAGAAAAACATAAAGTATAAAGCAGGGATATGGTTAATATTTACATTCGTTCCCAAACGATAATTTATATATTCTAACAAACGCGGAATACCATAATATGTAACCAAAATTTGTACCATTAATGGAGTTCCACGAACTACTGCAATGTAGGCAGAGGATATCTGCTTCAGAACTGGTACCTGAAAAATTCGAACCAGAGCCACCAAAATTCCTATAATACTTCCTATGATAATACTAAATATAGCAATCAACAGTGCATAGGGAACTCCTTTCAAAATCTCTGGAATTATTTCCAACATAAACGCAAAATCCAGACCTCTCATCTGTTCATCCTCCTTATTCCTTGATTTTCTGCAGAAATTGTATTGTTCGTTCATTCTTTGGATTATCGATGACCTCCTGTGGAGTACCTTCTTCCACTACTACGCCACCATCCATAAAAATCACTTTAGATGCTACATTATAGGCAAATGAAATTTCATGAGTTACTACAATCATGGTAATTCCTGTCTGTGCTATATTTTTCATTGTTTCTAATACTTCCCCAACAAGTTCCGGATCTAATGCTGATGTTGGTTCATCAAAAAGAATAACGTCTGGTTGTAGCACAAGAGCGCGGGCAATCCCGGCTCTTTGTTGCTGTCCTCCAGACATCTGAATAGGATAATAATCCAACCGATCTCCAAGGCCTACTCGCTCTAACATTTCTTTGCTCTTATCGTATGCCTCTTTCTTACTAACCTTTTGTACAATTCTCAAGCCTGCCATTACGTTTTCAATTATTGTTTTATTCCTAAATAAGTTGTAATTTTGAAATACCATGGCAGTTTTCTTTCTTAATTCCAGTATTTCTTTTTTCTTTGCTTCCTTACTAGATATCATATAGCCATTTACAGCAATGATTCCACTATCTGCTTTTTCCAGAAAGTTAATACAACGGAGCAGTGTAGTCTTACCCGAACCACTTGGTCCCAAAATAGCTACAACCTCTCCTTTATTTACAGATAGGCCTACACCATTTAATACATTTAAATCTCCAAATGATTTGTAGATGTCTTTGCATGATACCATCACTTCCTGTTCCATATGCTTCAACTTCCTTTCCTACTTTAATTTATTATTTTGCCTGAAATTCTTCTAAGGTTGCCGCCTCATAAAATCCATTTTCTGGCATAGATACAACACCACCATCTGTTCCTAAATATTTCTGTGCTAATTCTGCCATAGTTCCATTATAATATAATACTGGTAAATACTTATCAACAATATCTGCAATTTTTTGTCCATTATCAGTTTTTGCAAATAAGAAGTAAGAAGCACCACCATTATATACTTTACTAGATACATGTATGCGATCTGTAATTCCTGCTACCTCTGCTTTAGAACTTGCAGCACCAGCATCATTAACCGTAGCATCTACTCTTCCATTAACAATTTCATCTAACATCTGTGGTAGTGTACCATCTATATATTCCAATGTAAATGCATCTGGATTTTCTTTAAGATATTCTTCCATCTGAGTGGTAAATGAACTTCCCACAATTGCTCCTACCTTCAATCCTTTTAAATCTTCTAGTGTCTCTATTGGATTATCCGCATTTGATATAATAGATGAGCCTGCAAATAAGAATGGATTCTGTGGATATAGATACATTGCCTCTCTATCTGCATTTTTTCCTAACTGATTGCTTACAATATCATATTTATCTGCATCCAAACCTGGAAGAAGTGAATCCCAATTCGCATAGGTGTATTCACAAGTAATTTCAGGGGCTAGTTCATCAATAGCTTTGATAATCTCAATATCATACCCCGTAACATTTTCATCTGCATCTACGTATGTGTATGGTTCATAATCTGGCGTTCCTGCTACTCTTACGGTAATTGTTTCTGTTTCTGTTTCTGTTTCTGTTGTTGATGTTGTAGATGTTGTTGATGTTTCAGTTGTTGATGTTTCTGCTTGTGCTGTATCAGAAACTGTCTCACTATCTGCAGTTGCAGTTGTTTGTTCTTTTGTGCTTCCACATCCTATCACGCTAAATACCATAGCACCAATCATTAATCCTATCATTACATTTTTTCTCATAATAATTTCCTCCTACAAATGTTTTAAATAGTTACTTTAAATTAAGTGTCTGTTTGCAGACGCTCGCTCACCCACATGGGTTACGTAGCAATACACATCCTATACGCGTAGTGTGCATTTTGGCACGTAGTGCCTTTTATTTAATAGGAAAGTTCAGCGAATTTTCCTATTAAATGAAAAATAAAAAAGGCGACGAAACTTTTTATGGCTTCGTTGCCTTGTCTCATTATAAACTCTATTTTAATTATAGAGTCAACACTTATTTGAAGCTTTTACATTTTCCAAAGGCTTAATACATCTAATTCCATCAAAGAATCCAGTCAATAGGTCCATAACACAGGTGATAATAGGACATCTAATAAATTTTCAATATCGATAGTTGTTGTATTTCCTATTGCTTCTATATCATAAATCATAATTGAATTAATGTTATTTTCATTATTATTATAACATTATTCTATTCTCTATAGTTATTACAGAGTCAAAAGTTACCCTTCCTCTTTATTATATTTTTACCAAATAAAGAAATTAGTTTTTATAAAGTCCGTATAAAATCCAAGAATTAGTTAGAACAAAGCAGATTCACTATTGCAAGTAAATCTGCTTTCTACGCATACTTATATTTTTTTAGATAATGACATACTGAAATTTCATAGAGATATAAATTATGACACCAACACAGGTTGAATCTGTTCGCCATCTAATGCTTTTTCAAGCGTTGCGATAATCTGGGCTGTGTCTGCAATCATCGATTTCGGCTTTCCACTATAATTATCCTGGCCAAACGGAACAAAATATACGCCTTTTGTACTAATCATCGTCCCGATATTTTTAAGATTCAATCCTAATGCATCATTAGTAGCAATTGAAATAACCAGTGGTTTATTATTTCGCATATGTGCTTTTGCTGCCATTAAAACAGGGGTATCGGTAATTCCGTTACTTAATTTTGCTACTGTATTTCCTGTACAAGGGGCAATAATTAATATATCAATAAGTCCTTTCGGACCGAGTGGTTCTGCTGTTTCAATCGAAACAATTGGTTCATTGGATGTGATTTTTGCTACTTCACTAACGAATTCAAATGCCTTTCCAAAACGTGTATCAATGGTCATTGCATTATATGAAAAAATTGGAATTACATTAGCTCCCTCATTTACCAGATTAACAATTTCTTTCTTCACTTTGTCGAAGGTACAAAATGACCCTGTGATTGCAAATCCTATATTAACGCCACTTAATTGCATATAAGTACTCCTAATCAATATTACTGTGGCAACAAATGACAAATTGAATGAACCAAAATTTCTGCTGATGTTTTAGGCGAATATTTACCTGGCAGCCCCAATGCAAGAACTGCTTTTATTCCTAGTTTCTCACATTCTGCAAAATCCGTTCCTCCTGGTTTTGAAGCAATATCTATAATAATGACATCTTTACGACATTGTTGCACCCATTGGTCAGTAAGAATCATAGCTGGAATTGTATTAAATATAAAATCAAATTCAGATAATCTTATTTGCGTATCTTTCATGTTGATTGCACTCATAGAATCATTTCTGGCTATTAATCGTTGTTCACGGCTACGTGCTGCTATAGTAGTATCTGCACCGAGTGCCTTCAATCTACCTGCCAGTGCCTTTGCACACCTTCCATAACCTAGTATGAGGCATTTGCTTTGAAATAGATTAATATCACTTAATTTGATTGCCTCTGCTATTGTTCCCTCTGCGGTTGCAATTGCATTTTCAACAGCAATACTATCCTGTTTCATAAAATCTAAATAAGTTGCATTTTGAACCACCGCAGCATCTATGACTTTATCATTGATATTTCCACCAATAATTGTATGGTTTGAATGAATGAACCCGATAAATTCATTGATATCTATATTCGAATTCGTATTTGAAAAAATGTGTACCCCATCTCTACTAAATGGAATAGGACCAACTATAAGGTCACAACTTTCCATTACTTGGCTTAATGAACTCGCTAACGTAACATTTTCTAATACGGTTTCATTCATATCCACACCAATGCTGATTACGTTAAAACCCTTTTCAGCAAATAGCTTACACATATAAAACTGCCTTTTATCTCCACCTATTACTGCAATATTATTATTCATTGACATTTGCTACCTCCTTTCCTATATAGTATATGGTATTTTACTAAAATTGTGATTTTGTATGCTTTGTCATTTTATGTTGTATTATGGTCAAATTGTGCAATATTCTTAGAATTTTTGTAAATAACATGTTAAATTATGCATTTATTTTATAAATTAGAATAGATTATCTTGACATTTTTCTCATTTAAGATTATACTAAAGAAGTATTTTTAATGAAGTTTTGATTTCACATGTTTTTGTAAGTCATTATTTGATTGATGATTTACAAGAGCATGTGATTTTTTAATACCCATTATTAAATACAATTATTATAATTTAAGGAGGTATCTTTTCATGAACAAAGGTACAGTAAAATGGTTTAACTCAACTAAAGGGTTTGGATTTATCACTAATGACGAAGGTGGAGAAGATGTATTCGTACATTTCAGCGGTATCGCTTCAGATGGTTTTAAATCATTAGAAGAAGGCGCTAAAGTTACATTTGATGTTGTTGACGGAAACCGTGGACCACAGGCAGTAAACGTAACAATAGCTTAATTCTGTCAAACGAACATAACAGAAGACACTTGGTAATTCAAGTGTCTTTTTTAATTTAATTGTTATAGCAAAAGTGTTACTACCCAACCCGTGCAAGCACGAAAATGTCTGCACGCAGACACTTTGTTAACTAATATTGTAACTATTCAGTACCTTCATAGTTACCTAATATTTACTTCTACACCAATTCAGCCATGTAATAAAAGCCCTTACATTCTACTAATTTCACTTTGACAATCTGACCAATGATACTTGCATCTGCTTCAAAATGTGCAATTGTATTATTACTCATTCTACCTGAAACTAAGTTTTTATTTTGTTCATTGATTCCTTCAACAAGTACTTCAACAATCTGACCATCAAAACGTTTCGTCATTTCTCTTGATGTTTGTTGTACTTCCTTTAACAATTTATCAAATCTTACTTTGTTCACTTCTTCCGGCACTTGGTTTTCCATTGCGGCTGCCGGTGTACCCGTACGTTTTGAATAAACATAGGTAAATGCGGTATCAAATTTAACTTTATGCACAACATCAATCGTTTCTTCAATATCTTCGTCCGTCTCCCCAGGAAAACCAACAATTAAATCTGTAGTGATTGAAATATCCGGAATTTCGGTTCTAATTTTCTGTGCTAATGTCAAAAACTGCTCTTTTGTATAGCGTCGGTTCATTTTCTCTAAAATATTTGTGCTTCCTGATTGCAGTGGAAGGTGTAAATGTTTACAGATTTTCTTAGAATCCTTCATTACCTCAATCAAATCCTCGGATAAATCTTTGGGATGTGATGTCATAAATCGGATTCTCTTAATTCCATCTATTTTCTCTACTTCTTGCAGTAATTGGGCAAATGTTATAGGTGTATCCAACGTTTTACCGTATGAATTAACATTTTGGCCTAATAGCATGATTTCAACAACCCCTTGGTTTGCTAACTCTTCAATCTCTTTCACGATATCTCTTGGATTACGACTTCTCTCTCGTCCTCTCACATAAGGTACGATACAATAACTACAGAAATTATTGCAACCAAACATAATGTTTACACCGGCTTTGAAACTGTACATACGTTCGGATGGAAGATCCTCAATGATATCATTCGTCTCCTGCCATATATCAATTACCATTCGCTTGGACATTAATCTTGTATATAATAATTCTGCAAATTTAAATATATTATGCGTACCAAATATAATATCAACTAAACGATAGCTCTTTTTAATCTTCTCAACTACCGTTGGTTCCTGCATCATACATCCACACAACGCAATCAACATATGTGGATTTTCTCTCTTAATGGCATTTAAAGCTCCTAATCGTCCATACACTTTTTGATTAGCATTATCTCTCACCGTACATGTATTATAGATTACGAAGTCGGCTTCCTCTGAATCAACTTGCTTATATCCCACTAATTCTAATATCCCAAGAAGTTTTTCTGAATCTTTTTGATTCATCTGACACCCAAACGTCGTCACATTACACTGCAAATCACGACCAAGTTCTTCACTTTTTTGTTTGATGATTTCTCGGCACTTTGCAATAAAATAATATTGTCGCTCAGGTTCTGCTACTGGTGCTTCTTTTGTTAAATCTATTTTATCGAAATCTAATTTAATCACTTTAATCTCCATCCTTTTATTTAGTAAAACTCGTACCTTAAAAGTATAGTGGAAAGAGCGAAAAGTGTCAAATTTTTTATTCTTATTCAATATCTATCTTATTCCTTTGTCGTACTACTCCCCTCCTTATTTAGTAAGTTACGCATCATTTCATACAAACCAGTAGATGCCAATCCACTAATCATTCCACTTAAAATAACCGAAGCACTGACTTCTCCCAAGTGTGAAAAGATAGCAATAAAAGTTCCCAAAATCAACATAGAAAGAGGAATATACTTATTATCTAGCCACGTAAATGCCTGCTTTATTGCAAAACCCACACATAAACATATTCCCAAGGTTACCAAGTCAATATACTGCATTAAAAATGTTGCATTTGCTATATTATCCATAATCTTAATCCTCCTTCTTAATCTTCTAATTAATTCTATGAATAATATTTTAAATTAGTAATAAATCTTGTCACTTACAAAAAAATTAGTTAGTAGAAAAGTTTTCCCAACTTCCCTACTAACTAATTTTCATTTTATTCCATTATTTTACACAATCTCATCAATCAGACCGTAGTTTTTCGCTTCTATGGCACTCATGTAATAATCTCTTTCTGTATCTCGCTCTATTTCTTTAATGCTTTTGCCTGTATTTTGTGATAATATTTTGTTCAGTCTGCTCTTGGTATTCATCATATGATTGGACATAATTTCAATATCACTTACTTGTGCTGGTGCTTTTATTCCACCAGATGGTTGATGAATCAAAATCTCTGCATTCGGTAATGCAAACCGTTTTCCTTTGGCACCTCCTGCAAGCAAAAATGATCCCATACTTGCCGCCATACCAATACAAGTAGTTGAAACATCGCATTTTACATAGTTCATCGTATCGTAAATGGCAAAACCATCTGAAACACTGCCGCCTGGGCTATTAATATAGAGCTTAATATCCAAGTCTGTATTATCAGATTCCAAAAATAGCATTTGAGCGATAACTAAATTAGCACTCACAGCATTTACTTCCTCATTTAGAAAGATAATTCTGTCTTTCAGTAACCGTGAATATATGTCGTAGCTTCTTTCACTGTTACCACTTTGTTCCACAACGTAAGGTATTGTACTCATGCAGACATCACCTCAAATCCATAAGACCTATGGTTACTACTTCCATTCGGATTCATATTTTGATTCAAATAACTAGTATAGGTACATATCACATTACTATTTCTATAAATTTGCGGTGTAATCCCAAACATTTGTCCAAAAGCTCTTGTAAATGATTGCTGCGATGTGTATCCTACTATTAACGCAATTTCTACGATTGCTTTATCTGTATTAGTTAAAAGTTCTGTTGCTTCATATAGTCGTCTCTCCCTGATATAATTATGAATGGTTTGACCTGTGCTTTCAAAAAACAAACGATTCATATGATACTTTGAATAGCCAGATACTTTTGCAATATCATCTAAGCAAATATCTTCGGTAAAATGGTCTTCAATATATTTTTTTATTTTTGCAATACAAATAAATTCCATCTTCGCACCTCCTTATAAAAACATTATAATGCAGTTTACTACCTATGTCTTAACCAAAAGTGCTATTCTTTGGCATGCCTATGCGTCTAATCCACATCGTTTATAGGCAAAAATAAAAACAATAACCACCAGTAATATATTTACTGCAATAATTCGAATACTTTCTTGGTTTAACGAAGACGAATTAATTTGATTCATCAAATTAATAATTTGCTGAGAGTATATAAATTTAGATACTTTTGCAACCTTCTCATTAAACATTGAAATCATTGGCAAAAATGAAAGAATCAGCATAACTGGAACTGTCAAGGAAGAAGCCGACATTTGATTTTTACTCCAAATTCCAATTGACGCTCCAATTAAAGTGGAAGAAACAATACCAATCAACATAATAATCATAAATTGTAGCAATTTCATTCCCTGATAGTGACCCACAGCACCAAACACAAGTGAACCCAATAAACAAATAGCAAGAATATAACTACCAACACCAATCAAATACTCCCAGGCTTTCACATTCGACATCATAAGAACGCGTAGTGTTTTTTTCTCTTTTTCTTCTGCTATAATAGCCGCCATACAAGTAAGTGGAACCATTGCGATATACATAGTTGCAAATAGTGTTACGAAATAATTCTCTGGCATTTCCGATACTGGCATCGCATTCGTTAGTATAATCGTAAGAAATGGAAACATAATAAATTGAATCAATACCGTTTTATTCTTTAGTGTATCCTTTATCTGCTTTTTAAAAATTGCTATTATTTTTCTGATACTCATCTTTACTCTAACCCCCTTCCCGTCAATTCCATGAATACATTTTCCAAATTTGGCTCTGTGGAATGAATACTTTCCACTTGATTATCTCGAAACAACGTACTAATATATTCTGCTGATTCACTCCCATTTTCTAGAATAACAGTTTCACCTGTCTTTCGTAATATTCGAATTTTATTCTGATGATTATATTTTCTACATACTTCCTTGGGATTTCCATATTCCACAATATTTCCTTGATATAAAAGTGCCACATTATCACATAATTTGGTTGCTTCCTCCATATTATGAGTCGTAAGAAAAATAGTCCTTCCCTTTTCCTTTTGTTCTAAAATCATTTTGTGGATCTCCACTGCGGTTGCTGGATCTAACCCACTGGTAGGTTCATCTAGAAATAAAATCTCTGGTTCATGCATAATAGCTCTTGCTAAAACTAACCTTTGTTTCATTCCTTTGGATAATTTATGCACAGGTCGCTTCCATGCATCTAACATACCAACTCTTGTTATAACCTCTGTAATTCGTGATTTTTGAATACCATAAATATCAGCTATAATTGCCAGGTTATCATAACAAGATAATCTTTCATACAAACCCGAATCATCTAACACCATTCCTAATTTTATATAGGTTGCATCATCAATTGCTTCTGTGCTTCTCCCCATAATCGTTGCACTTCCGCTGGTTTGCTTGAGCTGCCCTGTCAATATTTTGATTAAAGTTGTTTTGCCAGCTCCAGACGGTCCTAATAAGCCAAAAATTTCTCCCGATCCAATTTCTAAATCAATATCCTTTAATACCATATTCTCCTTAAACTGCTTAGATATTTTATCAATTTCAATGCGATTCCTCTGATTCTTCATCTTGCTCACCCTTTCTAAAAATCTAATATGACTATTTTGTTATTCCAGTAATTACCTTCTCTTTACTATATCAGCGTCATTAATTGAAATCAATACAATTTTACTTTGTTTCCATATTTAGTCTCTAACTTACAAAAAGTATCTACATGCATACACTTTGGCGCACAATAAAAAGCTTCTGAATTTTACTTCAAAAGCTTACAATGATTTTTCTTATTATCCAAATATTTTTAATATTCACAACACCAATCCTACAACTCATCCTCTTGCTTTTTTACCAATCGCAGCAGATAATCCTTATACAAATAGTCCGTTGTAATGATATGGTTAAATATCCATTGTGTGAAATTATCAAATAAATCTTTCAGAAATTCTGTTTGATGGTTTTGAATATCTTCCTCGTTGATTTGTTCTAAATAAGTTGCAAAAACTGCATGCTCTTTCTTATGCGCTTCAATATCAGGATAATTATATTTCTCTAGTAGGTTTTCTTCCGTTTTAAAATGACATATTACATATTTTTCTAATTCCGAAATAATTTCTTTAATTTCATCATAGTCATCCGATTCTTTTGAACGAATGATCAAAAGATCATAGATTTTATTACCTATTTCAAATAATATTTGATGCTGTGTATCAATTGATGTAATTCCTAATTCAAACTCTTTTTTCCATTGAAACATAATATCCTCCCTATAAAATCATCTTTTGACTTTTAATATTAACCTCACCATCTTTTACCGACACCATTACAGTCCTACTAACATTTCCACCAACATCTGTAGTATATGTCATAAGATTATAATCTCTTAATATATCTTTTATCATCGTAATATTCCTTGCACCCACATGGAATACATCCTGTTTATATAAGGAGTCTGCGCCACCAACTAAATGAATTTGTATATCATTTCTATTCATAGAATATTTCGAAAAATATTCAATTAATTTGGGTACAATTACATTGGCATAATAACTTGGTTTATCACTTATAAGCCTAGACCGTTCCACACTCCCTATTTCTGGTAATACTATATGCGCTAGAGCCGTATGTTTTGAGGCAGGACTATGCATAATTAATGCCACACAAGAACCCAACGCATGCGTGATAATAATTTCCTCTATATCATCAGAAATTGCATATTCACCTATTCCGACCGTTAACACATCATCACCTCAAATAATTCATTATATAATGTCCCATTAAATCTAACGAACACTGTTTTGTTATACCATGCAAGTCGTATGCTGCTTTTGGCATACCATATACCACACATGATTTCTCATCTTGTCCAATTGTAATAGCGCCTCTTCGATTCATCATCGTAATTCCTTTTGCGCCATCATAACCCATTCCTGTAAGGATGACACCTAATGCCTTATCCCCCACTTCATTTGCCAGTGATTGAAACAAAACATCTACAGAGGGACAATGTCCACTCACTTTTTCTCCTTCAAAAACTTTTAGAAAATACCCTTTTTCTGATCTTCTAACCTGTAAATGCTTATCACCTGGTGCCAAATAAACATGATTATTTTCAACAATGTCTCCATTCACTGCCTCTTTTGCTTGAAAATTCGTCTGCTTATCTAATCTTTCTGCAAACATTTTAGAAAATACAGGAGGAATATGTTGAACAATAACAATTCCAGGTAAATTCGCTGGTAACTGCTTTAGTAATGAAAATATCGCTTCTGTTCCTCCTGTTGAAGCACCAATTCCAATAATACGATGCATTGAAACTTTTTTTGCCGTATTCTTATTTACCTTTTCGCCTTCATTTTGCATTATTTTTGCTCTGGACGCTTCTTTAATTTTGCTAATTAATTCTAAAATAAACAGATGAACACCTTCTGGTGAAGTTGCACTTGGTTTCGAAACAAAGTTAACTGCACCTGCATTCATAGCATCAAAAACTCTATCACTAACTGAGCTAACTACTATGACTGGGATTGGATACTGTGGCATTAATCTTTTAACAAATTCAATTCCATCCATCTTAGGCATTTCAATATCACAGGTTACAACATCTGGTTCATATTCAAGAATTTTATCTCTTGCATCAAACGGATCAACTGCGGTAGCAACTACCTCTATACTACTGTCCGTCTGTATTCCTTTTGATAATAATTGCCTAAACAAAATACTATCATCAACAATTAATACTCTTATACTCACCTTCATCCCACCTATCATATTTTTCTATATACTGCTGGTTTAATATATTTAAACCTTGTATTCTCTCGATTAATCGATTCAGAATGACCAATAAATAAATAACCACCATATTCTAGGCTATCATATAATTTATTTAGCAATGTATCCTTAGTTGGAATATCAAAATAAATCATAACGTTTCTGCAAAAAATAACATGAAATTTTTGTTTAAATGGAAATACATGTTCTAGCAAATTAAATCTTCGATATATCACTTCACTTCTTAAATACCGTTTCACCTGATATTCCAAAGGCGTTATTTTGTCAAAATAGTTTAATGCCCAAATTTTAGGTAGTGCATTGACTTTATCATTGCTATAAATACCCTTTTTTGCATATTCCAAAACATTCAGTGATAAGTCCGTTGCAAGCAACTTTTTATCCCATCTTTCGCCCGTCATTTTAAAATATTCTTCTAATAATATTGCTAATGTATAAGGTTCTTCCCCTGTCGAACTAGCTGCGCACCATATTCTAAAATCCTTATTTTTTATTGTATCACGAAAGTATGGAAGAACCGTTTGCGTAAGAAAATTAAAATGCTCCGCCTCTCTCATAAAATAAGTATGATTTGTTGTAACTTTATCAATTAGCCTGCTAAGCTCGGTACCCTGTGTATCACTAAGCAGAAAATTATAATATGTCATAAAGTTATCCATACCTAAATCAATCAGCATATTATTCAATCTGCCTATTAAAAGGGTTTTCTTTTCAGCCCGAAGATTAATCCCACTATTTTCTTTAATATAGCACGCTAACAATTTAAACTCATCATCTGTCATTTTTATCATTTCGCACCTACTTACGAAAGAGAGGGATTCCCTCTCTTTCCATTCATTTAAATTCTAATATCTAATACGATTGTGCCAATAGATTCATAGCAACACTTTTGCATAAATTAAACTATCTTAATATTTATCAAAATCCGAATCACTTAACGAAATTTTTTTACTGCTTTTTGTTAGTTGATGTGATTGATCGGATGCTTTCATTCGCTCTAACATCTTTAGAACTTGAGGATCAACACTATCATTGTTATATCGCTTCATATTGTTTACTTTCTTTAACTTAAACGTGGAGACTTGCGTTTTTAACAAATCTGCTTGTCCTGATAATTCCTCGCTTGCAGCTGCTGTTTCTTCCGCAGTAGCACTTGTTGTTTGCACAACTTCGGATATCTGTGAAATACCTTGATTCACTTGTTCAACACCAAGCGCTTGCTCACTAGAAGCTGTTGCTATTTGACCAACCAATTCCGTCGCTTGCGATACACCTTGAACAATTTTATTGAGAGCTTCAGCGGTCTCGTTAGCAATCTTGGTACCACCTTCTACTTTACCAATTGATCCTTCAATCATTGCTGTAGTTTCCTTCGCAGCACTTGCAGATCTAGCCGCTAGATTTCTTACTTCTTCAGCCACAACTGCAAAACCTTTTCCATGTTGACCCGCCCTTGCTGCCTCAACTGCAGCATTTAACGCAAGTATATTGGTTTGAAAAGCTATATCATCAATCACTTTAATAATTTTAGAAATATTATTGGAGGAATCATTAATTTCTGCCATTGCTTTTAACATATCCGCCATTTGTTCATTACCTTTTTGCGCATATTTCTGAGCCGAAGTTGCAACCTCTTCTGCTTTTTCAGCATTGGCTGCATTTTGTCTGGTTTGAGAAGCGATTTCTTCAATGGATGCAGTTAACTCTTCGATTGAACTTGCTTGTTCTGTAGCACCTTGAGATAACGCCATACTTGAATCTGACACTTGTCTTGACCCTGATGCAACCTGCTCTGAAGCGGAATTAATATTTGTCATAACCTCATTGATGTTGTCTGTCATTGCTTTAAATGCGTTTGCAAGGGCCCCAACCTCATCTTTTGTATTTAAATTGATATCAATGTCTAAATTACCTTCTGCAATATTATTAGCAGCATTTAACATTTCTTTTAATGGCTTACTTATAATACGCGCTATCATAATACCTAGACCTATCGCTATCATAATAGCAACTACGATTAAAACTATCATTGTTATAATAGAGCCATTTGCTACTTGCACATTTTCTGCTGCCTTATCAGCGGCCGCCTCCACTTTCATGTTAACCATTGTATCAATTGCATCTCTTTCTGCATCAGCTGTAATCTTCATATCGCCATTAAAGAGGGCATAAGCTTCTACATCCTTATTTGCTAGACATAAACTGTAATAATCAGTAATCACGGCTCCCATAGCTTGTCTCCTTGACATGAAATCTTCAAATGCATCTTTCATATCTTGTGTGATTGCTTGTTCTTCAAAAGATGTTGATAAGGTATTAAGTTCCACTATATTTGCTTGAATTTCACTATAATTTGCATCTACTTGTTCTGAAGTATCTGCTAAAATCATTTGTAAATTAAGAACTTGAATTTGTTGAAACAACTTAGCCATCTGCGAAGTCTGTGCAAGTGGAACAGTCATATTTGTATATATTGTTTCGCCATTTTCCGCTATTACCTTAATATTCATGGTACCTACAATGCCCACTACAGCAGCAACAATTGATACAATAATAAATGATAATATTAATTTTGCGGAAATTTTCATATTTAAAAACCATTTCATAACGAAATCCTCCTATTCATTGGTGATTTTTAGTTCATCCATTTCACTGTCATTTAGCAGTTTTTCACAATCCAATATTAAAGTTACATTGTCATTGCTTTTCCCTATACTCTTTATGTATTTCCTACCACTTGTATTTAAATTAGGTGGTGGAACTATATTTTCATCACTTATATTGAGGACCTCCGCTACAGCATCCACAATAACACCAATGGACAACTCCAATACATCAATTACAATAATACAAGTACGATCATTATAAGCCATTGGTTCTTTTTTTAATTTTAATCTTGCATCCATAACTGGAATTATCTTTCCTCTTAGGTTAATGATTCCTTTTATAAAATCAGGTAATTCAGGTACTACTGTAATTGGTTGAATACCCACAATTTCTGTCACATACATAATATCAATTCCATAAAATTCATTTCCTAATGAAAATGTTAAATATTTCCCTTTCTGTGTATCCTCTTCGAATTCCTCAAGGACATTATTCATTTCTGCATTCATGCTTTCCTCCGTTCGTGCAATTTTACGCACATAATGGTAGTTGTACAACTATTGTTTTCACAAAGTTTATTTATATTTTATCACTCATATTGGAAAGTTCAAATTCTCCTACATCAAGAATCAAACTTATACTTCCATCTCCTAGTAATGTACAGCCCCCTAATCCTTTTATCTGTTTATAACGCTTCACATAATCAGGTAAAGTTTTTACTACCACTTGTTGTTGCCCTAGCAGTTCATCTGCAAAAATACAACAGCTTCGATTATTCTCCTCAACCATAATTAATATTCCCTCATTATAAGTGGTTACTTGCGTCGGTATGGAATAAAATTTGTGCAACCGTACGATAGGATAACATAATCCTCGTACCATAATCATTTCTTGACCCTCTGTATCTTTTATGATATCAGAATTCTTTGATCTAAAAGACTCTTTAATGGAAACAATTGGAAGGGTAAAACGGCTACTACCCACCTTTATATTCATACCTTCTATAATAGCTAGCGTAAGCGGTATTTTCAATATTATGGTCGTACCTACACCAAGTTCACTCTCAACTATTACGGTTCCACCAATACTTTCAATGTTTTTGGCAACAACATCCATTCCAACTCCTCTGCCTGAGAATTCAGTCACCTCTTCTTTAGTTGAAAACCCTGGATTCAATATCAGATTATATATCTCTCTATCACCCATATCTTCATAGGAACCACTCACTAAGCCTTGAAGCAATGCCTTATTATATAGAGTTTTTTTATTTAATCCTTTGCCATCATCTTTGATAATAATCAAAACATCACTACCTGAATTTTTTGCTTCTAATGTTACTGTACCCTGCGCATCTTTGCCTGCATCGATACGTTCTTCTTCACTTTCAATACCATGATCTAACGCATTTCGAATAATATGCATAAGAGGATCTGCTATTTTTTCAATGATATTTTTATCTACCTCGGTTTCTTCTCCCAATATATCAAGAACTACATTTTTCTCAAGCTTCCTTGTCATATCTCTTACAATACGATGCATTTTCATAAAGGTTGTAGATAATGGCACCATTCGAATGGCCATAACCAAATCCTGTAACTCACCGGTTATCTTATGTAATTGTCTAGAAGCTTTATCAAAACTTTCGATTTCCAGAGACATTACTTCTGGATTTTGGGTAACCATAGCTTCTGAAATCACTAGCTCTCCAACCATGTCCATGAGACTATCAAGTTTATCTACATTGACGCTTATTATACTTTGCTTGGAGGATATTCCTACCTCGTGTTTTACTTTTTTTTCTACAATTTTTGAGCATTCCTCAGAAACTTTTATTTCTTCACTAGCTTCTTGCTGTTGATATATTTTTAACAAACTTCCATATTCTTGTTCCGTTATTTCAGCAAAGTCAAGACTTTCAAGAAATATGGTATCCGCAAAATAACTTTGTATTTGTTCCCTTTCTATATTTGTTTTACATGCAACCATAAAACCGTTTACTCTAATTTCCGCACAAGAATCGTCATTATCTATCACATCATTCGGTTTGTAGATAACTTCTTCTACAATATCAACCATATTGTGCACAACCGAGTAGGCTCGAATATTTTCCATATCTGCATCTTTTTTGAAATGAATCGTAGCTTTGTAATAGCTTGGATTACTATCTATGTTAGAAGTCTCATTTTTGCTTGTTTTCATTAAATCATCTGTCACTACCTTGGGTTTGCTATCAATAACCTTGTCTTGACGAATACTTTCCAAATAATTGGATACTTTTTCTATTAGCTCAGCGTTCTCCCCATCTGGTATTTCACCTTCTTTAATCTTCATTAATTCAATTTTAAAGAAATCTATACTTTCAAGAATAACGTCAACGAGCAACGTAAAATCATATTCAACGTTTCTATCTTCTCGAAAAACAAAAAATATGTCCTCCATTCTATGGGCTAAAGCACTTATATCATTAAACATCATCATAGCTGACGAACCTTTGATTGTATGCATAAAACGAAAAATCTCATTTATGTTGTCTTCGGAAAAAGTTCCATCATTTTCACTTGAAATCATCAGCTGTTCTAGCGTATCTATTATTTGTGAAGTTTCATAGACATAGGCTTCCATCAAGGGTTCATCTATATAAGCATTACTCACTTTAAGCCCTCCTTCCTCTTACTTGGTTAATCCATTTAGAACTTCTATTAGCTTATCTGCTTTAAAAGGTTTTACAATAAATGAAGATGCCCCATTCATAATAGCTTCCTTTATAAGCGTATCCTGCCCCATTGCTGAAACCATTACTACTTTGGCGTTTTTATTTATTTTTTTTATTTCTTTGAGTGCTTCAATTCCCGTCATTCTTGGCATTGTTATATCCATTGTAACGATATCTGGTTTAAACTGTTTATACATTTCTACTGCTTCTGCACCATCACCGGCTTCTGCAACCACCTCATAATTCATATTTTCTAGCATTTTCTTGATTGAGATTCTCATAAATGACGCATCATCAACAATCATTAATTTTGGCACGATGTCCCCTCCTTAAGCTTATATGAAATTTAACGTAACTATCCAGTACCTACCTATAGTGCACGAGGTGTTTTGCGTAGCAAATTACCTCGTTTTATAGCCGCCAAATGCAATACTATTGCATTTTATGTGCATTGCATAGCAATAACTATGAAGCTACTGAATAGTTACAATTTAACTAAAATTATTTTACCACAAAAAGCAATTATTGAATATACAATTAACTATATATTGTATAATTATTAAATTATTTATATTTGTTTATTTATTTTTAAATAACTTTAATAAATTTTTAGATTATTTTTATTTTTTCAATAAATATTTAATAATTTTAACAAAATATTATTTATTAAAAAATATTAATTAAATTATTTGATAATATCATTTTTAATTTCTTTTTTCTAAAATCTAATATTGTCTTTAATAAAATTTATATAAAAATGTGTCTGCTTGCCGACACTTTCGCGCCCACGCAGATTGTGTAGCAGCACACTTTTCTTCCTCTTTGCGTGGTGTACATCTTGGCACGTAGTGCCTTTTATTTAATAGGAAAGTTCGCAGAACTTTCCTATTAAATAAAAAAAGCTAATATTTCAGTTTTCACTCAAACATTAGCATTTTTTTGTATTTTTTATAATAGAACCGTAACTATTCGGTACCTTCATAGTTGCCGCTACATGATACACATAAAATGCAAGCGGCTTAAATTTTAGCGCTATAAAACTTAGAATTTTGCCTTGTAAAACACCTCGACGTAGTAGGTACTGAATAGTTACATATAACCTTCAATAAATATCATATTCTTCTAAATATCTAAGTTTTTAATTGTTTCTTTGATAATTAAATTTTCTAACTCTTCATCCTCTTGAATCTCTAAATTATTATTCAATTCTTCCTCCAACTTGCGACCAATCTCATCTACATCAAATATTGGAACCGTAATATTTTCCTCTAATTCTTGCTCAAGTGCCTGTTCTAGATCTTTAAAAGTATCCATATTATAATCCGTATCTCTGATTATGATTGGATCTTGTTGTAATTTCTTTTGATATACATTGGAATTTTTATTGGGTAACTCAGAAGCTTTAAACATTTCTTTTAACTCCTCACCTTCATATTCCACATCGTTTAATTCTTTATTCTCTAACACGTTTTCTTCTTGCTCGTCAGCTTCCAACTCGTCGTCTTTCAACTCGTAATCTTCTAATTCGCTATCTTCCATCTCGTCTTCTTCTAATTCGCTATTTTCCAACTCGTCTTCTTCTATTTCATCCATTTCTCTATTTTCTATAATAAGCATTATTTTGTCTTTTATGGGTTGGGCAATGTTAGTAATAATATCAATTAAGAAAATTCCTGAATTTAAATTTTCCTTTTGTTTATTGACAATTTTTTTCTTTCTCTTTTTATTTATTTCATTCTTAACTTTCTTTTTGCTTGTTTTCTTTTTATTTATAACAGGCGGTGTTTTTACCTCTTTTTTACTCATCACCGCACTCTTTTTTAATTGTAACGCTTTGTCTTCCTCAAATTCATCTGAATCTTCATCTAAATCTTCGTCTAAATCTTCTCTCTTGTTTTTCTTTTTCTTTTTATCAAGTGACACTAGTATAGATTGAACAACAAGTCCCGCTATCGCCAGGCCTCCTCCCATTTTCAAGATAAAAATAGGATCATCATTACTTTTTATAATGGCGATGCAAACTGCACCAATCAAGCCTCCATTCACACTTGTAAGAAGTATTACCATATGTTTATATAAGTCTATTGCCAACAAACCCATTAGTAAACCACCTAATACTCCTGCAATTATGTAATCATCCTTATGAATAAGTTTCATAACAACAACGCCTAACGCTACGCCGGTAATAAAACCCATAAAAAAAGCTCCCGCTTTATATAGTTTAAATGAAGCAAATCCAAGAACTACTGCTCCTACTAATGCACCAATACCAATCATGAATGCACTTGGCATGTCTTTTCCTGTCAGCATGTTAAGTCCAACACAGATTCCGGCACCTAACATAGCACCAATCAAAATACCTACTGCACTCACTAATAGTTTAAATATCCTATGTCCCAGAAAACAGTTTATCATAGCGATCACTAATACGGGTACTGCAATAACAGTAAAGTACTTTGATATAACTTCCATATAGTTACCCGAAAGCAAATTCATTATATCTGATAGGTTTAATGCCTTTAATACATCCATTACTCTATATTCCTCCATTATTTCTAGTAAGCTATCTCTTATCATATCGTACAAATTTTAATAATTAATTACAATATCATTAATAATTTATAATAATTAAAATAAAAGTATCTCATCTTATTATACTAGAAATTCTTTTCTATCATAGCAAAATTATGTGAAGTTTTAATGTTAAGACTTGATATTAAAACTTGCTATTAAATATTACTATTTTGCATCTACTGACGAGAAATAATGTGAACTAGTATTTCTATATATAAATCACTGTTATTCAACGGTGGACTGAATAGTAACCATAAGATCTAATTTTTGTATAAAAAGATTAATTTGTAGTAGGTGAGTGTAGCATCGTTTTGAAATACACTAGAAGCTGATGATTGATCAAATAGTTCAGCAGAAAATCTCATATCAATGGGACTACATGGTTGAAAAACAAATTTATTACCCACAAATTTCTCAATCATCCATCCTTGTTTCGCCATATTACTTAAAAACTTTTCTAACCTTGAGCATTCATACATTTGATACCAAAACCATTTCACTAATCTACCATCTTTTTTAATCATTCCTAGCATCCCCTCCAAATAGTCTTTTTCCATCTTCCACTTGTTTGTTAAGTCCTTCATACTCTTCTCGTGAGATGTTTTCATGCCGAATGGTTATAAAAACTTGATTATTAATTAAAATAATAAAACACGAATCCTTTATTTTAAAAGTAATGCCTCTAACTCTGTAATATTTGAAACAATATAATTAGCCCCAGCCAACTCAAATTCTTCCTGGCTACCATAACCATATAGAACACCTATAGATTCTATTCCAACTTTATTAGCACCAATAATATCATGTTTTCGATCCCCTACCATAATAACGCTTTCATTGTCAGTAATATTACATTGTTTCATCGCGTAAGAAATGACATCTACTTTTTCCACTCGTGTTCCATCCAGCTCACTTCCAGCTACAAAATCAAAATACTCCAATAAATGATAATGTTCTAAGATTTTTATAGCAAATACAATTGGTTTTGATGTGGCAACAATCAACATTTTATGGTTACTTTTAAGTGTACTCAACAAACTTTCAATTCCATCATACACATAGTTTTCATATAAACCTCGTTCTGCAAAATATTCACGATATTTCTCAACTGCAAGATTTGCTTTCTCCAAATCAAACCCATAGAATTCTATAAAGCTATCAACTAGAGGAGGTCCAATAAACCGATTCAAGGAATCCGAATCATCAACCACTATGCCAAACTTTTCTAGTGCATAGCATACCGACTTAGTGATACCTATTTTAGGATCAGTTAGTGTTCCATCTAAATCAAATAAAATATATTGCTTGTTCATTCCTATTCCATCCTTTCTTTACTGTTACTATTCTTAGTCCTACTACATACAACGGTTCTGTGAATAGTAACTATTTTTATTTTATTTACTTTTTTATAATAAATTAAAAATTCAAAGCATAATTTTAATATAATATCTTTTCTTGCATATCTTAAGAAAAGGGGGTGCAACTTTGAAATCATGTCAACTTATTACATATGTAACAGCAATAGCATGTTTTATTTCTGAAAACTGTTCCGAAGAAGACCTTCCCATAGTAACAGCAATGATTCAACAACTTGTTGATACACTAAGAACGATTATTATACAACAAGAAGTGTGTAAGAACAAAGTTGAAAGTGCCGTAGCGGAAGTGTTAACCGAAGAAACAGAGAACCCCCCCACCTTAGACGCACAAGAAGTTTTTACTAATTTTGTGGAAGATATCTTTAATAATTATGCTATTCCAAGCCAATAATTGCTTTATACTAAGCCAACCTCTTTAAAATATGCCTGTGTACATTCTCTAATCGTCTCTGCTGATTTATCAAATCGTTCTTTTTCATCGGCTGACAAATGAAGTTCCAAGACATCCGAGGCTCCATTTCGATTCAAAATTACAGGAACACCACAATATACATTGGTTTGATCAAATTCTCCTTCTAAAAGAGTTGAAACCGGTATAATCTTATTCTCATCATGAAGGATTGCCTTAATTATGCCTACCGTAGCTGTAGCGATTCCAAAGGATGTTGTACCTTTTCTTTCTAGAATTTCCCATCCAGCACGTATTGTTTTGTGAACAATGTCATCTAATTCAATACCCTTCATTAATTTGGGATTATCCGCTATTACATCATAGAATTTCTTTCCACCTACGGTTACAAGCGACCATGGAACCATTTGTGAATCACCATGTTCTCCTAGCGAATACGCAAAAACACTTCTAGGATCTACATGTACCGTTTCCGCAATAAAATTCTTAAGTCTTGCAGAGTCAAGTGATGTACCTGTTCCAATCACTTGATTCTTTGGAAGACCCGATATTTTATGAACATAATGTGCAATGATATCTACCGGATTGGATATCACAATAAAGATTCCCTCAAAACCAGCTGCCATAATAGGCTCAACAATGGATTTGGCAATTTTAGCCGATAAGTCTAGTGTATCTATGCGACTCTGCCCCTTCTTAGGTGGTGCACCTGCTGTAATCACTACAATATCAGCATCCCCACAGTCTTCATATGTTCCAGTCATTACCTTTGTATTTCTATTTAAAAATTCTACGTCATCTCTCATATCTAGCACTTCTCCTAGTGCTTTCTCTTTATTTATATCAATCATTCGTATTTCATCACATACACCTTGTGTCAGCAAACTAAATCCAGTTGAAGCCCCTACAAGTCCACATCCAACAATTGCTACCTTCGTTTTACTAATTTTCATTTTTATTCCTTTCGATTTTCAATGGTTAAGAAATCAGTAGAAGAAGTCCATGCACATCAGCACATGAACTTCTCTATTGAATCGGCTATTTCTTTAAAATTATATTCCAAAAACCAAAATATGTCAAATCTCAATATGATGATTTCAGATGTATCTATATTGCTTTATTGCCTGTAGTTTATCTTACTTGCCCATTCCCATAAATGATATATTTCATTGAAGTCAGTGCCTCAAGTCCCATTGGTCCTCTCGCATGAAGCTTTTGCGTGCTAATTCCTATCTCAGCTCCAAAACCAAATTCTTCTCCATCAGTAAATCTGGTTGATGCATTGACATATACTGCTGCTGCATCAATTTCATTCAAGAATTTTTGTGCATTATCATAATCTTTAGTAATGATAGCTTCTGAATGCTTTGTATTATATTTATTAATATGTGCAATTGCCTCTTCTATGTTAGAAACTGTTTTAGCTGAGATAATATAGTCTAAATATTCTGTACCCCAATCTTCTTCTGTTGCTCTATTGATTGTAGGTTCGGCCTTGACTGCGCGCTCATCTCCACGAATCTCAACCTCCTTTGTATCTAATTTTTTCTTCACTAATGGCATGAATTTATCTATAATATTTTCATGAATGACTAGAGATTCACATGCATTACATACACTGATTCTCTGTGTCTTTGCATTAAAAATTATATTAATTGCCATATCAAAATCTGCTGACTCATCTACATAAATATGACAGTTACCTGTTCCCGTTTCGATTACTGGAACTGTGGCATTTTGAACAACAGCTTTAATCAATCCACTTCCACCTCGTGGTATGATTACATCCACATAGTCATTCATCTTCATAAATTCTGTTGCTGTTTCACGACTTGTATCTTCAATAAGTTGAATGACATCTGCATTAATTCCCAGTATTTCTAAAGCTTCTCTTATATACTTTACAATTGCGATATTTGAGTGAATTGCATCGCTGCCACCTTTTAGGATTACTACATTACCTGTTTTAAAACACAAACCAAACGCATCTGATGTTACATTTGGTCGTGCTTCATAGATAATACCAACAACTCCAATTGGAACTCTCTTTTGCCCGATTGTCAATCCATTTGGACGCTGCTTCATTGATAATACTTCTCCAATTGGGTCCTCTAAATTCTTTACTTTGATTAGCCCATCTGCCATAGCATGAATTCTATCTTCTGTAAGTAACAGTCTGTCTACAAGACCCTTTTTCATATTGTTTTTTCTAGCATTTTCAATATCAAGTACGTTAGCCATCAAGATTTCATCAGCATACTTCACTAGCATTTTAGCAACCATTTCTAGTGCTTCATTTTTTTTAACAGAACCCATATTACTAATCTGTGGAACTGCTTTCTGAGCTTTTTTACCAATCTCTACTATTTCAGACATAACAATCATCTCCTCTTCTACTTATGGAATAAAATTGAATTAATACTATAACTTTTCTATCTTTCATTATCTATTTTAATATTACTTTAGCTTCTGACATTTATGATTCTTTGCTCCGTGATTATCATATCCATTGGTATATCATATTCATTATAGGGTATCTTCTCTACCATCTGTAGCTCGAATCCAAAGGCTATTTTGGTATACTCCATATGTTTGCATAAAAATTTATCGTAATATCCCTTACCATAACCAATTCGTAATCCACTTTCATCAAATGCAACTCCAGGTATTACAATCAATACACTCGCCTCTTCAGCGTGATTGGTTGTAACAGGTTCTAATATTCCATAATACCCCTTTTTCAAATCCTGATAACTATCAATATAATAAAAAATCATATCATCTTTGTCCACCTTAGGCAACGCAACTTTCTTACCTACATGCAACGCATTTTCTATGATTATATTTGTCATTACTTCATTTCTAAAATCCATATAAATATAAATGACTTCTGCATATTTATACTCATCTAACGCAATCAGTTGATTACATATCAACTGACTTTTGCATGTAAGTTCTTCCTTCGATAATTCATTTCTTTTTTGCAATACTAATTTTCTAATGTCCGGCTTTTCCATCATATTTTTTACCTAAATTCTCTACCGTTCCATCATCGTTTTGAATATTTATATTATTTAACTGGCCTCTTAAATTGCCTCTAACACTTTCAATGTATTCGCTTCTTAAGTCGGCCTGCTCTTTTTTCTCTACTTCTGTTAATCCTTCTGCTTTTGATTTTCTATACAATTCATTAATTCTTGTGATTCTATCTTCGTTCATTCTGACCTCCATCTTATTTCTCTAAATATTTAATAAGTTCAGGATATATTCTCTTTGCCAATTCATATCCATGATTGTAAAATTTTAATAAAATATCCGGATTTGACTCCGCTTGTTTCACCACTGAAACTTCTGGCCTTATTACAAAAACCTTACCTGCTGCTTCTAGTTTTTCAATGTATTCTATCGTTTTATTATATTTCTCCGGTCTTTTCACAATAGCTCTAACAAGATAAGGATATTCTTTATATACAATTCTTGATACTCTATTTGTTTTGGGCGTTATTCTCTTAATATAACCTTTATTTCTAGTTAATATGATAACGGCCTTATTACAGCCATCTTTTATTGTTTTCTTAATCGGTATTGAGTCCGACATGCCCCCATCCATCATAGGTATATTATCTATGGTTACTATCGGTGCAATCAAGGGTAAACTACTTGACGCTCTGCACGCTGACATAACTCTTTCCTTACTCTTCTTTTCATTAATATATTCAGGTTTTCCATTCAAACAATTTGTTGTAGTTAAAATACACGTTTGATCAGACTCAAAAAAGGTTTTATAGTCAAATGGAATTTCGCTATTTGGAAATACATCAAATAGTAAATCCATATCAAACAAACTATGCTTTTTAATCAAATATTTAAGTCCCGAATAACTACCCGCTCTTAAATAATCTATCATACATTCTTTTGATCTACCTATTTGATGTGAAACATAATTAACTGCATTACATGAACCTGCTGATACACCAATTACATAAGGAAGATACAAATCCTGTTCCATCAAATAATCGAGTACACCTGCACTGAAAACGCCCCTTGTTCCGCCGCCTTCTAATATTAATCCTGTTTTATCCACTTTATTCTCATATCCTTTCTACCCGCTGAGGAGATTTTCCATTTATTTCTCTAATTATTTTTATGAATTTGTAACTATTCAGTATCTTTATAGTTACAAATTCTCTTCAATAAAATCAATCAAGTAAAAGTCTTCGTTCTCATGTCTTAAAAATAACGTTCCAACTTTTTTTCCTTCGAAAATTTTATGAATCACACTCATATCTTCACCATTTGCAATTATCATATCTACACCTGATTCGGTTGCAATTTTAGCTGCTTGAAGTTTAGTAGCCATACCACCTGTTCCAACATCACTACTAGTTGAATCTTTCGCCATGTCCATGAATTGATCATCTAATTGTTCTACACATTCAATAAATTGGGCTTTTACATTTGTATTTGGATCATCTGTAAACAATCCATCAATATCTGATAATAATATAAGCAAATCAGCGTTAATCAATGATGCAACAATAGCAGATAAGGTATCATTATCGCCAAACTGCATTTCATATGTTGAAACCGTATCATTTTCATTAACAATTGGAATGACTCCCATATTTAACAGTTCATCAAACGTGTTTTTCGCATTCATTCTACTCAAATTATTTGTCATAGTATATTTTGTCATTAATATCTGAGCAGTATTTTGATTGTACTCCGAAAAGAGCTTTTGATATGTCATCATAAGCTTGGCCTGCCCTACTGCGGCACAAGCTTGTTTCAGTGAAATACTGTCTGGTTTATGTTTTAGGCCCAATGCAGATCTTCCAACGCCAATTGCTCCTGAAGATACTAATACAACATCTTTTCCTTGATTTTTTAAATCACATAATTCTCTAACTAATTTCTCGAGTTTTATCAAATTCAAATTACCTGTTGCACTATGAATAAGTGAAGATGATCCAACTTTAATTACTATTTTTTGCTTATCTTTGAGTAGTTCTCGTGTATCCATTGCTTGAATTTCCCCTTAAATCTTATATTTTTTTATTTTAGCTAAATTTGAATTGTTTTGCAATTGCTTCTGCAACCTTTAATCCATCCATAGCTGCTGATGTAATACCACCTGCATATCCTGCACCTTCACCACAAGGGTATATTCCCTTTATATTACACTCATATGAATCATCTCTTGTAATACGAACTGGTGAAGAAGTTCTGCTCTCAACTCCGGCTAAAATAGCATCCTCACGGCTAAACCCTTTAATATTTTTCTCAAATAATTCAATCCCTTGTATAATAGATTCTGAAATGAATTCTGGAAAAACATTTTTTAAATTTGCTAGTTGATACTCACCTTTTATTTGTGGCGTAACTTCCATTAGATTCGTACTAGCTACATTTGCCTTGAAATCTTTAAACAACTGTACCGGAATAGCTCCCTTACCTTCAGCAAATGCTTTTTCTTCTAAACGTCTTTGAAGCTCTATTCCTGCAAGTGGTGAATCAGATGCAAAATCCTCTGGAGTAATGTTAACAATAATTGCACTGTTAGCATTTTTACCATCACGCTTGCTATAGCTCATTCCATTTACAGAAATCTTTCCTTCTTCTGAAGAAGCATTTACTACATATCCGCCTGGACACATACAGAACGAGTAAACGCCTCTACCGTTTGGAAGTGTCTTTGCAAGTTTATACTCTGCATTAGGAAGATGTTTATGTTCTTTCACACCGTATTGAGATTCATTAATTAACGTTTGAGGATGCTGAATTCTAACTCCCACTGCAAACGCCTTTTGAGACATATCAATATTTTTAGAAAGTAACATTTCAAACGTATCTCTTGCGCTATGACCAATCGCAAGAACTACAATATCACTTTCAAGTTCTTCTTTCTCATTAATAATCACCTTGTTAATCTGACCATTTGCAATCTTAATATCTGTTACCTGACTGTCAAATCGTACTTCTCCGCCAAGTGAAATAATTTTTTCTCTCATATTTTTCACTACATCTGTTAATATATCGGTCCCAATATGGGGTTTATTTACATAAGTGATATCTTTAGGAGCACCTGCTTCTACAAATACATCTAAGACTTTTTTATTTCTTCCAAATTGATCCTTTACTAACGTATTTAGTTTTCCATCTGAGAATGTTCCGGCTCCGCCTTCTCCAAACTGTACATTAGATGCCGTATTTAGCTTGCCCGTTTTCCAATATTCATCTACCGAATTAGTTCTTTCTTCTACGCTTTCACCACGTTCTAGCACCATCGGTTTAAATCCATTTTCCGCAAGAAACAATGCACAAAAAAGTCCTGCTGGTCCACTTCCAATAATAATTGGTCTTTTTGTTAAAGGTTCTGTACCCATCGCTGGAAATACATAATTTTTTCTGTTTGTTACACCAATATTATTATTTTTAATGTGTTTTAGTATTTCACCTTCATTGTCTATTTGTACATCTACTGTATAAATAAATTTAATGTCGTTATTGATTCTTGCATCTATAGACTGTTTCACAATATTTAATTCTTTAATTAACTCACCATCTATTCGAAGTAATTTACCCACTTTTTTAACCAATTCTTCATTTGTGTGACCTGGGTTTAATTTTATTTGCTGTATTCTAATCATATTTCCTCCATTGGTGCGACTTTTCGCACATACTGGTAATGCGAAGACTCTACTTCACACTTTCCTTTAACCATACGGTTTTCACTCGTACATATAGGTAGATGTGAAGAAAATTCTTCACACTCCTCATTTCTAATTATTGCTAGCGCTCTGACCCGCTACATACCCGCTTGACCATGCCCACTGTAGATTGTAGCCGCCACAAATACCATCTATATCAACCACTTCACCTGCAAAATAAAGGCCAGGAACTTTTAAAGATTCCAATGTTGTTGATGATAATTCTGTCGTATCAACGCCTCCTGAACAGACCTGTGCAGAATCAAACGAATGAAACCCTGTTACTGTTACTTTGAAATTCTTAATACATTCTTCTAAGCTATGCATCTGCTTGTCTGTTAAATTGCTGCATAACAAATGTCCTGATAAGTTTGCTTTCTTAATTAATACCGATATTAACTTATTATTAAAAAGCCCAATAAAAAGTTGCTCTAGATTTTTATAAGATGAATTCTGAATTCTGTTCTTCAGTAATACACGAAAAGCTTCTAACTCTATGTCAGGCATGAAATCAATAGCCACCTTCACTTCTTTTTTAGCATCTAACGCTCTTACAGCAAATCTGCTTATTTGAAATGTTGGAATACCTGAAATTCCATAGTCTGTAAGCTGGACTTCACCCTTATCCCTTACATTTTCCTGTCCCTCGACAATCAAATTAAGTCGTGCTTCGCATCTAACCCCAGCTAGTTTTTTGAAAAAATCACCTTCACATTTCAGTTGAACTAATGCAGGCAACGGCTTAATAACACAATGGCCAAAACTCTTCGCCAATGTATATCCACTACCATCCGATCCTGTCTTTGGAGATGCCTTGGAACCAGTTGCAATTATTACTCTGTTACAGTTATAATTTTGGAAATCTGTATGGATACAAAAGCTATTTCCTGTTTTCTTAATCTGATTCACATTAACGTTACATATCACTTTTACTTTTAAATGTTCAAGTTCCATTCTTAGTACATCTAATACTGAGCTTGCTTGTTCTGAATTTGGATAAATATAACCGTTTTTGTTCTTTACACAAATTCCTATTTCATCAAACAACTTAAGCGTCGTATTTACATCAAACTGTTCTAATATACTATTTTGAAAGCCTATATTATTACTTCTATAACAGCTTGTATCTTGTATCATATTGGTTAAATTACATCGCCCATTGCCTGTCGCTAATATCTTCTTACCAAAACGATCTGTATGTTCTAATATCATAACTTTTGCATGGTTTCTGGCCGCGGATATAGCTGCCATCATTCCTGATGCACCAGCTCCAATAATAATAATTTCACTATGATTCATTCATACCTCCAAGTAACCCTTTAATCTATTATTATAACATATCTAATTACTATTGCCTAGAAATTATTTATAATATTAATATAATTGTTACTATTCTCGTTACTGTTCACTCAGTAGCTTAACACTAGCTGTAAAGCTACGTAAGAAAATGATTCAACAAATGATTTCTGCTTCGCGTAGCGAATTTGCATGCAGAAATCATATGTTACT
>JBGUEQ010000044.1:0-41809 GCA_041821265.1 Lachnotalea sp. | reverse complement strand
TCTCTTTTTTTACATTCTTCTAGCGCCAAAGACAACATCTGCGTTGCATATCCTTTTTGACGTTCACTTGGTCTGATTCCATAGCCAATATTTCCACCATATTGCAATAAATATTCATTTAGCGACTGCCTAATATCTATTGCGCCTAGCAATCTTTTAGAATTCTCATCAACTAAAAAATATATATCTGCCGGAACAATCCCGCTAGGTAAATTTATACCTTGTGAATTATTATTTGCATTAATTAAAAATTCTTCAAACGTATTGGCCTGCCCTTTCATAGCCAACGGAATTAATATTTCCTCATTTTCTTGAAATTCATTAATCAGGCTTTCCCATTCATATTCATACTCTCTCGATAATTTAATAAGCCTCACATCTATTCCTCCTTGCATAAAATTTAATTTCTATTTCCTAATCACCTAAATAACATGAACATAATTTATTTATTATAATTTTCTTGTAAATTTTTTATTGATATACCACTTTAAACTCTTCGCACACAACATTCATTTTATAGCTAAATGTTACTTCTACTTCACAAAAGCAATCTCTGAAAAATTCCTCATGTACTTTTTGCCAATAAGCTAAACTTCGATCACCTTCTCCTTCTTTATATGCATGGGATTCGGTAACTTCATCAAAAGGAACTATATATACTTTCGTTGTTTGAATAATACACTTAGCCTCATTACAATTGTCTAAGATTACACTATAATCGCCTACTCTAGGTAGTTGTTCCTCCTCAATTTCATATAATGCAAATGCAGATGCTGTACTAGTTTTAATTCCCTGTAACACTAATGCTACTAATTTATTTGTATCCCCACCAAATGCCCAGGCCTGATAATTTGTTTCATTCAAGTTATTCTTCTTGATAAAACTTTCCCACATTTCTTTCGCTTCCATAATTCTTACCTCTTCATTTTCTGATTTATCTATTTTAGTAACGATTCAGTCTCTTCATAGTTACAATAAATTTACAATACTTATAATTACAGATGGTAAGTTTCCTATCAAATTAATAATAAAATGTGCTGTAATCACAATATAAATATCTTTTGTTTTTATGTATGAAAGTGTAAAAGGAATTGCGATAAATACTGTCTCCAAAATTCCTAACCACGTAAAGCTGTGTTCTACTGAATAAAGAAAAATACTCATAATTGATGTAATAATAAATATTGTTTTTGAAGAATCATATATGATATTTTTTCTAAAGAACAATTCTTCAGCTAAAGGTGGCATTATAATAGTTGAACAAGCAAATATGATTACACCTACCCAACCATCTATTCGCAAATTACAGCTTTCCAAAACTTTTTCCCACTTTTCCAATGCTTTGTTAAATTGCTTAATGAAAATTCCTTATGGAAATAAAAAATCAATCCAAAATAAAAAGCAAAATTTATATATGAAATCCAATTAGGAAATATAATAAACCCAATTAAGCATATCAGCTCCCACAAAACAGGAACGATAATTTTTTGTAAATACTTGCTCATTTTAGTCACCACATAGGAATTCAACTTTTCTATTGCCTTTCATTATTATTTCATTATTATTTCATTATTATTTTATAAACAAATTGGCTGTTTAAATTTTTCCAAATTTTAAAGTTTATGTATTTGCATTTACAGACTCGACTTTGTTAAATCAGACAACATTGAAAATGATATAAACGCAACGGTAATTACGGTTTTGTCTTTGTCAACCATACTCCTATACCCATAAAAATAAAAGTAGCCGAATAATGAAATGCGTAAAGCTGAAGCTTTGTAGACAATTTATTCCATAGTGGAGTAAGTGATAAACTACTTTCATAAGAATACTCACCACCAGATTTCAGCAACACAAACTGTTCAACTGTGCTTTTAATTAACCAAATCCACATTGGCAATAATAGGATGATATATGACACTATAATAATAATAATTATATAATGAATTGTTCGGGCAAATTTTCCTCCCAGTGGTTTAGCACCTGTGAATATATGGATGGCAAACATCATTGTCCAACCTACAAATACGTAGATAAATGGCCAAAACGCACTTTTTATAATCCATAGAGGTCCTACGTTGAAAGTATGTAAACTTAAATCAATCGCAAACTTTTCCAAATAATACATTGCAATTACAAGTACAAGACATATTACAACTCTAATTAATAACTTAATCATTTTGCTTTTTTTTAATTCTAATTTAGATACACCATAAATCAACTCATTCGCATCCGTCTCAAATACTTCACCTATATGAATAATCATTTCTACATCTGGATTTGATTTTCCAGTTTCGTAATTTGAAATTGTCTGTCTCGTAACAAATAGTTTTTGAGCCAGATCTTCTTGTGACATTTTATTTTTTGTACGAAGAGTTTTGATGTTTTTTCCAATTTTATTCATTTGACCACCTCACGTATAATATACGAGCAAATGTTGATTTTGTCACGCAAAGTATCTTTGCTGTCTAAAAAAAGCATATTCATGGTACTTGAATTTTTGAAATTCATCCAACAAACAGCTTCATCACATCCTCTAAATCAGGTAAATGTTTTGTTATTGGATATTGTGTTAATGCACATCCAGCAACGGCACTGGCAAAACGAACTAGATCTTTATCTTCCATTCCTTTGTACAATCCATAGATGCAACCAGTCCTATAAGAATCACCAGCACTAAGTGTAGAATGGATATCTAACTTAAAAGGTTTGTCTGTAGCAATAGAATCTCCACGTCCATAATAAATGGTGCTTGCGCCGAATGTAAAAATCGTCAATCCATTAGAGTGATGTGCATATAGGCTTAGAAGTTCGGTAATTCCAACCTCCATGTATTGTGGATATTGTTCTCGAAGATAACAGGATGAAACCACATTAATGGAACTTTTTTTGTGTAGCAAACTATCATAAGGGCAATCGTAAGTTACATAGGGTACAGAATGCTTATCACACAGACGTATGGCCTCATCCATTTCAGCGTTATTATGTGGATCGATACCTGCTACACGAGATGATGCTACGTCTGCCTCAATTGGCATATCCCAATGATGCTTCTCCATGCTGTTTAAATGTTCGAAAGAGCCAAGACAAGTACGTGTGAAATTTTGTTGATCAATGACAACATAATCACGAACACCAGGCCAGCTATCATCTGTTGTTTGAGCGCTCACATCCACTTTTGTACCTTTAAAATGTGATTTCACTATCGACGTTGTTTCATAACCTAATTGAAAACCAATGATTTTAACAGAACAACCAAAATGATCTAAGATTGAGGCTGCCACGCCACATTCTCCTCCTAAAAACAGATCAACCTGCGCTAATTCTGCATATCCGTCAGGTTTTGGATAAACACTATCTAATAATAAACCTGTAGTAACTACAATTGAGCCAAATAAATAAATATCCTGCATAATCTCCTCCTACTTAATCATAAATTATTTGTAACCATTCAGTACCCTCATAGTTAGCGCTATGCGATGCACACAAAATGCTTAAAAATTGCATTTTGGCGCGACATAACTCGGGATTTTGCTAAGCAAAACACCTCGCGTTTATGGGTACTGAATAGTTACGATTATTTGTTCAATACCGCTTGTTTTTCATACAAATCATTTTCATTTCCTCAACGCCAATATTATTTGCAATCACTTCACATTTGGTTATTAACAGGAAATAAATATTTTTGCTTTCTTCACTTAAACATTCATAATTTGCTTGTCCTTTCGCAATGACTACATCAGCATTTTTATATACTTCTTTAAATGCAGGACTTGTTCGATTAAGGACTGTTCCAAGCGAACCATCCCCATTATCGATAACCTCTGCATATTCATCAATTCCTACAATATATGCATCTTCAGCTATTGAATCATTTACAACAGGTTTACCCCGTACTCCAAATAATAATTTAATAGTAGGGTTTAGTTTCTTTATTTGCTTTAAAAAAATCTTGTCCATACAAATTTCTCCGCAATTATCACCTAAGTATAATAATGTTTTTGCATTTAAAATATCTTCCACTAGTATCTTAGAATCATCTATTGCTAATTCTAACTGCTCCATATTTTCAAAACAATCCAAAATATCGTCTAATAACGTATTATGAATAGGATTGAAGTCTATGATATTACCCACAATAGCATATCTTAAAGCTAATCGAAATGAATTTTCATCTTGCTCAATCTTTTTATCAAATTCAGGTAACAATTTCAAAAATAATTTATTATAGTAATTTCTGGTTTCTTTATACGGATCCGGATTATTTGTATATCTTTTTACCATGTCAAAAATTTCTCCAATAATTTCTGGCGTGGTTAACTCAAAATCCATTTTGCTTAGATACGTAAAAACCTCTCTTAATAAGTCTTCTTTTTTCTCAACCCCTGTAATATTTGCTACTTTGATCACTTGATTTACCACACATGGCAAGCATTTATCATGCATTTTCATAAATATACCTCTTTTGTCTTAATGATTTGTAACGATACAGTACCTTCATAGTTACCGCTACGCTATACACATAAAATGCAAGTTTCTTGCATTTAAGCGCTATAAAACTCGGGATTTTGCTTTGCAAAACACCTCGACTCAGTGGGTACTGAATCGTTACAATAATTTTTCAATTGAAATTTATCTATTTTAAGTTAAGTACCATACACTCCTCTGACTCAATAAAACCATATTTTTTATATAATGGTTTTCCCTGTTCAGTTGCATCCAAACTTATCTCCGTAACGCCTTTTTCTTTTGCTTCTTTGATTAATATATTCAGCATATGTAATGCAATTCCTTGCCTACGATATTCACTTTTGGTATAAACATTCATTAAATGTGCTCTTATTCCTGTAGGATGTGAAAATGTCGGCATCATTTCAATATAACAAATTGTTGCGCATCCGATCACACACTTATCAATAGCCAAAACTGTTGTTTGAATATCACTATTAAAATACTCTTTACTGTTGTCTATTAATTCATTGCTAAACTTATAATCACAAGGTAAACCATTTACTACCCTCAACATTTCCAATCTACTTTGCATCAATAATTCCATATCATCCTTCGTTGCAATAATATACTCTAACATTGCTATTTACCTTTCTAAATTCAAAATCATTCTCAATTTATCTCACTGTAAAATTGGAACTTCTTAAATTAATTTGCATTACATATTTTCCATATTTGCATATGAGGTTTGAATAATTAATTCTTCACCGTTTGTTTTTCATGAGCTACTCACTGATAATGAAATTATTCTGAATATATTGTTTGAAAAAATTAGAATACATCTTCCCCCAGATTATGTTACTTCTATTATAATAAGCTTTTCCTGATGTCAAATCAAAAATCACAGGTATTTCAAATGCTGAGTAGTGCTTTTTATTCCAATTCTCAACGCTATTAATGGCTGATTTGCTAATACTGTTTGTCACTATGATTGCAAAAGAAACAAAACCATTTTGTAGTCCTCTAGGAAGCCCTTTATAATTCTTTCTACTGTGCTCATAACATCTGTAATTTATATCGATTAAATTCTCTTCGTCAATATTCGCCACATATTTAAATATACTGAAAATTTTTAGTTTTGTTGCAATCCATCTCCATTTAAACACTTCTTCATATGAAACATAACATTGCGTACCTACTATTTCTTCATGTGATATAATATTCAAGTTATTCTTTACTCCTTCTATATAATGCGAATATTCCATATCTTCTCCTTATTTCAACCTCCTTATTTCAATTTGATTTGTAGTAAAAAATATTGTCTGGCTATCATGTTTTTGTATTGCATTAACCTTACTAAAACAGTCAAAAAAACTTAACCTATACCTTAAAACGCAAAAAACATACTAATCACATTTTAAATTAGCATGCCTTTAATAATCTTAATCCCAAAAAAATATTTGTATAGTATCTTCTTGGTCTCAATTTAGCTAACCTCTTATCCTTATAAAATACGACATCCCTCAATATCTTTTCTTTTTATATTGTATCTCTTAATTTTAAATTTTTCAACTTTTTAAGCAAAATTAATAATTATATGTGTAACCGTTCAGCCATGCAGAAATGATGATTCATATTGACCGTGAGTGCTTGCACTCTAAGGACAATTTGAATCATCACTTCTATAGGGCGGACGCCCTACATGAATAATGTGCCAGCCTATTAACAAACTGATTGGCATATCTGTATATTCTGGCACATTATGAATGGGATGGCTGAACTGTTACTTATGTGTAACAGAAACAAGGAAGGAATTAAATTACTTTTTCCTTGTTGTCCTATTATCAAAAGAGAACCTTACATTCACTGTAAGTGTTCAAATACATTTCGCCATGTTAATATAAATGTATCAAAAGATGGAGGTAATTAAAGTGATACAAAACATTATGGAAATTGATTCCTTAAAGAAATATTATGGTAAATCAGATAATCAAACAAAAGCATTAGACGGCCTCTCTTTTCAAATTATGCCAGGTGAATTTTTAGGTATTATGGGAAGTAGTGGTTCTGGAAAATCCACCTTATTAAACTGTATTGCAACAGTAATCAAACCAACAAGTGGTAAGATTCTGCTACGAGGAATGGAGGTTACCAATTTAAAGGGAAAAGGATTATCTGATTATAGAGGTAATCGTATTGGATATTTATTTCAAAATTTTGAACTTTTAGACAATTTGACTGGACGGGAAAATATCATGCTACCCTTGTCATTGCATAAGATTTCAGAAAAGGAAAGTAATGAAAGATTACATCAATTAGCTGATTATCTGGAAATCAATGATATATTAAATAAGTTTCCATCTCAAATGTCTGGTGGACAAAAACAAAGAGTTGCGGCTGCAAGGTCATTGATTTTAAACCCAGAAATTATATTGGCAGATGAGCCAACCGGTGCATTAGATTCAAAAAATGCCAAACTTTTAATGAATAAGCTGTCTGGTCTAAATCAACAGGAACAATCTACTATTCTTATGGTTACTCATGATTTGAATGCTGCCAGCTATTGCAATAGAATTCTATTTATTCAGGATGGAACCGTCTTTCATGAACTTCGACAAAATACTCCAGTTGAATCAAGACAGGAATTCTATGAACGAATCCTTACTGTCATGGCTCATTTAGGAGGTGGCAGAGCAAATGTTCTTTGATTTAGTCTCTCGAAATAGTAAACGAAACCGAAAAGAAAATAGCTTGTTTTTTTCATCACTGCTCATTGCTATTGTTGCATTTTATCTGATACTCTCTCTATCAAATCAGGATGTAATGCTGTTTCTTGCAAGCATGGAAAGTGATGCTGTAAACAAACTTCTTTCCATGATTCCATTATTTTATGGAGTAACCCTATTCATTTTATTTTTTCTTGTATACTTCGCAAGTAAATATCAGTTGGAAAATAGAAAACATGAATTTGGAATATATCTGATGATGGGAATGAGAAGGTATAAATTGTTTTTACTGCTTTTGGCTGAGGATATCAGAAGCAGTCTGGCGGCACTTGTAATTGGACTTCCAATTGGTATAGCCGCATCAGAATTGATTAGCTTAATTACTGCAAAGCTTGTGGGATTAGGTATTGTTGGTCATACATTATCTTTTTCTTTGGATGCAGTTATCTGGACTGCGGCTGGTTTTTTAGCCATAACATTTGTTGCATTTCTTCTACTCAGTGGAAAAATTGCACATCAGGAAATTGCAGAACTATTAACACCTACCCCTGCTGGAAGTAAAAAACAGCTTCCGTCGGTATGCTATACTATTTCCTTGGCTATTGGAATTATATTATTAGGTATAGCATATACTATGGCAATTCGAGGCATATCTTGGAATAATATTAGAATCATGGCAATTACTCTAATCTGTGGTCTCGCCGGAACATTAATGATTTTCTTTGGATTGCGTAGTTTTATGGGAATTATTGCATCAAAACAAGGAAAAGGCCATAGGCTTCATACCTTTATATTTCGGCAACTACAAGAGGAAGTCATTCATAAATCAAATACATTGGCTATCAGCTCCCTTTTGATTCTGGCAGCATTATGCTGTTTTGGATGTGGTGTGGCTATTGCAATACATTACAGTGGAACAGAGCAGCATACCATAGATTATACCTTTGATTCCGAAGAAAATTCCACTGATGTTCAGTCTCTTTTAAATGATAAAAATTTAGATAATCTTTTTGATGTTATTTTTGATGTGCGGGTAGGATATATTAAAACGGACGATGACAATTATCAAAATGTTTATTCCATGAATAGTGTTATGACAGAATTAGAATCATTACCTGATTCCAATAACAAAGATATATTATTAAATAACCTTGGATATGAAGATTATCCTCATCTTATTTCTTTATCCGGGTATAATAAACTTTTATCATTGTCCGGGTTGCCAGAACTTAAACTAGAAGAAAATGAGGCTATTGTGTATCGGGATTCGGAATTCACAACAACTTCGCGAACCGAAATTTTAAACCAAATAATTAGAACTAATCCAGAAGTTCAAATCAACGGAAACGATTTTCATCTAACAGGGTTAGTTCAAAGCACAAATCTTGTAGTAGACCGTTCCATCACCCTATCTTTTGCTCTCATTGTTTCAGATAATGTTTTTGAACAGATAACACAAGGCGATTATACGATTTATCAGAATGCAATTTTGAGTCCAACTCAAACAGAAGGAAAGAGTCTTTTAACAGCAGTATCTGATACAAATAAATTATTAAATAAAGCTGGAATTAATTATGAAAGTTATTTACAGAATATGGGAAGACAACTGTTTTACGTAGTTGCCGCAAGCTATATAACGATTTATCTTGCAATTGTTTTTCTAATTATTGCAAACACAGTGATTGGAATCCAATTTCTAACTCAACAACAGCGAACCAAGCGAAGATATCAAACACTGATTCATATAGGAGCGTCCTATCAATCTCTTTGTCATTCTGCAAAGAAGCAGATTAACTGGTACTTTGGAATTCCCGTTATAATTGCTGCCATCAGCAGTATTTTTGGAATCCGTGCATTATTTTCAGGACTGCTTTCCTCCTACACAGGTGCTGATTCAAACAGTATGATGGGAATATCCTGCGCTATGATTTTACTTCTCTGCGTGGTAGAATATGTGTATATGATGTCTGTAAAAAAATCTAGTGACAAATATTTATTGTCTTTGATGACATTAGAAAGAGAAGAATAAAAAAGGAGGTGACTGGCTTGAAATATATAGTTCTTGTAGAAGATGAAGTATACATCAGGGAAGAGTTAGCACATATGTTAGAAAAATCCGGATATCATGTAGATGCAATTGATTCCTTTGATACAATAACGCAACATATACTTGAGTCAGTTCCAGACCTTGTATTACTGGATTTAAATCTTCCTGGAATAAGTGGATTTCAAATTTGTCAGGAAGTCAAGCGAAAAAGCTCAATTCCCGTGTTAGTTTTAACATCTAGAGATCAAATGAAAGATGAACTTCATGCACTGGAACTTGGAGCAGATGAATACCTAACTAAGCCGTGTCGTAAAGAACGGCTTTTGGCGCGAATATCAAATGTATTAAAAAGATATGAAGGCAGGGCAAATTTACTTGAAGGTGATGGATTCCTTCTAGATCGTCTAACCTATACCTTATATATTAATAATCAGTCTACGATATTGCCTAAAAATCAAGGAAAATTACTTGAAGTGTTTCTACTGCATAAGAATGGAATTGTAGCAAAGGATAAATTGAACATCGCTCTGTGGGGAACTACAGAATTTATAGATGAGAATGCCTTACAGGTAAATTTGACTAGATTAAGAAAAACAATGCATAATTTGAATATGATACAGACAATAGTAGCCGTTTCTGGCAAAGGTTATGAAATTACCAATGGGGTACCACATGAAAACTAAATGGATGATGATAAAAAAATATATGTTATGGTTGTTACTCCTTCTGGCTATGGATATCTTTTTCTGCATACTATTATGGATTGCCGATACACAGGCTTTTTATATTTTATCAATAATAATCGTACTTTCAAGTTTGCTTTTTTTTCTAGCTATATTGTTTGTAATTATACAGCATGAATCTAAATACCAAAATGCATTTAAGCATTATATCAGTGCACCAACAGAATCAAATGAAGAAATATTGATAAGATTGAGTAGCGATTCTGATAAAACTGTAATACGATTACTGGGAAACACGCTAAGACAGAAAAAGTATGAAAATGAGCAATTACTCACAAGAATTTCAGACTATGAGGAATATGTAGAATCTTGGGCACATGAAACGAAAACACCAATTTCACTTCTTACCCTTCTTTTGGAAAATCATAGTGAGGAAATACCTGAAAATACATCCATGAAATTGGATTATATTCGCAATCGTATGCAGGAATATGTAGATCAAATGTTGTTCTATGCTAAATTGAAGTGTGAGAAAAAAGATTATTTTTTGGAAGAAATTTGTTTATCGGAATGTCTGGATGATATTTTGGCGGATTATCAACCATTGCTCGAGGAAAAGAATTTTTTAATCCATAAGGAATCACTAGTAAACAACGTTTTTTCTGACAAAAGGGGATTACGATTTCTATTGAGTCAGATTATTAGTAATTCAATTAAGTATACAAAGAAAGAAACGATGCCAGAATTAGAGCTGCGGTGTGAAACAATGGAGAATTACGATGCATTTATCATTAAGGATAATGGGGTTGGTGTAAAATCATGTGATTTACCATATATTTTTGAAAAGGGTTTCACTGGAGATTCAGGAGAAAATCGAAAAAAAGCAACAGGAATAGGATTGTATCTGGTCAAAGAAATTGCAGATGATCTAAATCTTAGGCTAGATGTAGAATCTGACTGGATGCAAGGATTTGAAATAAAAATTCTTTTTCCAAAAGTATAAAGTGATTTGTATTTTGTGAAAATCAAATTTCAATCTATCTACTACTAACTTTATCAGAATTCCAAATAAATATCTCCACTATTCATTCAATACTTATCAGAATTTCAGATGAATATCTCCTCTTTCAGCTTATCCGTTACTAATAGTTGTACCTATATTCTTATCTAAACGCCATTGAGGTGCGTTACCATCATCACCCCAATACTCATTTATAGCAATTATCTTATTATCCTCTATGTCTATAAATGAAACCACATGAAAAGATAACTCTTTATTGGCTGAAAAAACATTGACTACTGTAATTACCAAATTTCCCACTTCATCTATTCTTTCAATCGTCCCCTCCCATACTCCAGGATATTCGCAGTTTGCACTAATATATTCAGCTACCGTGAAATGCTCATTTGTACAATGCCAATTTACATATGCTGTATCCTTGAAAAAAGTTTTTAGTTTTTCTGCATCTTGTTTAAGCACCGCATTCCAAAATCCCTTAATATCCATTTATTTATCCTTTCTAAACTTGGAATTGTCTATTATAAATAGAAGGTGACTATTCCATACCTTGCGCGGAAATATTTGATGAGACAGCTAAATATATTGCGTCAATTACATCATCACTTTTGCACTTCATACTTTTTGCCAAATCGGGTAATTCTGTCAATGATAATTCTGTTATGTACCTCACTAATAGATTAAAACGCTCTTCTATATCGTCAATCTCTGATTTCTTGTGTATCAAGTAATGTATCTATATACCAGTCAAGAAATACTGGCGCATTCTTTGCATATACTTGTATGTAACTTATTTGTTGCCCACATCCCTCCCTTTTCAATCTTCTTTCCACACATTAGACAAAGCGAAGCTTGCTCTTTATATTCTGGTGGTATCCCTGGTTCTTCATTTAATATTTCACTTAAAAATGCCATAAAAATTCCTCCTGAATCATTACTAAAATTAATATTTTTTTCTCAATCTATACCATTTAGTTCCTGGTACAAATTCTTAGCATATGAATCTGTCATTCCACTGATATAATCAGTTACTATCAGAAATCTTAAATACAGATTCTCAGCAATGTCTGTTGTTTTAGCTCGCAAATAATCACTTTTGTAATTTGATGAAATAATGTTAATCAATTTTTTATCTGCTTTTGAAGGTTTATAATTATCCTCACTATCTGATTCGTCTTCCCAATATAGGAAAGCGTATATAAAATCATCCATTAAAGAACCAATTATTTTTTTTGCTGCTAATTCCAGTTTTAAAATTTCTTTATTATCATATACAAATTCGCCCATTGCACCTTTTAGAATTTTAATTGTGTGCTGATGGTTTGTGTTATAAAACATATCGTATTTATATGTACCATGCAATATTTCAGCATAATTTTTAGAGAAACTGTAAGCCACAACAAACATTATCCATTTTCTTACAAGATCCATCCACTTTTGAAATTCAATTAAATCTGTTTCAATACTTCTATTTTTGCCACTAATTCTACTTTGTAAATTATCAAACAGCTCTCTAGAACACTTCTTTGGACGATTATCGACTTTAATCTCTTGGTTCTTTTTTTCAAAATAGTATATAAACTGATCTAATGTAAATAATCCTTTCTTTAATGCATCTTCCAAATCCGCTGTTGCATAGGCTATATCATCTGCCGCCTCCATCAAATATACAAGAGGATGTCTATTATAACCTTTCGAATCGGCTGTTCCTGTAGTATCACAGATTTTTTTCATAATTTTTCTTTCTGCATAGAAGTAACCTAATTTATGTTTTTTGACATCCTGATCTTTTGATTTAAAACTTATAGAATCTGTCGGATACTTTATCAAAGTATTCAATACGGCATACGAAAGATTTACGTCATATCCATCTTGATGGTTTTGTGCTTTTGACAATATTCTTAACGCCTGTGCATTTCCTTCAAAATTCTCTAAATCTTTTTTCATCTGTTTACTAAAAATATCTCTTATGGGTGTTCCTTTATATTGAAAATCATCTTTTTGAAATTCCTTTTTAAACCATTCTCCAATTACGACCTCACCGAAATGTCCAAAGGGAGGATTTCCAATGTCATGAAGTAATCCGGCACACGAGAGTATTACCGGTATTTCATTGACAGTTTCACTATCATTTTTAAATTCATCTGGTAAATACCCTTTTTTATTTTTTGTTATCATAATACCAAGTTGTCTTGCAATTGTTGAAACCTCTATAGAATGCGTTAATCTTGTTCTTATAAAATCACTTTTATCTAATGGAAATACTTGCGTTTTATCTTGCAATCTGCGAAAAGCAGCACTAGATATAATAGCCTGATAGTCCTTTTCCAAATCACTAATCGGATAATCTGAAAACTCTTTTGGTTCTTCTTCTTTCTTTATCTGTGTTTCTAATGACAATAGCCTGTTCCATTCCATACTCGTTTCCCTCTCTTATTCACTCATATTTTTCATAACCAACTTATTCTATCTTTTCATTTTATAATAACTTCCTTTTAACACTCCCTGCTTTTCTATGATTTCTAAGGCAACTAATTCCCTTAAAACTTTTAATGCTCTTGAATCCTTCACCCCTAACAACTGCTGAACTTCTTTATTCGTTATCTGTCCATGCTCTATAATATAATCAATAATTTTTTTCTGTGACACATTCAGATTATCCGTATTTATCCGTACTTTATCCGTACTTTTTACCATTTTATCCGTACTTTTTTCAACCTTTTCTTCTGACCGATAAAAACATACCACAAAACCAGACTTTAGCATTTTAAACTCATACTTTACTCCTGCTGCCTGACAAGCATCTGCAATACGCTTCAAACCTGTTCCAAAACTCTCAATATCCTTTGAGTAATATAGAATTCTTGCAATTCTTGGATTTCTTCTTACTGGTCTTTCTAGATTTTCAATAAAATCTTTTGGTTCATATCCATCTGGAAAATGTCCTGGATTATAAATTTCAATCCTATCTTTGTAAATTACAACTTCATTGCTTTGCCCCGTACTATAATCTTTATGGCAAAAAGAATTTAATAAAGCCTCTCTAACAGCATCAATGGGAACCTCTGGAGTTTCTTTCCGTTCCCTAGAGCCATCAAATTCAACTTTCCAGTGAATATTATTTTTTATATAAGTTTCAGCCAAATCAACAAGTTTTGTTACTGGTCCATGGTGACGTTGAATATCATTAAAAGTGCTTCTTTCTGATGTCGCAAATATTGCTAACTGTATATCCTGTGTCATATCATCACTAAACAATACTTTACCTGCATTCAACAGATATTCATCCTGTGTCAGCTCTAATTGATTCAACACAGTCTTTTTATCAGTATAAGCTATAGCAAGCCTGCCTACTTCATGGGCGTGATTCATGTATTGCCTTAATAATATTTCGTCCACATCATCAATCTTTTTATTGGAAACTTGATTTTCCCACTTATTTTCCTCTAACTGATTTCGTCTTATATACTCTGATAATTCCCTTGGTGACATAGTTAAATCTTCATCTGCCACACGGATTTTAGCAACACCAAAGGCAAAATAAGGAACAATATTTCCTTCAAATTGTACATGAATGCAGTCCCTATCATCTATAGTAACTTTTCTGACCTCAGGATAAATTTTCGGTTCAATAGAGTTTCCGATTTTTTGACTTACTTCTCGCAATGATTCTTCTGTGACTATTTGACCTATCGGAGTTCCATCAGGTTTAACACCAAAATATAATTCTCCTTTTTGATGCTTATTAAGAATCGCACATATGGAAATCATAGCTTCCTTTAGTTCCCCTGTAGATTTTTTAAATTCAATCGTTTCTGTTTCGATTCCTAAATTCAAGTTAATTCCCCTTCCAAGATTATTCTAAATCAGGTCAAATAGATTTATTTGTCCTTCTCTAATTGATTTTACCACTCTCTCCGTTATTTTATCCTCTTCAGTTATTTCACTACATAATATCGGCGAATGAACATCATATAATTCCCTATTCGCTTTTACTCGCTCTTCACTATAATTTGCATAACAATACTTACATCCATTCAAACAAGTATTATATGTGCCGATTTCAACACTCTCGACACATCCACATTCTGCTCTTTGATTCTTATCCTTTTCCACCTTAATTGGACAACCTATTATATTTTCAATCAATTTTTTATCAATACCTTAGCTAGATTGGTAAGCACTGTTCCTGTTTTACCATAAATTTATATGTATTCTTCAAGAATACTTTGGGCATCACTGTTCCTATTCATCTTCATATTTACAATTGAAAGGATTACATATCCTCTTTTGATTGATTTTCATCTGTATTTTTTGATACGTAATCTGCTTTATCTTTTATACCTTGTTTTTCTTTATTGCTATTTGCATTATATTTTTTGAATATATCAAATAATCCCATAGATTTTCCCCTTCTTAATTAATGTAATTGATTGTTGTATGATCAAGATATTATATTGTGCATAAAATCATTATGGCTTTGTTTGTTTCTTATTTAGCTTTAAAATAATATTTTTCTCCTGAGCAACTACTTGAAAAACCGTTACTGCAATACTTGCTTTTTCTTTAATTGTTAAATTGTCATCTGAAGTCTGAGCGTTAATTTCTTCTATAATATTTTTCACATCTTGTAAATCCAGAATATTTACTGCTATACCAAAAAAACTTTTTCGACGTCCATCATTGTAATCATTGAGTAAATATTTTAGCATTTCAGCTTTTTGAATTATTTCTAAATGATATTGTTCTATACCCATTTTCTCTACTTTTACCATATCTTGAAGTTGATTTCTATGGGTAATAAAAGAATCGAATTCATCTATTCCATCATATTTTTCACAAGGAAATCTACTACACTGATAGCAATATCGGACACCATCGTGCTGCAAACTACATTTGGCAATGGAACAACCCTGATTACCGGCACCACCGCCACAACCAGGACAATAACTATCAAGTTTCATTGTACAAAGTTCGCAATTCAATCCACACAATGAAAATGACAGGTCTTTTCTTTGAAAATTTTTCACAGTAAACCTCCTTTGAAATAGATTAATAAGTCTTAATTAGCAATATTCTCAGTTCTTCCCAAATTGGTGGATTTCATAAAAGCTATTTCTTTTGTAGCCTCTTCTTTTGAGCTATAAATTACTATATTCTCATATGGCTTCATATGTTTTTTCCACGCCGTAACACCATTTATAAACTCTATCCCATTACTAGCAAGTATATAACATTTTCGTTCTTTGCTTATATAACAGATGGGAGCATCGCTTTGAAAATCTGTCATTTCCCCAATAGTTCCAATATATCCACCCCTACTATCTGTTGCCATAATATCAATCAATGGGACTGTATAAAAATCAATTTCAGGGATTTCATCATCAAAAATAAAATTAATATCATACTCCTGTGCAAATCTTTCATATTCATCATTTTTTTCTTTTATTGACATAGAATTTATTGTAGTTCCTGTCAAGACACACTCTGCACCCTCTATAAATAATGCCACTGTTTCTTCTACAGCTTCTGTAGCATCAACAAATATTTTTTTCATATTTCCCTCCCAAAATTAAAATTTGTCAGTTACATACTTTACTATTTATATACGCCTCATAAATATAAGGAGAAGTAATAAATCATATCAAATTAATTTTTCCATTTTTGTAATATTCTAATTTACGAGTCCATAATCATAATTTCAAGTTCTTTGAAATTTATAACGCTTTTCCCATCATATTGAACTTCTCGACTATTAAACAATATGGTATCAATACCAAGTGCTTTTGCCGCTGCCAAATTATATCTTCTATCATCAACATATATACAATCAGATGCTACACATCCTAATTTTTCAAGTGTAAGCTGATATATTCGTTCATCAGGCTTTTTTATTTTTAAATCTCCACTCACGCTTATGACATCAAAATATTTATTGATATCAAATTTTTCTCGTAAATATTTGCTCCATCTACTTGAATCATTTGAGATTAAAGCTAATTTATTATTTTTTGTTATGACATTTGCAAATTGAAAAAACGCTTCCTCTATTTCTATTGTATCTAAATATTCTTTTTCAATTTTCTCCAAATCACCTTTATATCCGATTGCTTCAAAAACCTCTATAGACGACAATTCTCCAATATCAGCTTTATTCCAAGGTGTCCATATATCTTCTGGTTTTAAATCTGGAAATGTATGTTGAACATATGGCACAAAGCCATCTCCTGTCTCTTTTAATATTACACCATACATATCTAATATTACTGCTTTCATATAAGCATAACTCCTTCGCCCAACTATTATTCCAAATCTACGTAAAATGAGAACTTTTCCATTTGCCATCATAACTATGGGTATCTAACTACAATATATCCTCTTTCTTCTAGATACCCATTTTCTCCTTTTCAAACCCGATAAATCATAATTTTTCCTTGTTGACGCACTGCTCCAAATTCAAATATATTTATTCTATATACAATTTAATACACTCGTTTAATAACTATAATGGGAGCCAATGTGTTTACTTAATAATAAAACTAAAAACACTACCAATTCTATACGCCTCTGCAAGATGTTATCTTCAATTATTTGGTTTCCTTACATGTGAAAGCATTGTGCGCTCACATGCACCATATGCTATAAAGTTACATTTTGCTTGCAATAAACTGACATGATTGGCACCACCTTCATAAGTTTGGTCGTCAAGTTGAAGTGGATCACCTTCCTATAAACAAACTTCACAAATCAGTTTTATCATTTTACTCAAGTAGTATATTCTTTAACCTGCCAAATCTTTTTAAGCAAGCTACGTATTGGGCAACACAGAAAAAGTTTTGTATGTCCACTTCATCCAATCCTTGAAATGCACAGAGCTCATCCCAAAGCATGCTGTTCCCCTCTACCATGTACCAACCAGATGTAAGATCAATTCCCACAATGATTTTTTCAATATCCTTAAAAATTTCATCTACATTTTCGTAGAGAGTACTACCATTCCCTAGATTTTCTACATAATATGTTTTGGGTATTGGAACAGCCCTAGGAGGCAGTTTTTCTGCGCACACCTCATTCATAGTTACACTTAAGCGAACTACATCATAAGCTTTTTTATCGTGTATCTCAGTCAAAATATACTTTTTCGATAAATAATCAATCAGTTCTTGCCCTGATTTTCTGTTAGGTTTTAACTTATCTCTATATTGATTCCATACTGCTTTCCATTCCTCATACATTTCAGGGGTTGGCTTTTGCATTAGCATTTATTCTTCCTCCCTTACACTAAATATAAATAATTTGTATTTTCCGTTATCTGAGATAGCTATTTTGTTCTTATATTGATTTATTCATTTCTTAAATATAATGGGCAGTTAATCTATACCAAAACTTGAATTTGTTGTGATAGAACATGGAAAATTCTTTTACATATTGTATTATAATTTCGAACAAATTCGTATAGACAAATTGACCAATTCTTCACGGATTTGTGTTCGGTCAATGCATTGACGTCCATCCCAAAGCACATCACTTAAATCATCGCCTCCATAAAGTATTTGTCCCAACTCTACATTTCGAAACTGCGCTACCGCCAATAATGCAGATGCTTCCATTTCGACAGTAATACATCCTTCTGATTTTCGTAATGCAATTTTATCTTGTGTTTCACGAAATATAGCATCGATTGTCCATGTTTTTCCTTTGACATAGGGAATATTTTCATTTTGTAATTGTATTTCGATTTTTTCAATAGTTTCCTTTTTGTAAAAAATCTCCCTTGCCGGTTTTACATAATGATAGGATAATCCCTCATCACAAACAGCCGAATCCGGTATAATAATATGACCCACCGCAATATCTTTTTGTAATACGCCAGCTCCACCACATACTATAAATCGCTTACCTCCTAATGCAATAAGTTGTTCTAGTTCATATGCTGCTCCAGCCGCACCTAGACAACCTAATACAATACCTATCCGTTTTTCATTATATAGAGTTTCATATATAGGAATATCCAATGCTTCTGATGCTATATAAGCTAGTTGATTCAGCTCTCCCCGTTTCTTCTTTTCTTCAATAACACTCTTAAAAAACGTAATGACACAGCATTCTGGCAATGATACCTCATCATAATTTTTATTGTTTTTTATTTTCTGAATTGGTTCTAGTTTGGATTCTAGTTTTGGGTCAAATTCCAGTATTGGATACTTTTCCTTATTCATAACATTGGCTCCCTATTGTTAAACTACGATACTAGCTTCTGATTGATCAGTTTTATTAACCTTCATAAATACAATTATCAATCAAAAATAAATCTGCTTATCCAAATATATCCTCCAAAAAAATAATCTTCTTTTTAAATGCATCCACCTTAACATGTATTCCATAAGGAATAACACATCTTGGAATTGCATGTCCAAAATTTACATTATATAATATTGGTAGTTCCTTATTATCAATCACATCTGTAAAAACAGATTTATATTCTTCATAATACATCTCATCTTGCGGTTTGCCGATTAGAATGCCATTTACAACATCAAAAATTCCCTTTGCTTTTAAAGATAGTAATTCTTCTCTTAACATAGCTGGTGTTGGTTTCTCCTCACAAGTTTCGATAAATAGAATTTTACCTTTCCATTCGTCTAATGAAGGGAATAGATGATACGTTTCACAAACCTCTTTTTCATCTTCGTACCTGGTTGAGGTAAGTATATCATATAGACTCTCCAGGCATCCGCCTAGAAGCCCACCTTCAAATACATATGCACCTTGTAATAGTTCAAATCCTCTGTTTTCTCTGTGGACTATTCTTTCTGTTCCTATCGCTGCTCTTGAAAAATCTATTCTTTCTTCATACCATACAGGACTAGAGACAATCTCGCGACACTCGGCACTTCCTAAATACATGCGAAAGGCTTTTTCCGTATAAGGAAGCATATTAGTTGCAATCTCTCCTAAATCACATATGAAATTAGGACCATAATAAGTCATTAAACCCAGCTGATAAAACATAAGGTGGTTGATCGTTGTATCAGAGAATCCTGTAAACAACTTTGGATGCTTTTTCACCGCCTGAATAAATTCTTTATCTTCTAATAAATATGGTAACAACCTATACGTGTCATCTCCACCAATTGCACAAATAATTCCCTTTATTGAATCGTCCATGAATGCTTGTTTTAAATCAGATGCGCGTGCTTCTGGATGCTGCCTCAAATATGAAATTCCCTTTCGTGTATTTGTCATAAAAACGGGTTCTAAACCATATTCTTTTAATCGCTTTATTCCGATTTCAATATTATGACTACAAAATTCTTCTCCTAGCATTCCGCTTGAAAGACTTACAATCGCTACCCTGTCGCCTTTCTTTAATGACTTAACCTTTATCATTATTCTTATCCCTTTTTCTTCCTTTTTACTTCTTTCGAGTTTATTTCTTGTGTATCTACCACGAGTGCCTTCTTCGTTAGATTTCATTCCACATAAATCATACAATTCCAGCCATATTCTCGAGAAAATTAGCAATTCCGTCCTCATCATTTATACCAATAACTATATCTGCTCTATTTTTCACTTTCTCTATAGCATTTCCCATAGCCACTCCCAAACCACAAAGTTCTAACATTTTGATGTCAGCATAATCGTCACCAAATGCTATAATCTCCTCTGCAGAAAATCCACACGCGCTACATACTTTAAGAATTGCATTTTCTTTTGTCACATCCTTTTTTGTAAATTTATACCAATCCCCATCAGAAAATCGAATACAATCACATTCCGGCAGTTTCTTCATTAATTGTTTTGCCTTATCTGGTTCAAATATTTCGACACACATTTTCAATACTGGCAAATTAAAATCAAAATAATCCGTGTAAATGCTATCTCCCCAGCTTTGATCCAACTTCTTGGGATCTACTTTATAATTCCAATAATGATCTGTGATTGTATCCATTGTAATTTCACAATCTTCCCCGCAAATTTTCCTAGTCAACTCAATCATCCGTCTTGTTTCCGATACTGAAAACTCTGCTGTAAAAATATATTCTAGACCATTCTTTACCAACGCACCGCCACTTGATATCAAAACATCTGGTTCCAATTCCAATAAAAATATCATTGAATTTGTTTCACTTCTAGAAGTGGATACACCTATTTTGAAGCCGCATTCTTTATAGTTTTTAAGAACTTGTAGTGTACGTTTTGAAAGCTTCTTTTCACTTGTTAATAATGTTCCATCCAAATCAAACAACAACATTTTGTATCGGTTCATAATCTATCCTCCTGCCAGAACTATATTTATATGAAGCCTCTTCTGATGGCTTCTTCAAGCAACAATGGTTGAATCAATGGATATGTCCAATTATCAACCAATTCTTCCGAAATAAGAATTCTTTCTATTTCACTGTGAAGCTCATTTTCAAAAGAAGTAATATCGGCTACATACAGCATTCCATACGTATCTTCATTTACATTTTCATTTACTCGAGTTTTTCCTTCAACTGAATAAACGCATACTGGCTTTATTGTAAAGTCAATAGCTCCTGTTTCTTCACCTAACTCTCGTTTCGCAGTTTCTAAGATGTTTTCTCCATCTTCTCTATGTCCACCTGGAACTTCATATGTAACGCGGTCTTTATGCTTACAAAACACCCACTTTCCATCTGATTGTGCTATTATCACTGCAAATTTTAGTAATACGTCTTCTATTGAATCATAAAATTTCACTTCTAACATGTTGCCTTTCTCCACTCCATTCCATTAAGAATTCATCTATTTATCATATTAATTTACGCCAAACCTCCACCACTTCACAGTATGCATGATTTTCATACGGATAATTATCTCTTAATAAAATTTGCTCAGATACATCTTCGTTATTATATTCCCTTAATTCTTGGAGCTCTAATAATCCACTGTCAAAAGATACTATTTCCTTGACATTTATCTTGTTCTTATAAAATGCTCTCATAGATTCATTATTTATACATCTATCTGCTTTAAAAGACCTTGTTCTCCCATACATTTCATAATACGGATATTCACATGTAATTGCCATTCTAACCCCTTTTCGCTTGAATAAATATTACTACAATTTCTGATGTGTAACTGAATTACTGTAAAATTATTAGTCCAAATATACAACATGGACACTTGTATTTCATCTGCTATCTCATTAAAAAATTATTTTGGTTTTCCTAGATATTCTTGTCCAATTAAACATAGAAGTTCTCATTATCACAAATCTAGGTTTGTCATGTTTAACGATATGTATAAACCTCAACATCGACAATATCCTGTCCACCCCAATTTTTCTCCTGTATAAGATAATCTTCTTTTTGAAATCCATTCTTTAGCAGAGCTTTAGAAGAATTAATATTATCAGGCATTACCATTGCCTGAATGGTTCCAATTTTAATCTCCTCTGACAAATATTTTGTCAGTAGTTCTACTATATTAGTTGCTATTCCTTGATGCCAGTACGCTTCATTTATTCTGTAACCAATCGTGATTTTATCTGCTCTTTTCTTCCAATCAAACATCTCTGCCATTCCTACAAGTTTGTCGGGCTAGGTGGATTCCATGGCTTTTGACAAATTAAAGTTGTTTCACCAATATTAGGCAACACACTATATATCGAACAGCCGATTCTTTCCTCAAAATATTCTTTAATATCAAATGTTGCATTCCATCTATCAACCGAATTTTCCCAAACACCATATCTTCTTGCAACATCTATGAACCTCTTTTCCAATATACAAAATCCATAATCTACTGATAAACTATCACACATTTGCAAAAGCTTATCATAATCATCGCACTCATGACTTAAAATATATTCCTTTATTATCTGCTCCTCTTCCTTTTCTGGTGTATAAGCGAATTCCTTAGCCATAAATGGATATGAATGTGTCATACATATCTTTGCTACAGAATTCCACCCTTTCTTTATAGCATATTGATAACCTTCCTATACATGTCTTGATATCGAAACAATACCAACTCGTCTACCAATATCGTGCAAAAGTCCCAACACATATGCTTGTTCCGAATTCATACCCTCAACTTTTTCAGCAATATTACGCGCTGCTATTCCTGTATTGATAGAATGTTTTATCCATGATCCTGGATTCAATTCACTTGCTAATCTTAATTCATGTTCTGCTTCTTCTATATTAGGAAACATCGTTACCTCCGATAACTTTAATAACTTATTCTAGATTCACAACCATGATGTATTTAATATTTATTTCGCTTTGTCTTGATAACAACTGCTTATAAAGATAATGGAAAGTTAACCACTTATCCACATACTCATAATTGCATGAACATCTGATGCGCTAAGATATATACTCCAAATTAATATCAACTTTATACTCATCATCAATCAATAAGTAATCACAACCATATTTTTTACACATTGCTAAACTAATACGATTGTCTCTTATCAATAATTCTTTTTTACAATAATCATCTTCCACACGATTTTCAATTACACTGGCATATTTTTTTATATCACTAAAATGTTCTTCAATATATTTTGAAGACATTACTAAACATATAAACTTAATATTTTTCAAATATTCCGGAGCAAAATATGTATTCCAATCATATGGAAAATAGCAACCTTCAATTATCATATTCTGGTGATTCTCTATTGCAGTTTTTATCATTTCCTTTACTATTGGCCAAAGCAAATCTGTCATTTTATAGTCATCATCAGGTGTAAGATTTGTTAGTCCACTTCGAATTAGCCCCATTTTCAGATGATCTAGTGACATACTTGGATAATGATATTTCTCGATTAAGTTCTGTGATAATACCGTTTTTCCAGTATGTGTGCTTCCAGCAATAAGTATAATCATAATTTTCTCGTATAATCCAATTATCCTTTTATTAGGTGATTGGATTATTTTTCCTTTCTTTTTTCTTGTTTATAGCGCGAAGCACATTTGCTCCGTTATAATACTTAAAGCACTGTGGATTTGTTCCTATATTTGTACAGCATGACTGTTTTAAGGAGACTCAAACCACAGCTTTTCGTCTTCACTGGTAATCAGTTAGTTAACGCATAGAACCATCGGTTCTTTAGACGTTTCATTCTTCGAGATTACACGGCCGGACTCCCTGTGGCTAAACAACAGTGCTAAAAATAAACTTTTAAGGAGGTATACACCATGTACTTTGTCGGTATTGATATTTCTAAGTACAAACATGATTGCTTTATCCTAAATGATTCTGGTGAAGTTATTGTAAATGATTTCGTGTTTGCTAATACACACGATGGTTTTCAATCTTTTCTTATTCTTCTAGAATCTATTGATTCATCTAGAAATATAAAAATAGGGTTTGAAGCAACCGGTCATTACACATCTAATCTGAAACGATTCCTAGAGAACGCCCACTACAGCTTCATGGAATCTAACCCTGCTTTAATCAGCAAGTACATTCATTCACAGACTTTGAGGAAAACCAAAAACGATGCAATTGATTCCAATGCGATCGCCCACTGGCTTATGACGGTTGATTACAAACCCTATCCAACTGGATTTTATCATACCTATTCTCTAAAGTCATTAACCAGATTACGTGATTCCATTGTTCGGCAACGTAGTTTTTACATGGTTAAGTTAACAAATGTATTGGATCATATCTTTCCTGAATTTAAACCTTTCTTTAAAGAAAGATTTTCTCAAACAGCTCTTTTTATCTTGGAAAAATATCACACGCCTGAAAGAATTAGCAAAATGAACGCTGCCTCTTTTGATGCCATTCGCTGCATTTCTCGTGGAAAATTTTCCATGCAACGTTTTATTAAACTAAAAGAACTGGCATCCAGTACTGTTGGTGATTCTAATGAAATATTTGAAACACAGTTAATCTCGATTCTAAATCTTTATCGATTAGCAGCCTTAGAGGTAGAACGACTTGAAACCGAAATCATTTCACTTGTTACTGAACTAAGTCCGCAATCCTTAACTATTCCTGGAATTGGTCCAATTTCTGCGGCTATCATTGCTTCGGAATATGGCGATCTGAGTCGATTTTCTTCCCCCGCTCAAATGCTTTCCTTTGCTGGTTTAGAACCAGGATACTTTCAATCTGGAACAATGGAATTTAAAGGAAAAATGGTAAAACGTGGTTCTTCCCAACTGCGCTATACTCTTATGAACTGTACCATGCCTTTAATTATGTACAACATGGTATTTGCTGAGTATTATCACAAAAAACGTAATGAGGGAAAACCACATCGGGTTGCATTAAGCCATGTTGCGAAAAAATTGATTCGTGTAATTTATACCTTGGAAACCCAAAATATTCCTTTTGACGATTCCAAACTCCGTTAACTGATGTAGTGGCAGTTAACCTATAGGATAAACGAAGGACCTTTCAAAATATTATGGCGAAAGGATTATTTCGTGAACCCTTTTTTAAATCAAAACTTTTCAAGAAAAACTATTGACTTCTAATAGTTAGTCTCCTTAAATTGACTTATATAACCCTTATAAATATAATGGGAAGTAAACTATTGCTAACAACAGCGAATTAATCTGTATTTCTGTCTTCTTCATCCACATATGTTTTATTATTATTTTCTAGCTTCAAAAAATAGTATGGTGTCTTTTATGTAAGTTTGTATCTTAGTAAAACCTGCTGTTTTAAAAAAAGTTCTTAATTCTTTTGAACTGTAAACTCTAACATCTCCATTATGCGAGAATGGGAAAACAGCCATATTGGCAATCCACCGTATAAAAGGGGGGAAATATGGTTCAGCCATATATATAACCCCATCATTTTTCAAAATCCTCATACATTCATCTGCAAACCCTTGAGGCTGTTCAAAATGATGAAATGCACAGGACACAGTTATCACATTTATGCTCATGTTCTCAAAGCTGAGTGGAAAACAAGGCTGTGCTAAAAATGTACTATTGGGATAACGTTTCCTTGCAACTGCAATCATGTTTTCTGAAATATCAACACCAAAAGCATTTACTTTTGCATTTTTAGAAAGTTCGGCAAGCAGAAATCCATTGCCACATGCAACGTCCATGATGGTATCCCCATTCTTAACAACGACTTTTTTTATCAGCTCAGCTTTATGAGGTCTTGTATAACTTCCCTCTGGCGATGAATCATATTCTAAAGCCATCTTGTTGTATGTTATTCGAGATTGCTCCGTCCTTTTTTCCATTCTTTTTCTCCTCAAATTCAATTTGTCACAGTATAACAAAATCTTAAATTTTAATTCACAATTGTCGCCAACAGCGGATTATTTTTACTTAAACTATCATCTGCCTAATAAATATAATGGGCAGTTAGTTCTTACTCAAATATTGAAATATAGCATTTTTTAATACTGATGGTTATATTATCTATAAGAAATATTTGAATAAATAACATTCATATTTTCATATCCGCTTTGTTTTATAAACAATTCAATATCGCTTTTAGAAATTTTATTTTTAGGTCCAAGCCATAATTCTTCAATAGGATTATTCCTAAATTCAGAGAATTTAATTGGCAAATATGGAATAATATCATCTGAAGTAATATTGAATTCAATTTTATTTTTCAAATAAGCAATAGTTTCAGCAAAACCATTTGGCCCAAGATCAATTTGCTCATTTCCACAAACCCATCCTGGTTGTTTATATGCGTGATTTGATAAAAACAACCGCCATTCATTTTCTTCGTTAAAACCTATGGACTTATATTTTAAAGAATCATTTATGAGATTTTCTAGTAAACAATTAAAATTAAAACTTAACAATCCATCTGTATCAGGATCTTCATTTTTATAAGTCATATTGTCAACTATCCATTGGCGAAGAGTCCTTAGTTCCATCAGAGCTTCATTTGAATATTTTTCAGCCATACTTACGACCTGTTCATCTGTTATGTATTCCACTTTTTCAAGTCGTAACACTCCTTTTGAATTTAAGCAATATTGTTGCAACAGATCATGTGAAAAGCCAAGGCAACAACCTTTACCATAATCAGCATACCCTCGCCATTGACTTAATGAATCACTTCCTTCACTAAAACACATAACAAAATTTGAAAAATCTCCATTTAAAAATCTATCTTCCCACAATGATTGTGAAAATTCTAACAGCTCCATCATTGCATCGATATCTTTCTTTCCACTATAAGTCAAAGGGAATGGATTATTCATGTAACTTTTCAAGACACAATTGAATATGTCTGGATAGAATATCTGTAATTCATTATAATCATTGCTTTTCCTTATGTCACACAGTCTTATTGTTTTGCTTTGTAGTATGCTGAAGCATTTTATGTTGCCACAGTAATGATATAAATATTCCATACATCCCCCTGTTATATTTTAATTGTAACTCTTATTAATAATTATGATAAACGGAACTTCGCATTATTCCGCTTATTTTTTTGTGTGTAATGGACTTGCTCTTTTAAATATAATGTTCTGTTTATTCATAATGGGTAGTTCACACTTGGGATGTCTACTAGGCAAATCAACTCTACAAGTGACATATTATCTCTTTGTTTTCATTAAAATAGCTACATCATTATGGAATCCTTTGAATTAATACTTTCTCCTTCTTCCAAATGTCATCTCATATAATTTTTCATGATTACCGAAAGGATTATCTTCACATGCCATCTCATATAAAAACCCCCCTACGTTTAATAGAATATCCTCCATGTCCATATCGCACTCGACAAGCTTATCCAAATTGGTGAAATCATCTTTATTATTATGAAAGGTTTCTATTAAAGAATACATCTCTCGTTCTAATTCCCGTATACTTTTCTTTTTTTTAGAAAATGATGTAGATAAAAAAACACCATCAGGGCACCATCTTCTAACGATTTCATCCATTTGGTCTAGTTCATGTGCAGAATCTAATGTTTCCTCAATTTGATTCTTTATACTTTTAATTAGTGTTTCACAAATTCTAAAATACGAATTATTTATATTATCAGCATTTTTCTTTAATTCCTTTAAAACTGAAACCGTTGTTGTGATATCCAAACTATAATTTTCAGTTACCCCCAACACAGTATTCTCAAGCAATTCTACTTTTTGTTCTTGCTGCGTTGCCATATATATAAGAATGTCCTCAATCCATCCCATAGGAACTGCATTGATTTTATTATCTATAATATTACATAATGGTACTTTTACTGAAACGCTATCTTGATTTTGTATTTCATCTATTCTAGATTCTAATATTTTAAGTGGATTAACCCAAAAACACTTTTCAGTATCATTATCTACAACAAATAGAAAAGTAACTTCATTTTGCTGTCTCCAAAAATTAATAGTAGCAGTCTTAATGCATATACTGAAATAATCCTTTTTAATTTCATCTTCTTCTATGATTTCTTTTCCTTTGCATTGAATATTAAAAAATAGTGGTAAAGGTTCACCATCTTTTATAATCTGCGCTCTCATATCAATTCCTAAATCAATTGACTCATCATGTCCATTAACTATTGCTATCTTTTGCAGATTCTTTTTTAAAATATCTGCTGCAATATTTCCTTGTTTTTTTTCTTTACTATACATTGGTAACTTCATGATACAATATCCCCCTAGCTTATATTTTATACATTTGTTTTACTAAGAACATAATTTATAGTATATTATCTTCCCATTATTACAATTTCAATTTTTCCATTATAATCTAAATATACCACTCATCACAGAACTTCTCATTATTCCGCTTACCTGTATGTGAATCCATTTATGCGTGATATACTCATTGAAAAGTTGAATACTTATTTTGTAACTAGATTTTTCACTTTACTATACTCTGAAATGTCTCTAGTAAAGGTTCTGCACTGTCAGCATTAAACAGTACCAAATTCGATCCTTGCTTTCCAACTAATTTCATTCTTGTGCTTGGATAACATATTCCAGCATAACCTCTGTTTTCAAAATATTTTGCTAAAATATGAAATGATTTATAACACTTATCTTTTTCATTGTTATCATTATCTTCATTTTCATCCAATGGAACAAATATAGCATCGCAGATTTCCTTAATAAGAAGTTTACCTATAAAGGCGTTCGCTAGCCTCTTCGTTCTATCATCTTGAAATCTGATTTGTTGCTTAATGTATTCATCAGTAGGCTGTATGCCACTTTTAACTATTTTTTCTACAATCTCATTCACTTGTTCTTTTTCATTTATGTCCACAAAATTGAATATATCCTCTCTGGAAATGGTTTCATAATCCAAATCCACTATTTTGTCTTTTTGAGAGGAGAGGCACACTTCAAAATTTGCCACTGTAATGGTTTCTCCCGATTTTATTCGCATCTCTTCACAAGCCGTTTCAATATCCTCAGATGTACCTTTTCCTGCAACCAAGTAAAGATATCTTTTATTAGGTGGATTCCATCTATTTATGATATCATTCGCTTTTGCCACCTTTATAGAAGGTGCGCACAGATCATCTTTACAATGCCACTCTTTACGCCTTCCTCTCAATAGATGCTTAAATTTAACGTTTTCTAAAGGTATTAAGAATTGTTCAGGACAGACTTTAACTATATTATCAAAAAAATCATCCAATATAGCAGTTAAATCTTTGGACAGTAAATCTTCTTTGGCATATTCTTTTCTAAAGTATGGATTAATCTGTTTCCAATGTTCCTTAACTAAATCTTGAGTTTTGCAGACGGTTATATTTGCGCGAACAGCGTCATATATTTTTGTTAACGGTACATTTGCATATGTGTTACTGTGTCTATCCAGATAATCAACATACATTACCAAGAATTCAATGTGTTCACCATACAGCTCTATCAGTACACTAAAAACCAAGTTACAACCATACAATGAAGCTGCTAAACACTTTTCATTTGATAAATCCCATATCTTTCTCCTGATTATTTTGCTTAAAGACATGAGAGAATTTCCATAGGATGGCATAAGTTTTTCCAACTTATCTAATTCAAAAATCATATCACGTGATTGTGGAAATAAACACCTCAATAAATTCACCTCGTCCTTTATCAATACTAATATTATCATTTTACTAATACTTCAACTTCCCATTATTGCTATAATATACTGTCTCATTACTTAAATATTATATTTTTAAACAATCGTTCACAACTACCAACACAAACGAATAACTTATAACTATTTTAAACCAAATTACCACATAATACCATACTTATTTTTAATATTTACGACAATTCAAGCTCATAACCATTAAAATCAAACATTAAAAAACGACAAACTATTATATAACAATTTTATCGTTTATATAATAATGTCGTTTTCTATTTTCATCAAACTATATTTATAACTGGCGCTTATAATTAATCCACAAAGCACACCCCATCTGCCCCTTTACAATTCCCTCAAATAATCTTTATCCCATCCCCACATCAACTTTCATATTCCCATAAACCCATCATTTTACGCCCCTACCACTTAAGCTTCAAACCCACCCATATCAATATCGTATTCCATCCTTCTTGCAGTAGCAACAGCAATTTCTTCACCCACAAGTTTATAAACAAGATACAAAGACATATTAATCCCTGCGGATACGCCACCTGAAGTAAGGATTGAATTTTCATCAACAAACTTAACATCTGACTGCACTTTAATTTCAGGGTATTCTTCCTTCAATTTTTCTATATCCATCCAATGTGTGGTTGCTCGCTTCCCATCCAATAGACCAGTCTCAGCTAACAAAAAGGCACCCGTGCAAACAGACGCTAGTATCGAGACGTGGTTGCTTTGCTTCTTGATCCATGTTAGAAGCGTTTCATTATGAATTTCAATCATTTCAGCTCCATACCCACCAGGTATAATCAAAATATCAAAGCTTGGACTATCGGTGAAATCATAATCTGGTTGAATTTTCAATCCATTACGAGCTATAATTAAATCTTTTGTCTGTGCAACTGTCTTTACCTCAAACGGCTTCTCATTGCAGTCTGGAAATCTTGTAATGGAAAACACTTCAAATGGCCCCGCAAAATCCAGTACCTCTACTTCATTAAAAAGAAGTATTCCAATATTCCATTGTCTTAACATGATAGTTCCTCCCATCCCAATAAGCAATCAAAGAAATTTGTTTTCCTTAGATCAAAGAATCAGATTTTACCTTGATTCATTTTATTAATATATCATTAAAGTGTACCTCAATCAATCTTGTTAATCTACTATCATTTTCCACTATATACTTCTACTAAGGTTGCCATTTTTAAAATGAAAATCACATTTTTCATTTCCTCTTCCAATGGTATTGTTGTGCTCAAAGACAATATTTGGTGCATATCCTGCAAATGACGTTTCATCGTTAGCACAAAAAATAGGACAAACTTCAGGACAATTGTATTTCTTTGTGATTTCCATATAAATGCACTTGGAATAGTCAAAATGTATCTCGTTATTATCATATGTAATCCATTGGGTATTCCAACCCTCTTTGGGATATTGTTTTCTCATGATTGCTTTACAAAATAATTTAAAGATTGTATAGCCAAATGGCATTTTTCCAATCATTTGATTTTTCTTTTTTGTATTTCTCGCCATAATTTGTACAATATCCAAAGTAATCTCATACGCTTGCGCTTTTGTCGTTGCATATTCCTTAAATGCTAGGTACATCGCTATTGTTGGAAGCATATTTTTATCCATATGCCATTTAAGCGCCTTACTATTTAGGTAGTCCGCCTCGCATATCATTTGCGTTAACTTAATCTCTGCATTGATAAAGATTTCATTTCCCACTACTTTGCCAAACCTGTTGATACACTCTTCATGAAAATACTTGAAAATTGTTTGGTTAAATCCCATATTAATTCTCCTCTTTTATTATAAACAAATTGTAACTATTCAGTACCTTCCTAGATACCGCTACCCTAAAATAAAAAATGCATATATCTTGTATCAAATATAAAACACGAATTATTTTCTATCTGAAATATTTCTATACCATGTAGGAATTGGATTTTGCATACCATCATACCAATTTAAAATATTTAAGTTCAATTGTAATATAGAATGTAATCTTTCAGGAGCAAAATACTTTGCCCACACGATGGAAGTGATTGCACTAGCAGAAAGATAATATTCCAAAAGCATCCAAAAAGATTCAGGTGGGTTATTTTCAAAATACCCATCAATTTGACCTACTGCAAAAGCAGGATATTCTATTCCAATACGATTAAATTCATACCACGGGTCACCATAAATATTAAAGTCAACCATATGCCAATCAATAACATATAACTCATACTGATAAGTCCGTATCATATTTTCCATATGGAAATCGAGCGAATGAATGAATTCGAGAATTTTTTCCTGACTTGCTACCTAATAAATAATGTTTATCTTCATCAAGCATAGCTACTATCCCTTCGACTTCTTCACCATCTATCCATTCGAGTAACGTGTAAACATTTTTATTTGCATTACAAATTGTTTTATATTTAACATTTTTCTATTAACATAGGCCTTATAATTAGCACCTATAGATAAAGTTATTAGCACTGCAATTAAAATGAAAAATTCTTTTTGAATTTCATTTTATTCATCCTCGTATAAGTTATAATTTACATAGAATAACTTATATGTTATTATATCTAAATTAATTATATTTATAGTCGTCTTTATTTTTAAATGCTATCGTAATAAAAATACATATTGTTTGAGAGAGGTTTTTATGAAAGAAAGAAGAAAAAATTTTTTTATTGTATTATTTTTTATATCAATTATACTAATTGCTTTTCTTGTTTATACTTATCAAAGAAGTCTTACAAAAGTAAAATGTGATTATGAAACACTGAATGAATATGAATTAGATAGTAGAGAACGTTTTATTGCCAGCCAATCTATCATGAACGATACTAATTATTCTACTGCTGACTATAATGAAAAATTACAATTAACAGATTTAGAATCGAACCATATGAACTTAAGGTATAAAACAATTAATAAATATGCAGGTACCATAACAAGCTCTAATTATAGTCAAGATGTTTATCTTGATATAGAAATTAGATACAAATGGAATACTGATACAAATACATTTGCAGGTATCGATGAAATTGGTGGAGGTTTGTTGCATTTTGAAAATTTGGAAATAGGCTCTTTATTGATTAATGGTGGAGATTTTAATTTTGAAAAAACTGTTAACTCTTACCGTATAAGTGAAACTGCTGTTTTAGAATATCAAGAATTTGATAGCTGTCCAAACGAAAATCAAGACATATTAAGCGCAATCAAAGGAAGAACAGGTTTTATAATCACTACTAATCCTAAGACTTATGCTATTTTAATTCAAGACAGTGATTTTTACTAAATTTTTGCATAATTGCTATAGTGACACTATTATGAAATTATGCAAAATGTATTTTATCTATTTAATAAATTGTTCACAAAACTACTACGTTTAACAGGTCTGCAAATAGTTATTTACTGTAATCTATCAATAGCCGCGTCCACGTCCGCTTGCGTCAATCCTATTAAGCAGTTTGTCTTTATTTGATGTTTTTCTACTTCATCATTATGTAAATATAAATCATCAATCACTACCCACCTCTCAACCTCAGGATGTTCCTGCAACCATGTAAGAATTTCCTTTGCCTTGACAAGACTATATTTTTTTGTCACTTTTACTTCTTCTGTAGATAAATCAGGTGTAACACCCAAAATTAAAATATGATTTCTTTCTAATATCTCAACTAATAGTTGAGACTCTTTTCTTGTTGGCAAAATATTTTCATCAAACCAAACTCTCCATCCAGAGTGTAATATGATACTAGCCTCTGTTTTTGATATAATTTCACTTAATAACTTTACTTTATCCTCATCAATCAACAATCCGACACTAATCTCTTTCTGATGAGTATCATTCCAAGGATTAGAATTAAGCACTCCATCTACATCTAAAAAAATAATTTTTTTCATTTATATTCTCCTAAACTTATAGCTTTCGAACTATATAATCAACAAACCCTTGTTTGATTTTTTCTCCCTCATATATTCTTTCTAGTATTCTGTCCTCTTTATACAATATCTCCATTCCTTCTAAATACTTCTCCGCTTCGCACTCTTCAAAATAGGAATGTATTACAGTGAAGTCATCCATCTGTTCATACTGATTTTCACCAAGGTCTACAGGACAATCTCCTCCTGCTCCACAATCTAATACCGACTTGTCCATTTTTGATTCATTGCAAAGCATGAGAAATCGATATAAAGGTATTTGTTTGATTATTTCATTCATTTCTATCTTCTCCATTTATTTATCACTTTTATTTATACTTCTATTTATTATATTAATAATGTTTGACATCAGTTCTGATTGTTAACAGCTAAATCTAGGATAGGAAAATTTCTTTCTTCCTTACTAATTTAACTCCCAGTTTTAGAACTTTCTTTTAAAACCGCAATCTCATTTGATACCAAACAACATTTCCATGAACGGATTCAGATACACCCTCATTCACAAATCCAAATTTCTCGTAATAAGCAATTAACTTTTCTTTGCAAGTCAATACAATTCCTTCTCTGCCCTGCTCTTTGGAGTCCTCAACAACTTGCTTTATAATCTTTTCAGCACAACCTCGTCTTCGATAGCTTGCGATTGTGTTAACGCCAAAAATCATTTGCCACTTTCCATTTTCATCATGCATATGCGCACTTTGATACATTGCATCGCTTAAGTCAGCGTCATTCGTCACCATTCCATTTACAAATCCAATCAATTTCTCGCCATCATATAAGAGCCAGAAATGTTTTGAATAAGCTACTAACCTTGCTCTGAAATCCTGCTTTGTTGCTGCTTCTTCTTTTGGAAAGCACTCTGCTTCTACCTCTGTGATTGCATCTAAATCATCTATTGTTGCATTTCTAATCACCATATGATTACTTTCCTCCATTAATCTATTTATAATTCCTTCCTCCTTCATCTTGCTAATGAAGAGTTTATAACAACGAACTAACCTCTCCCTCGCAGAACAAATTAAGTCTATGAAGCGCCCTTGTACAAGAAATATATAAGAGTTTTTTATCATCTTCACTCTTATAATTCGTTGAATCGGTATCACATATTAAAACAGCGTCAAACTCAAGCCCTTTCGACATATAGACTGGAATAATAAATACTCCCTGCAAATCTGATATACTTTCATTCTTTATTAACTGAACATCAAGGCTATCTTTTAAACTGCTATACAAGGAAAGAGCATTTTTCTCCGATTTACAAATCAGCCCAATTGATTGGTATCCCTGTTCTTGGCAAGTTTTAACTTCTGTGATCAGCTTCTCAACTAGTGATGATTGATTCTCGGTTACGTAAATATTTGGCTCATCTCCTGTTCGGTTAAAGCTTTTTATTTCTGGCTTATGTTCGATGAATTTCAAACTAAAATTCAGAATTTCATTGGTACATCGAAAACTTTTATCCATTGTAATAAGCGATGATTTTTTCTTATTTAATATTTTATTAATCTCTTCATATAGCGATAAGTCTTCTTGTTTTTCAAGGGTTTGGTTCATGTCACCCAAAATCGTGAATTTCGAATTTGAAAATAGTAAATTAAATATTTCATATTGGAGAGGATAATAATCTTGTGCTTCGTCAATTACTACTTGCTTTATATTTTTATAGTCGTTTGCTCCATATAATTTTAGTTCTAGGTAAGTTAAAACGATTGCATCGTCAAAATGCAATAATTGAGAATTTAAATTTTCTTTTGTGTATTCAAAAATTTTATCAATGCCCTCACAAAGATTGAAATCCTTTGTCAAGCTATAGAAATACTCTTTGTCACTAAATAGACTTCTATAAAGGTTTAAAACATTGAGTTTTGTAAATTTTTGTATCTCTTCTTTTACTTTACTCTTCTCTAATTTATTAAAACGTCCTTTTTTTGACTCTGCTATTTGCTCTAATATAAAATCCTCTAATTGCTTCAATTTCACCCCTAAAGGAGTCTCTATTCTTCTTGATACTTTGTCTCTTATACTTTCCTTACTTACAATCACCTTACCCTCATAATAAACATCATCAAAATCCATCCATCGATATGGTAAATCAGTAATAAATAGATTTAGTATTTCTAAAAACTGTTGTGAGGTTTTAAATTCAATACTTCTTTTTATAACCTTTCGGTACCTATCACTTGTAATTAAATTTTCTAAAAATTGATTTCTCGATTGTATGTGTTCCTTTTTCAATATGGTAGAAAGTATTTCTTCAAATACTACGGAGTCAACATTTGTTTCTCCAAGTTCAGGCAATACATTTGAAATATACTGTTCAAATAAAGAGTTTGGGGAAATAATGATTATGTTATTCGCTGACAGCTTCGTTGACAAACCTTGATACATAAGATATGCCGCTCTATGAAGAGCTATGGAAGTTTTTCCACTTCCCGCTACGCCTTGCACCATCATTAAATCATTTTCTATATCTCTTATTACAATATCTTGTTCTTTCTGTATAGTTTCCACTATCGTTTTCATTTTCGAAGAAGTATTTTTTGACAATAGTTTTCTTAAAAATTCATCAATGATTTGAATATCCGCATCGAAAAAATAATCTAACACGCCGTTTCTTATTTCATACTGGCGCTTTAAATTAACTTCTCCCGCTATCCTTCCACCAGGTGCATCATAAAACACTTGCCCCATTACAAAACGATAGAAAACACTTGCTATGGGTGACCTCCAGTCATAAACAACCATTTCGAATGAGTTATCTTTTTTCAAGGAAGATCGACCAATGTATACATTCTCAAATTCCTCTTCATCCTCAAATTTAAAATCGATTCGAGCAAAATAAGGTGATTTTATTAAATTTTCGAGTAATAATATTTTATTTTCGACCTCTTCATAGTCTGCAATTTTATCTGTTACAGGATTTACATATTGGCTTAATTCGGCAAGGGCTTCAAAACCCTCTGAAGACCAAAGATTTGGTATCGAGTGTTCAGTATTTTCTCGTAACTCTTTCTTAGCCAAAATAATTTCCGACTTATTCTCCTCATTGCATAATCTTGCTTGTTCTAGTTGGTTCTTTGCCAAAGATATCGTTTGCTCAAGTCTTTTATTTTCATATTCTAATTCGGATTGATTATCTACCATTTCTAAAACCGCCTCTCTTCTTGATTCGGTTGGGACTTCCTTTAAAACCGTTACAAATCAGTTTAGCACAACTAAAATTCAAATAACAGTCTTGTTGTCACTTATTATATTATGATACAATTAAGCTAGAAAGAAACATGATTATTTTTTTATAATCAATAATTTATTGCCACCTTTTTGAAACTCATATGAGGTTTCTCTAATTCGTAAGAGTCCTCTGCAATTTGTTTGAGTTATATTGTAACAATTTAGTACTCATAATGCACAAAATGTTTTGCAAAGCAAAATCCCGAGTTTTATATAGCAAAAAATTTATTCCTATTTTGAATCATTTGTTTCCATTTATAACAGTCATTCAGATGTAACGTTTGGTGTCTTGTTAATGGCATCAATATAATTCCCGCCACATCCTTTTTACCCCAAAAATCCAATAGCCAAATAGAATCTGTATGTTCCAATACACCACCTTCTTGTAATATCCTGGCTATAGCAACAGATGATATTTTTCTCTTCATATCTTCAGGCTTTAAATTCCTAATGATTTCTCGCGTTTTCATTCCCACCGCAAGTCTGTATTTTAATAATTCATCAATACAGACTTGCTTACTAAATTTCATGATTTCATCATCAGTCATAGAATTTCCTGTGTCGGAAATAAAGATACACATTCGTTTTTTCCATTCTTTATCAAAGATTTGATCACTATTGTTTACGAGAATATTCATCGTTAAATCCTCAATCCTAGCAATATGCCAAATAGCCCATGCAATTGTTTCGTCCTTGGCGGTAGGCATAATTGCAAATTCATTTTTCTGTAAATCTCCCCAAAGAGTATCTATCGTATTTGTATTATTTGTTTTACTAACATCAGAAGTATGAAGTTCCTTATGCAAATCTAGAATCATTTCAATTACAATGGCTAATTTTTCTGTTTTTCTTATGACCTTATTTAGTTCTTTATGACGATTACTCCAATCTGAAGATACTATATCCACTTCGATTCCCTCCATTGTATAAATCTACGTAAAATTTACAGGTTTGTCATCATTTCATATAATTTATTAACGGTTTTCCAGTTTCGTGCGGTCGTTGAGCTAAATACTTTTACAAAACGAGTCGCCAGCTTTGAATTTCGTACGCTTTGGTGGCAGAGCAGATACACTTCTCTTTGTCCTGTGCGCAAAATATCTGCTCCATCATACTCCTTGCAGATAGCATTAATCTGTGTTTCCTCTGGTAGATGATCTAAAAAGTAAACATAGAGATGTACCACTTGCGGATCGGCAGCTTCTGCTACAGCTATCTCCTCCACTGAAAATGGAAGTTGATCAATTAATGTACTTATTTCATCTACACTTCGTATCATTACATTTGATTGAAACCCAAAACGTTTCGTAAATCCGGTTTGAATTTCTTCCTGCAAACACTCTTCATCTAGAATCGATTCAAAAACTGCATTTCCACTCTGGATATAAGTTTTGACTTTATTTAATCCCAAATCAAGAAGTAATTGCGTTAAATCGTTCATCTTAACAATGTTTTTTCCGCCAACATTTATCCCTCTAAAAAGCGCTACATATTTCATGTGTTTCTCCTTACCTTTATAATATTTTTCATTTACAACAAATACCGTCGCTATTTATAAGTACCATACATTTCACATTGATTTCAAAATTCACTTGACCATATTTTATAGATATTGTAACTACTTTATTTTTTTCAATTATCCGATTACTTATATTATTTACACTTTAACAAAAACAGCTAAAATAATCTAGCTGTTTTTGTTTTTCTATTTGTTTTTCTATTTGTTTTTCTATCTATTTTTCTATTTATTCTTCGATTTAAATATATTGAATCCGCTTGTCAAAAAAGATGCTATTCCTAAAATAACTACTCCGCCTCCTATCGCTTCTCTTTTAAAAACAAGAAAGACTCCACCTGCAAATATCAAAAAAATGGACATATTCGCTACTAGCTTAGAATATTGAAATAATTTATTTTTCGGCAAATTTGATAGTCTTTTTGCTACCTCAAGTGCTTTTTCATTGTAGGTCTTCATTTCCCCCTCCTTATCTATTGAGCTCTTAATAATGTCATTATTCCTGTTACGATTGCTATTCCTCCAATTACAATAATCCACCAGCAAATGTTTTTTGATTTAGACTTCTTCACTATAATTTTGGCTATTATGCCAATCAATATAACTATCACTCCTAAAACTATGCCAACAACTCCTCCCCATAATAAAAGTTCTGAAGAAGGATTTATTAGCGATTGTGTTAATGAATCCATTATAAAATCTCCTAACATTAATTATTCTTACTCAAATATCTCATCTAATATATTATCTAACAAAAAGCAAAATATTTCGTAGTGATTATAACCCAGTTTGTCTTTATTAGACAGTAGCGATAACAATGCATTGAAAGTACCAATTGCCTTAGCCTCCTCTATCTTATATTTGATATTTGTTTTGCTAATAATTTCATGAAAATTAATCGTACTGTTATGACTATGCTGTTTTAGCCTATCTACTGGTATACGATTTATTAATGACTGATAATCTGGACTACTAAAATTAATAATCCAATTTCCTTGATCGTATTCTCTATAAATTTGTTTGAATACATTTGAAAAATCCTGTTTCGTTGAATTTTCAATTAAGGATTGTTTACAAAAGGTTATTAATTTTTCTTGAAGTCTATCTATAACGTCACAAAATAATAATTCTTTTGAATCGTAAAAGATATAAAAAGCTCCTTTCGATATTCCTGCCTCTTTGCATATAGTATCAATACTAGTTTTTTTATAACCATACTTACCCCAATTAACTTCACATTCATCAATTAACTTTTCTCTTATTAATTTTTTTTCATCAACAGTAAAAGCTTTAGCCACTTTTCATCACTCCTATCTTAATTTTATACATGAACCAATTTTCATTCAAACTTTAAATTTGGTTATATAACGGGTTATAACCAACCATAAAACCTTTTTATTTATTTTTATAAATATAAATCATTTGATATTACCTTATTAACTGTAAACAATGTTATTATAAATCCAATTATGCCTAAGCAAACAGAAACACTCAACATAGCCATTAAGTTTCGTTCATTTCCTTGAGTAGATACCGTTGTACTGACAATAACAATACTTGAAATTATAGTTGCCGCAACAGACCGTTTTATCATTCCTACTCCAAAAGAAATTAATCCACAAAATATTGAACCGATCGTTGTTAAAATTATGTTGATTATGGTATGCATGTCAATTTGATATTGAATATAACCGATAGCAATACTAAGTAATGCAAAAATAACATTCTGTATAATCTGCGATAACATCATACCTGCAAAAATCATTAAAACAATAATAGTTAATTTCGCTTTCAAGAGATTTTTTCTATTTATTGGATAAGAGTATAAAATACTTAGTGTTTGACATTTAAACTCTTCAATTATAATCTGTGTAATTAATACAGCCTCCCAAACAATAAAAAATGCTTTTACTAAAATATCAATGCTATTAGGTGCTGAAAAGGCCATATTATTAATATCTGAACTGCTAAATACGTTTAAAGTCATTATCATAAATACTAACAGCGTTATTAATATATTTACTATACAGAATGTAACAAGTTTTTTGTATAGCCTAACTCTTTTTAATTCCAACTTAATAAGCTTTCTCATGATTTCCTCCAACTGATTGAATAAAATAATTTTCTAAATCTATTTCTTTATTCCAACTATTCAAATCCAATTCCTCTACTATTTTCCCGTTGTGAAGAATTCCTATTTTATTAGAAATTTTCATCAATTCTCCAATGATATGACTCGACATAAGTATTGTAGTGTGATGTCTTCTATTTAATTCTAAAAGTAAATTACGAATTTCATATATTCCTTTTGGATCCAATCCATTGATTGGTTCATCTAGAATGAGAATCTCCGGTTCATGAATAATTGCCCTAGCTATTCCTAGTCTTTGTTTCATACCAAGTGAGTAATTTTTCACTTCTTTACTTTTTGCATCTTTTAAGCCTACTAGTTCCAATGTTTTATCAATCTTATCATATTTTATATTATTATAATCACAATGAATTTGTAAATTTTCTTTCCCACTTAATTGCAGATAAAAGATAGGTGTTTCAATAATAGAACCTACCTTGGAAAATATTTCAAAGTTATTATCTTGTACTGTTTTATCCAAAATTTGTATTGTGCCACCAGTTGGTTTTATAATATGAAATAGCAGTTTTATCATTGTTGTCTTTCCTGCACCATTTTCTCCTAGCAATCCATAAATATCACCTTTCTTAATATGTAAAGTTAAACCATCTAATATTTTTTCCTCATTAATTATTTTTGTAATATTATTAAATGAAATTGCACAATTCATATTATTTACCTCCGCTGTATTATCTGTGACTATTATATTATTTATGGTCATAGATAATTGTAGTGCACTTTATCTAAAAAGTCAATATATTTTTCAAATAATACCGTCTTCTTTTTTAAATAATACCGTCTTCTAAATATTTCAACTAATAGTCTTGCAAATATTCAAAATAATTTTATATAGTATGTTGTTAGTAAAATTCAAAAGAAATTTGAATCACTATGTCGTATTAAGAAAAGATAAAATGATAGAATTTCAGATATTAATATAACTTAGTAAAACTTGAAATATTAAAATCGAGTAGGAGGTAGGTAATTAGTTTACCTACCGACCTCTCACACCACCGTGCGTACCGTTCGGTACACGGCGGT
>JBGUEQ010000043.1:0-41871 GCA_041821265.1 Lachnotalea sp. | reverse complement strand
ATAAAAAAAGAAACCCTAATTCCCCTCATGAATGAGGGGCTAGGGGAGTTGAGGTGTGCTTTGCACACTTTCTAGTGTATTTTCCCCGAACATTTACTTCATTTATTTGCGAAGTAAATGTTCAGGAATACCGTTTTTTGAAAAAAATTGGGGAATGTCGTATGAAATCAAGTAAATGTTTGGGATTACCGTATTCCGATATATTGACTCATTGAAAAGGAATTCTCTTGTGATACAAAACATAATAAATTATAAGTTTAGAAAGAGAAATGATATAAAGCCATGTAACTTATTTCAACATTTTTAATTGTCAAAAAATACGAAAATATAGTATGGAATTATATGGTGATTTGGTTTAAACTATTAGTAGCTATTTGTTTGTAAAATTTGAAACTTATAAGCAACATATTTATTATTGCAATAGGATTATGAGTGTGATAAAGATGAGAAAAAGAAGAGAAATTGAAAAACTAACTGGTGATAAAGCTTTACAGAATTTTATTTACAGAGAAGGAACGACAAAAAAACCGATTTATGGTATAGTTTTTTATATCATAGATTGATACTCTTTCTTGAAGAAAGAATTTTTAAATATCAGATGAAATATATGACTTAGTAAGAATGAGTGCAAATTTTAGATGGCTTAGACTTAAAGAAAAATAGATGTAATTGTAATAATTAGTAAATAATTATACGACTAATGAGGAGGGCAAAATGGGAGTAAAAGAACACATTGCTTACTATAAGAACTCGATAAATGATTCAAAAATGTTTGAAGTTGATATGAAGGGCATTGCACCAGAGAATGAAATAAACTTGTCAAATATCTTAATTGGAGAAGTTGATGAAAATACGGTGAGTTATCTTTATGGAGAAAAATTTGGAAAAAACGTGACAAAAGCAATGGAAAATAATAAAGAAATTAAGGTGATTCTTTGTCCGCTTGTTTTTTCAGTTAATGAAACACATGGTAGTAAATTAAAGTTACCGCCTTACATAATTCCAATAATGATGCCAGCTTTGTTAAATAAAAATGGTAAATTGAAACATTATAATGAAAAAAGTTGGTTATCTAGAAAATTATTGAAACCAACCTTGTTAGAGGAATATGCGAAAGGAAGTATGAAAGAGTGGGATGACTCATCTCAAAAAAGACCTTTGGATGCGAAACATCCTTCATGGAACTATTTTCAATCAATTACAAACGAAATACTAAAAGAAGTTACTGGAATGGAAATAAATAATTTCAAAATACAAAAATATACTAGAACTCATTTTTCTTATATATGTATCGATGAAAGTATAGATGGGACAAAAAATCTTGAAGCATTATTTGAATCATTAGTGGACGATGAAAAATCGTATAATCAGTTGCTGAAAAATTTCTTTAAACTTGGGGTGAATGAACAATCAAAACCTATGTCATCGGATTTAGTTATGGAAAATATTTATAATCATCTTGGTCAATTTGCAAATAATTTTTCTTTAAATGAATCCCAACGCAGTGCATTTGTGCACTATACAAAAGAAGTAGAAGGTAGTGTAACTGCAATTAATGGTCCGCCAGGTACTGGAAAAACAACATTTTTACAGTCAATTATAGCAGATGAATATGTAAAAGCTGCCATAAGAAAAAAAGAGCCTCCAGTTATTGTAGCTATGTCTAATAACAATCAAGCTGTGACGAATATTATAGATAGTTTCGAAGGGGAAAGACATAATAAAAATGATGCGCTTGGAGATTTTTGGATTCCAAACATAAAAAGTTATGGTGCTTATTTGGTAAGTCAATCAAAAAAGAATGTAGAAAAATACCAGACAATTTGTCAAGGAGAGCAATTGGAAGGTTTTTTTATAGAGCTTGAAAAAAGAGAGAATATAATAAAAGCAAAGGATTATTATGTAGAGAAATACTATACTTATGCTAATACACAGACAAGGTCATTATCACTTGAACAAATCATTAACAAAATTCATAAAGATTTGCTGAAAAATGTTGATAAAATGAAAAGAGAATTGAAAAGAATTCAATATTTAACAGAGAATATTCGTAGAATAGAAATCAAATATGATGAACCAATTAATCAAGTACTTATTACTTTAAAACTAAAAATGACTGACAAAGAACAAGAAAAAGTGGGATTAGAAGAGTTCGAGTCTGCATTTGATAACTGGTTAAATAATTTACCATTAATCAAAAGGATTCTTATTCGATTTAAAAAATTTTCTATATTTTATAAACGCGATTTAGCAAAATTTGTAAGAAATCAAAAGTATACTTTGAAAGAAACATTTACGGAATATGAAAGTATTGAAAACTATATTTTAAGTAAATATGATGAACTAAAAAAATCGATGGATGATCTTGATAGCAAAAAAGTTAGTCTAGAGAATGATATAAATGAAATTAATGATATGGATGAAGAATTAAATATTATTTCACTTAAATATTGTCATAAAGAAATTAGTAAAAATAAAATACTTGAAGAAATTAATAATGCATTTGATTTGACATACCGTTATAAGGCATTTAAACTTTCAACTCACTATTTTGAAGGCAAATGGATTCTAGAATGTTTGAATAATATTGAAACGAATTATGAAGACAAGAAGTCAGAAGAAAAACGAATGAAACAATGGAGGCGATTAGCAAAATTATCACCTTGCTTTGTTTCGACTTTTTATATGTTACCAAAATTCTTTGAACACTTTAAATTAGGTAATGGTAATGCATGGATAAAAAGTTATCTGTATAATTTTATAGATTTAGTAATCGTAGATGAAGCTGGGCAAGCTTCTCCAGAGGTTTGTTTACCCTTATTTTCATTAGCAAAAAAAGCTTTAATTGTAGGTGATGTTTTGCAAATAGAACCAGTATGGAGCGTAGATGAGGTGACTGATATACCAAATATTGAGTATTATATTGGTAAGGAAAGCGTAAAACCGATAATTGAAAATCATTATGCTGCGTTTAACGGGAATCTTATGAAAATTGCCAAAAATAGATGCTGCTATAGAATGTTTAATGAAGGCGGATTGTATTTGCGTGAGCATTGGAGGTGTTATAATGAAATTATAGCATATTGCAATCAGTTAGCGTATAATGGAAATTTAATTCCGAAAAGGGGTAAAAGTCCAGATGATCATCCTATCGGAAAAATGGTTCATATTGATTGTAAGGGAAAATCTGAAACTAAAAATAGAAGTCAAAAAAATACTCAGGAAGCTAAGTTTATTGTAGAATGGATTGCAGACCAAGAAGATACTTTAATTAAATATTACCAACAAAAAGAAGGAAAAGGATTAGGTATTCATGAAATTATTGGTGTAGTTACACCTTTTACAGCGCATGCAAGCATGATTAAAACATTTTTGAAAAAACATAAAGGATTGCAAGAAATAACTGTTGGAACTGTACATAAACTTCAAGGAGCAGAACGAAGAGTTATTGTATTTTCAACAGTATATACAAAAGATAACTCACAAAAATTCTTTTTTGACAGAAATGTAAATATGCTAAATGTAGCAGTTTCAAGAGCAAAAGATTCTTTTGTTGTTATTGGAGATTGTGATATTTTAACAAAAGACAAGTCTACACCAAGTGGATTGCTAGCTACAATGCTGCGTTAAATGTAAAATTAAAGTTTATGAATGTATGTTGTTGTTCATATATAGCAGAAATATCTTTGAGCTGGATTTAAACAAAAAGTTTAGAATAGTATAAAAGAACCTTATGCTTTTTCTATCGGTTTAAGAAGAGTTAGGGAATATACAATATACGACATTCCCTAACATTTGTTTCAATAAACACAATGGACATTAAGCTAATATACGAATAAAAGAGAATTTTATCTATTCGCGAAACACAACTTTAACGAATAGTTTGACATTCAAAAGCAATCGTGCTCGCCATACTATTTTTCTGATCATTTCCGGCGTATTTGGTAGTATAACCTGTGCAATAAAATTGTTACTTGTTCATTTAATTCCTTTATTGAAAATATTGTTGATGGTATATTGAACGTTTTTTAATTCGTATTGTCTTCCACTGCTGACTGCCGTTGTGCAATTAACCTCTGTTCCTCTTTGATATTCTTCTCCACTCCAAAAAACAGCAACAATACAATCAAAATCCCGTGGGCAATAATCTCATATCCTACGAAGAAGAATTCCGCCACCTTAGAAGATGCGAACCCACTGTTATCATAAAAGAATAAGAAGAATGCTACAGCAAGACCATTGACTGCTGTTATCACCGCGGAGTACGCTGACATGGATACCCCATCACATCGGAATCCATTCTTTGCTTCCAGGTGATCTAATACATCCGCAAAAAGTGCCATCATAATATAAGCTCCTGGGATACTTCCAATTCCCTTAAAGGTCTGTCCGACCAGCACAACCCAAAAGTTAGCTGGGGATATGACACAGACCATACTTCCTAAGATGGAAAAGCATAATCCAACTATAATCATATTCCTCTTACCGAATTTTGCTGCAAGCGGCCAGATAATCAACATACCTGCCGCTAAAGGAATTCCACTAATCAGCGCCAATACTGATTGTATCATCTCTGCGTTCATATGTATGCCAAATACACTGGTATCCATGAAGAATTCGTTACAGAAAAGATTAAATATGAATCCGCCTTTAAACATGACTCCTGCCTGGTACAGGGCGTAAAACACCATGATGATCCACCAGTATTTATCGCTGGCAGCCACTTTTAACTGTTTTAATGCAGGAATCTTTTCATTTGTATTTTCCTGGTTAATCCCTTCCTCGGTAATGCGCTCCCTTGTAAAATAATATTCTAAAATACAGGTAAAGAAGGCAACAACAGCCAACGCCGTCATAATAAGCTTCCATCTTTCCTGCATTCCTGGGGCGTTCTCAGCTGCTTTGATCCAACTTAAAATTAATGGCATAACAATACTGCTGACAAGGCCATTTGCAGCTATTGCAGGAATATTCGAAACAACCGAAAGTGTTCCTCTCTGTTGTAAATTCCTTGTTGAGAGTGACACCATCAGGTAATGTGAGTTGGAATAGATTGGACTTGCAACTGAGGCAAATAAATTATAAGTTATTACCATCCATATAATTCTTGCTTCAAAGTTGATATCGGGTATAAAAAATACTAAAATTCCCGACACCAAAAGCAAAGGTGCTGCACAAAGCAGATATGGTCTTGCTTTTCCCTGCAAGGTATTTGTCTTACCTATCAATATCCCTATTAGAATATTCGACAGCACCATGGGGATCACAGAAATCATCGGAAGCAAGGAAAGAAAGCTACCCATGTTAACGACATCATCATAGGTTCGATAAAATGTCAAATAGTATGTGCTGACAACCGTTGTCATGATTAGAACGCCCAATGGTCCTAAAAAATAGCCAAAAAGCATTTCCATGAACGTTACATTGGTTGATGTCACTCGTGACCGTAACAATTTCATTTCCCAATTAATTTTTTTATTTTGCTTATTATTCAAGATTCGCCTCCAATTACTTTTCGCCTAACTGTTCCGACATCCATCCTTTGTCCCAACAACGTCGCAAATCCCAACTGTTCTTCCAATAAGGTTTTATATCCATCTTCATATCCCTATAAATCTGATAATTCCAATAGAAATATCCTCCAGCTTCTCCCCATGCATTAAGTTGAAGTTCTGCAATCTGATTGTAGCATTCTACCCGTCGCTCATTTAGTTCCGAATCAATCATGACCTTATTCTTCATTTTTTCTGAGTATTTATTGCTAATGCACCATTCACCGATAACGACCGGAATACTTTTCTGCGCATTTTTGATTTGCCATTTACAGATATTAATATAAATCCTGTACACCCAGAATGCATGAATTGGAATAAACATCTCCATGGCAAAGATGTATATATGGGTATCTAACATGACATTTTTCATATTACTTTGCTTAAAGAAGCGGTTCCATTTATCAATTCGGAATCCATCATGAAATACAATCGTCTTATCCTCCGGAAGAACTTCCCGAAGTCTATGATAGACTTCAGTATAGAATTTCTTTAAAAACTTCAACGGCACATAGGTTGATCCCTTGGCTTCTTCTTTATCTACCGCAGATTTTCTTGTTGGCGAAGTCAGCCATACAATTTTGCTGATCGGTTCATTTAATACTTCAATGCCAAACAGACCTTTCCGTGTCGCATATCTTTGTGCAAGACGTTCTAGGACTGTTATGGTAAATTCCACCTTATCCGGTTGTTTGCACCATTTGCAGACACCACAGATGCCTCCGTTGTCATAACCATTCTGTCCATCCGGAGCGGTATGTAGATCCACGAGAATCTGCAGGTTATATTTCTCCGCCCAGTCAAATGCCTGATCAAGATATCCAATACATCCATTATACGGAGCGACATCTCCAAAAATAAAATATGGAACTGGGATTCTCACCATATTTAGTCCATGACTTGCGATATTCTTAAAATCTTCTTCGGTCACATAGGTATCCCTATGTGCTTTCATCTCAATTGCCAACTTTTCAGCCTCAGATTTTCTATTTAGCCATGTCTCATCTTCTGTGTCTGTCTCTTCAAAAAGAAATGGTTGCATCCACTTCTCCAAAACCAACCAATTTCCTAAATTTGTACCTATTATTTTTTTCATGTTAATCTCCATTTCTGCCTTTACCATTAGCTTGTACCGAGGATTTGCGGACACAAAAACTCCGAAGTTTGAATTTTGCTTTTCGATCATTCACACTGCTCTCCAAGCTTTATTTTTTGTAAACAATCAGATAAAGATCAACGAGCCTTTATCTGATTGTTATTAAATTTGTTTAGCCTTACTTTGCAGCTTAATTTAATATTTCTTTTGATTCACTGTCATATGGTTTGATAAAATTACTAATTGCATTGCAAACTGCTGCGATTAGGAACAATCCCATTGCCCCAATCGAGAAATATAATGCATAATATCCCATAACATTATCTCTCTCTAAATCAGAAAGCATTAATACAGCAATAGAATATACTCTTGCTGTAGCAAGCATCATCAGGCAGAAGGTTGGTAATATTGTAACTACAAGAGACATCAGACGAAGAATTACCGAATCTCCCTTTTTATCCATTAAAAATGCTACGCTCATGCACAGTACAACTGAAATAGTCGCGAATATAAGGATAACCGGATTCATATCACTATAATATCCATAATAGGCAGCTCCAATGGTATATGCAATGACTGCCAAGACAAGAAGTACGCAGGTGGCAATTCCTATCCTAAAATGAGCTCCATGCTTTTTTACCTTGTTCATTTCTTTAGCCATTATGCTACCTCCTTCTCATTCTTTTTTCTCTTGATCCCATCTACGACCCAAAGCCCACCAAAGATAACAGTTCCAAGTGCACCAACAGCAATCAGAATCAAAATATCAATTTCCCAGAATGGATACTGGCGAACTACTTCACTATCCGGACTGAGTCCATTAAGCCAAATACTGTCAGAAAATGCATACAAGACATGGTGTACACTTTCATATACCGCTTTGGTCATGGTTGCATCTCCACTAATATATTTTGCCTGCAGGGTTTCCCATGCTTTTCCATCTTTATTTACTGGTGAGGAGTTCAACATAATATCCGTTCCAGCTAAGATGGATTCTTCCCATGTTTCATAGTTCGTTGCCTTCACCATATCTGTAACTACAACCCCTTTGAAGCCCCATTCACCGCGGAGAAGTCCTGTAATTAACCCTCCATCTGCGCTCGAATAAGTACACCCAATCCGGTTAAAGGCAGTCATAACTCCTTTACTCCCTCCCTGTTCAAAAGCAATTTGAAAGCCACGAAGTTCAGTTTCCCGTCCTCCCTGTTCATCAAAGAAAGTTGCTACACCTTCCCGGTTCGTTTCCATATTGTTAAATGCAAAATGCTTTACGGTTGCAACAAATCCCTTACTCTGGCATCCTTTGATTACATCACTTGCCATTAATCCTGTCAGAACAGAATCTTCCGAATAGTATTCGTTATTTCTTCCACAATATGGTAATCTATGGGTGTTCATTGCAGGAGCAAACCACCATACATCCCCAAAACGTATTGCATCATTTCCGACCAGATTGCCTTCTGCTTCCGCTAATTTGTGGCTAAATGTGGATGCCACAACCGGTGAACTGACAAATACATTTACCGAATACCCATAATTCGGATCGTCTTCTTCTAAAGTATAGATTCCTTTCGATGCAGCCCCTAACGAACGTAGAATTCCCACAGGTCCATCCACACATGTTGCATCTTTGGCAGATATATCCTTGAACAGACTGGTCTGGCTATACGAAAAGGCTATCTGGTTTGCAATGGTTTCTAACGGCATCAATGCAATCATCTCATTATATAAGGGATTCTCATAATCGGTAATACCTTTTAAATCAGCTGCGCGATAATCTCCCGTTTTACCAAGTGTCCCAAAGCGATACTCAGAGGTATCCTCACCAGTTGCCATTGTATAAGTGTCATTCTTTAATTGGGTAATCATTGTATCGGTAGCCGTAAGTGTGGTGATTTCTTTCGGGAACGTGTCTGCCCAGCTACTACGGCTTAAATAAGTTGTAGTGTCTGGAATCAGATTATTGATATTGGCATCGTCAAATTGGTTCTGAATGGAGTTACCCGATGCGCTCTTATCAATAACAACTTTTTCTCCCAAATTTACAACAATTGTTTTAGCCGCTGTATTTCCATCCAGAATACTCTTCGCGGTCATGACATTATTCAATGCATCATGTACACCATCACCTACCGCATAATAATAATCTCCGGCATCTAACGTATATGCGCCATCCCCTTCGTTCTTATCATAACTCGCATAATAATCACTATTTACTGTAATTGTTACTTCTTCTGATTCTCCTGGCTGTAGATATACCACACTCCTAAAGTCATTTTTCTCAAACGCTTCCCCTGTTTTAGCATAACCAACCAGTTGAATTGCTGATTTCTCTACTTGCCCCGAAGTGTATGGAAGGGAAACATATAATTGAACATTATCCTTTCCTGCTACAGTGCCTGTATTTGTTACTTTCACGGTAAATGTTGAGGTTCCATCAATATCTATTTCTGTTTTGTCCGGTAGAATCTCTTCTTCAAAGGTTGTATAAGAAAGTCCATATCCAAACGGATAAGAAACCTCCGTATTATAATCCCAATTACCCTCGGTACTAGTGCCAGCCGTCGATGATGCCTGCGAGTCCGGATTTGCTACTGAGTCATAATATCTAGTTTCATAGTATTTATATCCCTGATAGATTCCTTCATTTTCTACCAGATACCATGATGAACGTAGCTCAAAGTTTGATGACGGGTCAATATCAGCTGAATTTTCCCACAGATTGAGTCCGAAGTTCTGTGCTGCTGGAGAGTTGGCTGAGTCAACCGCATAGGTATCTACAAGAGATCCAGACGGAGATACTCCGGATGTTGCATTCATGATATCTGCAATTCCATATAGTCCATAGCATCCAGGTGCTCCGATCCATAGGATAGAGTCAACGTTGGAATCTTGTTTTAATTCATCAATCTCCATTGCACTAGTGGTGTTAATCAGGACAATAATTTTATTAAAGCCATCCAGACTTTCCACATAGGAGATTAAGGCTTTTTCATCCTTTGAAAGCCCTAAGATGTTATCGCCTTCCTCAAATTCCTCTGAGTTTGCAATGCCTACTGCTCCCGGATAAAAATCGCAAGCTTCCGCACTGTCTCGTCCAAGAACAATCAGTGCGGCATCATTATAATTACTGTAGCTGCCTTCCGGTGCATTCTCATATTCCAATTGAGGAACTTCATTCACAATAGCTCCTTTAATTTCTGAAGTAGCTGCCGATGAGAATGCTCTTCCTGGTTTATAATCGTTTTCTAGCCCTTTATAGAACGCTGTCATCTCTGGATTCACTGAAAATCCTCTAGCATTCAGTGCATCCTCTAAAGATACATTCTGTTTATTTGCGGTTGTTGCGCCAACACTGCCTGAAAACTGGGTTAAGTCACTGCGCATACCAAATAAAGTCACTTTAATATTATCATTTGATGACAATGGCAAAGCATTATCCTGATTCTTAAGAAGTACAGCCCCTTCTTCTTCAATGCGCTCATTCAGGTCTTCATGTGCTGCTACTAGTTCTGTCGAAGTTTCATAGTCACAAATGTAATTATATAGGTCTTCTTCACTGCCATTATTAATTGTCAAACTACTGACACTACCAAGATAACTATCCAACATAAAACGATACGAATCAGCGATTCCGTATCCTGCCGTAAAAACCACAAGTATGATAGCAGACAAATTCGTTAACCCTGCAAATAGTCTGCTGGGTCCTCTTCCTCTTTTTCTCTTCATTGTCTCACTCCTTATAAATCGGGTACGTAAATATTATTTACATACCCATTTAATTCTTCTATATTACAATAATTATAAAAATAATTTAGACAGTTACGTTAATTTAATGCTATTTACTCGAAAAAGGTATTCCAGTCTGTGCTCTCGAAATTACCAATCATTTGGTCACTTGTAACCGATACATAAGAAAGTTTCATTATTCCATTGTCGATGGTTGATTCAGCAGTAGAACCATCTGATTTTGTAACTGTTAATACCCCGTCTGTATAGATCCATGTTCCTTCTTCGGTAATGCTGTAATCTGGCACTTCAAACTTAAAGGTTCCATCTGCTTGAAACGTCATGTTGACCACATCCCATTCCGGAGATTTCATGACAAATCCAGCTGCTGCATCTGTTGTTGCTGCTGCATCTGTTGTTGTTGCTGCATCTGTTGTTGCTGCTGCATCTGTTGTTGCATCCTTAGTAGCAGCATTAGTAGGTGTTGCGTGTGGATTACCTTTTGCTTCGCTGCCCGCTTCCCATATTGTAATAGCTCCGTCGTCCGTAACCGTAAAGATTGTCGCAGGTACACAGGCAAGAACTTCCGGCACACTATCACTGCTCCACTCGCCAACTGAACCATCCTCATTAAAGCTGAATGGAAGGAACCTTCCCTGTTCTGTGATATAAGCACCACCCTGGTAAGTAGCAGTTGCTGACTCTGCTGCAGATATTGTCACCTTATCTTCTTCCATTGTATAAGTGCCTGTAGCCTTTACATTGATGTCCAAAAATTCCGGATCACCAGCAACAGCGTTAGAATCCAAATTGGCAAATTTGCTCTCTAGACTATAAGTACCGTCTTTCTTCAACACTAACGTTACATCTAATACGACTCCATATGGAATCAAACTGTCTAATTCAGCTGCTACGAACTGATAATCCGCAATTGTATCCAATACAGCTGTATCCATCGAATTATCATAGCTTACCGTATAAGTCTTATTTACTCCCTTCGCAGAACCACTACATGCCACTAACCCAAATATCATGATAACTCCAAGTAACAATCCCAATAACTTCTTTCCTTTTTTCATTTTGATTTCCTCCCTAAAATAGTTATTTGTTAAATAATTATATAAAAATGTGCCAGACATTTCAAGGTGTCTGGCACAAGCGACAATTTTTAGGCATATAAGTAATTTTTTTTAGTTATTTTAACCATTTTTTTTGGAAATCGTGATAGGAATTATTATTTGTAATGAAAAAATTTGATTTTCCGTACTAATCCGTATGTCACCACCATATTTTTTTGCAATCATTCTGATGCTTTGAATCCCTATTCCATGATTTCGTTTGTCTTTTTTACTGGTTACAGGAATACCAGCTTTGAACCTGATCGGTTTTTCATAATAATTTTCCACTGAAAAATCAAGCATTTTTCCATGTTCATTAATGATAATAGCAATCGCCTTCTTCCCTTCTTCATGCAGTTGATCCATACATTCAATGGCATTATCTAATGCATTTCCTAAAATGGTATATAGATCAATGACTCCTACAACAGAAAGATGATCTGCATTAGCCATACAGGTCAGTCTAATATTTCGGTTTGCGCAAACCAGAGTCTTCTCTGTAAGAATCGTATTTAGTACCTCATTATTGGTCTTCACCACTGCATCATAAAACATGACCGCCTTTTTTGTTTCATAAATCATTTCTTTCCGTTCTTGCCCTGATGCATTCTCCAACGCAAGAATTTGGTGCTTTAAGTCGTGGCATTTCTGATTAATAATATCAATGTTTTCTCTTGAATGTATATATTGGGCTTTTCTTTGAGAAAGGAGATGGTTAAAAAGTTCCTGTTCATTCTGAAGTACACTAATCTCATATACATAAAACTGTACAATCAGAATAATAATGCTTAAGAGCAACATGATACCGATACTGTAATACTGAATTGTCGCGATCAAATTATTCATATTGAAGTATTCCTGTATTGGCTTAATAGTCCATTCGCAAACGCCTCGCGATGCATCATTTACTAGGGATCGCAGAATAATAATTAATATATAGATAGTTACCGTTTTTTGATTATTAAACAGATCTGCTGACTTATTACTTTGTATTTTAATCGCTATGATACGGTATACCAGCGTATAACAAAATATATATATAATGATAGCGATCGTAATATAGCGAATTGTGTATGTTTCTGGAAGGTTTGGAAACCACATTTTAACAATGATATATTTCAATATCGTAGTTACAAATGCTTCTAGTGAAAAAGCCGTAAATGCACGAAACAAAGCATATCCCCACGATATCTCATAGCAAAATACCATATATGAAATTACTACAAAGGACATCGCAAGCCAATATACTATCCCACCAATAGCATATGCACCATATTCACCTGTCTTTTTATAGATTCCAAGAAGAAATAGATATGACAGTGCCAAAAAAATACAACCAATAAGCCCAAACGTTACGCGTAGAGTAAAGTTTTTCCGCTTTGGAGCAGCATTTATAAAAAACACATAAAATGCTGCAACCATTCCTAAAATGTATCGAATTTGATCCAACGCATCAAGATAAGTAATATTTTCCATATTTTATCCTCTTATATATTTCATATATTCCTGCAGCAAATCGTCCTTATAAATTCTTCCAAGCGGTACCTCTTCACCTTTTACCAGAACAGATTTGGTCTGAATTTCTTCCACACGTTCAAGATTGACTAAATATGATTTATGGACTCTGCAAAAATGATATGGCATTAAAACTTCCTTCTGTTCTTTCATACTGCCACGGGTCTTATAAACTGTATCCTCTGTATGAAAAATCAGATAGTGTGACATTACTTCCACATATAATACTTCGGATGTCTTAATATGTCGGATACCTTCAACTGTATCAATGACAATCACATGTGTTTTCTTCTGTACAGCTCTGCCAATTGCCCTTTGAAACTTCATGGAAAACTCGTAATATCCAATTGGCTTAATAATGTAATCGACGGCTTCTACTGCATATCCATCGATGGCATACTGAGCAATGTTCGTAACAAAAAGAATGGTCACCTGCTTATCTATCAACCGTATTCGCTTGGCCGTATCCATACCGTTCGTTCCAGGCATATCAATATCAAAAATGATGATATCAAAACTCACCTTGTATCCATTTAAAATGGCATCTCCACTATCAAAAACCAAGGTCTCTAATTTTATTCCAGTCTGAGAAGCATATTGTTCAATATACTCTGATAGAAGTGCCCTCTCCTTCTGTTCGTCATCAACAATTGCAATTTTCATATTTTATCCACCTCAAAAAAGTATGTTTCAAGAAACCCATCTAATTATATAATATCATATTTTCAAAAAGATTCATTAACTATTTACTAAATCCAATTCTTTTTGCACCTTCTTCTATAAAATGCGAAAAGTGATAAAAATGTTTTTGGATGAGTTGCGGTAACAGTTTCTGTCTTGTCGTATCGAATAAAAAAGGCGCATGGCATAAATTTCCTACGTGATTTGGGCCTCCTTTTTCATCCAGCAATATATTCCAATCGTAAAAGGCACACATTCCGTTGTTCAAGTCTCCAATTATTTCACGAGATAATCTTTCCGCATTTTTCAGATGATCACCGGATACAAACTTCGTGTACTCAATACAACTTTCCGAAATAATCATCTTGATATCCGGATACTTGTGGTGTACTAAGTTTAGAGCCTCAAAATGCTCTCCACTATACCAATGAAATGCCACTCACGAAACCATATTCTTTGTAGTATCATCTACAATTTGGCAAACCCGCTCGTAAACACGCTCCTTATTATGATCCCAGATAAAAATCTCAACATCATATAGTTCATGTGCCTGCAATACTGGATACATGTAATTTTTCAAAAATTCTTTTTCCTGGTCTGCGGCATATACACAGGAATCCCAGATCTGTACCGCCTTGGGTTCATTCAGTAAAGAGATGCGACATACCTTGAAACCACGCTTTTTAAATTCTTCAATATAACGACAGATATAGTCAGCACAAAACGCACGATATTCCGGTTTGTTATTGCCTCCTTTTTTCTAGAACCGTTTGTCTTCTGGGTAAAGATTTATTAACTGATTTTCAATTTCTTCCACATCCTCATGAAAAGTAACGACCTTCCGTACCGATTCTTCCTGCTTTCTAGTTTAGTTTGCTTTTGAAGTAAGTTATCATGTCTTGATTCGCCTTTTTGCTTTCTTCCCAATTCAATAACGTGACATTGAATACATGTATCAGTACTTTCTTATCGCTTTCACATACTACATACTGATGTTCAATGCCAACCCCTGTCATATATTCATGCAGGTTTGCCACTCCAGGATACCAAACGGTATCTCCCTTTGTGGTCAAAAGATAAACTTCAGGGTAGGTTGCTGGATCAATAATATCTGTTAATCGTCCCATTTGAAGAACTTTTGTATCATTTACAATATCCGCTACGGATACCCCATCATCATTTTTTACTTCTGTCTGATCTGCCAATGAATCCAGTTCTGTCATGGGACAAATCATACCATAGGCTTTAATCGTCATATCTGGTATTGTCACACCATAATAATCCTGCAATTCATCTGAACTAAAAACTGCTGCTAACAATCCTACACAATATCCACCCGCACTTTCACCGTTCAAAATCACATTTTCTACATCAAGATTATATTCATCTGCATGGTCTGTCACCCAATGCAATGTCGCGGTAAGATCCTGTACTACATCTATTACTTTTCCGTTTGGAATCAATGTATAATTTACATTCACAATGGTAAATCCAGCCTCTTCCATGTAGTCGCAATAAGCAGTATCATTGGTTTTGTCTCCAATTGTCAGACCACCACCATGAATTTGCACAAGAACCGGTTTCTATTCCCCGTCCGGAACATAGCCATGAATATCTAACGTATGATATTCGGATTTGTCCTCCAGATATGGTATATCTGCTACAAATTCTGAATCTACAGTTTCCGTCACTTCGGAAATTTTTGTATTCTCTGTACTTTTCGAACTACTACATGCTGTCATTAGCAATGCTCCAGCAATCAGAATGGTCAATCCTATGCTCAAATATTTTTTCATAATTCAATACCTCCATTGTTAATTCATACCATTATAAAGTATAAAGTATTGTGCAAGGTACCACAAGGTGTTTGGCACAAACAATCAAAATGGCATCTGATACTAAAAAGAAGTAGCTTCCTTTACATACGCTTTCTACCAAATACCAATCTGCTTTATTTTCTTCTGTCAGTACAGCTTTACTTCCTGCCTGTGTACTATTTGCATATGTATAGATTCCAAAATTAACCATATACGGCGCAAACAAGGAATTTACAGCATAAGTATCCGAAATATGTCCAGATGGATTAATATCCCCTGAGAGAACATCGGCAACGCCCAGAAAACCGTATGCGCCTGGAAGACCTGTCCAGAGAATTGCATCGATATCTTCATCCTGTTTCAATTCTTCTATTTCCATTGTCATATAATTCTAATACCCTTCAACACTTTTTATTCCACATTTCTTTCCGTATCAGCAATGTATTCAAAATAATCAAAATCAGCGTATTTCTGATGCATCATACTGTCCACACAGGCAATCCCAATCATCGTTCCAGTAAATTCTCCATATTTACAATATTCATCTGAAAATTTTGTAGTATCAAAAAATGAACCAATTCTTTTATATGAATTTCCATCATAACTCCACTCAAACCATGATTGACGCCCCTTAATATTAAGCCTTAAATAGAGTTCGTCGTCTGAAATAGGAATCTTTACCTCTACCAGCTCATCCCTAACACCATTTACCATATGTGTTATAGCAAGTGAGCTATTCCCCATTGTTTCACTATAATATTTGTTCAGATAAATGTAATTCATATTATCATAATATAGAATCAACCCTGCACTATGCTGGTAAACTTCCGGCTTAAAATCCATTTTCACAGTTACTCTTGCATAAACACTTGTTAATTTGCGGGTAAGCACACTAACACGGTTCAGGGAAGTAATAGATTCCTGCCCCCGAACTCTCAAATATCCTGGGCGTACCTTTGCATCCGCAAAGCTCTGTGGCATCAATCTCGGGGAATAGTAGCAATTTCCCAGTGTTTCTTGTGAAAAATCATCAAAATCTGCTATTTGATGTAACAGGCATTTAGGGAGTTCACTTTCCTTAATTTCCATCTTTGCAAGATTACTTCCATCTTCCATACGAAGCCAGTTATCTTTTGTCCAAACCATTTTCTGTATTGCAGTCTCTCGTCCCAGTGTGCAACGCAGTTCCGGCACAAAAGGTCTGGAAGTTATATGCACAAGATATACCTCCCCAGTTGGCAACTGGACGTAACTTCCATGTCCAGATTTCTGTAAAACAGATTCTGGATTATAATAGTTTAGCTTCAAATGATCTGGGTTATGTCGTTCATTTGACACTTTTTGTACCGATGTTACAATCGGATTACAGGGATCTTTCTCATAAGGTCCCCCTATCTCCTTTGCACGCCCCATCGTAATGCAATGGTTATACCCAGTACCACCTTCCGCACACATAATATAGTAGTATTCTCCCCGCTTTGTAAGATGCGGTGCCTCAATGCATCCTCTGTCTGTGCCACCGTACCAAATGCGCTTAGGATAATTAAGAATTTTCTTTTTTTCAGGTGAATATTCTACCATGCAGATAGCACCCGGCTTTTCATATCCATCTCTTGTCTCCCATTCCAAGGAAACCAGCCACTTTCTTCCATCATCATCATGAAACATAGAAGCATCAAATCCAGCAGAATGCAGGTAAACGGGTTTGCTCCATGGTCCTCTGATATCTTTTGCAGTAATCACATAATTATCAACATCAAAATATCTGGCATTCATAGAATTCATCACACCGTAAACCACATAAAACAATTTCTCCGACTCACAATAAGTAAGGCAGGGTGCCCAGATTCCTTTTGCACTTGGTAGCTTTTTCAAATCTACAGTTAAATCATCCGTCAAAACATGTGTATACAATTCCCAGGTTTTTAAATCTCTTGAATGATATACCGGAATTCCAGGCAACCATTCAAAAGAAGATACTGCAATATAATAGTCATCCTCTTTTCTACAAATGCATGGATCCGGATTAAAGCCTGTAAGTATAGGGTTCTTAATCATTTACGCTTCCTCCAATATTTTCAAATTCCAGTCTTTTATCAGTATCTCGTTTCCTTTTCGAAAGTTTTTTCCGCTCAGTAAATCTTTTACACTCTCATAAGCACATTCAATTTTTTGTACTTTTTCACTAAAGTTCAACAGGTAATGTAGTTGCTTACCAAACTGATTTCTGCCACTACGAATAATAACCGGCCACTGATAATTCATTGCTTTTTTACGAATATTCGCATCCAGAACTGCCATCTCATATATTTTTTTTATCACATCCTTTTCTGTATAACATCCGATATAGTAAGCCTTTCCTTTTCCATAAGCATTTCGCGTAATACCTGCATATTTGCCCCAGTATTTATGCTCATAATCTGCTAGACTTTCAGCACCTTCCAATTTTAACAGCTCTGCAAAGTAAGCCAGTGAGGTTCCTTTCAGAGTTGTTTTTCCAGGTTCTGTAAACTGGTTATAGCTCATACCAAAACAATCATGTAGTATGTGCGGTTGTTTATCCGGGTAAACACTGAAATATTCATCCGCAACAAATGATTTAAAGGAACTGACCAAAACACCACCTTTTTTTACAAAGGAATCTAATTTTCTTAGCATTTCTTCTGTCGCGCAGTATAAAGCCGGTACAACAATAATTTTATATCTATCAGGATCCAGACCATTCACATCTACTACATCACATTCGATATTCATCTCATAGAGACTGTCATACATCCAGCGAACCACATCGCTGTAACTCAGATCACGGTCAATCGGAAACCATTTAAAAGCTGTCATCGAATTATTATCTATGATAAGCGCTACTTCATTCTTTTTCTCAAGATGAACCAATTGTTCCCCAAGTTCCTGCCATTCCTTTCCAAAACAGCATGCTTCTTCATATGCTGGGTTCTCACATAAATCATGGCTCAACAACCCCTTCCAATAAGTCTCAAAGCTATTATGTATGGAATGCCAGTTCCAATAGGAAATTCCATCCGCACCACTTGCCAGATGACTGTATGCCTGCAAACGCAGTTGTCCTGGATATGGAGTCCAATATTTAAAAGCCTGTGCCTGGCACTCCAGAACCAAATAATTTTCATACTTCAAGCTACGGATAGAGTCTCCTCCAAATGCAATTTCTGCTCCAGTCAGATCATCCTGTGTTGGATGATAAATATCCGCTCCAAGCTTAGTAAGACACTTCGCTGCTTCATAATGATTGATTCCTGGCTGTATCCCATACGAAAATCCATCCTGCGCAATATCAGCGCCAAACTTTTTCCATTCAAAATCAAGATTATGAGTGATAAACTGCTCATCTGTTTTGTACTCTCTGATGATATCTGACTGCCAATGCAAATAGTCCGATGCTACCTGTCTCTGAAATTTCTCAAATTCTCCTGCCAGACCTCCATTAATACAGCCGTTGATATCTGGGAACTGATCCCAATCATGGATGGAATTACTCCAGTATGCCAGATAAAATGTTTTATTCAATATCTCTGGTGTCTTAAATTTATCTTTTAAGTATGCTCTAAACAGACGCTGTATTTCTTCCCCTTCATTCCAATAATGTTTTGTCTCATTATCAATTTGAAAACCTATCACCTGTTTATTTCCTGCAGTATGGGAAATTAGCTCCCGTATCACGCGCTCTGCATGAAACCGGAAGGTAGGATTCACAAGATCCATAATCTGACGATGTCCATACTTTTCCCTACCACGATTACTGATTTCCAAGACATCCGGATCTTTCTGTACCAACCAGGATGGGACCGCATAAGTAGGCGTACCAACAATAATGGACATATCTGTCAGTTCTGCTTCTTTCAGAACTTTATCAATCCATGTAAAATCAAATTTACCATCCATTGGTTCCAGCGTGCTCCATGTAGACTCTGCAACCCGTACAGTATTGATTCCTGCCTTTTTCATCATAGCAAAGTCTTCTTTCATCCTATCATAAGGCATATATTCCGGATAATATGCCACACCAAACATCAATTGTTTATTTTTCATTTTTATTCACCGCTATATGGATATTTTTTCATGTGTAATTCCCCTATATGATTTTGTATTTAATGGAATCATAAAACATATCTCTTTGAGTTTATATCACGCATCTCTGTTTTTTATCACATTTTTCTCATTAATATGATATAATACAGATAAAGGTTTAATACCACAGATATATTCTAGAAGGGAGTTTTATGAACCGTTACTACCTAATGCAGCACATTTCCTACCATCTGCATACACTTGTCCGATGCTATTCCATAAACTATGAACTTTTGGAATCATTTAGTGCACGTATAGACTTTCGAGATGATAAACTAGAAAAAACACTTGTAGATTATTTTTCTTCCGTCCAGCAGGATATACCAGTATTCTTATCTATTAATCAACAGTATATATATGCTTGGATTCCAGCAGCTGATCAGATTTTTATTGTTGGTCCAGTTACTTTTCCAACTCCTATTTATATTAAAAACCAAAAATTTATTTCATCTCTTAACAATGATCTTTTGGAATCAATTCCAATTTGCGAATTTAATGACTTTACGGCAGATGTTCTTCTTATTGCCAATCTTTACAGACAACAGTCTCTTGATAAACAGATATTACTTTTAGAAAACTGTTTTATTCCACAAATAGAAGAAAAACTTGAGAAGAGTTATTCTGAAATTGTTTTTGAAAATCATGAAATAGGAAAATCACATAATCCTTATGACCAGGAAGTACGAGAATTTATAAGTATTGAAAAGGGAAATATCGAACAGTTACGCAAAAGCCTTACTGAAGATTACCCTGGGGAAATTGGAACGCTTGCACGTACACCGCTTCGCCATATGAAAAATCGGGGAATTGTAATTATTACCCTTGCCAGCCGTGCTGCTATGCGTGGTGGAGTCCTTCCAGAAATCGCTTATTCTCTCAGTGATTCTTACATTCAGAAAATTGAAGACTGTGATGATATTCCAACAATAATGCATCTTTTTCATGCAGCTGAATATCGTTATGCACAAATGGTACAAGATTTATCAGAAGCCAAAAGTGAGAAGAACAGTAAATACATGAATCCATATACAGATAAATGTAAGGCTTATATATTTTCTCACCTTCATGAAAAAATATCGATTCATGATATGGCAATAAAACTGAACGTAAGAGATAATTACCTTTCCGAAGTATTTCAAAAATATGAAAACATGACATTAACTGACTACATTCATAAAGAAAAAATAAAGCTCACCCAAAATCTGCTTATTTATTCTCGCTATACCTATAGTGAGATTGCCACATATCTTGGTTTTTACTCCCAGAGCCATCTGGGTAAGCTATTTAAAAAGCAGACAGAAATGACTCTACGCCAATATCGCCTGAAATATGGAGTTAAGGAATTTATTTAACTCCACTTTCCACACCAAAATGGTGTGGTACACATTGAAAAATCTTGTAAGCAAATGCCTTATCGATTGGCTTGAAATGCTTCCTTTGCAGGTTGTAGTCTACCATAGCGATAGACATTTCTTATCTTCTATCAACTTATATACATAAATTAAAAAGCACAATCTGAAAGTATCTTAACTTCCATAATGTGTTCTTAATATTTTTACACTAATATATTAGCTGCTTACCTCTCGTTTTTAATGATTTCTAAGTGAGGCTTCGTGCATAGTTGTGGCTAACTCTGCCTCAAATAGTTAAAAAAGTAATTGAAAAACCATCTGTGTTCCTGTAAAGTATTAGCGACCAAACAAATACAAAGGAGTAACCACAGATGGCTTCAGCTAATAGTTTCTTCCACTCTGATTTTCTCACCATAGCCTTGACTTACAATCATCGCAGCTGCCTCAGCAATTAATAAATTTTGCTCATCATGATAAATTTTCTCTGCTTCTTCTAAATTTACGTTCAAACTGGGACATCCTATAGGAACCTTTTCCAAATCTTTACTATTACAAGCATGAACAGAACACAACGCACATGTAAACATCCAAACACCTCATTTCAATATTATTTTAATATTGTACCAAATTGGTAGCGCTATCGCTAGCATGGGTAATAATTATTGCTACAATATAGATAACTACGAAAATGAGTAATAATAATAAACCTACTTTTGCCATAGCTATAATTACAATATTTTTGAGAAAATTAATCTGAATATTTAAACATGATCGGAACATCCTTTAATCTCACATAATTTTTAATTACATTACTTAATTCTTTAATATTAAAAAACCACGTTGTGAACATTTCCCATATCATAACCCATCCACCAATAAAAAATCCTTCAGAAATTAAATTCGTGACAATTGTTTCATTAGAAAAATGGCTCATAATAGTCCCTACGAATAAGAATAATGTTCCAATTAATAAGAAATAAAAAGTATCTCTAATAAGTCTAAATCTTTGATTTCTAATCTGCCTAATCTTATAATTGAAATAATTAGAGATTCCCTCTCTTGTTCTATTTTCTCTTGTATTATCTCTGATTTGATACAAAATATGGAAAACAATAATTATTTTATTTTTAGAAGTCAGCTCATAAATACATTCCAATAAATATTTCATTAAATCATCATTTAAATCTCTGTTATTTAAAGCCGAATAATCCCAATCGCTATATGCATCTCTATAGTTTTCAAGTTGAATATCAATATAATATGCTCCTAATTCTTGGTCATATTGATACAGACTTTTTAGCTCAATTTTTTTCATGGTTCCTCCTATTTATTAGATATCCAATCACACTATATTTCTTATGCCTATTGTACTATTCTGATTAATCTTATACAAGAAAAAAGTTAACGCTGAATAGTAACGATCTTTCCTTTCTGTATATAATTCACAAGTGCTTCATATCATATACTAATATAACTAAAGTGCAAGGAGTACCATCTCTTATGACCGATTCTTCTATAAAGCACGAATCCGATAATAACTTTATGACGTTAACTGGAATGGGTCATGTAACCGTCGACCCTGACATTGCGGTAATACGCCTAGGGGTTCAAACTACCAGTGATAATTTATCAACCGCACAGCAGGAAAACGCTAGACTTAGTCAAACATTGTTGCAATCCCTTCAGCAACTTGGAATTAGTAACATTAAAACGTTCCAATATAATATTTATAAAATCTATGAGTTCGAAAATAACCAAAGAATTGATAAAGGTTATTCCGTTCGTAACATTCTTGAAATCCGAATGGGCAACATGAATCAAGTTGGTATGGTAATAGATACTGCAGTAAATAATGGAGCTAATATAGTTGATTTCATTGACTTTGAGGCATCCGACACGAATTACTATTACCTGCAAGCACTTAATTTTGCTGTTATGAATGCTATCCAAAAAGCCAGATCTATTGGCGATAATTTAGGGATTGCGACCATACCCGTACCAAATCACATTACCGAGAACAGTACTACACCAATACCTTATCGTAACTTAGCTATGAGGGAAGGTGCTTTTACAACTCCAATTGGACCAGGTAATATACAGATAGAAGCCTCCGTTACGATAGACTTTATCTATTAATAAATGAGACAATGCAAAATTTTCTGCATTGTCTCATTTTTATAGGCTATTTATTATTCTAAAATGTTTATTTATTTACTACTGACATATAATATAGATTAATTGCATCTGCTTTAGTAATCGTATGTGCTCCAGATGCAAGTTCCATTGTTAATACACCATTGCTTATACTATATGAGTTTCCATCAACATTTATATTTTTATTACAATCTGCATTAAATACCAACGTTAAAGTGGATGCTGCACTTGTTGTAAATGAAATGTTAGTACTGCTCTCTATTTTAAGTGCTGTCGTTAATGTTAAATCATTATAAGAAACTGTCCCTTTGCTTGTTGATAAATTTCCAGTTATTGTTAAAAAGTCACTAACCAAACCACTTTCAGTAACTTATATATTAATCGATTTACCCAGCAATAGCAAAATAAAATCAACATATTCATCTTTGTTTACGTCTGATTTTAATTAATTATTCCAGTTTTTTGTGTAGTCTCTGAACCAATCAAACGAATCCTTTTTACTTCTTTCAAGAGTTCCATTTCCTTCGTCATCCTGATCTACATATATAAATCCGTATCTTTTTTTCATTTCTCCTGTTGTGGCACTAATTAAATCAATCGGTCCCCACATCAGATATCCAAAACAGTTAACGCCATCTTCATTTATGCTCTTTTTAAGTTCATCAAGATGAGCCTTTAGATAATCGATTCTATACTGGTCATGCACTAACCCGTCTTCTTGCTTTTTGTCAAAAGCACCTAGTCCATTTTCTGTAATAAGCAATGGTATATTATATCTTCTATCCAACATCATTAATAGATATCTAAGTCCCTTAGGGTCAATAGTCCACCCCCAGTCACTTTGCTTCAGATATTGATTGTTGGAAGCCCCAAAAAAATTTACATCCTTATCGTCAGACTCTTGAACTGTACTCACAGAGCTTGCATAATAGTTTACTCCCATAAAATCAAGTTTAGAATCTGCATACTCCTTTTTATCTTCACCAGAAATCTTTATTTTAATTCCACGTTTTCTGTACTCGTTTAACTTATACTCTGGAAAACTTCCTTTGCACATAGCATCAATCTGATACCAGTCTTTGTCCATATTTTTAAAAGCAAGAATTGAATCTTGTGGATTACAAGTCTTTGCATAAGATGGTGTTAAACCAAATACACATCCTATCTGAAAATCTGGATTTATTCTATGTCCGAGGTTTATTGCCTTCACACTTGACAAAGTCATATTATAAGCACACTCAGCCATTACCTTAGCTGGATTTTCAACCTTTGAATAACACAATCCAGTATTCATATAAGTAAAGAAATCTGAAAGCAACAGATCTGCATCCAAATGATTCATTTCATTAAACGTTGACCAATAAGTCACAATATCTTTAAATTCTGTAAACATAGTTTCACAGTAGCGAAGATATAAATTAATCGTCTCCCTATTTGCCCATGAACCATATTTTTTTACAATATTTAATGACATCTCAAAATGGAATAAGGTTACAATTGGTTCAATACCGTTTCTTCTAAGCTCCATTATTACATCTCTGTAATGCTCAATTCCTGCCTGATTAGGTGCTACATCATCACCATTTGGATATATTCTTGCCCAGTCTATGGAGATACGCAGAGCTGTAAAGCCAGCCTCTGCGAACAATGCTATATCTTCCTTATATTTATGGTAAAAATCTATTCCATAATGGGATGGATATGTTTCACCTTCTTTCAGTTCTTCATGGAAGCTTCTTGGAACTGACACACTTCCTGTAGTAACGACATCCATTATCCCAAGCCCTTTTCCATCCTCTTTATAAGCACCTTCGCACTGGTGAGCTGCTATACTTCCACCCCAAAGGATTTTTCTGCTTACAGCCATTATTTGTTCTCCTTAATCATTCTGACTATCTTTGCTAGATGTTTTGCAATATTCATCTCACTCATGATTGTCATTAATGTGTCCTGCGCATGTGTAAATAAAATATTGGGCTTTATTTCTTCATCTGTAATCGTACTTTGGAGAACGTTTGTTTGTGCTACATGCGCTGCTACCATTTCTTTTTTAGCCGCTTCCATATATGAGTTATAAACATCTTCGTCTCCTTCATATAAAGCCTCTAATGCTTTATTTAACAATGTTCTTCCATTTCCTGCGTTTACTATGATTTCCATAGCCTGTGTATTCATCTCTTCCGTTGTCATTTCCTTGTCCTCACTTTCTATCCTTGTTGCATCAATTATTCAGCATTTACAACATTTTTTGCTACTAATTTTTCGTTCTTAACCTTTTCTTCCTTTTCTTCTTTCAAACACTGCTTGTCATATGCTTTTACAAATGGATAATAAATGACAAATGATAATGCAAGCAATATAGCTAATAAAATCAAACCTCTAAAGTCATGGTTTGTCATGTATGTCTGCAATCCTACTGGCATATACCAAAGAAGGAAGCTGTTTGATGGGACAGTTACCATACCAAGCTTAAATACAATGTAGGTAAGTGATGGAACTATAATTCCACACATCCACATAGGTATCATCAATAATGGGTTAAATACTACTGAACCATAAACTACTGGTTCATTTATATTAAATATTGCTGGAATAATACATGTTCTGCCTAAACCTTTAAGCCTACCTGACTTGGTAAAGAATGCAAAAATGACACATAACATTAATGTACATCCTGTACCACCTAACCATATCCAACCACCAAATACTTCATTTGTTGTGATTAATGTAGCTACGCCACCGTCTGCTACCATTTTAGCATTCTCAGCTATAGCCTGCATACCAACTGTGTAATATACGGGTGTTAAAATCCAAGGGCTTAATCCAAATGAATAAAAGAAGCACATTAAGAACATGATAAAAACAAATCCTCCAAAGCTCTGTGCGATATTAATTAATGGTGATAATGCAATATTTACATAATTGTAAAGATCTAATCCCAAGATATGGCATAATACAAATGCAATAATCATAATCACAACTATAGGTGCAATACTGTCAAAACTGTCTACTAAAAATTTAGGAAGTGGGGTATCTTTCTTAAACAAACTTCTTTTACTGAAAAATTTCATTATTAATGCTGTAAGTAATCCAGCAACTATTGCTACAAATATTCCTCCCGAGCCAATTCTATCAGCTGCCACTACAAAGTTTCCATCTGCGTCAAAAACACTTTGACTCATCATGAGCATAAGTGCAACACCCATAAGTCCAGCTTGTCTTTTATATTTCGGTAATTTATATTTTTCCAATACAAGTGTTGGTATTAAGAATGCAACAAAAATACTGCTCACTCCAAATGTAAAAGTACTAATATATGAAAAATCCGGGAAGTTCTTTATATATTCATTTAAAATCGATAAAATTGTTATAAATGAACTTATCAGCATAACAGGCATAATAGAAATCATTGTGTCCTGTACTGATGCAATCCAAGGATTTTTTGCAATTTTCCCCGCTTTTGGTCCAAATGAATTAGTCATCCAATCAATAAATTTGTTCATATTGTTGTCCCTTCTTTTTTCTTATTTTGCTGCTAATTTAAGTGCTTGCCTGAGGATTGATTCTCCGTCCATCTTTGCATAATCCTGCTCGCTTATAAATGCATAGGGCACATCATATTCATCAATGATTTCAGCAAGATCCTTTTTCAGATATTTAAGATGCGGTCCAATCAAAATAACATCTCTTTTGTCAGCATAATCCTCTAATTCTGTCTCACCAATGGCTTCGACATTAACATTCACTTCTGCCTTTTTCGCTGCTTTTTTTACATTCTGGGCTATAAAGCTGCTGGATGCACCTCCGCCGCATACGAAAAGAATTTCCATATCTATTTCCTCCTTGCTGTTTGATTTTCTTAAATTTTATATTATTCCTATCTACTTTTCAAATTTATTAATTACCACTTTGGAGAAATTAAAATATGGCTGTTTTTTTTGCTTTTTAAATCGTGAAGTATTATTATATAAGTAAATATGTTGTATAAATATAAAAGTAAAGGAGGAGCATATGCGTCTAAATAAATCAAGCGATATTTTAGATTATTTCATAAAGCATTCATCAAGAAACCTCTCCATAAAAAGGATTTCTGATAAATTTGGAATTTCTGATAAACAAGTAAAAAATTATGTAAAGCAGCTTAACGAAAGCACTTCTCCTAATACAATTATTGTTCAGATAGCTCCAAATGAATATCATTTGTGTGATGATTATAAATCATATATGCATCTATTTGACCACTCAGAATATCTTCCCAAAGACAGGATGTCTAACATTTTGTCAAAGTTGCTTTTATCTGCTAAGCCTTTGGATATTTTCGATTTGGCTGATGAACTTTATGTTAGCAGACCCACTATAGACCGCGATCTTACAAGAGTCAGACAAAATATTTCTGCATTAAACTTAAACTTATTAATCAAAAAAGATCAGGTCACACTGGTTGGGACAGAGAAAGATAAGCGCCGGCTCACAAGTAATCTGATTACGTCTGATTATTATGCGATTTTTATGAACAGTGATAAAATAAAATATTTGAACGAAAGCTATCAGATAGCTTTTCTTAAACAAAATCTCAAAAAAATTTTTGATGAATCTCATATTATTTTCAACGATTATTCGCTAAATAACATTGTACTTCATCTTGCTATCACAATTGACCGACTTAAACAGCAATATGAGATTACAGATATTTTTCCATCTAATCTTACAACAAATATAAAAAAAGAAGTCACCGAAAATACTGTTTCTTTTCTCGAAGGAATTTATCATGTTGTTTTTTCTGAATCAGAGAAGCAAAATTTAGCAATGTTTCTGTCCTGTAATCTTGCCACTGTTGACTACAATTTAGTGAATGCTAAAAACATAAGTGCTTACATCACAGATGCAAGTGAACATTTAACACAACTTATACTGCTGAAAATCAAAGAATACTATGCTTTAGAAGATTTTGATGAGATATTTGTAACGAGGTTTATGCTGCATATCAACAATCTTCTTAAGCGTATTAACACAAATTTTTCTGTTCATTCCCCTCTTGCAAAAGAAATTATGTCAACCTATCCATTAATATACGATATTGCAGTTTTTGTAGCAGATATTATTCACACTGAAACAAAACACTTTATAAACCAGGATGAAATTTCTCTTATTGCCCTGCATATTGGCAGTTTCTTTGAAAGCAACCAGGTCAATAAAAATAAACTTTCTGTAATTTATGTTTATTCAGATTATCATGAATTTTATCGTTATAACATTGAAAAGATTCAAAAATTATTTAACGATCATCTGAATGTTAAGTTCAGTATTTCCGCTGACAACTATGAATCTTCGGATATTACAGCAGATATTGTTATGAGTGAAGTTCCTTTTCCAAAGAAGAGTATTATAGTCATTTCACCTTTCATTACGGAAAGTGAAATTTCCATAATCCGTTCACACATTGACGTGCTTATTCACAAGCAAAAATATGATCAGTTCGAATCTGATTTCAAATACATGTTTGAAGAAAAATTATTTTTCACTAACCTTACAGGTATTGATAAATTTCAGGTTATTAATAAGATTTTAAATAAAATTGAGCCTCTTGACTATTTTATGCCATCTTTTCCTGATGACGTTATTAAACGTGAAAAGCTTTCTTCAACTTGCTTTCATAATGGAATCGCCATTCCACATTCTATTAGCCAGCAGATTAATAAAAGTTTTATTTCTTTTACCTGTTACGACAAAGGTCAGACCTGGAATGACGAAACAGTAAAACTTGTAATTTTAATAGGAATTGCTTATCCTGAACGTAAAATGTTTCGTTCAGTTTTCAATCAGCTTATTAGCATTTTTACCAACGAAGCACATGTACTTTCTGTCAGCAAATGTAGGACTTACGATGAGATTATTAATACAACAAAAGCTATATTAGACGATATGTATACGTACCATTTCTAAAATAATTTTTCTCAACGAATGTATATATCGTATTTGACCTTATACAAAACCAAAGGCATCAAGATTCGCTGTCTTGATACCTTTGGTTTTTTCTTTGGATATTTTAACATCATTATAATATTTGAAGCAGAAATTGCTGTAAATACGACGCCAGTGATATAGAACCAAGGCTTATTGAAAACATCTGGCAAAGCAAGAACAAACATACCACAAGGAAGAAATGTATTGATTGTTCTCAATACGCTATCTATCCAAATTTTCCTCATGTGGCAACACCCATACATCTAAATACGCAATAATACATTGAGATGTATCTCAATGTATTATTGCGTATTTTTATACTTTTATTTCTGATCTTAATGTCTTATTAATATTGATAACAAAAATTAAGCATAGTATTACTGTTAAGATATCATCGATAGGTTGCGCATAGATGACACCATTCATTCCTGAAAATCTCGGAAGTAACAATATTAATGGAATGAAAAATACTAATATCCTCAACTTTCAGTCAGTGAAAGCAGAAAAATTCATTAGAATTTTATACTAGCTCGTTTGTTCCGTTAATGTTGCTGAACTCTTATAATTACCCCAGTGTTACATCAGAAAGTGCCCAACCTTCAATAACACGAGCTCCAATTTTACCACCGTTATCTTTGAAATTAACAAACTCCATTGTTTTCTGGTTTAAGGATTCACCCGTAGCTTTATTGGTCGAAGTAACTATATATCGAATACTACACCAATCATCAACTACTAGCATGTTTTGAAATTCACCAAGTTTCACATCGAAATTCTCAAAAAATTTTTCCATTAAATCCTTGTACTCCTGAAGTGTTAGTCGGCGTTGTGAACCACCTACTTGAACATTATAGTGAGCATCAGGCTCATACAAAGTGTTACACCACTCTAGCCAGCCTTCATACCCACCATTCCAGTTTTTAAAGCCGTTCTGTAAACGGTCACGAATTTGATCTTGAAAATTTATACTCATAATAACATCTCCTTTTTAGGGTACTTAACCCATTTAATTAATTTTTTATTTTTTTATTATGTATGACTTACACTTATCATCAACCTTAGTGTTTAAAAGCAAAAAGGTCAATGCCTGCAGTCTGTAGTTTTTTTGTTACTGCTACCATATAGTCCTGTGCGCCGATGTAAGGACCATGCTCACCAATTGCCTCATCTAAAAATTTATCATAATCAACATTTACATGTGTTTCCCAGTGTGTAATCTCTCCAAATTCATTGATGTTGATATAACTGTAGGCAAAAAAGCTCTTAAGTTCTCCTGTAGTTTTACTATGACCACCAAAATTACTTTTCCAAGCAACACCTTCAGCTGCAGGCCAAAACTCAAAGTTTAGTGGAGCCCAATCAGGAAATTCTACCGAATAAGAAAGAGCCTCCATGGTAGCGCTGTCCTCCACCGAAATCGGATTAGTTTCTAAATCAATCATCTCATTACCAAAATACGGAGACCAATAGGTAGCACCCTTAGCAAACTTCCAATCATCATAAGTTGCACCTTCTTTTACAGCTTTTTTCTGGTAAGCACCATAATAACTCAGTGCAATACGCTTAGTGAGCGATATACGTTCTTCAGTTGATAATAATTTCTTAGATAATCCCATATAAAAATCTCCTTTTAAATTATATTTTTTAGATATCTTGCAACTTCCGCAACAGTGAAGACACTTAAAAAGAAATTCGCTCCTGATTTTCTATTCATCTAGTTGCAAGAAAAACAGTTGCACCTTCTTGGAAATAATGTTGGCACATTCTCGTTCAATACCGGAATCTCCTCCTGTATCAATGCCTCAAGTCCATTCAAGAATAAACAATAAAATAATTCATAATTACTACCTCCTTTTTACTTCTATAATGAAGTAAATATAGAATACAGAATTTTTGTTAAACTAATGTTTGGGGATTGTTAATGGATTATTAATTTCATTTTATATTCCTATATTCCGCTACATCGAAGTTATAATATTCAAGCACTTTTCTTTTGTCGTTTTACTTCTTTTATTATAGTGCATATTTTTCACCAACTCTTTCTGCTATCCTTCCCTATTTCCATGCGAATAGCATTCTTATATGTAGCAGTTTGTTACTTAATAGAATCGGTTGCATGACAATCCATTCTATCCAAATAATGTTTTGCATAACACATCATTCCCAAACCGATGCCCACAATGATAACTCCCATAACCACACCAAAGATTCCATCATAATTGGATAAATTCTTTCCGTTAGCAAAAGAATTGATGACAATTTGGGCCATTACGATTGCCGGCAATGCAAACGCCAGACTTGCTAGTCTTTTTCCAATCAAAAGCAGATTGTCTACTTTACAAGTAGGAATCTTTATGAGCGAATAAGCAGCAATCCCAATATCAATAAAACAGAAAAGAGCAATAAGAATTCCCACGGATATGTGAAAATCTGCTTTTCTCGGATATAAAATGAGCCTTCCCATGTATACTCCATATACTATACCGGCGAACAATACTGCCATACCTATGCGTAAAAAACTCTGATGTATCAAAGTTAGGTTTTTATCTTCCCCGCTCATATAAGAGATATATTGCCGTTTTGCAACCCCCATCAAACAGGTATAAAGTGCACTGACACATAGAAATCCACTGCCGGCAGCACAACCCATGATAAATTTGCATATGGCAAGTAGAAAATTTCCTGCCATACTCATCCAAGTCCGTAGAGCTTCCTGACGTTCTTTTTGCAAACGGGGATAATTGGCTGTCGTATTATAAAGATGTTTCAGTTTTAGCAACATGATTTCTCTCCTTAATCAGTTTAAACCGCCCAACGAAAGGAATCCGGTATGGCTTATCAGAACCCATTCCATGGAAAAATCCACAGGTGCTGTTAATCGGAACAAATAAAATGAACGGTAGAATGGCTTGACCAAATACAACTGATTTCCACCTCTTAGCGCGATATACTTTCCACAACGGTGGCAATACTCTGCATTGTCCTTCAATCTTTCACCACAATGTGTACAATAATTTGCTTTCATTTTATATTCCTTCTATTTTATGATTGCCCGTTCTTCAAAAAATAAGATAGAATCAGGTATTTCATCCCGATGAACCCTCATGGCAGATTTTAAACAGTTAACAAACAGATAAAACATAAAGATAAGAAATAGTATAAAGATCAAAGAATAAATCCCACCAAATATGATTCCTAAAATGCTTCCCGAAATTATCCTATTTATCATACCTAAAATACGTATACCCCAACAGGATACAACAGATAAAATTAGAATCCACAAACCTTGATTAGCATAATATTTTGCGTTTTTCTCTTTTGGGAAGAAAACTAATGGCAACCAGAACAGGGCTCCAAAATATGCTAGTTCACAGCAAAGTTTCTCTGTCGATTTCTTTTGTATCGGAACCGTATCATTACCTTCCACACCAGGTTTTATAGCTTGTTCTACATCCTGTTCTATTTTTTTTCCACAATGAGAGCAGAAAGTATCTTTTGTATCAATCTCTATACCGCAGTATTTACAATAACGCACGGTTATAACCTCTCTCTCATTTTTAAAATCAGCTTATAACCACCTGCAATAGCCAGAGCTAAGGCAACAACACCACTAAGAATCATAATCATTTTTTTCATTTGAATACCTCCATCTTTGTAATTTTTAGAACCATTCATAGAATACCGTAGTTTTGTTTGAATATATTTAATGAATTGTTAATGAATTGTTAATGAATTATTAAAATGAAAAAATTATTTCAGTTATTAATAAAACAGAAAAAGCAGTTGAATTGGCATTATGATCCTTCAACGGCTTTTATAGTTAGTTATTTCCTAAACATTCCTTCATTATTATATTTTAAATTTTTTCATAGTCTTCCGGAAGACTCAGATAGATGGAAAAGGCAGATCCTATCCCAGGTGAACTGTCTACCTGAATTTCTCCTCCCACCAATACGATTATCTGTTTTACCAAAGCAAGCCCCAATCCATTACCCACTGTAGTATGAGAGCAGTCAGCCTGATAAAATTTATCAAAAATATTGTCTATCGACTGTACATCGATTCCGCAGCCAGTATCTTCTACTGTAACTACAGCAAATTTATCATGCCCTTCTGCTATAATGCGAATATTTTCGCCAGGTTCTGTGAATTTCAGAGCATTTGAAAGAAGATTATTCCACACAATATCTAGTAATTCTTCATCGTTGCAAAGCATAATGTTCTGATCCATTTCCACATCTATATTAATCTTTTTTTCTTCCCACAATTCTTCAAAGCCAAGAATACAACGACTAAGCTGTTCACTAAGATTAAATGGTTTTGCTTTTGCAAGAATTTTTTGATTCTCCAGCCGATTCATTTGAAGAATATTTGTAATAAGCACAGACATTCGTCTGGTAGCATCTCCGATTTTTCTTGAATATTCCAGTCGTTCACTTTCCGTCAATCCATCACTTTGTAAAATGGTCGCATAATTTTGGATGACAGAAAGTGGTGTTTTCATCTCATGGGACACATTAGAAATGAAATCCTTTTTTAGAAGCTCTGTACTTGCCAATTCTTCTGCCATAAGATTAAAATCCTCATATAGGACCTCAAACTCATCTTTTTTTCCATCCTTACGCCTCGGCGCAAGATAAATGGAAAAATCACCCTGTGTCACTTGTTTGGCTGCATGACTTAACTGTAGTACCGGGCGATATATATATTTTTTATAAAAAACTGAAAATAGAATAACTAACAACAAACTTATAATAACAAGATAGGTAAACATAGATAATATTGCATAAATACCTCCACCATCACCAGTTCTTACCTGCAAAAAATATATACCTGTATAGCTGCCACAAATAAAAAGTATAGCACAAAATAGTATTGCATAATTACGCATTCTCATTATCTTCACATTAATACGGGGATCCGAACACTTTTTCATAATGTTACCGCCTTATACCCAAGTCCTCGTACCGTAACAATTTTAAAAGAATCACAACAGGCAAATTTTGAACGTAGATTGGTAATATGCACATCTACAGTCCGCAGTCCGCTTTCCAATCCGTTAAATTCATCCAAAAGCTGGCTTCTGGTAAAAGTACGCTTGGGATAGGACAGCAATTTAAACAGGATTTGGAATTCACGAAGAGTTAATTCAATTGGGACTTGATCTACCGTTGCAATGACCTCATCCTCGTCCAGAATTAGATTACCAATAATCAGCTTCTTTTGTATGGCAATATTTGCCCGACGTAAAAGTGCTTCAATATGTAGAATCAGCTCTTCAAGATCAATGGGTTTGACCATATAATCATCAATTCCCAGACGATAACCTTTCTGCTTGGATGAAAAATCATCTCTGGCTGTCATAAACAGGATGGGAATGTTTTGGTTCTGCTGTCGAACCGTCTGTGCAAACTCGTATCCATCGATCCCTGGCATCATAATATCAGAAATAATCAGATCATACTGCTCTGCATACAAACTGTCATAGGCTTCTGTTACATTCAAACATCCAGTCGCATGATATTGGTGATTGCTAAGATGTTTACATACAGATTGGTTCAAGTCTTTATCATCTTCTACAACCAAAATATGTATCATAAATCCTTTACCTCCATATTATTTGTTTTACTATACCATATAATAGTATAGTAATGTTTTATACATTATTATACTAAATATTGCTCAGGCATGGGTGGCATTCCGTTTCTCTTCGAACTGATTGAGCAGATTCATGAGGTATAACAAAACTACGTATATAATTATCAACCTACTTTTTCTTTTTAATCATAACAATAATTGCAGCAATTATTGTTGAGATAGCCACTATAACTACTACTATTCCCTTTTTCATTTCGTATCTCCTTTCCAATTTGGTATTATATTAGCTAATTGATTCTAATCACATATTACAATGTCCATTGCATTCCCATATTTTATCTGCTGTTTCAGCCCAGTCTACTGCAGCATCATGGCATTTAGCTGCTAAATTATATACATTTTCCGGATTCTGTAGATCGGTTGAATGTGCACCTGATTCTTCTACTATTCTTGGTAACTCTGCCGGATTGTCAAGTAACGGACAAGGACGTAGATGGTTTTCATTAAATGGCTGTCCTTTTCTGTAAGCTTTAAATAGTGGTGACTTAAGAGCTTCCAAAAGTGTCTTTTCTCTTATATTGGAATCAGAATAATGAATAAATGCACAAGGCTCCATGTCCCCATTGGCATTTATGTGTAAATATCTTCTCCCGCCTGCAAGGCATCCACCGGAAAACTCACCATCATTCCAAAAATCCAGTGTAAAGATAGGTTTGCTTTCCCTGAACTTACGAATCTGATGATACATAAACTCACGCTGCTTGTCTGTTACCATTAGCTCTGGCACTGCTTCATTTCCAATAGGCATATACGTAAAGAACCAGCAGAATTTCGCCCCCCAGTCAATCATCTGGTCAAAGTACTCTTCTGAGCCAATCATTTCAACGTTTTTACTGGTATAACAGCAGGAAATTCCAAAAGGAAGTTTCTTTTCCTTTAAAATATTCATTGCCCTTTCAACCTTTTTAAAAGTTCCGTTGCCACGTCTAAAATCCGTATCCTGTTCAAATCCTTCCACACTAATTGCTGGAATAAAGTTCTTAACACGCAGTATTTCATCGGCAAAGGCTTCATCAATGAGTGTTCCATTAGTGAATGCTGTGAATTGGCAATCCGGATGTGCTTCACATAATCTTATCAGATCACTCTTTCTTACTAATGGCTCACCGCCAGAATAGAGGAAGAAATATGTACCCAAATCATTTGCCTGATTGATGATACTGTCAAGTTCATCATATGTCATATTTAATTTATTTCCGTATTCCGCTGCCCAACAGCCTGTACATTGAAGGTTACATGCTGAAGTAGGATCCATTAGGATTGCCCAAGGAATGTTACAATCCAGTTTTTCTTCCAGCTTTCTTTGCTTTGGATAGCCTAACATGCCCGCATTTATGAGAAAGTTCTTAAACGTTGTTTGCAATACTTGAGAATCTATGTCATTAAAAAGATTCATGACATACTGATACCATACATTTTCTGGATCATCTACTATGGTATGAAATACCTTTCTTTGTTCTTTCCAGTTTCCTTCAAAATCAAATTCATCCGCCCACTTTAATAATTTAGGCAGATTTTCTTTCGGATTTCCACTTAAATAATTAACTGCCTTTTCAAGTACAAATCCATTTGTTTTTTCTTTAAAATTCATAATCTTTCCTCACTTAGTAATTTATAGTATTATTCTTATGTGTAATTTCTGTATTTGTTATACACTTGCAAGCTGTCCACCATCTACTATATATTCACTGCCAGTGCAAAAGCTGGAGTCTGAGCTTGCCAGGAATAATACCAGTTTTGTTACTTCTTCCGGCTGTGCTCCTCTCTGCATAGGAAGCGCTTTACACATCTGATTGATCATATCTTCATAGCCTTTTTGCACTGTCATAGGTGTTAAAATCATTCATGGATGAACAGAATATACTCTTTTTTCTCCTTCTCCAACTAATATATCTGTGATAGCTACTTTTGCTCCTTCCTCAACAAAGACTCTTGCATGAGAAGCACCCATACCTCTTGAACCACCTGTTATTAAAACTACTTTTCCATCAAATTTACTCATATCATTTCCTCCATTTCTATTTTATGATAGCGAAAGAATATTTACGAAATGATAATGAAATGTTAATGAGATATTAATTTGTAAAAATAAATTAATATTTTTTACTTCAATAATAATTAATAATAATGCCAATGAAAGTATTTAATCTCCATTGGCTATGTCCAATATATAAAATTATTGCAAAATCTTTTTATACGAAAATGTATATTTTGACCCCAAAATGCTCCCTTTTATGTGACAACTTTTTATAATTTCACTTGTCACATAGAAAGGAGCATATCATTTATACCAAAGATTACTTTTAGGCTATTTATTTTAAAGTCACTTTTATAAACCGATTATCTTGAATAGCTACCTTCTTGCAACTCCACCATTATGTCATCAGGTCCACGGAAATAAGCATATTTAAACCCAGCTAGGGACTTACTTTCTACGATCGGTGTCATCATTTTGTATCCAAGTTCTTCAATCTTCTTTACAACCTCTTCCATTCCACTAACTCGAAGCATAAAATGTGTGGAACCAATATCGTTATGGTTCATCGGTAACCGTGGTTTAGCAGGAGGATCTACATACTGATGTATTTCCAAATCTACTCCGTCCTCTCCGCGTAGCATTAATACATTCATAATCTGGTTATCGACACCAGATAGGCCTTTGGCTGTCTGTATTTGATTTCTAGCTTCAAATACTACTTTTAAACCTAATGCATCACGAAACAAATGTAAACATTCATCAATATCAGATACTAGAATTCCAGACTGAAATAGTCCATGTACTTCAAAATTTTCCATATTTTTTTCTCCTCTAATTTAATCAAAATCAATAACAACTTTTAAAGCACCCGTGGAAGGGTCACTTGCTGTTTGAAAAGCTTCAACAATCTTTTCCTGTGGAAAATAATGAGTAATTATTTTATTTATATGCGTTTTATTACCTGCAATATTATCTATTACTTCATGGATATCTTCCACTGTATATCCATTTGATCCCATAATTACCGCTTCACTGCCCATTATTTTACTGAATGCAACCTCAATTGGCTGCTTATATACTGCGACAATTGATAATTTAGCGCCTCTCTTTGCTAGTGTTATAAATTCATCAGGAATTGTCGGAACACCAGCACAATCAACAAATATATCAACATTTGGCATAAGTACTCCTAATGGATTAGGAACTGTACCAAAATGTTCTGATAAAAATTCTTTCATTGGTTTCATTGTGTTCGGATTAAAAGGTGTTGCCCCCATTTCTTTAGCCAATGCTAAACGGTTGTCGTTGATATCTACAATAACTGGTTTTTTAACACCTTGTCCGATTAATGCGTTTAAACTACATAAACCAATTGTACCCGCACCATAAATAACAACATTATTTCCTGCTTTTACTCCCGGAACATTCTTACCATGTGTACCAACACAAAACGGCTCCATGACTACAGCTTCATCATAGGATACATTATCAGGTAACATAAATAAGTTATATTCATATTTAGCGTCTTCAATGCAAACATATTCAGAAAAAGCGCCGGCCATATCTGTTACATATAATCCCTTTCTCTTTGCACAGGTAGGATTAACAAAAACCCTATCACCTACTTTGATTTCCTTGATTTCACTGCCAATAGAATCAACCACGCCTACCATTTCATGTCCAAATTCGGAATTAGGAAATACTCCTACATATTTGCCATCATAAAGCCATGCAGTGATATCAGATCCACAAATACCGGCTTTCTTAATTTTTACCACCACATCCTTTGGTCCTGCTATAGGATTGGGACGTTCTTCAATTCGTACATCTTTTGGACCATAATAAATTGCTGTTTTCATAAAATAACCACCATTCTTTTATATTTTTTTAGAAAGATCACAATTATGCAATTTAAACCTTTTTAATCTTCTTATTAATTTCTTGCTAATTGCCCACCATCTACAACAAATTCTGAACCTGTACAAAAACTGGAATCAGAACTTGCTAGGAACATAACCATTTTAGTAACTTCTTCTGGCTGTGCTCCCCTTTTCATTGGAAGTGCTTCACACATCTGATTAATCATATCCTCATAGCCACTTTGAACTGTCATCGGAGTTAATATCATTCCCGGGTGTACTGAATTAACTCTAATTCCCTTCGAGGCCATTTCAAGCGCAACTGCTTTCGTCATACCACGAATCGCAAACTTTGAGGCCGAGTAGGCAACCGAACCCCGAGTTGTCCCTCTGAACCCAGCAAGAGATGAAGTATTAATAATTGAGCCTTCTTTTGTTTTTAACATAGAAGGTATTACCATTTTCATTCCTAAAAATACAGATAACTGATTAATTTCTATTATTCTTCGATACTCTTCTTCAGACATCTCTAAAATCGGCTTTTGCATTGATACACCTGCATTATTTACCAATACATTAATCGGTCCAAATGTTTTTTCAATATCGTCTACTATTACTTCCCATTCTTTTGCCACTGAAACATCGTGTTTATAAAATTTAACATTATCACCAAGCTCAGTAGCCAATTCTTCTCCTTCTTTAACTAAAATATCTGTAATAGCAACTTTAGCTCCTTCCTTAATAAAACCTCTGGCATGGGAAGCTCCTATCCCCCGTGCCCCACCTGTTATAAGGACTACTTTTTCATCAAATTTACCCATTTTACTCTCCATTTAACATATTTTGGAATTTATTTGTCAAAAACAATAAAATTATAAACATTTGTTGATTATGTTTCATTTATCTGATAATATAAAATTTAACATATTAAAGCAATCATCAATTTCTTTATTATTGAAATATAATAAACATTATCGTGAAAATATGTTTATTATATTTCAATTAAAATTCAAATGTGGAGGGTTTATGGCAACAGATGCAAGAATAAGATATACGAAAATGGTAATACAAAATGCTTTCATTCAATTATTAAACGAAAAACCAATAAACAAAATAACAGTAATGGAAGTATGTAGAATTGCAGAAATAAATAGAGCAACATTTTATAAATATTATTCGGATCCATATGATTGGCTTGAAAAAATGGAAAAAACCATTATAAACAATGCTAAGGAAATTATAAGAAAGATTAATGTTACAAATAGTCACGATACTTTCACTCAATTCCTGGGAAACATTGCAAATAAGAAAGAATTCTTATCCGTGTTAGCTGCAAAATATGGAGATAAAATATTCTATGAAGAGTTGTTTTCTATATGTTTAAAAGAAATAGCTGTCCAAAACCAAATAAATGCCTTGTTTTCTTTTGATAAGCATTCTAAATGGAAAGAATATTTCTTAGCATATGGATGTAGTGGGATAGTACGTTGCTGGATAGAGAATGAAATGAAAGAAGAACCATCAGAAGTTGCTCAATATATAACTGATTTAATAAAAAATGTGCTCATATAAGGTATAACATTCAACTTACATTGCTTGTCTATGAACTGCTTCTAATGCTGGCATTTGCCCTCTGCACGTAGAATGGTCTTTTGTATAATATTTTTAATGTCTGCTCGGACATAAAACCATAAGATTCCTGGAATTGAAGCAATGCATAAATAAGAATAATAAATAAATTGATTAGGGTGTCATATAGTTATCTATTGATTCAAAATCTAATATTTGCATTGAGTATTCTTGTAAAAGTTCATCAAGGTAACAAATAATAATGTCCTCCATTACAGTGTAATTTCTATAAAAGGCCATTCGTGATACACCAGCCTTTTTAGTCATCTCTGTTATAGTGATTTCTTTAAAATTCTTTTGTTCCATTAAAATCATAAGTGATGTAAAAATGCTCTCTTTTGTTATATTGTTTTGCAAAGTATTATTTTTATTTTCCATAACAATATCTCCTATTATGTAACATCTGATAAAAATAGATTGAAATGTTCTGTATCATACAGTATATTATATTTAAAAGCGTGTTACAATTGTAACATCATTATTAAGGAGAATATTATGAAAATATTATATTTTACAGCAACAGGAAATAATTTATATGTAGCAAAAAGAATTGGAGATGAGTATTATTCTATTCCTAAGCTAATGAAAGAAGGTATATTTGATTTTGAGGATGATAAAATTGGTATTATATTTCCAGTTTATAACATTGGAGTTCCTAAAATCGTTGAACAATTTCTAAATAAAGTTAGCTTAAAAAGTAAATATATTTTTGGAATAACAACTTATGGAGCCTTTTCTGGGGCAACAACAAGACACCTTTTAGAAATTGGGAAAAGGAATGGAATAGAATTTTCTTATATTAATGAACTAATTATGGTTGATAATTATCTTCCAGGGTTTGATATGAATAAGCAGATACAAGGTCAAGCTAAGAAAAACATAGAAGAAAATTTAGAGAAAATAATTACAGATATTAAGGAAGGAAGAAAATATATAAAGAAACATACTATTATCAAGGAAGGCCTTAGAGTATTAGCTGATAAATTTTACGATAATGAATTTGAAAAGAATTTCTCCGTAGATAACAATTGTAATGGATGTAAAACCTGTGAAAAAGTCTGTCCTGTAGATAATATAAAAGTAGACAAGAATCCTGTTTTTAGTAATAATTGTCAACAATGTTTGTCGTGTATTCACCATTGTCCAAAGAAAGCAATAAGCATTAAAAAGGAAAAAAATAAGGTGAGATTCATTAATGAAAATATTAATTTGAAAGAAATAATTGATTCTAATAATTAGAGGATTGTTTAGAATGCTTATTTTCCAGTGCAATTTCTCAAATTTTCTTCCTAATCACTTTGTAATCATTAAGTTTATAAATCATTTTTGGTCCAACTGCTATTCCACCATATACTGATTCCCCATAAAATTTTAACATATCTACTCCTTATAAAGAGAGCCAGACAAAGTCTGACTCTACGTATTAAATAGTTTTCAATAATATTCGTAATTCCATCGATTAGTGCATCTAAGTCATGCTCGACATTTCCCTCAAATATATTTAACTCTGAATTTACAACATTCATTATTATACCGGTAGAAACTTCTTATATCTTTTCAATACGTTCATAAGCATTTAGGTTTCGCATACTATTAAAGTTCCAAATACTTATACCCACAAAACTCTTCCTTCTTTAATCACCTTAGCAGTGAATCCTTGCGCTG